>JAFRFG010000044.1 GCA_017434455.1 Thermoguttaceae bacterium | reverse complement strand
TGATTAGCGTGACTTTTCAGGGGGGGCAGCGTGTGAGTTTTTTATGTCTGATTTGCTTTATCTGTTTGATTGTTTGTCTTGCCTCCGGCGGCCCCTATCCGGGGGGGACAAGCGCAGCGCGCTTGACCGCAGTAGCCGTAGGAAGAAATAACGGCATAGGAACACCGCCGCGGCGCTCTCGCGGCCCGTTGGCCGCTTGGTTCGTCCCAAGTGACCAACGGGAACGACTCGCCGAAACGACTTTTCCTATGCCGTCCGGTTACCTTACGGCAACTGCCCGCCGGGGCTACCGGCCCCAAGTGACCAACGGGAACGCTTCGCCGAAGCGTTTTTTCCTATGCCGTCAAACTTACCCTACGGCTATTGCCCGCCGCCGCTGGCGGCCGATGTCCCCCAAATCTCAACCTTCGCGATCCCGCGGTAACGCATCGGCATCGGCTGAGCCAGCTTCGTGAGCTTCACACTCGTAACACGCTTCTTCGGGAACGTAAACTCCTGCGGCCCCGCCTTCGGCTCAAATACCACATCGAGCGTCGATCCGTCGGAGAACTCCAAAACACCGCTGGTGAAGAACCCCTCCGTCGGCTTGGCGTCGCTGAGCGAAATCACCACCTTGTCAATCTCCGCCTCATGACCCAAATCAATCGACAGCCAGGCGTCCGTGCGATAGTTCGGCATCCAAATCCCGCCGCCGGCAATCACGTTGCGCGCCGCGTACGCCGAGGCGTAACGATACTCGCTGTTCGACTGCGCGTGCGGACGAATCCGTACCCGAGCGTCCCCCTGTACGTCGTCGGCGTTCGCCGCCAGGTCGCGGTAAACGTTCTGCGACCCGGTGCGCCTGTTGCGAACGTCCCGCTTCAGACGCGGATAATTCTCAATAAACGCCGCCTTCATCTCGCGGCTGAAATCACTCGGCTGCTCAATCTGATCGAACGGCTCCACCGCGCCGCCGGCCGCCGCGGCGAGCATCTTCTGAATGTTCCGGCTCTCAATCCCGTCGATGTGCGTACGCTTCATGAGGTTATAGGCGTAATCGGCACTGGCCCGATCGCTCCACAGCGCCGCCTCCTGATCGTAATTGCCGCAATACGGCACGACCAAATCAATCCACGCGGCGAGAATCCGCAAATCGTGATCCGAAATGTTCAATCCGCGGTGATCCTCGTCCGGATCACGCAAAATCTGCATCATCTTACTCTGCGTCGCGCCGTACCGATAAGGCGGAATCATCTGCGGACCGTCCTGAACCTGAATCGGATACAGGTACTTCTCAAACCGGCCCGACTCGGTCAGGTTTACATACGACTCGGACATCAGCCGGCCGCAGTCCTCCGAATAACACCACCGGCGCGTCGACGGAGGATTGTTCACCCCGTTGGCCAGTAAACTAAACGGCTTCGACTCCCCGCCGATCGGCAGGGCCGTGTCACGCTTGGCGAAGACGGTGTCGTCCGGATGCTCCCCGTCACGATCGCCCGTGTGGCAGTCGGTGCAGTACCGCTCTAAAATCGGCTGAACGTCGCGAATGAAACTAAATCCCCAGTCCTTCGCCTGGCCGGGGACCGGATCGTCGACCGGAACCGGACGCGTCACACCCTTTTGAAGCGCCAGGGTCTGATTGTTCGTCGTCAGCGAGGTGAGGTTGTCCATCGTCGCCGACTTCGGCTCGTGACAGCCGACACAGCCGAAGAACTCGTTCGGCATAAGAGTCGACCAGCTGCGCATCGTCTGTACCATCTCGCCGTTCTCGTCCAAAAGCTGGAAATAGACCGGCGTGCGCGCGGGAACCTCGAAGAACGCACTGCCGTCCTCCTCGACCGGAACGTCGCCGATAATGTGCTTAATGTCCCAGGTGCAGTTGTCGCACCCGATCGGCGTCGGCGGCGTGGTTCCGCCCCCCTCGCCGAAGTTCCACCCCTCGTAAACCTGCGCCGCGCGGAACTCCAGCGCGATCACGCGCAGCGATTTAATCGTTCCCTTCTCGACCCCCTCCAGTCCGGGACCCTCGTAGACGTTCTGAACGTAAAAGCGGCCGGTGTCGACCTTGTAGTCGACCTGAGAAGGACGAATGATCGGCTTGGAACGCTCGGCCAGCGGAATCGGCTGACCGCACGAAAGATCATAATCCCAGACCAAAAGCTCACGCGCCCCGTCGGGGTTCATCCAGTACAGGCCGAACTGCGTCTCCAGCCCCTCGCCGCGATCCCCCTTGTCGGGACGGTACGAAATGAGGAAGTTGTTCTCGTCGAACGGATACGGATACATAAACTGATCCCCGTCCTGACCGTATTCGTCGATGTGCACCTCGCTGGGCAGCTCGCGGCGCGGGGAAATCAGCTCCACGCCGACCGTCTCCTCGGTCCCCTTCGTTCGGTCGAGAATCGCCAGCTTCCCCTTCTGAATGCAGTGGTGCCCCCCCACGACGGCTAAGACCTTGCCGCCGGTATCGGGGATGTCGCGCGCCTGAAGCACCGCCGTCGGGAACCAGGAGTTGTTCCCGTAATAGGCGGTCTGCGCCGTTCCGTCGGGGTTCATGACGAACAGACCCTGCGGGAAGATGTGACCCCGGTCGTTGTAGTCCCAGCGGGTGTAGATCACACGGCCGTCGGCGGTCATCTTCGGATAGTTCACCGTGACCTGATCGAATCCGATCCGCCGCGTGTAGCGGCCGTCACCGTCACAGGCGTAAAGGTTCGCCGCGTCGGTCCACCAGCAGTCGATCATCTGCATGCAGCGGGTCGAAAGGAAGATCAGCGAGTCGTCGGGAAGATAAACCGGCTCGTAATCGGCGAAACCGAGCCCCTTGGTCAGCTGACGAATCTCGCCGGTGGCGCTGTCCCAGTCGTAAAGGTGATAGTCGTCCCGGTCGAAACTCTTGCGCATCGAAAAGACCACGCGCTTCCCGTCGTACGAAACGTCCGGGTCGCGCACCACGCCGGTCGGGGTGTCGACGATCGTCTCGCTGATCACCCGAGCGTCCTGGCCGAGATGCCCGCGGCACAGCGCGCCGCCGGGCACACGCAGACAGCGGTCGTAATGCTCGATGAACTGCGCGTCGGAAACGTCTTCGGTATAGGCGTAATGGCCCGAACCCATCGGGAAATGCTTGGTATACAGGAACTCGGGGGAAAGCTCCTCGACGATGGCCAGACGGCCGGCGCGCCGCAGGGCGCAGGCGCGCTTGTACAGATCCTTCCACCTCGGGTCGTTGCCCGGAACCTTGTCGGCGGCCAGCGCGTCGGCCTCGCTTCGAAGATCGGCCGCGGAGACTTCCTCGCCCCGCTCGGCCGCCTCTTTTTCGATTCCGTCACAGACCGACAGGACCAGCGCCTTCTCGGCGTCGCGCTTCGTGCCGCTGGTGAAAATATGGTTGGTCTTCAGGCCCAGATCCTGATAGAGCCAGTCGCACAGGAGAATCGTTTCGAAGTCGACCCGCTCCTTCGGCTGCTGCTCGGGGGGAGTGGTGTGATAAACCCCTTCGTCGACGGCGAGGGCCGGAAGGGTGAACAGATACACGCCCGCGAAAAGAAGCGGGGAAATCAGCGCGGCGGCGGCCGCACGAGACAGACGTGACAGCATAAAATGGCTCCGGGGAATGGGGAATCATCTCTTGATTTGTATAGGGGACCGAAGCTGATCTGACACCTCGGCCGCGGTCGATTATAACCGATGGAAGGGACACTCTGCAAGATTCTTGCTTAAAGAGAAAATATTTTTCCCGCGGGCCATGGCCGCGCGGCAGGAAGAGCGGCTCTGTGGTATAAACGGCGGCGTTGTATAATAGCTTTAAGGGGTGGGGGAGGGGAGAACGTTTCGCAAAGCGCCGCGGATACAGGCCGCGGAAATATCAGGGACCTTAAAGACAGCTATGCTAAACAAGAGAAAAACCGGGGAACAATCCCCCGACACCCCCTGGTTCCGGCAGGGGCTGCGCTTCCGGTGCCGCAAGTGCGGCGGCTGCTGCACCGGGGAACCGGGCTACGTCTGGGTCACCAACGAAGAGCTCGAAAAGATCGCCCGGGCGGTCCACCTGGACCGATACGAGTTCGAGAACCGGTACGTCCGCCTGGTCGACGGCCGGCGCAAATCGCTCATCGAACTGCCCAACGGCGACTGTGTGTTATTTGACCCGGTCAAGCGGCAGTGCCGCGTCTACGACGCTCGCCCGATCCAGTGCAAAACCTGGCCGTTCTGGGAGCGGAATATCGATACCCCCAACTCGTGGCGCAAGACGGCCCGCTTCTGCCGCGGCTGCAACCATCCCGAAGGACGGCTCTATACGGTCGAGGAGATTATCGAGCAGCGCGATCATCGGTTCGGGGAATAAAGGGGGACGCCCGCGCCGGGCCGCCGTCGGTTCGGATCCGGTCTGAGAAATAGTACCGTCTTTTGAAATTGCGCCCTTCGTCCTCCCCGGGGGGTAACCCCCACTACCCCCCCAACCGAAATATCCGTTATTTTCTCGGATAAACAGTCGGCCGTCCCCGGTCTTTGGCCGATAACTTTTCGGAACCGGGGGGCTTCGGTGAAATTTTTTTACCTCCCCTTAAAAAGCGTTTAAACCGCTGAAAACCCCTTAAAAAGCGCTTAAACCGCTGAAAACGAGGTCTGAAACGCCTGGCGGACGGTCGGAAAAGCCGAAATCAAAGAAAATTTTTTGTTTTCGGGTAAATTTCGTTGACACGGACAAACGAACCTGGTATGATAAGCGCATTAGGTGGTTCCGCTTCGGCGGAATTTTCTTAAAAAAACCGCTGATTTACCCGTCAGGTTTGCTTTTATCTGCGTATGGTTTATCAGCGGGCATTCATCTTAAAAGAATTCGGCCGCGGCGCGGTTGCCCGGCCAAAACCCGTGTGTTTCCATTCATCAGTTTGGAGGATTTTTTCTATGAAGAAAAGAGGTTTTACTCTTGTCGAGCTGCTGGTCGTCATCGCGATCATCGGCATCTTGATCGGTCTGCTCCTGCCGGCCGTTCAGGCAGCCCGTGAGGCCGCCCGTCGTATGAAGTGCACCAACAATCTCAAGCAGATTGGTCTGGCGCTGCACAACTACCACGACATCCACAACAAGTTCCCGTCTTCCGGCGGCGGCCGTCTTCAGGCCCCCGATACCGCGAAGGTCAACGGCGCTTACACCGACGACTGCGGCGGCATGATCTGGTCCGCCGAAAGCTGGCACCTAGCGATCAACCCCTTTGTGGAACAGCAGGCCCGTTTCGACGCGATCAACAACTACGGGATCGTCTGCTGGGCCAACAAAGACGGCGACATCAACGGTGACCACTGGTCCGGCTGGGACAAAGACGAATACGTCAAGACCCCGATCGATGCCTTCTGCTGCCCCTCCGACGGTAATTCTAAGAGCCCGTCCTGCCGGGCGAACGGTGGAAACGCCCGTCACAACTACGTCGGCTGCTACGGCGATGAGATGTCTGTTCGTGAGCAGTGGTATGGTGAGCTGAAGCGCGGTTTCTTCGTCGGTATGTTCCAGTATCCGTCGATAGCTACCATGACCGACGGTACCTCCAACACGATCGCCGTTTCCGAGTCGTGCACCAGTCTCGCCAATGACGGCCGCGGAACCGATATCAAGGGAAGCGTCGCCGTTATCCCGGCTGACAGCTCCAAGGGCTGGGTGAACAGTTCCACCGAGCTTTCCGACACCAACTATGGTGGTTGCTCGGTCTCGGTCGCGCAGGCCCGCGCCGTCGATCCGACCTACTGCCTGTCGGTCGTCGGTTCGGTTGCCGGTGACAACAAGCGTTTCGCCGATGTCTACCGGGCCGGTGGTGAAGGCGCCCGCGCCGATACCTTCCGTAACGGCTGCGTCTGCTCGCTCTTCCAGACCATTCTCCCGCCGAACTCCCCGAGCTGCGTGGTCGCGAACGCCGGTGACGGTGCCTATGGTAACTCGGTGATGCCGAAGCACAGCCATGTCGGTGTCTATTCGGCCACCAGTAATCACCCGGGCGGTGTCAACGCGGCCTTTGCAGACGGTTCGGTTCACTTTGTCAGTGACGGTGTCAACTGCACCACCGAGAATGTGGCCCGCCTGACCCCGACCGGCCCCGGCAAGAGCCCGTTCGGTGTCTGGGGCGCTATGGGTACCACCGGCGGCGGCGAGTCCAAGGCGCTGTAAGGGTAATTTCGTGTACCTGGCACGATAAAAGAGAAGAGACCGGGAGTACCCGGTCCCTTCTTTTTTCTATGAGGAAGGAATACAAGAGACTATGCGCAATCGAATCACTTTGCTTCTGCTGGCCGCGCTGCCTGTGTTGTTTGTCTTGGGCTGCTCCGGCAAGAAACCGGCCGACTGGCCGACGGTCTATCCGGTGAAGATCACCGCGATGAAGGACGGCGCGCCTGTGGCGGATCTCCAGGTCTACTTTAAGCCGACCAGCGGTACGATGACCTACGCCGTGGCGGGTACCACTAATTCGTCGGGAACCGCCGTGATGGAGACCCGGGGCAACACCTACACCGAAAAAGGGGTCCCCGCCGGGGAGTACGCGGTAACCTTCGCCGCCGATTTGCAGCCGACCAGAACGGTCGATGCGGCGTATGATCTCCCGCTGGAAGAACGTCGGGCTTACCTCGACGCCCTTGCCGAGGAGAACGCCCAGTTAAGGGCGAGCAATCCGGTTCCGAGCGGTCTGTCGGGCGGAAGCACCGAACTGATCGTCACCGTCGGTGAGGGCGGAGTGGAGCAGACGGTCGAGTTCTCCGAATTTTCGGACGACGGAAGCACCCGCGAGGTGCAGGAGTCGGAAACTTCGGATCATCCGTGATCCCTCCATTCAAGTTGCAATTGTTAAGAACCGGCGCTTACAGCGCCGGTTCTTTTTTTGCCGGTCGCTGACGGGTTTTCTCCGAACGGCTATAATAAAACAAACGGGATAAAAGCCCCGAAGGGGACAAGATTACACGACGATAACAAAGCGCGATGAAGCCGGAACTTGATATTCTCTACGAAGACAACCACCTGCTGGTCGTCAATAAGCCGGTGCGCCTGGCGACGATGGGGCTCCCCGCCGGGGAGGAGACTCTTCTGACCCGCGCGAAAGAGTATATCGCCCGACGATACAACAAGCCGGGGAATGTCTATCTTGGGGTCGTCAGCCGGCTCGATACCCCCGTCTCGGGAGTCGTCGTGATCGCCCGGACATCCAAAGCCGCCGATCGCCTCAATCGCCAGTTTCGCGACCATACCGTCGAGAAGATCTATATCGCCGCCGTCGAGGGAGTAACCCCGCCGCAAGGAACCTTGCGTGACTGGATGGAAGAGGACTCGCACCACCGCAAATGCTACGTGACCCTCCATCCCGAGAATTACCGTCCCAACACACAGACCTCCCCGGCCAAAGAAGCCGTTCTTCACTACCGCCGCCTCAGCCGCCAGGGAGATATCTCCCTGCTGGAGATTCGCCTGGAGACGGGGCGCAAACACCAGATCCGGGTCCAGCTCTCCCATGCCGGCTGGCCGATCGCCGGCGACTGGAAATACAAATCCCGCATCAAAATGGATCAGGGAATCGCCCTTCACGCCCGGCGTCTGACCCTGGAGCATCCGGTCACCCACGAACGGATGACCTTTACCGCCCCGATGCCGAAGAACTGGCCCATCGCCGCCAGCGGCGGCAGGCAGTAGCCGTAGGGCCGGCAGCGCCGGCGGGCACTATTCCCTTGGCAATTTTCAACGGCAGTCGTTCGTCCCGTTGGGACTCATACCGCCAACGGCGGGGCCGTTTGACTTTCTAATACATCGCCTGTCGCAACTAACCGTATGCCTTGCGGCCAGGTTTTCGGCGTGAGGTGGGCTGTCGGTTTTCGGCCGCTCGTCATACTCCCTGCGCTGCCCCCCCGAGGGGTCTGTCGGCTGGCTGCCCTTTGTTGGCGTATGACAGGGACCAATGGCGTGACTATTTTTGGGGGGCAGCGTGTGAGGTATTTCTTTTGTTTTGCTGTTTTTTCTTGCCTCCGGCGGCCCCTGCCCGGGGATGGCAAGCGCAGCGCGCTTGACCGCTGCTGCCGTTGAAAAAAAACGAGATAGGAACATCTCACCGGCGAAGCGCTCCCGTTGGTCGCTTGAATAGTATGAGTGCCAACGGGACGAACGGCTGCCGCTGAA
Source organism: Thermoguttaceae bacterium (assembly GCA_017434455.1). GTDB lineage: Bacteria > Planctomycetota > Planctomycetia > Pirellulales > Thermoguttaceae > RUG695. The sequence goes on along the minus strand of JAFRFG010000044.1, from coordinate 64,853 downwards.
AAAAGCCAGGGGAATAGTGCCCGCCGCCGCTGGCGGCCCTACGGCAACCGCCCGCCGCGGCGTCGCGGCCTAGCCGGAGGTCCAGGGGATCGGCTGGCCTTTTAGTTCGCACAGCGCGTTCTCGGCGGCCTTTTGCTCCGCTTCTTTCTTACTGTTCGCCCAAGCGGCGTGAAAGACCCGACCAGAGATCTGAACCTGGACTTTAAAGCACCTAAGATGAGAGGGCCCCTGCTCATCGAGAAGAACATACTGAGGAAAGCACCTGGGCTGCCGACTGTGCAGTTCGGCCGCCAGGAGGGCTTTGAAGTTGGAATGATCAATTTCGCCCGACGCTTCGTCGATCAAGGGTTCGAAATTCCGCCGAACAAACAGCCATGCCGCTTGAGGTCCCCCATCGAGGTAGATCGCCGCGATGAGCGCCTCGGTGAGGTTGGCCAGTAAAGTATCACCGGGCTGTTTCATTCCGCCGCCGAGAATGATCTCGTTCTCCATCTCCAGAGCACGGGCGACACGAGTACACGAGCGGCGGCTTACCACTTCGCCGCGGATTTTAGACAGACTCCCCTCGAGAAAATGAGGAAACCGGCGATAGAGAAGATCGGTCACTACCAGACCGAGAAAGGAATCGCCGAGAAACTCCAGACGCTCATTGGAATGAACCGGGGTCAGCGCCGCCGACTTATGCGTCAGCGCCAGCCGAAGAAGCTTAATATCCCGAAACGTATAACCGAGTTTCTTCTGGCAGCGGTCAAAAGAACGCTGCTCCCCCATCGGTTTTCCTTTAGAATCTCCACACGATCTTTTCACGACGGATAGTATCCTTTAGCCCGTTATTTTTTGTTTATTATCCAGTCTAGCCGGTTTTCGGGGCTCGTCAAGTTTTATTATTCCGATTATTCAGCCCGGCGGCGCGTTAGCGGAACGGTATATCGGTTCTATCGGCTATTCCCCCCGCGGCCGAGGCCTATCCTCTCTTCTCGGCGACCTGACAGGCCGCGGCGGTATTGCGGTCGACGTAGATCTGAGTCGTATTGATCGACGCGTGTCCCAAGACCGCCCCGGCGGCCTCGATTCCGCTGGAGCGCTGAATTTCGGTCGCGACCAGATGACGCAGCTGATAGGGTGTCCAATGGGGGACCCCGGCTCTTTTCGCGGCGGAGGCGACGATATCCGACAGCTGAATAAAGTGGATCGGCCGAATATTGACGAAATGATTGCGCGGAAGATCGCCTCGCTGGAACAGATACCCGATCCGTTTCGGGTGAGCGTCGAGCCAGGTGGTAATCAGTTCGCGGGCCTGCGGTCCGAGCGGAATGAGGCGCGTTTTGCCGTGATATCCGCTCTTATGATGAGCCGGACGATAGAGCCAAGTTGGCGAGGAGCGGTCGATTTCGTCGGTTCGCATATTGAGAATTTCCGACGGCCTGGCCCCGGTCAGATAGAGCAGCTGAATAATTTCTCTGTAGGGCGGCGCGAGAAAGGGGAGGGTCTTGCGATAAACCTCCGGCCGGACCGATTCGCGGGGGGGATTCACGCGGCTGGTCGATCGGGTGATCGCTTCGGTGAGGTCGACGACCGTTTCTCGCGAAACCAGCCCCTCCATGCGGCCCCAGCGAAAGACCCGGCGAACCAGCCCGATATACCCGGCGACGGTCCCTTTAACGTATTTTCCGGAGGCGTCGAGCCGCTTTTGAAGCATGCGCAGCTGCGGCGCGCCGAAAGCGTCGATTCTCAGATGAAAGAACGGCGCGAGATGGCCGAGGAATACCTGCTTAAACAGATGCCAGCGCGCGGGGGTAAGAATGTTTTTATTCGCCGCGAGGAACCGTTTGCACAGGTCCTCCACACTCAGTCTGGCGGAGGGCACGGCGGGCGAAATAACCGCCTCGTCGGGAACTTGGTTTCCGGAGATGAACGAGCAGTATTTCTCCCAGGCGGCGGGATCGAAGTACCCCCCAAAGTAGGTCTTTTTCTGTTTGCCGTCGACCGAGGTAACGCAAAACAGCTGATCGGGGCGTTTCCCGTGATGTTTCTGTCGACATGGGCTCGGAGGTCGTTTCATAGCGGCGGACTCCCTGGTATTATTCACAGCGAATAATAAAACGTTATGATCGAACGGACGCTTGATTCGCGCGGCCGGCGGGCATTTTTTGGCGGGGGAGGAATACTTGAGGATCCTCACCTTTTTATTTTAATCCGATTTTTCCGCCCAAATTAGAAAAAACAGTTAAGAAAGAGCCGTCGTCTCGGATGAGCGTTTCTTATCGGTGCAGAAGCAAAAAGAGGATCAGCGCGGCCAGGGGGAGCGCCACCCCCCACAGGAGGATATTGCGAAGCGTCTTCCAGAAGGAGCGCTCCGTCGCGGACCACGGTTCCGGATCATCGGCCGGATCGTCCCAAACCGACGCGTTTCGCGATAATTGGGCCGAATAATAGGACAAGCCGGCTTCCCCGTAAGCCGGTTCGTCGGCCCCGGGCGAGCCGGATTTCGCGTCCCGAAGCCGCTTTAGCGCCTCGGCGATCTCCAGCGCCGAGGCGGACCACGGCCGCAGACGCCTTAGAAGCTCATCATCGCAGGCGGGCCGATCCTCCGCGTTTTTTGCCATCATTTCACGAATAACCCGAGAGATCTCGTGGGGAATATGGCGATTGAACATCGAGGGATCGGGGGGATCGGAATGGAGATGGGCCTGGATTTTCTGAGCCAGGGTACTGGAGGGGAACGGAACGATTCCGGTGAGGAGGAAGTAGAACGAGCATCCAAGGGAGTAGACGTCCCAGGCGGTACTCGGCTGATCGGGGTGCTGAATCTGGTCGGGAGCGAGGTAGTCGCTCGTTCCTTTGATCTTTCGCTGTTCTTTTTCGGTTGGCTCCTCGGCGGCGGGCTGGGGGGGAGTGAACTCGTCGACGTCGAAGTCGGTTTCCTGATCGGCCGGCATGGGGATGGTCGGCAGCTCGTAGGTCGGGCCGTCGGCCAGGGGGAGCGCGAAGCCGAAGTCGGTTAATTTCACCGCGCCTTTACTGGAGAGGAGGATATTGCCCGGCTTGATATCGCGGTGGAGGATCCGTTTTTTATGGAGGTATTTCAGGGCCGAAACGGTATGATAGACGATCGCCGTGGCCAGGCGCCAGCTGGCGGTTGTTCGGAGGGCGTCGTCCTGGAGTCCGACGAACTGCCGGGCGGTTCCCCCGTCCATATATTCGTAGACGGCGTAGTGGACATTGCCGTCGACGGCCGAATCGATGAGCCGAACGATATTCAGGTCGGTCAGGGAGCGATGAACCGCGATTTCATACTGAAATTTTTGAATGGTTTCGGCGGTGGCGTTCTTCAGCGGGAGGACCTTGATCGCGGTATCGGTCATTCTCCGGCCGGCGGGGTCGTTTTTCGGCAGGTTCGACGGGTCGAGCGTGGTACGGCCGAGAAAGACCTGGCCGTATCCGCCGGCGCCTAAAGAATCGACGATTCGATAGGAGCCGAGGTAGAAACGGGTTCTGGAATGCCGCAGCTGGCCGGCCTGCCATGGGTTGATCAGTTCCTGCCGCAGGAGCTCGTCGAGAAGCGCCTCGCCGTCACCGGGATCCGTCTGCTGACGAACCTCCTCCAGCAGGTCGTCCGGGACCAGCCGGCTCTTTCGGATTTGATCGTAGGTAACGCGGTGGTCGCTCATAGGAATTAAACGCGGCGGAGGATGATATTCGGTTCACTCTCATTATAAAATATACCACGTAATTTACCAGGCCGCGATGCCGCGGCGGGCGGTTGCCGTAGGGCAGTCAGATGACATAGGATAAGTCGCTGCGGCGCGGCGTTCCCGTTGGTCACTTGGGACGGGGAGTAAGTTTTTCAGCGGCCAACGGGCCGCGCTTTGCCGGTGGGGTATTCCTATGCCGTAGTTTTCTCAACGGCAACAGCGATCAAGCGCGCTGCGCTTGCCCTCCCCGGGCAGGGGCCGCCGGAGGCAGGAAAAAACAGCAAAACAAAAAAACAATCCCCCACGCTGCCCCCCCTAAAAAAGTCACGCCATCAGCCCCCGTCATACGCCAACAAAAGGCGGCAAGCCGACAGACTCCTCAGGGGGCAGCGCACGGAGTATGACGAGCGGCCGAAAACCGACAGGTCAATTCACGCCGAAAGCCCGGCCGCAAGGCATACGGTTAGTCGGTGAAGATCGTCCTACACGTAACAAGCGCGGCCAACGGCCGCGCTTGCTCCCGGTATGAGTCCCAACGGGACGAACGGCTGCCCCAAAACAGCCAAGGGAATACCGCCCGCCGCGGCTCGCGGCCTACCGGCAGCTGTAACGATAGACAAAGCGGCCGTCGGGGGCGGTATCGCCCGTGACGTAGTAATCCAGGATATCGTCGGGCGCGCTGATATTGTCGCTCCACTTAAAGCGCAGGTCGATTTCGGCCGACTCGATCCCCAGCGCCTTTAGGGGGATCGTCACCGTCATGCGACTGCCGTCGATCCGGCGCTCGGCCCCGGCGAGCGTTTCCCAGTTCCAGCCCCCCAAACAGCGCTTGAGAACCGCCGCGTCTTTGGTCTGTTCCACCGTGAAATCGAAGTGTTCCCAGCTGTTGCCCTCGTCGTTCTTATCCCAGCCGACGGAGATCAGCAGCCGCATCCATTCGGAATCGGAAGGTTCGGTCAGAGGTTCGGCGGTTTCGACGAAGAACGATAGTTTATCGCCGTCGGTCGCGGCTTTCGCCCGAATAATATCGTTGCGTCCGGTCTGGTCGACATAGTGAATTTTCCCATAGCCGAGCGCGTCGCGGTGGAGCGTATCGCCGCGGTAGTCCCGATATTCGGGTGTTATCGCCGACCAGGCGTCCTCACCGGGGGCGGGGAGGGACGCGACCGGCCCGCCGGCGGGGCGGAGTTTCCGCGCTCCCTTGTATTGGCGAATCTTTGCGACCATCTGCATATAGAAATCATCCATCAGCAGGCCGCGCTCCGGCTCGATATCGCGGCTGAACGGCTCGTTGTACTCGTCGGGGAACGCGCCGGGCTGTCCCGACCACTTCGTATAACGGCCGGCCACCCACTCGTTCCAGCCGGTAATGAAGATAAAGTTCGGATCCAGTTCCAGCGCCCGCGACCACTGCTGATCCACGTTCCGGCCGCGAAGAACATCGTCTTCGGTGATCGGCTCGGCGCTTCCGACGCGATAGCCGCGCCCGAAGACATCCTGGTCATTCATCGCGGCCAGGCCCGCGCCGCCGCTGCGCCGGTTCTCGGAATGATTCTGCGCCACGCCGACTCCGACCATCTCGAAACGGCCGTCGGACAGGGGAATGTACCCGTTCTGGGGATAGACCTCAAGCCAGCACCATTGATCCGGACGCGCCGGGCCGGCCGTATACGAGGGCTGAACGGGACGGAAGGTGAAAAAAGTTCGTATCGCGCAAAGTTCCTCCAGATCTTCCCCCTCGGCCGAGAGGATCGCCTGGTCGACCGCTTCGGGGAGCCCCAAAATCAAGGGGCGGCCATCCCAGAAATACCACAGATCCCGATAGCGGCCGTCCCGATAGATGTCCCGCCAGAGTTGGCGCAGGTCGGTTAAGGTATAGTTTGTGTTCCAGAAGGGGAGCATAAACGCCACCTTCGGCGTACGCACACCGTCGGCGCGGGCCTGTTCATACGCCCGGCAGAGGGTGAGGAAGGAATCCATCCAGGTCGCCGTCCCGTTCGTGGCGTCGAAGACGACAACATCGACCCCGGCGTTGGCCAGCATCTGCGCGTGCTTGCGGTGGATCCACGGATCGAGCGTCGTGTAATACCCCAAAAGCGGCTCTCCCCAATGATGTCTGGCCCCAAACGGCCCCCAGGCGCTGTGCTGCGGATCATCCGCCGCCTCGGGATGCGCCGCCAAGATCTTCGTGACGTCGTACGGGCCCGGATAATCGTCTCGGTCATGCCAGGTCCAGTAGAATATTCCGACCTGACGATCTCTCGGCGCTTGGACAGACTCCGGATCGGGAAGCGCGCGCCCCAGTTCGTCGATCGCTTCCCAGGTATCCGGTTCGATGACAAACCGCTCCTCGCGGGGGTCCTCCGGAACCGGCGCGGGGCGGTTTAACAGAAGCCCCAGCATCTCTTCGCTCCCCGAGAAGGGGAACGACGTCTCGATGCCGAGCAAAAACGTAAAGAGCCCCTCGATCCGCTTTCCGTTGAAATAACATTCCGCGTTCGCGCTGGCGGCCTGCGGATCGTTCCAGACGCCGACCTCTCCGCGGGGAGTATCGAGTGTCCAAAGGTACTCTCCCGCTTCCTGCGCGGGGAAGGTCAGTTTGAGATGACCGTTGTCGGGAAAGTCAACGAATTTCTTTTGCGCCAACGCGGGGCTTTTCAGCGTCCGGGCGATATCGCCGTCGTATCGATACAGCGAAAGGGTGAGATCGCCGTCGCTGTCGCTGTAACTCGGGCAGCAGACCGAGATCGAAAAAAAGGGGCGTTCGATCGTAAAGCGGCAGGCCGCGCGGTCGCCGTCCTCGATCTTATACGGCTTCTCGGTCGAGTTCCCGAACGACAGTGCCCCCTGGGCGTGGAGATTCTCGCCGGCGGAGGGGGTCTCACCGCGCAGCGGTGCGAAAGGAAGAACCGCGAAAAAAAGGATCAGTCCGATAAGGGAGCGTATCTTGTTCGGGGACATAACCATCATTCCTTCACTGTAAAGATTTCTCGTTTGCCAAAGTCTTTGCCCCTATTGTACCGGGAGAAACACCGTGAAAAAACTCCCTCTCGACAAAAAAAGCGCGCCGAAGGGAATTTCCTTCGGCGCGCTCGCGGCCGGTTCGGCTTAAGGGGGAGCAAGAACGGTTACTTCCCCTGCGTTTCGTCCCCCTTGAGTTTCAGGGCGAACTTCGAGGCGAGTTTCTCGCGGATCTCCTTCAAGCTGGTGACGCCGAAGTTAGCCGTCTCCATCAGATCGTCGGCGCTTTGCTTAATCAGATCGCCGATGGTCTTGACGTTCCGCTTCTTGAGGCAGTTCGCGGCACGGCGCGACAGCTCCAGGTCGGAGACCGGACGGGTGAGAACCGCCTGGTCCTCACCGCCGGCCGGTTCGGCGGCAGCGGCGGCGAAGCCGCCGCGGGCCGGCTTGTATTCGGGGACGGTGAGCAGTTCGTCGTCGGTCCAGCCCAAATGAAGTTCACGCTCCTCGAGTTTCAACTCGATCTCTTTGAGACTGTTCTCCCCGAAGTTCTCGAATTGGAGAAGATCTTCCTGGCGCTGGCGGGCCAGGTCGCCGAGGGTCTTGCAGCCGAGTTCCTCGATCACGCGGCGAACGCGCGAGGAGAACTCGATCTCGTTGATCGGGGTATTGAGATGACGGCTTCCCGGAGGATTCGGCTTGGACCGCGTATCGACCCGCAAGTGATCCTGCGCGTCTTTGAGGAACAGACGGGCCCGCTTATTATTCGGGAACGCCTCGATGACACGATTGTAGCAGTCGGCGGCTTCCTCGTAGCGCTCTTTGTCTTCCAGAAGAACGCCGAGGTTCATCAGTGTACCGACACTCGTCGGGAAACAGTGGGACGCCTGGCGGTAAAGCTTCAGCGCGTCGTCGTCGTTGCCGCGGCGCTCGCTTTCCAGGGCCAGACCGAAAAGGGTCTCGGGATGATTGGAATCGGCCTTGTAGGCGCGCTCGTAGAGGTTCACGGCCTCGTCGGGGTTCTCGCAGGTAGCCGCGACGGTCGCGCCGCGAAGAGCGAGGTAATCGGCCGTCTGCTCAATCGCCCCGGAGAGACGATCCAAAAGCGCCAGCGCCTTCTTCGGCTCGCCCATATCGAGGTAGACGTTCGCCTGGCCGAGGACACAGCGGTCCGGGTCGTAGCCGGCCTTTTTGGCGATGTCGTAGAGCATCATCGCCTTGGCGTTGTCGCCGTGGATCGCGTGGATCTTCGCCATATAGAACTGAGCCAAAGCCCCCCCGTCGCTGTGCGTCAAGCTCTCCAGGGCGTCGTCGTAACGACCGATCAGATACTGGCAAACCCCCAGCTTGACCATCATCGAAGGACTCAGATCGGACGCCTTGGCGGCCAGCTCGTTGACCCCGTCGCGAAGATCGGTGATTTTTTCGTTCCGACGACTCATTTCCGTCGAGATTCGACTGATTTCGGCCGGGCCGAACGACGTGCAGTCCAGAACAAATTGCCTCAGATCCAGATCTTGCGTCTCTTGAATCGGCATAACATCCTCCAGAATTGGTGCCGCTGCGGACTGTCTAACTGCCCCCATATATAACCGGCTTAGGGACAATTCAACACATTATAGTCCTGTTATTTTAACGTTTTTAATCGGCCTATCAAGTATAGGCCCCTCCCTGGGAGATTATAGGGAGGAAACTTATAAAAAAAGAAGAAAAATCCCCGTTTACCGATTGTGTACCAGGGAATTTATGATAGTATATAATGCGTCCCCTGACCGAGGGGAGCGCAGGTTACGGATTCGCATCCGGGGGAGTCGATACCGTTGCCCAATGGGTTCCGATCATTTTCTGGGCTCTTGGCGTATAGCGCCGTCTGTCGCTTTCGGGCGGCTTCGGTGATCACGCCTGACGGTCCGTTAGGTACCCACATAAACTTTGGGCTTCCCATTTTGTTTGTTGACCCGCGCTTTTTAAGGTCAGGGGATAAGTTTTTCTTGCGGCCTTTCGGCGCGTTCCCGTTGGCCGCCCGGAGGCAAAACTCATCCGCGGGTGTTCCCGCAAAAGTCACGCCGTTTATCTATCTTATCATGCGCCCAATCAAGGGGATCCGGCCGCCGTCGGGGGAAGTTTTTCGTCCTCGCGCATCGACCGAGCCGCTTTGGCCTCTTTCGCCGGGTCCGTGAGGCGTTTTCGCACGCCGGCAATTAAAGAATAGAAAAAAAGAACCGGCGCTGTAAGCGCCGGTTCTTAAGATTATTTGGTTCGAAGGGAACAGATCACGGGTGATCTCTTTCCTCAATCTCCGGGGCCTCGCGAGTACTGCCGTCATCGGAGAATTCGGAGAACTCTACCGCCTGCTCCAAGCCGCCTTCACCGACGGTGACGATCAGCTCGCTCGTTCCGCCCGACAGGCCGCTCGGAACCGGGTTGTTCGCCTTCAGCTGGGCAACTTCCTCAGCCATCGCGTCGAGATAGGCCTGACGCTCTTCGGCCGGGAGCTCGTACGCCTCGTCGACCGTCCGGGTCGGCTGCAAATTGGCGGCGAATGTCACTCGATACTCTCCGGCGGGGACACCCTTTTGGCTGTAGGTCGCCCCGCGCGTCTCCATTACGGCGACCCCCGACGAATTGGTGGTACCACCCACGGCGTAGGTCATCGTTCCGTTGGTCGGACCAAAGACGACCTGGAGATCCGCCATGGGCGAACCGTTGTTCGTGGCGGTGATCTTCACCGGATAGACCGCATCCGGCCAGTCGGTCGGTTTCTTGCTGGAGCAGCCCAGAACGAACAACAGCGGCAACGCGGCCAACAGAAGCAAAGTGATTCGATTGCGCATAACCTTTTATTCCTTCCGTCATAGAAAAAAGAAGGGACCGGGAGAACCCCGGTCTCTTCCTTTTTATCGTGTCAGACGCACGAAATTACTCTTACAGCGACTTGGACTCGCCGCCGCTGGCGGTACCCATGGCACCCCAGACACCGAACGGGCTCTTGCCGGGGCCGGTCGGGGTCAGGCGGGCCATACCCTCGGTGGTGCAGTTGACACCATCGCTGATGAAGTGGACCGAACCATCGCCGAAGACCGCGTTGACGCCGCCCGGGTGATTACTGGTCGAGGAGTAGATAGCGGTGGTGCTGTGCTTCGGGCAGCACAGACCGCCGTAAGCGGAGTCACCGCTGTTCTGGGAGGCGCAGCTCGGGGAGTTCGGCGGGAGAATGGTCTGGAAGAGGACACACGGACCACCGTTACGGAAGGTGTCGCCACGGGAGGCCTCACCACCGGGCTTGTAGGTATCGGCGAAACGCTTGTTGTCACCCGGAACCGAACCGACAACAGACAGACAGTAGGTCGGATCGACGGCGCGGGCCGGACCGATCGTGACCCAGCCGTCATTGAGAGAACCGACGCCGTTGATGCCGCCGCCGAAGTCGTTGTCAACCCAGCCCTTGCTGCTGTCGTTCGGCAGAATCGCGATACTTCCCTTGATGTCGGTTCCGTTACCCTTATCGCCACCGTTGGCGGCGGTGCAGGTTTCGGCGACAGCGATGGTGTTGGAGGTACCATCGGTCAAAGCCGACAACGTGGTATACTGGAACTGACCGACGAAGAAACCGCGCTTCAGCTCACCGATCCACTGCTCCTTGCCGCAGGCCTCGTCACCGGTGCAGGCGACGTAGTTGTGACGGGCGTTGCAGCCGTTCGCCTTGCAGGCCGGGCTCTTGGCGTTGCCGTCGGACGGGCAGCAGAACGAGTCGATCGGGGTCTTGACGTATTCGTCTCTGTCCCAGCCGGACCAGTGGCTGCCGTTGAGGTCACCGTCTCTGTTGGCCCAGCAGACGATCCCGTAATTGGTGATCGCGTCGTAACGAGCGCTCTGCTCGATGTAGGGGTTGATCGCCAGGTGCCAGCTTTCGGCGCACCAGATCATACCGCCGCAGTCGTCGGTGTAGGCGCCGTTGACCTTCGCGGTGTCGGGGGCCTGGACACGACCGCCGCCGGTGGCCGGGAACTTGCCATTGATGTCATGGTAGTTGTGCAGCGCCAGACCAATCTGCTTGAGATTGTTGGTGCACTTCATACGACGGGCGGCCTCACGGGCGGCCTGAACGGCCGGCAGAAGCAGGCCGATCAAGATGCCGATGATCGCGATGACGACCAGCAGCTCGACAAGAGTAAAACCTCTTTTCTTCATAAGAAAAGGAGGGGGCACGATGCCGCGGCGAGGCGAGGTTGTGTGGCTATCGCCCGTCGCGGCGACGCGACCAACTAACCGTATGCCTTGCGGCCGGGTTTTTGGCGTGAGGAGATCTGTCGGTTTTCGGCCGCTCGTCCTACTCCGTGCGCTGCCCCCCTGAGGGGTCTGTCGGCTTGCTGCCTTTTCTTTGGCGTATGACAGGGACCAATGGCGTGACTTTTTTGGGGGGGCAGCGCGGGGGATTGTTTCTTTGTTTTGTTGTTTTTTGCCTCCGGCGGCCCCTGTCCGGGGGGGACAAGCGCAGCGCGCTTGACCGCTGTTGCCGTAGGAAAAAGATACGGCATAGGAACATCACCGCGGCGCTCTCGCGGCCGTTGGCCGCTGAATAATAACTAGATCACCCCCGCCCCAAGTGACCAACGGGAACGCTTCGCCGAATCGATTTTTCCTATACCGTTAGCTTACCCTACGGCAACCGCCCGCCGCGGCATCGCGGCCTCGGCTACCGCCTGCCGCCGCTGGCGGCGCGAATTTCTCTTGCCATCGCTCCCCCCGTCAGGGGAACAGGCCCGGTGAGCAGCTCGGGAAGGTTATGCGAGTACCGATTGGCCCGCTCGTCGTCAGGGGTTCGCTGGGGAAGGAGGAAGGGCTTCGTGCAGGTGCCGTCCTCGGCAAAATGCGTGAAGTAAGTCCGGGTAAAGGTACCGTTGGCCCGCCGGGTACTGAAGACCATCCAGCGGCCGGTGCTGTCCCACGAATGAAAGCTCTCGGGCGCGTCGGCGTTAATCTCATCGAGCGGCCGCGATTGCCCGGTGACCAAATCAAGAAGCATCAGTTCGCTTTCCCTGTGCGTCAGCGGGAAGGTCCCGTAATCCATCTCGACGTAGACCAAAAACCGCCCGTCGGGGGAAACGCGGGGATGAACGTAACTCTTCCCCGTCGCCTTGGCGTCGAGAACGGCCGTCGGAGCCGAAAAACTCATCTTTTCGCTGTCGAAATCCATCTTCATTAAACTGTAATGGATCTCCCTGTTGCGGTCGCACATCTCCGAAAGCCGCTCCTCGGCGGTCTCTTTGCGGGTCTTGCCGAGACGCGATTCGGAGGTCTTCATTTCGGCGACACAGTAGTAAAGCGTCTTTCCGTCCTTAGTCCAGGCGGGGAAACTCTCGTAGATATCCTCCGTCTCGAAAATCGGGATGATCTCTCCCTTTTCGATATCGTAAAGCATGAGGTCCGAGAAATTATCGAGAACCTCGATCTTCTTGATATCCCGCGAATGAAAGGTCTGTCGCGTGTTGTTCGACGAATAGGCGATCAGCGGCAGGGTCGGATGCCAGGAGGGATACGACATCGCGAAACCCGACTTGGGCCAGACCGTGTTGATCTTCTTGAGCTTGCCGTTGTAGCGGAGCATCGTCCCGCCGTAATCCTGACGAACGTGAAACAGCGCGTTGTTCGGGTCGCCCGCGCGGGCGTGATGGCAGTTGGCGCAGCTGTGCGGCGATACCGCCGCGTTGTCGAAAATGCTCTTGGTCTTGAAATTCTCGATACAGCGCTGCTCGATCATCACCCGCCCGTACTGGACGTAACCCGGATCGATACAGCGGTACGTCAGCCACGGATCGATCCGATCGGGGGAAACCGTATTGGTGATCGGCTGAAATTTTTGCCACGTCTGCCCCGTTCGGGCGTAGACGGTGAAACGAATCTTCCCTCCGCGCGAACCGGCCAGAAGATCTTTCCAGAAATTCTCCGGTATCACGACCGTCTTGCCGCGCACGACGCGCTGCCGGGGGAGCGACTCGCTCTCGCGGCCGGAAATAACGGTAATGTACTCGTCGGCGGGGGTGAGAATCTCGAAATTCAGCGGCGCGATATTCGGGGGGATGGTCAGGTCGGTGTAATCGGGGTTAATGACCGGCTGCCGATCCAGATCGTCGGCGCCGGACGGGACCGACGCGCCGCAGCCGACGAGCAGAAGCAAAAGAATCAATAACGGCACGGCGATTAGTACCCTGCCGGGGAAACGGTGAGAACGGGCGTTTGCGGTCGTGCGGTTCATAGATCCGGCTGTGGCGGGGAAGGGCTTAACGTATCTTCGGGTCAATACTCTTGGTAAGGGGACGCGAACATCCGGTAGAACCAGAATGTATTGGTGTATTTTTCCTGAATCTTTTCCGCGGCCGCTCGGGGATCGATCCCGCCGGCGGCCGGCCGCGCGGTTGGCGTACCGGCCGCGGACTGGTCGGTGCCGGACGACGCTAAGGCCTGCATCTGGGCCTCGGCGGCGGCGTCCTGCTGGCCCAGCGCGCCGCACAGGCGGAAGAAGTCGGTCAGACCGGCCGGGATCTCGGGATCGTAGGGATATTCCCGCGGGGTCTTGTTGGTTCGGGTATATTCGATGTACGCCGCGCCCTGCTGAAGGGCGGTGGGGATTCGCTCGCCGGCCGGTTCGAGATGCTTCTGGTAGTATGTCTTAAAGTTGCTCTCAAACAGGTCGTGCGCGCCGACAAGGAGATAATCGCAGAGGAACCGCTCCTGATCCTCCCTGGGGGCGTCGTCGAACGGCTCCTTCGTCGCGCTGAAGAGGATGTTCCTGTCGACGTAGCGGCCGTGCAGAAGATACTCGCTGGGGCGCAGCCGGCGGGCGGTCTCGATCCGCTTGGCCAGCGCCTTCCCCCGGTCGGTTCGCGGCTGGGTCCCGGCGCGATGCGCGTCGAGCAGGTCGCGGGCGTCACGGACCCAGTCGCCGCGACACAGCGGCTCGAGCAGCGATAGATACTTTTCCGCCAGGGAATACTCTTCGTTGGCCAGGGAGCACTGGACCAGAAGCCAGCGCAGGTAGGGGGATTCGGGGCAGAGCCGAAGCTGATCGTTGATGTAGCAGATCGCGAAATTGACCGAACCGCTGCGGTAGCAAACGTCGTTGCCCAGCAGCCGCAGACACTGAATCCAGACCAGTTCGGGCGAGGAGGAAGGGGCGTTGGGGCGCTGGAATAGACGCTCGGCCATCTGACCGGTCTCGGCCAGCGCCAGACGGCGCAGTTCGATCAGCGGCAGGGTCGGCTCCTCGCAGCGCGATTCGATTTCGAGGATCTTCTCCCACTGGTCGTGCTCCAGAGGACGGACGGCCGCCACAAGCGCCAAAAAGTTTGTCTCGGTGCGCGAAAACAGCTCGGTCACGGAGATCGCCGCGGCGACGGAGAAAATCGCCAGCAGCGCGCCTAAGAAACAGCCCCGCGTCGGGACGGCTTCGGGCTGTGGGGGGTCGGCCGATACGGCTTCGGCCGGGGGAGCTTTCTTGGCGGGAAGGCAAATCGGCAGCAGCGCGGTGAGCAGCGCGGCGATGAACAGCCGCGTGGAAACCGCCGCGTTGACCGGATCGGTGATCTCGAAACGGTACGAGGGGAAACCGGCGGTCCACAGATCGGCCATGGGGAAATGGCCGCTGACGCACGGATACCAAAGCAGAGGTACCAGGCCCCCGAAAACCAAAATCAGGAGCGTTCGCCACAGCCGCCCGGATTGTTTTTGCCGCCACTGATCCCGGGCCAAAAAGAGGACGGGAATGAGGGTGTAGCCCCCAAACAGAATGTAAAACAGGGCCAGTGCCGCCAGTGAAGCGAGCAGTTGCTTTTTGGGGTCGGCGATTTTGCGCGCCGCCGCCGCGACGCTCAGTCCGGCGGCCAGCGCGGGGAAGGCGCCGAGGAACAGACCGCTTCGCACGACCGAGAAGTGATAGTAGCCCTGGCGCGAGAACAAAACAGTGAGGATCACCACGCTCGGCAGCGCCAAGGCAGCGGTAAGGGGCAGGCGCTTTTTGCTGTCGCAACCGGGCAGAAGCGCGCAGAAGCCGGCCGGCAGCCAAAGGGAATAGAGGATAACCAGCGCCGCGCCGATCGCCGGAGCGGTTCGGGCGGCCAGGATGCCGGGAAGATCCCCCAGGATGGCGACCGCCCCGCCGGGATAGGTGAGGAATTCCGGCCGGGGGACTTCGTAGTAGTGGGTCAGGTAGATCAGTTCGCCGTAGCGCCCGGCCCAGTACCAGGCGAGGTAGGCGGCCAGCGCGGCCAAAAGGGCGAAAACGACCGTCCGCGGGGGGGTCAGATCCCAGCGCGGCTTCGGCTGCGCCGCGGCGGCGGGCTGGCTCTTCGGGGCCGATGTTTGTTTGGGGCGGCGTTTGGGCGGCATCGTTTTAAAGTAGGCGATTATGGGGCGAAACGCTTCGGGCTGATACTTGATTGTAACGGGGAGACCGTCCCAAGGCAAGTGTTTTATCCGCCGCCGCGCGGGGGGCGTTTTAAGGGAGGGTCACGATCGATGATAGCCGGCCGAGTCTATGGTGACCTCGTCGAACCCCAGGGCGGTGATCCGCTCTAAAATCGCCTCACGCAGTTCCCGGTCTTGGAACCTCGGGAGCTGATCGGGTCCCACCTCAATACGGGCTTGGCCGGGGGTGATGATTCTTAAGCGGCAGATCGAAAAGCCGCTGCCGCGCAGGATCGTTTCGCCCCGCTCGATAAGGCGCAGGAGCTTTTCGTCCGGCTCCAGACCGTACGCCAGGCGGGTGACCAGGCACGGTTCGGAGGGACGGTTGGCGCAGGACAGGCCAAAATCGGCGGCGGCGGCGCGGATCGCCTTTTTGGTCCAGCCCCCTTCGGCCAAGGGAGATCGGCACCCTAATTCCCTCGCCGCGGCGCTCCCCGGCCGATAGTCGCCTAGATCGTCGGCGTTGTTTCCGTCCAGGAAGGTCCACTCCCCCTCCTTCGGGGGGTGGTTTTGGGCCCATTTCCGGATCTGACCGAGCCGCTGCCTCTTGCAGTAGTAGCAGCGTTTGTTCGTGCCGGCTCGAAAGTCGGGATCCTCCATTTCATAGGAGGGCAGCTCGATGTATTGGGGGACACGAAGCTCTTTGGCGACGGCGCGGGCGTTTTCGATCGATTCGGCCGTCTGGGTCGCGGAGACGGTGAATATCGCGGCCGGTTCTCTCCCGGGCGGGGCGGCTTGGATCGCCGCGGCCAGGAGAAACGACGAGTCGACCCCGCCGGAAAAGGCGACGATCGAGGGGGCCAGCGGCCGGAGGGACTCGATGAGCCGGGGGAGTGCTGCCATAGTGCTGCTATTTATAGGGGGTAAAAAACGGCGGCGTCTCGGGAACGATTCCTCGGGACACCGCCGGCAGATTATAAACCGATTGCCTGTTTCTGTCTTACGGGGCCTGCGGACCGGGCAGAGGGAACTCCGGGAGCGCCGCGGGGAGCTGGTCGGCGACCGGCGCCGGGGCCGCTTCAGGAACAGCGGGGGCCGCGGGGACCGTCGGCTGCGGCGCGGGCTGAGCCATCGGCTGCGCTTCCGGGGCTGCCTGCGGCTGCGGCGTCATTGGGGCCGGGGCGCTTTCCGGACGCATCGCGACGCGCTCCACCTTCCCTTGGCCGTTTCGGGCCAGGGTCTTGCGCTGGTAGAAGAAGTTCATCTCCTCGGCCACCAGGGCGACATCCTCGGGACGCGACTCCAGAACCGCCTGAACTTTCTGATTTCCTCCGCACTCGGCGCGGACCCGGACCTTGTACGAGACCGACTGACCGGGGCCGAGGAAATTGATCTTGCTGAAGAGAACCTTCGATTCGTTCTCCTGGATCATCCCGCCCCCTTCGACCGACAGCGGAATCATGCCGGCCGGGAGGAAGAAGCCCGCGTCGATCGATTCGGCGGCCTTGGTTCCGTTGTTGGCGATGACCACTTCGTAGTCGATCTCCGAACCGGTGGCAATCGGGCCGTTCGGTTTATTGATCCGAATCTCCAGGGCGGCGATCGCCTCGACCTGAACCTCCGCGTCGCTGGTCGACGTTACGCCGGTCTGATCCCAGGCGCTTAGGTCGATGCGGTTGATCCCCGGGCGGAGCATCTTGCCGGTGACCTGATAGACCATCTCCTCGCCGGGCTTGATCGAGGGGACCTTCCAGACGACGCGGTTGCTCACGCTGTCGTGGGACCCTTCCCCCGTGCAGCCGGCGAACTCGATGGTCGACGGCATCGCGGCGGTGACCTCAACGTTCTGCAAGATCGCCTGACCGTTATTGCAGACGTGCACCAGGTAATCGAAGGTGTCGTTGACGAACTGCATCTCGGGAACCTCGGCGAAGACATCCAGGTGGCCGCGCAGGACCGTGACGCACTTGCGGGCCGACGAGGAGAACCCGAATTCCGAGATCGCGGTCGCCTCGATATTGAGTGTCCCTTCCAGGACGGTCTTGACGTTCAGCTCGACCATCTTCTCCTCACCCGGGAGCAGCTCCTCGAGCACACACGAGGCGGTATCTTTCTCGCCGGTGGCGACGTCCAGACGCAGGTTGCGCGCCTCGCCGTTTCCGGTATTGCGCAGAATCATTCGGTAACGCTCTTCCACACCCCAGTCGATGGTGTCGCGTCCCTCGATCGCCAGCTCAATGATCGGTTCCTGGACCTCGATGTCGGAGCGGACGCACGACTTCTCGTAGTCGTATTGGCTGACGAAGTCGAGACTGCAGCGCGCCTTCGGGATAAAGTTGATCACCAATGTCTCGACGCGGCCGGCCGGAAGAAGACCGATCTTCCACAGACAGGCGGAGTTGCTGCTGTGGGCGCCCTCCACCGTCGCGGCCAGTTCCGCGACACGGGACATGCCGGTGGTCGGCTGAATCGAGGATATCTCAATCCCGTCGGGGATCGTCGTCGTGACGTTCAGCCCGTTGGCGTCGACCGTGCTGTTGTTGCTGATGGTGATCGTGTAGGACGACTCCTGACCGACCATAATCCGCTTCGGACCGGCCGCCCGGATCTCGATGACCGGGGTCAGCAAGGTGGCCGGTTCCTCCTGGGCCGAGCCGCTGACATCCTTGGAAGCGGCTAAAGGCGCCGGTTCGGCCATCGAACCGAGAATAGCGTCGTCGCCGAGGCCTTCCGGCACAGCCGGCTCGCTTTGCTGGGAGACGATCCCCCGCGAGCTCTGGTCGCTGTCACTGTCTTTGGCGCCGCTGTCTTTGGCGGCGGTCTGTTCCTCGACCGGGGAGGCCGGCAGTATGTCTTCGACGATCGGGGTGATCGCCTGCGGTTCCGCCAGCTCTTCGGCCGGTTCCTCGATGACGAGGGCATCATCCTGAAGGGCCTCGGCGACCGGACGGCGCTTGCCCAGCGACGAACCGGCGGTGCTGGTTGTGGCGGCGGGACTTGCCGTACTCGTGGCGGCGCTGTGCGAGGCGGCGGCCGCGGCTCTTTCGGCGCGGCGTTTCTCGATTGCCCGGAACGCTCCTCTTCCTAAACGAGGGGGACCGGCCGGCTGCGGGACCGCGGCGCCTTCCTGGGTTGCCTGATACGCGGCTACCGGCCTTGGCACGGCGCCTTCGTCCTGATTCCTGGTGAGGAATGTCAGCAGCGATTGACCCCACGCACAGGGCACGACCGCGGAAATCAGAAGAAACAGGGAGGAAAAGGTCGCTATCCGAAGAACGGTCCGCGCTTTCATCGTCTGTTGTTTCACGAATGTCATTGTCCTGATCTCCTGCCAAAATCCCTGATGGCGTTTCTTTTAGTATCACCGCGGCGCTTATCTGCACGGCGCGCCGTCGGATGAGAACAGAGGTTCTCTTCTGGTTTTATCGGATAAGAGAGTTATTCTCATTAGAATAATAGCGACTTTTCTATCAATTAGGGGGAGTTTGACGGTTTTGCGCTTTTTTCCGGTGTCAGCCGCGCCAACAGCGATTCGCGGAGGGAACTCTTTACTTTCTTGAGGGGGTGGTCTATGATATTGTATAGCTGTGATGCCGCATGGCCGTGATGTTATAGAACCACGAGATGTTTTTAGTTATTGATTTGTATCGATCGCGGGCATCGGAACAGAGAATATCCTTCTAGGGTGTATGTTTAGGTAAAATATGGAGTCTACGGTCACCAATCTTATTCTTCTGCGGGACGGCCTCCCCGTGGGAGCGTTCTTCCTGGCCCCCGGCGAGGAGATGACCATCGGCCGCGCGACCGATAACCGGATCATTCTCAACGACGACCGTTGCAGCCGGCTCCACGCGGCGGTCACCTGGCAGGGGGACGGCTGGTACCTGCGCGACCTGGCCAGCCGCAACGGGACGGTCCTCAACGGCAAGCGGGTCACTGAGGAGGTCAAGCTGGCCGATGGCGACCAGATTCAGATCGGGCACGCGACCCTTCAGTTCCGTGTCGCGAAGGTCGATTCCTCGGCCGACAACAACCCCGAGATGATCTCCGAGTCGCTCGCCGCCGCCCTCGGCGGGGCCGCGAAACAGACCGAGCTGACGAGCCACCTGATTCGTGTCAACGACGAAAACAAAATGCTCCGATCCCTCCTGGAGCTCGACACCGAGATCGTCGGTGTCTCCCCGGCGATGGAGAATGTCCTGCGGATGATTCAGCGGGTCGCTCCCAGCCGCGCGACGGTCCTGATTCGGGGGGAAAGCGGGGTCGGCAAAGAGCTGATCGCCCGTACCGTTCACGCCAACAGTCCGCGCCGCGACAAGCCGATGATCTGCCTCAACTGCGCGGCGCTGTCCGAGACGCTGCTGGAAAGCGAGCTGTTCGGGCACGAAAAAGGGGCTTTTACCGGCGCGACCGAGCGGAAGATCGGCAAGTTCGAGGCCGCCGACGGAAGCACCCTCTTCCTCGACGAGATCGCCGAGATGAGTCCCTCCCTGCAGGCCAAGTTCCTCCGCGTCCTGGAAGGGCAGCCGTTCGAGCGGGTCGGCGGGAACAAGCCGATCCAGGTCGATGTGCGCGTGATCGCCGCCACGAACCGCGATCTTGAAAAAGAAGTCGCCCGCGGCTGGTTCCGGCACGATCTGTTCTTCCGGCTGCATGTGCTGGAGATTCTTGTTCCGCCGCTGCGCAAGCGTCCCGAGGACGTTCCCCTTTTGGCCGATCACTTTCTGGGGAAGTTCTGCGTCGAGACCAAACGCAAGTTCCACGGTTTTAGTTCCGCCGCGCTGGTGATGCTCGATAAGTACCGCTGGCCGGGGAATGTCCGCGAGCTCAAAAACGTGGTCGAGCGGGCGGTTCTCCTCGGGAATCCTCCCCTGATCGAGCCGGAGGATCTGCTGCTGTCGACCATTCGGACCACCGGCAGCACCGGGCAGAGCAGTTTGGTCTCGGCCGTCGATAACCCGGCGGCGTTCGTCCCCCGGACGATCGATGATATGGAACGGATATTGATTCGGCAGACCTTGGAGCATTTTGACTGGAATAAAAGCCGCAGCTCCCGCGCCCTGGGGATCGAGCGGACGACCCTCGACCGCAAGATTGCCCGCTACGGCCTGAGCCGTTTCGGCGGTTCCTCCGGCGAGACCGATCACTAGACCGGCCAAACAGACCGGCCACCGGCGTTTTTGAACGAACAGACCGTTAACAAAAGAAAATACCGCCATGAAGCTCTCGGCCGTTATCCCCGTCTTTAACGAAGAGGAGTCGCTCGAGGAACTGTACCGCCAGCTCACCGCCGTGATCGCCCCGGACGACGAGATTATCTTCGTCGACGACGGTTCCACCGACGGAAGCTGGGGGAAGATCGAAGCGCTGGCCCGGGGGGACAAACGGGTGCGCGCCATACGGTTTCGGCGCAACTTCGGAAAAGCCGCGGCGCTCGACGCCGGTTTCCACGCCGCCGCCGGATCGGTGGTCATGTCGCTCGACGCCGATCTTCAGGACGACCCGGCCGAGATCCCCGAATTCCTCCGGATGATCGACTCGGGGCTCGATGTCGTCTCGGGCTGGAAAAAGGTCCGCCACGATCCGTGGCACAAGGTCTTCCCCTCGAGAATCTTCAACGCGATGGTCAGCTCTTTGACCGGCGTGAAGCTCCACGACCACAACTGCGGTATGAAGGCGTACCGCCGCGAGATCTTCGACGAACTGACCCTCTACGGGGAACTCCACCGGTTCGTCCCGGTCTTGGCCGCGGCGCGCGGGTACAAGGTGGGCGAAAAAGTTGTCGCCCACCGGGCGCGGGTCTTTGGACACTCGAAGTACGGGTTCAACCGTTTTGTCAAAGGGTTCCTCGATCTGCTCACCGTTAAGTTCATCACCGGCTACGGCGGCCGGCCGGCGCACGCGCTTGGGACCGTCGGCCTGATCTGCTTCGGTGTCGGCGCGCTGATCCTCGCCTATCTGGCCGCCCGATGGGGGATCTCGCGGCTCCCCGGGATGCCGGCCGAGAAGCTCTACTTTCTTTCGGGGCGTCCGGCGGTGATCTATTCGGCGGCGCTGTGCCTGTTCGGGGGGCAGCTCCTCTCCACCGGGATTATCGCGGAGCTGCTTTTGTCGTACCGCAAGCAGGCGGACCGCAAAGATTACTCGATCAAGCAGATTATTGGTGATAACCGCGGCGGGACGTCGGTATCGGACCAGCCGAAATAACGTTCCGCCGGAGGGGAAGGCCGCGCGATGAGAAATAAAAAGAATCGGAATCAACCGCGGACAGCCCCTCGGCCGGCCGCCGACCAGCCGGTACCAGTCTCCGGCGGGCCGCGGGTACGGGTACCGGTTCCCGGTTTTACCACAAAAAGCGCCCGGGTGATGGTCGCGGCGCTGTTCCTCTTTCTGTGGGGGGTCTTTTCGTTCTTCGCCGCCGATTTCCTTCGCGTCAGCTCGATGCAGGAGGGGGTTTACTTCCTCGGCGATCTGCTGGGGCGGCAGGCGGCCTTTATCGGCGGGCCGCTGAATTTCGCCGCGGTCCTCTTGATGCAGGCGCTGCGCTTCCCTCTTTTGGGAGGGCTGCTGCTGGCGCTTCTATACTCGGGAATCGCCGCCGGCGCCATCCGATTCTTTCGCCCCGGCCGCGCTAGTTTTCTTTACGCGGCCGTGCTCGCCTTTTTGACCGCCTCGCTGTACGTCCGTCAAAAGTACGCCGTCTTCGGGCTCGATATGGTTCGAATCTACCTGCGCCCCCCGATCGCCGCGGCGGCGGCGTTTGCCCTCGCCCTGGCGTATCGCCGGATTGTCTCCGCCCGGCGGCGTGCCCTGGCGTTTTTGTTCATCCAGCTTTTGGCCTACCTGCTTCTGGGGCTCTACGCCCTGTTCTTTTGGGGGCTGGCCCTGGCGCATGAGGTATCGCTTCGGCGCCGGGGCGATTCTGATTCCGTCGGCGACGCCCAAAGCGGTGCCGAAACCGATGCCAAGGCCGTTCCCGAACCGCCGCGCCGGTGGGGATGGGTGCTCTTCCTTGTTTTTCCGGCCCTGCCGTGGGTTTGGTATCCCCTCTTTAAGACCCAGTTTCCGATCTTCTCCCCCTACCTGGCCGACAACCTTCCCCGCGGTATCGGCGGGGTGATGGCCTCGCGGGTGGCGGTCAATCGTTTCCTCTTCATCGCCCTGGCGCTGCTGTTCGCCTTGGCGCCGCTTCCGGCGCTGGCTCGGCGGCTGTTCGGCAAGGGGGGCGCGGCCGCCGACTCCCGCTTTTTGGACGCGGCGGTCTGGTTTTTGATCGTTCTTCTTCCCGTGATCTTTGTCGTCTCGGCCCAATGGGATCGGAACTTCCGTCTTATGGTCGGGATGGCCGCCGCCGTTCAGGACGAAGACTGGGATAAGATATTGACACTGGAAGCGCGTTCCCCCAATCCGACGACGGCGATGATCGAGACGCGCCGCTTGGCGCTGACCGAAAAAGGGGAGGTTCAAAAGTTTTTCGACCGTCCGTTCTTCGGGGCTCCCCTGGCCGAGCCGGCCGAGGTTTCGTCGCTGAGGATCATCGGCCCGGAGCTGCTGATCCGGATCGGAAGCCCCAATATCGCCCGGCGTCACGCGATGGATCAGACCCAGGTGGTTCGCACCCCCGTCTCTCCCCGGGCGATGCGGACCCAGGTTCTGTGCTCTTTAGTGCTGGAGGAGTATGATCTGGCCGACCGTTTCCTGACACTGCTGGAGCGGTCGATTGCCGACCGCCGGTGGGCCGGCCGTTGGCGCCTGGTTTGCGGCGCCCTTCGCGATGGGGACAAAAGCGCCGGGGAGCAGACGCTTCGCCTGGCGGACCGTATCCGGGATATGCGCTCCCTTCGGCCGAGCACCGATATCACCGGAGGGTTCGAGAAGTTCCTCTACGCGATCTACATCGTCGCGGATTACCGCGAAATGGAGCAGCTGGCCAGACGCTACCAGGAGATGCACCTGATCCATGTCGCCCTGCTGCAGGATCAGGAAAAATTCCGGCGCGATTTCGACTACTACTACCGGCATACCCTGCGGGAGGGGGAAGAACCGATTCCGCCGCTGTTTCAGGACCTGCTTCTGTACTGGGGCCTGACCCAGAGCGGCTCCTCGGGCGGCGGCGCCGAAGGCCCCCGCTACCCGGTCAGCGCCGAGCGGGCGGGGGCGTACGCCGGTTTTCGCCAGCTGTACGATTCGGTTTTGCGTCAGACCAACGCCGAGTATCAGGCGGCGCTGGAGTATCAGCTCACCGAGAAGTACGGGCAAACCGTCTGGTACTACTTCGCGGCGAGCGACGTTTTGGTGAACGATTATTAAACTACCGCCGCGGCGGTGAAGAAGCATTATAAGTTAAGTCAACGCGAGAGAATCAGTATGTTCCGCAGCGGACGCTTCCTATTGATGACGGCCCTCACCGCGGCGCTTTTGGCCGGCTGCCGATCCCGGGTGGCGGTCCCCGAGGGCGCCGCGCCGATCGCCTCCCGGCCCCGGATTTTCCCCGATTACGATGGGGTGACGTTCCCCGTGAATATCGCCCCGATGAACTTCCGTATCGATGAACAGGGCGAAAGGTTTGTGACCGTCCTTCGCGCCGGCGATCGACAGGAGATGATCGCCGGGCGGATTGTCGCCATCGGGGAAAAGGCGTGGCGGGAGCTTCTCGGCTCGGGGGGGACCCTTTCGATCACCGTCTATCGGGAATCCTCCTCCGGCTGGGAGCGCTGGGAAGAGATCGTCAACGAGATTTCTCCCGACCCGATCGATCCCTGGCTGGCCTACCGGTTGATTGAGCCGGGATACCAAAAATATGACCGGATCGTGATCGATCAGCGCTCGATGGAGTCGTTCGATGAGCGGGTGATCATCGATAACAACTCGATCAAAAACGGCTGCGTGAACTGCCACCATTTCCGGAATCGCTCGGGGGACGATTTTCTTTTTCACTGCCGCCAGCAGTTCGGCGGTATGGTGCGGGTCCACGCCCCGGCGCCGGACGGCGCGTCCGAGACGGGCCGAAAGACGGTCGAGCGGTTTGATACGCGGAATAACCCTCACAAAAAGGCCGCCGTCTATCCCGCGTGGCATCCGAGCTTGCCGCTGATCGCCTTTACGACGAACACGACCCCGCAGGTCTTTCATACACTGTCTCCCAATCGGATCGAAGTCTATGATCAGGCCTCGGAACTGATTCTCTACAACGAGGCGTCGAATCAGATGGTCCAGCTGACCGAGACCGACGACATTCTGGAGACTTTCCCCAGCTGGTCTCCCGACGGCGAGTACCTCTACTACTGCAGCGCCGCCTTAGGAGAGGATTACTGGCAGAAAGATCCCCAGGGAAGGGAGGTCCTTGATGAAAGAGGAGAGAAAAAGATCGCCCCGGAAGCCCTGAAGCGGATCAGATACAACATCTCGCGAATGCGCTTTCATCCGGAAAGCGCCTCGTTCGACCCTCCCGAGGTGGTGGTCGACGCCCCGGCCGAGGAAAAGAGCGCGATTCACCCACGGGTCTCTCCCGACGGGAGGTTTTTGCTCTACACCATCTCGGCGTACGGCTCTTTTCCGATCTGGCACCGGGACGCCGAACTGGAGATGCTCGACCTGGCCGGCGGAGAGAAAATCCCGACCGAGGCGATCAACTCTCCCGAGAGCGAAAGCTGGCATACGTGGGATTCGTCCGGCCGCTGGCTCGTCTTTGCCTCGCGCCGGGACGATACCCTCTATACCCGTCTGTACTTCGCCCACATCGACAGCGATGGCCGCTTTGCCAAGCCGTTTATGCTGCCGCAAAAAGACCCTGACGACAATAAGCTCCGGATGATGGCGTACAACATCCCCGAGCTGCTGGTCCGGCCGGTGACCGTTCCCGGCTCGAGGATAGCGCGCGATATGGTGACCGATTCCCCCTCTCGGCCCGAGTGGGTCGAGCGGCTCGACACGCCGCTGCCGCAAGGTACCCCTTAGGGTAAAAAAACAAGCGCGTTTAGGACAGATGCCTAAACGCGCTTGTTCACCGCCGCGGGGGTTTTAACCCGAGGTATTTCCCCCGGATCTTTTACTCCAGATCGGTGTCCTCGTCCAGTTCGTCTTCCTTGGGTTTTTCCTTCGTCTTCTGTTTCGATTTCGCGCCGCTGGCGCCGCGGTCGGTCGAGAGGACCTGCCGCAGCAGAGCCGAGAAATCTTCGTATCCCTTTTTGTCGGGAGGACCGGGGGCGTACTGCATGACCGAGCGCTGATTTTTGGTCGCCAGCGCGACGAGCATCGACGAGACGGTCGCCAGGTCGGGCTCGCTGAGGATGATGCCGCGGCGGCCGTACGGATCGGGGCGGCGCGAGAAGGTCTTGCTGGCCAGCGCCAGGAAGGCGACCGAAGAGTCGATTCTCTGGAGCGTCATCAGACGGCGGACATACTCCTGACGGCCGTCTTCACGGTCGTCCATCTTGTGGTCCGAAAGGATATGCAGCCCCGGGGTGAGACGGTCGACACCGACATCGTCGCCGCCATAGACGGCCCCGCCGCTGGTACGGTCGACGCACATAAAGTTGACCCCGCAGTAGCAGCCGCGCTGAAGCTCTTTTTCTCCCAGTTCCAGCGCCTCTTCGGCGGTCTGACAGCCGAGGAGCTCTTTGGTGAGAAGGCCGCGGCTGCGCGGCTCCAGCGGAAGATGACGCTTCGGCGCGTTGATGGCCGCCACAAACAGACCGTGCTGGTTGATTCCCGCCCAGGTTCCTCCGGTTTTGCGGTCGACTCCATAGACGGCGCGCGGCCGCCCCGACTGAATGCGGGGGGAAAGGGTGACTCGCTCAGGATCTTCTTCACGGTTGAGCGCCAGAAGAATCGGGATGTCCGGAACCGTCTGGTACTGCAGAGCTAATATGCCCATAAAGCGCCTTTCTCAATGAAAGCCACCGGCGCGGGCCGCCTGACCGACCGCCCTCGCCGCTCAAAAATACAATCCCCCCATACAATTATAGATAATCGGTTTTTTTGATTAGGGTACCCTCTTTTTGACCAACTTCGCGCTTTTTTTAAAAAACGTTTAGGATTATTCCCCCTCTTCCCGGCGTCTGCCCGGCTGAAAGGGGAGGATTGCCTTTGAAGGAAAGCGGCTCGGCGGGAGACGCTCTTGTTTGTCCGGCGACGAATTTTCGCGTTGGGAGAATTGAAATCCCCCCCCGTTGGGAATATACTATTTGTTAGTGTACACGATGCCGGGGAGTCGATTTTCCGGACCATGATGAAGGTTTTCCGCGAGGTTTTTGTCCGATGTCCAAACGCTGCTGTGGTAACGTCCGATCGCTTACGCTGTTGTGCCTGACCGCGTTGTTTATGTTTGTTTGGCTTGCCGGCGCCGGCGCTCAGCCGAACCCGGGCGCCGCGGCGACGATGAATACGGTCAACGCTACGCTGGGCGGCGGCGCCGCGCCGGCCCCGGCCCCGGCTCCGGCCCCCAAGGTGGATCCTTACGCCCCGGAGCAGAAGCAGTCGGCCGCGCAGGTCCCCGGGGCCAACGCTCCGGGCGCTAAGGTTGACCCCTACGCGCCGGAAAAAAAGATGCCGATTCAGCCGCAGCCCGGTCCGCAGGCCGCCCCCCAGCAGGGAAACGCCCCCGCCCAGGCGGCGAAGCCGGAGCCGATCGAGATCGAGGTGGAGGAAGTCTCTAAGCCCGATTTCACCTATCGGCGTCACAAGGGGCCGGTCACCGACCTGATGATGAACCATGAGGGGACGTACTGCGTATCGGCTTCCATTGATAAGACCGCGCAGCTGTGGAAACTGCTCGATGAGCAGACCGGTCAGTTCAGCGGAAATGTGGAAGTGACGTTCACCGAACGGATCAGTGAAGACGAAAATGTCAAGTCGATTCGCGGGCATCGGGAGGGGATCACCGCGATCGCGACCGATCCGGATTGGAGCTGTCTTCTGACCGCCAGCTACGACAGGACCGTCTTGAAGTGGGAAGACCCCAAAAAATCGCCGAGACGCTATTCCGGCGCGGCCGATCGACTCTGGTCGGTGAAGTTTGACCCCACCGGCTCGGTCGTGGCGGCGGCCTGTAACGACGGACTGATTTACTTCTGGCACGCCGATACCGGCAAACCGGCGGGGAAGGGGAAGTACGATACCGGACAGGGGGCTCTCTACGATCTGGCCTTTACCCCCGACGGGGAACAGCTCCTGACCGCCGGCGGCGACAACAAGATCAAAGTGCTCCGCAAATCGGCGATGGAGCGGGAATCCAAGAAAAAGACGAAGAAAAAGTCCGCCGCTTCTGACGACGATGAAGAGGAGAACCTCTCCGCCAAAAGCGACGAGCCCCCGGTCTCGGAGCTGACCGGGCATAAAAAGGCGGTCTTCTCGCTGTGCCCCTCCGAAGACGGGGGATATCTCCTCTCTTCCTCCGCCGACAAGACCGCGCGCCTCTGGAATCTCTCCACCCAGGAAGAGATCTGCCGTTTTGTCGGTCATACCGGAGCGGTTCGCCGCGCGGTCTTCTTGAGCGACAACGCGGTGGTGACCGCCAGTGACGACAGTACCGTCCGCGTCTGGCTGATCCCCGCTGAGGCCGAAGCGGTCGGGCTGAGCACTCAGCCGAGGGCCCGGACCACCGATAACGGCTCCTCCTCGTCGCCGATGGGGCCCGATATGGGAGACCCGGACGTGACGATGGGGCCGCAGGGTGTCATGGGGCCGCAGGGCGCCGCCGGGGCGATGACCGGGCAGAGGGGCTTTGGCCCGTCCGGTCTGAGAAAAGCCGTCGACGATGACGACGAGGAAGATTATTCGAAAGAGGCCAAGGCGGCGTTTTCCGACGGCGACGACAGCGGCCGTTCGAGCGGTTCGAAGGATCGCGCCAAATCGAAGAAATCCGACAAACAAGTTCCGCGCGGGATCGAGGTCATCCGATTCCAGACCGAGACACCCGCCTTTTCTCTGGCCGCCTGTCCCACGTTTGTGGCCGCCGGATGCAAATCGGGAAAGGTCTTTGTCTGGGAAATGAACGAGACCCTCCAGGGCAAACTGGTTCTTCCGACGCCGACAGCGGCTCCCAGCGGCCCCGGCCCGGATGGTTTCACCCCGACCGGCCCCGGTCAGGTGCCGTTTGATCCGGACCCGGCCGAGCCGTTCATTCCGACCGGTCCCGGTCAGGTTCCGCCCGATAAGAAAGTACCGGAGGAGCCGAGCGCCGATTCGATGTCGTGATGTTCTTTGGTCCCGCCCGGTGAGGCGGGACCGTTTGTTTTAGGGGACTCGTGTTGGACAGCCCCGGGCGGTGCCTGTCAAAATGGCAAGCCCCGAGCCGCAGGTTCGGTCGGGAAAGGAGAAGAATTTCCCGGAAAAGTCAAAAAAGCCCCAAAAACGGGGCTTTTTTTGTTCTCGTCACGCTATAATCAACAATACTGGCATAAAAGTTGCTTGAAAGTGTGCGACGGATCAGTAGCTTTTGAATGGATTCAGCCCTCTCCCCGTTTGACGGTTTATCGGCCGGTGCGCGGGGGACCCGCGGGGCGTGCTGAGTGTCCCGCATAATGACCAAGCAACTATCGGAAATGACTATAAAGTAGTCTAGACAGTCAAGAGTAAGGAGTAATCCGCGTATGTCCAAAAAAATGTCGTTCGATGACGCCGCTCGCGGTTCCGTCGCGGCTGGGGTAACCAAGCTGGCACGTGCCGTCAAAAGCACGCTCGGCCCGCGCGGCCGCAATGCCGTCCTCGATAAAGGGTGGGGCGCCCCGAAGGTGACCAAAGATGGGGTGACCGTCGCCGAAGAGATCACCTTGGAAGACCCCGAAGAGAATCTCGGCGCGCAGTTGGTCAAGCAGGCCGCTCAAAAGACGAATCAGTCGGCCGGCGACGGAACGACCACCGCCACGGTTCTGGCCGAGGCGATCTTCCTCGAAGGGCTGAAGATGGTCGCCGCCGGCGCCGATCCGATGGCTCTGTCGCGGGGTATTCAAAAGGCCGCCGAGGCGGTCTGCGCCTGCGTCGCCAAGCAGGCCAAGTCGGTCGATGACAAGAGCAAAAAAGAGATTTCCCAGGTGGCGACCATCGCCGCGAACAACGACGCCGCTATCGGACAGATCCTCGCCGACGCCTTCCTGAAGGTCGGCAAAAACGGTGTCATCACCCTGGAAGAGAGCAAGCAGTTCGATACCTACGTCGACGTGGTTGAGGGGATGCAGTTCGACCGCGGTTTCCTCTCTCCGCACTTTGTGACCGACGCCGATAACCAGGTGGTCGATTTTGAGGACGCTCTGGTCCTTGTCTACGAAGATAAAATCTCCTCGGCCAAGTCGCTCGTCCCGCTTCTGGAAACCGTCAGCAAGCAGAGCAAGCCGCTGCTGATCATCGCCGAAGATGTCGAGGGGGAGGCCCTGGCGACGCTGGTCGTCAATAAGCTGCGCGGTATCCTCAATGTCTGCGCGGTCAAGGCGCCCGGTTACGGCGACCGGCGCAAGGCGATGCTCGGTGATATCGCCACGCTGACCGCCGCGACGGCCGTCTACAAAGATCTGGGTGTCAAGCTCGACGCCATTAAGCTCTCGGATCTGGGGAAGGCCAAGAAGATCGAGATCACCAGCGACCACACCACCATTGTCGGCGGCGCCGGCAAGAAAGAGGCGATCGACGGGCGCGTGGCTCAGATCCGCAAAGAGATCGAGACGACCACCAGCAGCTACGACAAAGAGAAGCTGCAGGAGCGTCTGGCCAAGCTGGCCGGCGGTGTCGCCCAGATCAATATCGGCGCCGCGACCGAGACCGAGCTGAAAGAGAAGAAATTCCTCTATGAGGACGCCCAGGCCGCGACCAAGGCCGCGCTGGAAGAGGGGATCGTTCCCGGCGGCGGGATCGCCCTGCTCAAGGCCGCGAAGGTGCTCGATAAGTTCGAGGCCGAAGGGGACGAGAAGTTCGGTGTTCAGATCGTCCGCCGCGCTCTGGAAGCCCCGATCCGCGAGATCGCCGAGAACGCCGGTGTCGACGGCGCGGTCGTGATCAATCGTGTCCGTCAGATGAAGGGCAAGTTCGACGGCTACGACGCCGACAAAGATACCTACTGCGATATGGTCGAGGCGGGGATCATCGACCCGGCCAAGGTGGTGCGCACCGCGCTGACCAACGCCGCCGGTGTTTCGTCGCTGCTGCTGACGACCAGCTGCGTCCTGACCGAAATCCCGAAGCCCGAGCCGGCCGCTCCGGCCCCCGGCGCCGGCGGGATGGGAGGCGGCATGCCCGGAATGGGCGGCGGCATGCCCGGCATGGGCTTCTAAAAGATTCGCCCCGCGCGAAGTCAAACCTCAACGTAAGAAAAGAAAAACTTAAGACCAAAAAAAGGATTATACACTATGGCTAAGAAAAGTATCAATCTCAGTCCTCTGGATGATCGCGTCGTTGTTGAGCCGCTGGCCGCCGAAGAAGTGACCGCCGGTGGTATCGTTCTGCCGGACAGCGCCAAAGAGAAGCCGCAGCGCGGCATCGTCATCGCCGTTGGGCAGGGGAAGCTTCTCGACAGCGGTGAGCGCGCCGCTCTGTCGGTTCAGGTCGACGACGAGGTGATCTACGGGAAGTACTCCGGTTCGGACGTCGAAATCGACGGCCGCGAGATCAAGATTCTGCGTGAGAACGACATTCTCGCCAAGGTCGTGAAGTGCTAAGCGCACGCGCTGTCTCCCTTTAGGGGGGCATTTCAGAGCAAAACAACATTCAACAGAAAAAAATAGGAACCACTATGGCTAAACAGCTTCTTTTTGACGACGCGGCTCGTCGCCGGATGCTCGACGGCGTCA
This sequence comes from Thermoguttaceae bacterium, assembly GCA_017434455.1. GTDB lineage: Bacteria > Planctomycetota > Planctomycetia > Pirellulales > Thermoguttaceae > RUG695. The sequence goes on along the minus strand of JAFRFG010000044.1, from coordinate 34,015 downwards.
ATAAGCTCGCCGATGTCGTCGCCGTGACCCTGGGGCCGACCGGGCGTAATGTCATTCTGAACAAATCGTACGGCGCGCCGCTGGTCACCAAAGACGGCGTGACCGTCAGCAAAGATATCGAGCTCCCCGATCCGTTCGAGAATATGGGCGCGAAGCTCGTCAACGAAGTCGCCTCGAAGACCGCCGATATCGCCGGCGACGGGACGACCACCGCGACCATTCTGGCCCGCGAAATCTTCCGTGAAGGGCTGCGCAATATCGCCGCCGGCAGCAACCCGACCGCGATCCGCCGCGGCATCGATCGCGCCGCGGCGGCCGCCGTCGCCGAGCTGACCCGGATGGCCAAGGGGGTGACGACCAAGCAGGAGATCGCCAACGTCGGAACGATCAGCGCCAATAATGACCCCGAGATCGGCAATCTCCTCGCCGAGGCGATGGAAGCGGTCGGCAACGAGGGCGTCATCACGCTGGAAGACGGCAAGACCGCCGAGACGACCTACGAGGTCGTCGAGGGGATGCAGTTCGACAAGGGTTACCTGTCGCCGTACTTCATCACCGATACCGGGACGATGGCCGCCGATCTGGAGGATGCCTACATCCTCATCCACGAGAAGAAGATCAGCAATATCCGCGACCTGATCCCGATTCTGGAGAAGGTGACGCAGAAGATGAAGCCGCTGCTGATCATCGCCGAAGATGTCGACAACGAGGTGTTGACGATGCTGGTGGTCAACAAGCTGCGCGGTGTGCTGAACGTCTGCGCGGTCAAGACCCCCGGTTTTGGCGACCGCCGCAAGGCGATGCTCCAGGATATCGCCGTGGTCACCGGCGGCCAGGTCATCAGTGAAGACCTCGGCAAGAAGCTCGAGAACGTCGAGCTGAGCGAACTGGGGCAGGCGAAGAAGATCACCGTCGACAAAGACACCACGGTCATCGTCGACGGCCGCGGCAAGAAGGCCGACATCAAGGCCCGCGCCGATTTGCTGCGCAAGCTCATCGCCGAGAGCGAGTCGGACTATGATCGCGAGAAGTATCAAGAGCGTCTGGCCAAGATCGGCAGCGGCGTGGCGATCATCAAGGTCGGCGGTCATACCGAGGCCGAGATGAAGCAGCGCAAGATGCGGGTCGAAGACGCCCTGCACGCTACCCGCGCCGCCGCGCAAGAGGGTATTCTCCCCGGTGGAGGCGTGGCGCTTCTGCGCTGCCGCGAGGCGGTCGAGAAGGCCCGCGCCGCGGCCCGCGGTGACGAGAAGATCGGTGTCGATATCATCTCCCGCGTTCTTTCCGCTCCGCTGGAGCAGATTGCCGAGAACTGTGGTCTGGACGGTGCCGTGATCGCCGACGAGGTCGCCCAGCGCGAGGGGGCCGTCGGTTACGATGCCCACGCCGGGAAGTACGTCGATATGTTCAAGGCCGGTATCATCGACCCGCTGAAGGTCGTCAAGGCCGAGATCACCAACGCCGCCAGTATCGCCGGTCTGATGCTGACGACCGAGACGCTCTGCACCGACATCAAGAAAGACGAGAAAGAGCCGGTTGCCGACGCGGTCCGCTAAGTTTTCGCCTTTCGAAAAGGCCTAGAGCACTGTTGAAAATGGGGGTGGCTTCCACCCCCATTTTTCAAACGCGCCGCGCGTCGGCGGGTGCTTTCGGCCGCCGGCGCTTCCGGGGACATCAGGCGTTTTATACCGACCTTAGGCGTTTTTGCACGGATCACGGGCGTTTTGAATGGATATTGACTATTACGAAATTCTGGAGATTGAGCGTACCGCCACCAAAGAGCAGATCGCGTCCGCCTATCGCAAAGCCGCGATGAAGTACCACCCCGACCGCAATCCGGGGAATCCCGAGGCGGTGGAGAAGTTCAAGGCGGTGGCCGAGGCGTTCGAGGTTCTCAACGATCCGGAGAAGCGCCAGATTTACGATCGCTACGGCCGCGAGGGGCTGAACAACCAGGCGACCGGCGGAGGTGGCGACTACGGGAACCCGTTCAGTACCTTCAGCGACCTGTTCGGCGACTCGATCTTCGGTTCCTTCTTTGGCGGCGGTACGCGGCAGGCGCGTCAGGGGGGCGATGTTCGCACCACCCTCTCGTTGGACCTGCACGAAGCGGCCCGGGGGGTGACTCGCGAGATTCGCTACCGCCGACAGGAGATCTGCGAGAAGTGCGGCGGCAGCGGCGCCGCGCCGGGGACCAAGCCGGAGACGTGCCGGTTCTGCGGCGGCCACGGCCAAGTGCAGAAGTCGGCGGGGATCTTTACGATGCGCATTCCCTGTCCCAAGTGCCAAGGGACGGGGAAGGTGATTCCCACCCCTTGCCCCCACTGCCACGGCAAGGGAGTGGTCTGGCGTGAGGTGACGCGCGAGATTCGTATTCCCGCGGGGATCGAAAGCGGCACCAAGCTGCGGATCCAGGGGGAAGGGAATCAGATGCCCGACGGTTATCCGGGCGACTGCTATGTCTTCCTTCAGATCAAGCCGCATCCGTTCTTCCATCGGGATGGGATGAATCTTGTCTGCCGCGTGCCGATCCGCTACGCGCAGGCGGCCCTCGGCGGCGAGATCGAAATCCCGACGCTCGACGGGACCGAGCGGATCAAAATCCCTGCCGGGACGCAAAATGACGACGTCATTAAGCTGCGCGGCAGGGGGATGCCGACGCCGCGGCGCAACGCCGTGGGGGATCTGCTGATTCAGGTCTATATCGAGGTCCCGCGCAAGATGACCCCGGAGTACGAGAATCTCTTGCGCAAGATCGCCGAAATCGACGGCGATACGGTCTTCCCGCAGCGCAACGGTTTCGGCAGCAAGCTAAAGAACTTCCTCAGCGATTTCTTCTCTCCCAAAGAGAAGGAAAAGGACAAAGCGGAGGAATCCGCGAAGAAACCGGACGGCGATTCTCCTTCAGGCGACGACGGCGGCAAGGCCGGCGAGCGGGGTTCGAAGGACCGTAAAGAGAAAACCAGTTCCAAAGACAAGAAGAAAAAATAGTTTTCGCGTTTTCGCGGCAACCGCGGCAAGGGGAAAGAAACGATGGAAGATGACAAGAAGCCGGCCGAGACAACCGGGAACCAGAGCATGGACGAAATGAAGAACGATCCGGCGGCCGATCCGGCGATCGACCTGTCGGGAGCGGAGAAACAGGCCGTTTCGCCCGAGGAAAAAATCGCCGAGCTGAGCGAGCAGCTCGCCGCGGCGAAAGACCAGGCGCTGCGCTCTTTGGCGGAACTGGAGAACTTCCGCAACCGGAAGAATCGGGAGCTCGCCGAGCTGCGCAAGTATGAGTCGATGTCGCTGGCGCGCGATATTCTCCCCGTCTGGGACAATATGGGACGCGCGCTGGCCGCCGCCGAGCAGGACCTCGATGTCGAGACGCTCATCGAGGGGGTCAAGATGATGCACCAGCAGTTCCTGGACATCCTCAAAAAACACGACATCACCAGGATCGAGGCGATCGGAGCGCCGTTTGACCCGAACTTCCACGAGTCGATCGCGATGCTTCCCAGCGACAGGCCCGCCAACGAGGTGATCGCCGAGGGGCAGGCCGGTTTTCTGCTGCACGACCGGGTGGTCCGTCCGACGCAGGTCGTGGTCTCGGCCCCGAAAAAGGCGGAGTAAAGCCGCCGGGTGCGCGGTTAGGCCCGATCACGCGGTGTTAAGACAGACCTTCCCCCTTTTTAACCGGAGACAGACAATGAGGTGCCCCTTTTGCGGCTGTGAGTTTATCCCCGCCCCCTCATGGGCGTACGCCTGCTGCGAGGATTGTCTTCGGGCCTATGTCGAGTCGCACGACGACGGCGGTTCGATGATCGATCCGGCCACCGGACACCAGCTCGAGTACGACGGCCAGGACTACGAAGGGGATCACTTTGACGAGGAGGAAGAGGGGTTCTGAAGCGCGCCCCTCTTTCGTTTTCTTTTCTTCCGCTGTTGTTTTTTACAGAATCCGCCGGAACGTATCGAGGAACAGGTCGAGCATCTGCCGCTCATGCGTGGCGAAGAGGGCCACGCGCAGAGAACCTCCCCGGCGGCGCTTGTTCATTCTCTGCAGGAACGACACCAGGATTTGCTCTTTGATCAGTTCCCGCTGGAGCCGGCGCATGTTTCCGTCCGAACCGGTTTGGATCGAGACGATCGGGACCATGTTCCCCTCACACTTGATGCCGATCTTTTCCATCTCGTTTTTGAAATAGTAGACGTTATCCCAAAGGCGGTGACGAATCATATCGTGGTGAAAAGACAGCTGAAGCCCTTTGAGTGTCGCGGTCGCCAGGGGGGTCGGGATGATCGCCTCGGGATTAGCCGGGGTTCCCTTGATTCGATCGATGAATCGGTCGCTTCCGGGGATCACCGCGCCGCAGCCCCCGATCGCTCTGGAGAGGGAGACGATCTGATAGGTTCTAATCGGCAGCTTCTTTTTCGGCGGCACCGCGTACCGTTTCCTTTTGGGGGAAGGCGTTTTCATTTCCGCGCCGCAGGAGGGAGTCTCGCCGCCGAACGGGTCGAGAAGGTTGGATCGTTCGGCCGTCTGTTCTCCCTGGCCGGACCAGTAGTCGAGGGAGTCGATGCCGAAGGTCGGATCCCCCTGGCTGTCGAGCCGGGTTCGGTTGATTCCGCTGGGATCGTAGTCGTAGTACTCCAGCGTTCCCCGGCCTTTCTCTCCCAGGACACCGAGCCCCTCGGAGTCGTCGATGAACAGGGCGCTTTCGGGATATTCGGCCAGAAGCTTGTAGTATTCGGGAATCGGCGCGATGGTGCCGGTCACGTTAAAGACCCCATCGGTGACGACCAGCGGGCGGGTGCGCGGCTGAAGGTGATCGTGGATCAGTTCCCCCAGATGACCGACGTCGCGATGGCGAAACGCGTGGACCGCCCCGCGCCCTCCGAAGACCCGCTCCACGGCGGACCAGGTGCTGTCGGAGACCAGTTCGTCGACGAAGACCGATTCGGCCGTTTCGCGGATGGAGGTCAGGAGCGCCTCGGTGACGGTCGTCTCCCCGCCGCTGTAGTACGCCTGCTCGGTTCCGTAGATTTCGGCGGCCTGGCGCTCCACGTCGAGGATCGGCGCGGGGGTGAACCGCCGGCGGATGGTCCCCAGCGAGGTTCCGTAGCGAAGAACCGCCTCACAGGTCGCCGCCAGGACCTCGGGATTCGCCTGAAGACCTAAATACCCCTCCCCGGAGAAATAGTAGTAGTTCTGCCCGCCGACCGAGACGGTCGCGTCAGGGGGACCGTCGAAGCTGAAGAGCTCTTCGACCAAGGTCTTCTCTCGGGGAATCGGGATATCCCCCAAACGGGGGAAGTCGCTCATCAGCGGCTGGGCAGAGGGGGCTGTGTCCCTGCCGGATCGGGAATGGGAATCATCTTGAAATATCATCCACTGTTTATCGGATTTGCGCATCGCCTGCCTATTGTACTGAAACATTAACGGTCCTAACGTGAAGTGATTCCCATGGTGAGCGGATCGTTCCGATCCACGGCCGCAGAGTAGACTTTTTTTCCGCCGGTGGCAAGAGCAAGCTGTGGGGCGCTTTTTCGCCTCGGGCGCGGCGGCGTTTCGCGCCGATGGTCTGGCTTTTTTAGACGCGGATGGGTATTATAATAAAGGACCCGTGGGGGGCCTCCCCGCGAGGACATAACTTTCGTGGACACAAGTACCAAAACAAAGCATAAGCTGACAGAAAGTGACGACGATGAATTCGTACGCGTTTCAACACTGCATCAATCCCGACTGCGGCGCGACCTATGATCTGATGGAGATCCATCACCGCTGTCCCAAGTGCGGCGCCCTTCTGGACGCCGATTACCAGTGGGATAAGCTCCCTGTCCCCAAGTCGCTGAAGCATTTTGAGCAATTTTGGGCTCAGCGCGATATCTTCCGTCGGATGAGCGGTGTTTGGCGCTTCCATGACCTTCTTCCCTTCGCCCCGCTGGATGAGTGCGTCACCATCGGCGAGGGGCAGACGCTCCTGCAAAAAGCGGACTTTGTCGCTCCCTACGCCGGTCTGAAACCGGGCTGTCTGTTTTTGCAGTACGAGGGGCTCAATCCCTCCGGTTCGTTCAAAGACAACGGGATGTCCGCCGGGCTGACCCACGGAAAATTGGTCGGCGCCAAGACCGCCGCCTGCGCCTCGACCGGCAATACCAGCGCCTCGATGGCGATTTACTGCGGCTGTACCCGGCTGATGAACGCCGTGATCTTTATCGGTTCCGGAAAGATCGCCTACGGGAAGCTCTCGCAGGCGCTCGACTACGGCGCGAAGACCATTCAGATCGAAGGGGACTTCGACGACGCGATGGCCCGCGTTCAGGAAGTCTCGAAAAAACTCGGTCTTTATCTGCTCAACAGTCTTAACCCGTTCCGCCTCGAAGGGCAAAAGACGATTATGTTCCGCGTCTTAGAGGCGCTGCGCTGGGAAGTCCCCGATTGGATCGTCGTTCCCGGCGGCAACCTGGGGAACTCCAGCTCGTTCGGGAAGGCGTTTATCGAACTGAAGAAACTCGGCCTGATCGAGAAGGTCCCGCGTCTGGCGGTGATCAACGCCGTCGGCGCCAATACCCTCTATCGTCTCTACACCGAAGAGGGGCTGCGCTGGAACGGCGGCCGGTACGATAAGCAAAAGGTCGACGCGTTCTTCCGCCAGATGGACGCCGAAGGGCGGAAGGCCTCGACGATTGCCAGCGCGATCGAGATCAACCGGCCGGTCAACCTGACCAAGTGCCTCCGCGCGCTGGACTTCTGCGACGGGGTCGTTCGCCAGGTGACCGAGCAGGAGATCCTCGACGCCAAGGCGAATATCGGCGCCGGCGGTCTGGGCTGCGAGCCGGCCAGCGCCGCCTCGGTGGCCGGGGCGAAAAAGCTCGTCGCCGAAGGGACGATCGGCAAGGATGAGCGGGTGGTCTGTGTCTTGACCGGAAACCAGCTCAAAGACCCGAACGCGACGGTCGCCTACCACGGAACCAACCGCGAGTTCTTTGACAAGATCTTGGGGTGCCGCGGTGTCACCACCACCGAATTCGCGAACCATCCGGTCACCGTCGCCAACGATATCGATCAGATCATTGACCTGCTGAAGTAACAGCTGAAGTTGTATTAGGGAACGTCTATGTCGGCAAAAATTCTAGCGTTTGGGGAGCTCCTTTGGGATATGCTCCCCTCGGGGAAACAGATCGGCGGCGCGCCGGGGAACTTTGCCTACCACTGCCGCGCGCTGGGGGCCGACTCGGCGCTGATCTCCCGCATTGGGGACGACCCGCTCGGCCGTGAGCTGATCGAGGCCTTCCGCGACAGGCAGGTTCCCACCGATTTCATCCAGATCGATCCTCAAGCTCCCACCGGGACGGTCGATGTCACGCTGGTCGACGGCCAGCCGAGTTATCGTATCGTCGAGTCGGTCGCCTGGGACCGTATCGCCCCCGAGCCGGACGCTCTTCGTCTGGCCGCCGGCGCCGACGCGCTGTGCTTCGGGTCGCTCGCCTGCAGGGCCAAAGAAAACCGTCAAACGCTCTTCGCGCTGCTCGACGCTTTAAAGCCCGCCGCGAAGGTTATTCTCGACCTGAATCTTCGCGCGCCGTTTTACAGCGCCGAGCTTATCGCCGAACTGCTTCCGCGCGCCGGCTGGCTGAAGCTCAACGACGAAGAGCTGCTGGTCCTGGCCGAGATGCTCGCCTCGCCGATCGAGCCGGGACCGCTCTTCGGCGCTGCCGGGGTGTTGGAGGGAAACAAGCGCCGTTTTGTCCGGGAGCTTTTAAACCGGTATGATCTGGAGCTTTTGATTTTGACGGGGGGAAGCCAGGGGAGTTTTCTCTTTGCCCGCGACGGCCGAGAGAGTTTCTCTCCCGCGCTTTGCTCGCGGCCGGCCAGCGCCGTGGGCGCCGGCGATTCCTTCACGGCCTGCTGTGTCGTCGATTACCTGGCGGGACGGCCGCTGGAGCGGATCAACGCCCACGCCTCGCGCGTGGCCGCCTACGTCTGCTCCCGCCCGGGAGGAATGCCCGAGCTTCCCGAGGAATTGACGCGCTAGAAAATAAAGCGTGTAGGTTTCCCGGCGGGATGTGGTATAATCAATCTTCAAAAGGCGCCCGCGCCAAAGGTATCGCGGACAAACACCCGGGGATTGCGCTGCGGGTGAAGAATCAACACGATAGGTGTACGAAACGATAGGTGAACGAAGGAGTACGATCCATGAAACTCGATGATCCGAAGTATGGTCAATTCGCCCTGGTTAAGGAGATGCTCGAAACGGCGGAGGTGATTCGCCGGTTTGATTTCTCGAAGACGGCCGCGGTGGCGAAAATGGTGAAGGAAGCCGGTCGGATCTTCCTTACCGGCGAAGGTTCGAGCCGTATCTTCCCGGCCAAGTCGTTCATCTACGGTGTGCTCAAGCGCGGTCTGCCGATCGCCGCGGCGACCGACGGCAGTTTTCAGGCCGCCGAGTACAACCTGGCCGATTGGGTCGTCGCGGGCGCGTCGAACAGCGGCCAGACCAAAGAGGTCATCTCGCTGCTGAGCAAACTCGGGGCGGCCGGTCACACCAAGCGCTTCGGCGTTACCGCCAACGCCGGAACGAAGATCTTCGAGGTGACCGACGAGACGTTCCTCCTTTCCTGCGGGAAAGAAGACGCCGTCGCCGCGACCAAGTCGGTCGTCGAGCAGGGGCTGGTCTATCGCTCGATCCTCTGCAATCTGATCGATTGCCAGTGCCCCGCCAATAAAGAGAAAGCCGCCGACCTGGCCAAAGAGGTGATGGAGACCGAGTACGACGCCGATATCATCGCCAAACTGGCCGCCGCGCCGATGCTCTACTTCGCCGGCCGCAACAATGGCGTCGCCGAGGAGCTTACGCTCAAGACCAACGAGATCACCCGCAAGAAGTCGGACTACCTCGAGGGGACCTATCTCCTCCACGGTGTCGAGGAAGTGATGCGCGCCGGGGAGGCCTGCATTCTGATCGATCCGTTCCCGTCCGAATGCGCTAAGATCAAGGAGCTCATCGAAGGCCGCGCCGGGCTGACCGTGGTGGCGGTCGCTCCCGAGAAGACGATCTTCCCGACGATCGTTCTGCCGACCCTGGTGGGGTACGATCCGTTCCTCCAGCTGATGGCCGGATGGAACCTCCTGGTTCAGATCGGTGTGGCGCTGGGGATCAATCTCGATAAGCCGCAGCGTGCCCGTAAGATTGGCAATGAGTTTGAGGGCTGAGAATCAGGAGGTTTCGCTATGACGATCTATTTTGACAGACGCACCGATCAGGGGACGGTCAGTTCCGACCGCCCGGAAGATATCTTTCCCGAATGGAAATTCGGCGAGGAGCGCTGGCTCTTCCTCTCGCCGCACGACGATGACATTGTCTGCGGCTGCGGACTGACCTTTATCGCCGCCCTGGAAATGGGGGTTCAGACCTTCACCGGCGTGGTGACCAACGGCCGGATGGGGTACTGCCGTCCCGAAGTGAAAGAGACGATCGCCGATGTCCGCAAGAAGGAGTGTACTGATTCGTTCCGGGCCCTGGGGCTCGATGTCGAGAACAACCTCTTCTTCCTCAATCATGACGACGGCAGTCTGAATATTCAGGCCGGCCGCCGGCTCGCCCAGCCGGGCGATACCGCCGTGATCGCCGGCGGCACCGGCGTGACGAATTCGCTGACTTGGCTGCTGCGCAAAACGCGGCCGAACCGGCTCTTCGTTCCGACGATCACCGACCTGCACCCCGACCACAAATTCACCAACTCCGAGGCGATGATCTCGATCTTCCACGCCCAGGGGGGAATCTGGCCGGAACTGGGCGAACCGATCGCCGAGATTCCGCGTTTGTATGAGTACGCGGCCTACAGCAACTTCCTGACCCCTCCGACGCTGCGTCTGCGTGTTCCCGAGGAGATGCTCCAGCGTAAGCTCGACGGGATCTACGCCTACAAGAGCCAGGAGCAGATCGATTTGACGATCAAGATGGTCAAGCGGGCCGGAACGAACGAGTATCTGCGGGAAGTTCGCTTCGATCTGTATGATCCCGAGGAGTGTCGAAAACTGTTCGACGAGTAAAAACCGCGGCCCGTTTTTCCCTTGGGTGAAAAAGAGGAACGGAAGAGATGAGTTTGAAAAAAAGTGTTGCCTATTTCGGCGACGGCACGATCGGCGGCGCCGCGAGTTACCTTGCGGGCGTGATGAGGCATTATGGGATTCCGTTCGAACGAATCGACAGCGGTTCGGCGCCCCCGGAGGGGTTCTTTGATGAGCCCCGGGCGCTCTATGTCCTGAGCGACTACCCGAGCAGCGGTTTCCGTCACGGCGATCTGGAGAGGCTCTCACGCAACGTCGAGCAGTTTGGCAGCGGCCTGCTGATGATCGGCGGCTGGGAGTCGTTCCACGGCCGGCTGGGGGAATATCACCGCACCTGCCTGGCCGATGTCCTGCCGGTGATCATGGCCGAATCGGACGACCGGCAGAACTGGCCGATTCCCGCCCTGCTTCGGACCGTCTGCAGCCACGAGATCGTCGATGAACTCCCCTGGAACGATCCTCCGGGAGTCGGTGGGTACAACCGTTTCACCCTCAAAAAGGACGCGAAGCTTATCCTCGAGGGGGTTCGTGTCGAGGTCCACGTGCTCGGTGCCGATGTCGATGAGCAGATTGTCGACGCGGAGCACAGCGCGGGGGGGAGCGGCTCCGGCTATATCCCGAAACGCCGCATCTTAATCCCGCTGGTCGACGGCGACGCGATCTGTGTGCGCATTGTCGACCAGGTCCCGATGTTGGCCATCGGCCATTATGGTGAGGGACGGACCGCCGCGTTCGCCAGCGATGTCGCCCCCCACTGGGTCGGCGGTTTCGTCGACTGGGGGCCGAGCCGTGTCACCGAGCCGATCGGCGCCGAAGGGGAATTCATCGAAGTCGGCGAGAACTACGCGAAGTTCTGGCGCAACCTGGTGAATTGGACCGCGCGGTTCATCTGAAAACAGCGGCCGCGTACCTGACGTGAAAGAAAGGGGGAGCGTTTTTGCTCCCCCCTTTTTTTAGCTTGTCGTTTTACGACGTTCTTTTTTACTGGTTCTTCCGAATTTCTGGGGGGAAAGTTTAGGGGTACTCAATGGGAACCCACACTTAGAGCAGGAGCATTTTTCTGTGGGAATCGAAAAATGGATTCGCATGCATCCCCTTTTCAGCCGCTCAATTTTCTGATGCCTATAGACACGAACACCCTGTTGCCGGTAAAATGTTGTGCGGATAAAAGCTCCTCCTGTTTGGTTAGGTTCCGTAAAAACCATTTTAACAGAGGGCTTTGTCCACTCCCATGTTATTCTGGTTCTCCCCCAAAAGGCCGGAAGAGCCCGAAATTTCCCTCGGAGAGACGGTCTCACCGACTGACCATATCGCCGTTATCAACGTAAAAACCGAAAAGCAGAAGGACGGCGTTATACTCTATTTAGTCCCGGGCATTATTACCCTAAGTTTTCTCACGTCATTTGATGCGGCCATTAGCCAAATTACATGAAAGGTTAGTGACAATGAAAGTCGGTTGCAACGCCCCCATCCGTTTCTGGAACCGTCGCCCCTTCGCGATAACGCTGTTGTTTCTTGGATTGCTTAACCTGTTCGGCTTTGATGTGACGACCACTGAGACCGTCCAGCGCCTCCGTAAAAAGGCCAAGAACGGGGATGAACAGGCCCAGTACAACTTGGGTGTCTGTCTGGTTAATGGAGACGGCTGCAAGAAGAACCCTAAGCAAGCCGTAAAATGGTTCCGCAAAGCCGCTGAGCAAGGGCATGCAGAGGCACAGTACATCTTAGGCCTATTTCTGGAAAGTGGCATCGGCTGCAAAGAGAACCAAAAGGAAGCTGTGAAGTTGTTCCGTATGGCCGCCGAGCAAGGATATGCACAGGCACAGTATAAATGGGGCCTGTATCTGGAAAGTGGCATCGACTGTGAGAAGAATCCTGAGGAAGCCGTGAAATGGTTCCGCATAGCCGCCGAGCAAGGATATGCATATGCGCAGTGCAGCTTGGGCTTCAGTCTGGCTGATGGCGTTGGCTGCGAAAAGAACCCTGAGGAAGCCGTAAAATGGCTCTGTATGGCCGCCGAGGAGGGGGACGAGCGGGCACAGTGGAAATTGGACGCCTGTCTGAAAGCAGGCGACGGCGGTGAGGCGACCGATGATTCAGGAGGATCGTTCAAGTGTATAGATCGGCTCCGTACCATGGCCGAGAACGGTGACGCACAGGCACAGTACAACTTGGGCTTCTGTCTGGACAAAGGCATCGGCGGCGAGAAAAATCCCGAGGAAGCCGTAAAATGGTTCCACATAGCCGCCGAGCAAGGAGATGCAAAGGCACAGTATAGATTGGGTCTGTGTCTGATCAACGGCATCGGCTGCGAGAAAAACCTTGAGGAAGCCGTGAAATGGCTCCGCGTGGCCGCCGAGCAGGGAGAGGCATATGCGCAGTGCAGCTTGGGCAACTTTCTGAGATATGGCTTCGGCTGTGAGAAGAACCCTATGGAAGCCGTGAAATGGCTCCGCATGGCTGCCGACCAAGGACAAGCACAGGATGAATTGTATGCCTGCCTGAAAGCGGTCAACGGCAGTAAGATGACCGATGATTCGGAAGCATCGGTCAGGGATATAGATCGCCTCCGTAAAAAGGCCAAGAACGGGGATGCACAGGCCCAGTACAACTTGGGTGTCTGTCTGGTTAGTGGTATTGGCTGCGAGACGAACCCAGAGGAAGCCGTAAAATGGTTTCGTATGGCCGCCGAGCAGGGAAATACAGAGGCACAGTATAACTTGGCTGTGTGTCTGACCAACGGCATCGGCTGCGAGAAGAACCCAGAAGAAGCCGTGAAATGGTTCCGCATGGCCGCCGAGCAGGGAAATACGGAGGCACAGTATAACTTGGCTGTGTGTCTGACCAACGGCATCGGCTGCGAGACGAACCCAGAGGAAGCCGTGAAATGGTTCCGCAAAGCCGCTGAGCGGGGAGAAGTGGAGACACAGTGGAAATTGGGCCTCTGTCTGATGAATGGCATCGGCTGCGAGAAGAACCTTGAGGAATCCGTAAAATGGTTCCGCAAAGCCGCCGAGCAAGGAAATGCGAAGGCACAGTATAGTTTAGGCCTGTGTCTGACCAACGGTATCGGTTGCGAGAAGAGCCCCGTAGAGGCAGTAGAATGGCTCGGTGTGGCCGCCGAGCAAGGTTGTCCGAGGGCACCGGTTGAATTGGACGCCTGTCTGAAAGCAGGCAACGGCGGTGAGATGACCGATGATTCAGAAGTATCGTTCAGGGCTGTAGATCACCTCCGTACCATGGCCGAGAACGGTGATGCAGAGGCACAGCGTAACTTGGGCTTCTGTCTGGACAAAGGCATCGGCTGCGAGAAGAACCCAGAAGAAGCCGTGAAATGGTTTCGCATGGCCGCCGAGCAAGGAGATGCACAGGCACAGTATAACTTGGGTATCTATCTGTTCCATGGTAAAGGCGGCAAGGAGAACCCAGAGGAAGCCGAGAAATGGTTTCGTATGGCCGCCGAGCAAGGATTTGCAGAGGCACAGTTTTGCTTAGGCGTAGGTCTGCAAGATGGTGTCGGATGCAAGAAGAACCCCAAAGAAGCTGTGAAATATTACCGTATGGCCGCCGAGCAAGGGCATACAGAGGCACAGTGTAACTTAGGCCTGTGTCTGGACAACGGCATCGGCTGCGAGAAGAACCCAGAAGAAGCCGTGAAATGGTTCCGCATGGCCGCCGAGCAAGGAGATGCACTGGCACAGTATAACTTGGGCCTGTGTCTAAAAAATGGCAACGGCTGCAGGAAGAACCCCAAAGAAGCTGTGAAATATTACCGTATGGCCGCCGAGCAGGGGCATGCGGAGGCACAGTGTGAATTGGGCCTCTGTCTGGTGGAAGGCATCGGCTGCGAGAAGAACCTTGAGGAAGCCATAGAATGGTTCCACAAAATCCCCGAGCGAGGAGATGCGGAGGCACAGAATAACTTGGGCTCCTGTCAGGACAATGGCATCGGCTGCGAGAAGAATCCGGAGGAAGCAGTGAAATGATTCCGAATAGCCGCCGAGCAAGGGTATACAGATGCACCGTTTAACTTGAGCAGCTGTCTGTTCCATGGCGTCGGCTGCAAGAAGAACCGTGAGGAAGCCATGAAATGGCTCCGAATGGCTGCCGACCAAGGTCACCAGAAGGCACACGGGCACAAAAGATTATGGAGCCGGATGTGAAGCTTTAGGCAATTTCAACGTGATTAGTCGTACTGTTTCATGACACTGAGTCTATATAAATCAGTTCCGAGGAGTGACCAATGAACAATCCAAAATTATCTTTGAGTGATATTTTTGTGAACATTCATTCGTTGACTTTGACGATTGCGTCTTGTCTGTGTCTGTTCCCCGGGAGTAGCTTGTACCGCCGGGGGGATCCCAAAACATGGGTTCTCCCGGAATTCTGGGAAGATCAAGATCTATGGATAAAACGGGATAGGTTCTTCAGCTTGAAGTGATCTGTGTTGCCGAAACCGTGGGGCTTTCTTTTTTTACCCCCTGGATATGTTCTCTTCCCCCAGATGTCCGGAAAAACCATTCTTCTCGAAGTCTGTTTTGGATCGCAATTCTTCTTGAAAAGTCCAATCTTATATCCTTTTCTACGCGCTTTTGCGCTCCGACCGGATACTTAGGCCGTCCGTGGTATCGCGCAGGTGAACCTCGCCGTTTTCCCCCACCTCGTCGAACTCGACCGAGACGAGCTTCGAGACCCCCGGATCCTGCATCGTGATGCCGTACATTGTCTTGGTGCACATCATCGTCTTTTTTGAGTGGGTGATGATCAAAAACTGAGTGTCCGTCTTGAACTCCTGAATGACTGTCGTGAATCGGCCGACGTTCCCCTCGTCCAGCGCGGCGTCGACCTCGTCGAGGATGCAGACCGGTCCGGCGTGGCAGCGGAAGATCGCCAGCAGGAAAGCCACGCAGGTGAGTGTCTTTTCGCCCCCGGAAAGGAGCATCACGTTCCGGAGGTCTTTCCCCGGCGGGCGGACGAGGATATCGATCCCCGACTCCATCGGGTGATCGGGATCCTCAAAGACCAAGTCGGCGTGTCCGCCGCCAAAGAGCTTCTGGAAGATTTCGTTGAAGTAAATCTTGACCTCGTCGAAGGTCTCGTCAAAGAGCCGCTGGCTGTCGACGTTGACTCGATCGATCAGCCGCTGGATCGCCTTGCGGGCGCGCATCAGGTCGTTGTATTGGCCGGAGAACGCCTTGTACCGCCGCTCGAGCGACTCGAGCGCGTCGATGGCCTCGAGGTTGACGTTTCCGATTCGGCCGAGCTTTTGCTTCAGGTCGTTGATCTCGCGCTGGTACGCCTCTTGATCGAAATTCGCCTCGTCGAGCTCGTCGATCTCGTCGAGCTCTTCTTCGGGCGTCACACTCCCGTCGATTGTTTCCTCGGCCCCGGGGTCATCCGGCACGGGGTTGTCCTCGGCCGGCAGATGATCGGCCGATTCCGCCTCGGCGCGGGCGCGCAGCTCCTCAAAGCGTCGATTGGCCTCTTCCAGATCGACCCCGTAATCTTCCATAAGGCGATCGGCGAGGGTGTGATTTTCGTTCTCCAGGGCCTCGATACTGCCGCTGAGTTTGAACGATTGTTCCCGATTGCCGCTGATTTTTTGTTCACAGCGTCGGATCTGCGACTCGGTCTGCTTTTTCGCCGCGGCCAATTTGCGGCGGACACGGTCCAGATCGTTTCTTTGGCGGACTTTCTCTTCTTTTTGGGAGTACAGATCGGCCAGTGCCCCGCCGTCGGCGAGGATCGTCAGTTCACAGGCCTGACGGCGGGCGCTTAACTCATCACAGCGGCTGCGGTGTGTCTCGAGGATCTTTTGCTGTCCCGAACGGGTCTGTTCATATTCCCGGCGGCTTTTTTTCAGCAGCTCAAGTTCCGTCTCACTTTTTGCCTTCTCGATCTTCAGGGCGTTGGTCTCTTCGGTCTCGGCCCCGCAGCGCTGCTCGGTGATCGCGCGTTTTCGCTCGATACGTTCCGCTTCCAGGCGTGTTTCTTCGGTCTGTACACGCAGTTCGTCAAGCCGCGCCTGCGCCTGGTCGATGAGCGGGGCCAGGCGGGCGGCCTCGGCGGCCGCCTGGTCGATTTCTTTGTTCAGCGCTTTTAAGTCACGTTTGATCGAACGGCGCTGCTGTCCATTCTTGACACGGCGCAGACGAATATCATCGAGCGATCGGTTCTCCTCGGCAAGATCTTTGTCGATGGTTCCCAGCTGCTGATCGACCCCCTGGAGCGCCTTGTCTAAGGTACGAAGTTTTCTCGTTCCCGAGGTAATCTGGCTTTTGAGGGTCGCCCGTTCGTCGAGAAGCTGACGCAGCTCGCTTCGGCGGGTGATCCAGCCGCCGGAGGACTGCGCCGGACCGACGACGAAGGTCCCGTTGGCGTTGAGCGCTTGGCCGGCCAGGGTGATAAAGTTCGTTCGGCCGTCACTTTTCTTGTAGAGCTTCTTGGCGACACTCAGTGACTCGACAATCCACGTTCGGCCCAGAAGCCGCCAGACAAGATGCTCAAACTCCGGATCGGTCTCGACGAATCGGTCGGCCCGGCCGAGGACGCCGGGGACCCCGTCGTAGACGCCGGGGGCAAGGCGCTGCTCGTCTTTGGGGTGGCGCTCCGGCCAGATAAAACTGACCTTGCCGGCGAACGACTGTTCGTTCTCTTCTATGTAGCGGAACAGTTCCGGATCGGGGGAGACGACGATATGCTCGGCATCGGCTCCCAACGCCAGTTCGATAATATGCGCCGCCTCGACGTTGACTCGGATCAAGTCGGCCACCAGACCATGAACATGGCGGAACGGTCCGGTCGGATCGGCGGCGCGGGTGAGGATCTCCTGAACCCCCTCTCCGAGACCGTCTTTTTTACGGAGAAGGTCTTCCAGAAGAGAGATCCGCTCGTTCATCCCCAAAAGGCGCAGCTTCTTCTCTTCGTGCTCCTGGCTTTGAACCCGACGGCGCTCGCTGAGATTCTCTTTTCGGGTGGTTAGTTCCCGTTTGGTCTCCTCATTGCGGCGAATCTGGCTGACCAAAGTCGTGACGCCGCCGCGGATCGTCCCCTGATTATTGACCGATTCGGCCAATTGACAGCGGAGATTCCCGAGTTGTTCGTTCTTGTTTTTTTGAGTATCGAGAAGGTTATTGCGCCGCTGCCTCATCGTCCCGAGCTCGATTTCGAGCCGTTCCGAGGAAAGGGTCGACTCCCGAAGTGTTTGGGCCAGCTCTTCGCCTCGGCCGGTCAGCAGCTCGAGTTTCCTGCCGAGAATCTCTTGACGAAGGGTCCCCGTGTCGAAGCGCTGGGCGGCGCGGCGCAGGCGGCCGCGGGCCTCGAGGATACTCTGATCGGTTTTGAGCATAAGATTCTCGAGGTCGCCTCGATTGGAATTGATCTCCAGAAGCTGACGGCCGTGCTTGACGATCTCTTCGTCGAGCGAATCAAGCTGGCTGTACTGGAGTTCCGCCGCGGATTCGATCGATGCGATGTTTTCACGCAGCTGGACGATTTCGCCGTCTAAGGCCAGAAGCCGGGCGTCGATCTGCTCAAGACGTTTGACCTGGCCGCTGTTCTCGGTCTCGGCCTCGGCGCGCTTGTTTTCGGCCACCTGACTTTCGGCGGTGAGCTTACCGAGCTGCAGGCGATATTCCTCGGCTTTTTTGTAGCGGCCCCGCCACTGAATCAGTCCCAGCTCGGTCCGCAGCGTTCGGAGCCGTTCGGTGTACTGGCGGTAGAGCTGCGCTTTCCCCGCCTGCGATTTTGTCGTCCTCAGCTGAGTTTCCAGCTCGGAGACAATATCGGAAAGACGAACCATATTCTGTTCGACTTTCTCGAGGCGGCGGGTGACCTCCTGCTTTTTCGCGTTGAACCGTGCCACGCCGGCCGCCTCTTCCAGGACGCTGCGCCGCTGGGCCGAGGTACTCTGAAGAAGAAGCTCCACGCGTCCCTGCTCGATGATGCTGTACGCCTGAAGCCCCAGACCGGTTCCGCTGAGCAGTTCCCGGATATCTTTTAAGCGCGCCCCCTGCCTATTGATGAGATATTCGGACTCGCCGCTGCGATAGACCCGGCGGGTGATGGCTACCGTGGGGGAATCGAACTGAAGGAAACCCTCGGCGTTGTCGAACGTCAGCGTCACCTCGGCCATCGTGGCGGCGGGCCGCGTTTCGGATCCGTTGAAGATGACATCGGTCATCTCGCCGCCGCGCAGCTTTTTGACGCTCTGTTCCCCTAAAACCCACTTGATGGCGTCGACGATATTCGACTTCCCGGAACCGTTCGGGCCGACGAGCGCGGAGATCCCCTGCGCGAAGTCCATTCGCGTACGGTCGGCAAAGCTCTTAAAGCCGGACAGTTCAAGGGATTTTAGCATAGACGCGCGGCGGCGCGCCGTGCCAAAGCGGCACGGCGTCTCAACGGGGGCTCAGTAGGGAGTGTTGGCGGAATCTTGTTTGTCGGCGAAGACCGGGTCGCTCGAAGAGGAGCCGGACGGATCGTCTTCGGCCGGTTCTTCCTCGGGTTCGTCGCGGAACGTCTGCGAATAATCGATTTCGTCCGCGTCGTCCTTCTTCGAGAAGAGATTCTTGGGGTTCAGGCGAGACCAGACGGACGGTTTTTCTTTTTCGGTGTTCCCCGCCAGACGGCGTTCCATCTCCTCAAGCTCACCGATGTCGCGGATCCTCTTAAACGCCGTGCTGTTGGCGCCCGGAAGCGCGTCGATGGCCAGCGTCGCCGGCGAGAGATTCCCCCCGACGCTGCAGCACAGAACATCTTGCTTTTTGGCCTCCACCAGGAAATGAACCTGTTCGGCGTACGTTCCGCCGACCGCGTCGATCGCCCGAATGATCGAATCGAGCTGGCAGTCGGTGCGCCGCTCCGCGTCGATGCCGCTTTTGTAGTGCTTGACCAGAACCTCGCCGCCGAGGCCGCGGACGGTGATTCGTCTTCCCGCGTCGATTTCGAACTTTCCGCGAAGCGCCAGATTCTGCTTGCCGAAGAGAACCAGTTCGGGACGCTTGCTCATCGCGATATGAACCATCGGAGGACCGTCGCAGTTGAGGGCGTGGTAACTGAAGCGTCCCTCCATGATCTCCCCTTGGATCATCAGATCGGAAGGGTTCCGGGTCCAAAGCGCTCGGAACGCGCCGTAACGGGTCTCGTTGCTGTTGGCCGAAAGCAGCTCGCGCAGCGCGGCGTCAACCTCGGGGCACGATTTTAAGGCGGTACCTAAGACGGCCATGCAGCTGGGACGCAAAAGGGCGTTGTCGCGGGCCAGGGCGGCGAGAATTCTCGCCGCGTCGGCACGGTCTTCCCGGACGTTCATATAGGCCATCGCGGTGGCCGAATGATAGCGAATCGGCTCTTGATCGGACTTCATCCCCGCGCGGATCGCCTCGACCGCCAGCGGGTTGTTTGGGCCGATCGCCTCGAGCTGGAGCGACGCCAGCTCGGAGGTTTCGGGGTTGAGAAGTTTCCCGCGCAGCTCGTTGATCCGCTGGTTCATCTCATCGGGAGTCTCGAAGAAGGAGATGCAGCAGATGACGTTGACGTAGCGGTTGATGTTGTCCCGGTACTCGTCGGGGACCACCAGACTGATTCGCGAGGCCTGACCGGTGGCATGGGCCACCTTCTTTTTCGAGCCGTTGCTCTTGTAGCTGAAACGGTTATTGATCACATCTTCCAGCCGCTGCGCCACCCCGGCGCTGCGTTCTTCCTCTTTGATCGTCAGCCAGATATCGCGCGGCCGGACAATCACAGCGCCGCCGATGATCTTCCCCTGCTTGGCGGCGATCTTCTCCTCGCGCTCCTGCGTCTGAGGGTCGAGTACCACCCGGCCGGAGACTAAACCGTCGAGCGCCCCTTTGTGGATGACGTCTGTCGCCATGTACTCGTGCAGGCGGGCGTTGGTGACGACCCCTCCCTCGATGGAGGTCGCCTCGCTTCCGGGCGGGAGGGAAACTTTGACATCGAGCCGATCCCCCTTGCGGGCCCCCGGCGGAACGATCACCTCCAAAAGCGCCACCGCCGTCGTGAGGGAGGCGATTCGGTGCTTGGCGGTTTTCTTCAGCTCGGGATCGCGCTGGAGCTCCTGCAGAACCATCGTCGTGTAGGTGCTCGGCGGTTCGTCGGCCCCGGTATCGGGGAGCCCCTCGACCAGGCAGACCCCCTCGATCTTGGCCAGCGTCATGTTCGACGGCCAAGCCAGGTCGCCGACCAAGCGCCCCTTATTCGAGATCACCCGTTTTTGTTCCTCTTTGACGGGGTCTTTCTTGGGGGGATTGAATCTATTGCATCCGTGCAGGGAAAGGCAGAAGACGCACAGCAGGAGAAGCAGGGTTCTGTGTTGAACGGCTTTTGGTCTGGTGCTCATCACAACGTCCGTGTCTTGAGTTTCCTCCGGCGGCGCTTTTTAAAAGCGCCATAAAAAATGCCTATCGCTCAATATATAGAGGCGATGGGGTATTTTAAGGGATTTTTCGCGGTTTGTTCAATAGCAAAACGGCGATTTATCCGGTAGAATCTTCACTGATCGGCCCGTTCCTTTCGCGTTTCACAAAAAGTTTTCCAGCGGAGCGCCTCTATGGACTTACCTAAATCGCCGAATTCAGAAATATTGCCGGAATCTCCAGAATTAACACCCTCAGATTCCCCCCGCGGAGGGTTCCCCTTGGGACGGCTGGCCCGCGCGTTTTTTGGGGGTCTTCTCTTCGCCGTCGTCCTGACGCTCATCGGCCGCGGCGTGATGATCTTTTTCATCGATCCGGTCCCGCTGACCCCCAGCTTGATTCTGCTGGAGCTTGGCCATGTCGCCGGTTTTCTCCTGATTTGGAACGGCCTGTTTCGCCGCGGATTTTTCTCCGATACCCTCGCGCGCCGAACGGTGACGGTGATTTTTCTGCTCTGGTTCGCGGCGATGTGCGTTAAGGCGGCCGGCCTGGCGCGGCGGTATGACTATCTGGAGATGGACTCCGGTTTCGAGACGCGCGCGTACTCGCGCTGTTGGGAGGGAGAACTGCTGATGAGTTTTCCTCTGTCGTATTTGGTGATGGAGGACAACATCGTCGGGGCGCTGCTGACCGAACATATTCTCCTCGTCAATCCGCTTTTGAGCAACTATGTTGTGAACTGCCTCTACTGGCCGCTGGTTTTCGCGATCGAGGGAGCCCTGTGGTGGACGATTCTCTTCTTCGTCCTGCGCGCGCTGGTGCGCTTGGCGAAGTTCCTCTTTCGCCGCGGCTCAAGGGCGAAGAGGCGGCCGTCCGCCGCGCCGCCATCGCGCCGATGGTCGTTTTTCGCGGTCGTCTCGGCGCTGCTGTTTGCCGTTTTGCTCGCCTGGATGATTCGTGTGACGATCGTTCACCTGGAGCGAACCGCGGCTTGGAATCGTGATTTTAAGACGGCACGGATCATTGTCGCCCGTTTTTTCGCGCTGAACGCACGGCATCCCTATGCGTGGGACGAAATTGTCGAAGCCGACTTTAACCGAGATGACTTCAGCCATCGGCCATTGCCCCCGGGGGTTCATTTCTTCAAAAACCCCGGTTTTCGAGATCGATCGGAATTGAACTTCGATTATCTGCGAAGAATCGATGAAAACGCCGAAAAAGCCGCCAAAGAGGCGAGGGAAAACGGTGCCGCTTCCACAAGCCCGTTCTCTCGGGAAGAGTGGATCTTTCGAATTCGCCCGGTGAGCGCCGATAACCCCACCGGCGCCGGACCGGAACCGTTTGCCTGGAAGGGGTGGACCGTGGCGCTGACGAACCTAATCGGGCGAAACCTCCTGATCAAGAACTGGCCCGACGACGGGGCACCGCCGGAAGGGGAGCCATCGCCCGGCGGTGGTCGGCAGCCCGCCGAGGGGGAAGACGCTCAGGTTCCCGTGCCGGAGGTTCCTTCGCCGGTGGACGAATCCCCCGAGGGCTGATCTTCCGGCGAGGTCAGGGCACGGAAGATCTGAACTAAGATGATTCCCGTGAACATGCAGCCGAAGGTGTACAGCGCGCAGCAAAGCGCCGTTTGGGGGGTGTCTTGAAAGTAGTTGCGGGCTAAAAAAGCGCCCAGGCCGGCGTTTTGCATTCCCACTTCGATCATCAGCGCGCGGCGCATTCGGTAATCGATTCTTAGGATCTTCCCTCCGAGCCAGCCGCCGAAATAGCCGCCGATGTTGATCAAAAGCAGCGGGAGGATGAGTACCAGAACCGAACTGTCGAAGGTATGCCGGTTGGCGCCGACCACCGCGGCGATGATCCAGATGATGACGATGTTGCCGATCGACTCCCCGGAGAAATCGGCGCAGCGCTTCCAAAGCGACGACAGCCGCGAGAGCGTGAATCCGACGATGACCGGGCAGACGACCGTCAGAAGAAGGGTCAGCGCCATTTCGGAAAAATCAACCGGCAGATCTTCCTTCAGGAAGAACTTGAGCAAAAACGGCACCATCAGCGGCGAAAGCAGCGTCGACGAGGTGGTTAAACCGACCGAATAACTGACATTCCCCCGGCCGATCATCGTGAGCAAATTAGAAGCCATCGCCCCGGGAACACAGCCGACGAGAATCATCCCGATGTAATACGGTTTGTCGAGCCCAAACAGTTCGGCGGCGGCAAACGCCAGAAGCGGCATCGTGATGAACTGCGTCGCCGTACCGCCGATAATCTTCGGCCAGTCGCGGGCGACCTGACGAATCTCCTCCAGGGGAAGGAGCGATCCGATCACCAGCATCGCGATGGAGATGAGAACCTGCGTGAACCGCGCGGAGATTTTGAAAGGATCCCACACGTTTTCCAGAAAGTGAATGTCTTCCCAAAAGAACGCTAAAACACAGGTGAGCGTCAGCCAAACGAGAAGATACCGCGTGAGTGCCTTGCGAAACATGGGGAAACGAATCCTTCTGGAAAAACGATGCCGGTTATAATGAATCCGCGTGTTAGGGAAAACAATTGTTCCCCGGCTTCCGCGTTCGTCGATAAACGTCCATAATGGCGCCTCCGTTTTTTCGGGCGGCGCCCGAACAGTTGTTATACAACGAATTCACTCGGTGACCAGAGGATCGGGATCTTTTGTCCGAGTCAGACCCACAGGAACAGCAGCGGAGGAAAAATTCCGAACGCGCCTGGAACGATCTTTACAGTCGGACCTGGGAAGAGATTGCCGCTCCCGGGCCCGAAGATACCCCTATTTGGCCCGACTTGGCCGACGAAGGCGATGAGGATTCGCCGTTTCCCGAAGATTTTTCGTTCGATTCTCCCGCCCTGGAGGAAGAGAACTATTCCGAGGCGCTGGACGCCTTCGCTCAAAGCCAGGGGGACGTTCCCGAGCCGCCGCCGCGGCCCCCGCGGCGCACGATGCAGCAGACCATCTCGGTGCTGCTGAGCGTGGCGCTGAATATCATCATTTTCATCGGCTTGGCGCTGCTGCTCATCCCGCTCGGTTCCAAGCCGCCGGTCCTCGTGGCGGTATTCAGTGACCGAATCGGCGACCAGCTCGATACGCTGACCGAAGATGAGGGGAACCTCAATCCGGTGAAGGCCGAGGAACCGTCCGTGGAGATCTCGGAGGATGTCCGCGTCGATGATGTCAACGTGTTCGAGCTGGAGGAAAAAGAGTTTCGCGACAACGCCGCGGCTCCCTTCTTTGACCAGTCTCGAATCGATATTCGGGATCTTCTTTCCGGTCGAACCGATCCCGGCCTCAAAGACGATCTCCTCGCGAAGTACGGTGGAACGGTCCAGACGCGCGAAGCGGTTCGGCGCGGATTGCTCTGGATGGTGAAGCAGCAGCTGAAAAACGGTTCCTGGTCACTGAAGGAACCGTATCGCGACGGGATCACGAAGACGTTTGTCGATAACAATACCGCCGCCTCGGGACTGGCTCTTTTGGCGTTGGAAGGGGACGGGAACACCCGCTGGGAAGGGGAGCACAAAAACGCCGTCAAAAAAGGGTGGCAGTGGCTCTTGAAGCAGCAAAACGAGGATGGTTCCTTTTTTGGAGGGGCGAAGCAGGGGGAAGTCAGCTCCTCGGGGGGGAGGTTCTATACCCAGGCCGTCGTGACGATCGCCCTTTGCGAGCTGATCGTGATGGAGCGCTCCGGCGGACGCGCCGACGATTTAAGGACCGTCGCTCAAAAGAGCATCGATTATCTGGTGAAGTGGCAAAATCGTGAACTGGGCGGATGGCGCTACGATGAGGGGATCGGGAGTGACCTGTCGGTGACCGGCTGGTGCACGATGGCCCTCCAAACGGCCCGCGCGGCGGAGCTGTATGTTCCTCAGGAGACGCTCGATCGCGTCAGTTCTTTCCTCGACTCGGTCGCCTACGACGAGGGGGCGCAGTACTGCTACTCCCCCAGTTCGCGGGAAAAACGTCCCTCGATGACCGCCACGGGGCTTCTTTGCCGGGAATATCTCGGGTGGGATCGGAAGAATCCCGCTCTTTTGGCCGGCGCCGAGATCCTGACCCGGCCCGACAATCTTGTTCATTACGACGATCCTCAAAAGGATCGCCGAGAACCGGGGATGCCTCTGTTTCAGATCAATGTCTACGGGTGGTATTCCGCCGCGATGATGCTCAAACACCTCGGTCCCTACAATAAGTACTGGCAGGTCTGGAATAAGGCGATGTCGGCCGAAATCCCCGCGCACCAGTGCCCCGAGGGGAGTGCCGAGGCGGGAAGCTGGGATCCCGATCTCGACAGCTATCGGTTTGGGGGGGGGCGGCTCTACGTCACCGCGCTGTCGATTCTCTGTCTGGAAGTCTATTATCGTCATCTTTCCCTCTATACCCAAACCGCCCAAGAGCCGTAAGTCAAAAACCTGTTGCTTGTCCCCGGCTAAGGGAGTATACTGGAGGCGGTTTTTTGTGTGGGAAAATTTCCGGCGGACTGTCTCATGCCTTAAGGTTTTCCCCGATACAAGCACTATCTGTTTAGCAGACGGCAAAAGATGGGAATAGTCAAAACCACGCTGATTTCCGGGTTGGCCCTTCTTCTGGCATTGATCGCCTCGGCGCGGCTCTTCGCCCAAGACGCCGGCGGCGGGGAGGCGCTCGGCATTGCCCAGGCCCAGATGATCTCAAAGGCGTTTCGCGAGACCGCCCGTTCGGTGGTGCCGTCGGTGGTCAAAATCGTTGTCAAAAGCGGGCAGGGGAAGAGTTCGTCCAAGACCGGTCCGCTCCTCCCCTTTGGCGAGCTTCTGTCCGAAACCGAGCGGGATGGACACGAAATTGAAGGGATCGGGTCGGGGGTTCTCGTCGATCCGTCGGGGATCATCCTGACGAATTACCACGTGGTGACCGACAGCGAGAATATATGGGTGGAACTGTACGACGGCCGTCAGTTTCGGGCGCGGGACATCAAAAAGGACGAACAGGCCGATTTGGCCGTCCTGATGCTCGACTGTGATGAACCGCTTCCCGCCCTTCCGTTCGCCGACAGCGATACGTTGGAGATTGGCGATTGGGTATTGGCCGTCGGGAACCCCTTTATGCTCGACTCCTCGGTCAGCGCGGGAATTGTCAGCGCCATCGGCCGGTCGCTCCACAATAAGGAGAGCGGAATCTTTATCCAGACCGACGCCGCGATCAATCCGGGAAACAGCGGCGGGCCGCTGGTCAATCTCCGGGGGGAGATCGTCGGAATCAATACCGCCATCGCGTCGATGACGGGGGGGTATCAGGGGATCGGATTCGCGATTCCCTCCAATACCGCCCGCTGGATCATGCGTCAGCTGATCGAACGGGGAAAGGTTCAGCGCGCCTTCCTCGGTGTCGATGTCGAGCCGCTCACCTACACCGAGGCGCAGCGGCACGGGCTTGGACCGCGCTCGGGAGTGAAGACCCGCGTCCCCTTCCGAGATTCACCGGCCGCCCGCGCGGGGGTTCGCAGCGGTGATATCATTCTGGCCTTCGACGGCCGGACCGTCGACTCGATGGAGACGCTTCAGGCACTGGTCGAACTGGCCGATCTCGACGCCGACCATCGTCTGACCATTTTGCGCCGCGGCGAGGAACAATCGCGCGATCTGCCGATCAAAGTCGAGATTCGCCCCGACAATTACGTGGGGGTCCCTCAGACCGAAAAACTGGTGCAGCGGGGGAAGCATTACCGCGACGCGAATTTGGGGCTGATGCTCATTCCGCTGACCGCCGATTCGGCCAGCCGGCTTCAGATCGAGGTCGATTCGGGGTGGGTCGTTCTTTCGGTCACCCCGGGGACGATCGCCTGGGACGCCGGTCTGCGTGACGGAATGTGTATTGTCGGCTCCGACGGGGAGCCGATTCCCGATATCGAGACATTCCACCGGCTGACCAGTGAGGAAGCCCTGGAGCGGGGGGTCGATCTGGATGTTCTCGTCAAAGGGGAAAGCCGCACGGTGACGCTCAAAAAGAAGGGCTAGTCGGTACCGGTATGGCGACAAGAAGAATCAAAATCGCGAACTTCTTTATCGGTACCGGAGAGCCGGTCGCGATTCAGACCATGTGCGCGACCAAGACCTGTGATATCGAGGCGACCGCGGCGATGGCGCAAGCATTAAGCGACGCCGGGGCCGCGCTGGTTCGTATCGCGGTCGATACCGATCGTGACGCCGAGGCGCTGGCGCAGATTCGCCGCCGGACAAGCGCGGCGCTTTCGGTCGATCTTCAGGAGAACTACCTCCTGGCCGAAAAGATCGCCCCCTGCGTCGATAAGATCCGCTACAATCCCGGGCACCTTCATCACCGCCGGCCCGAACAGCCGTGGGAAGAGAAAGTTCGCTATCTGGCGCAAGTTGCCGACGACAACGACGTCGCCTTGCGCGTGGGGGTAAATTGCGGCAGTTTAAGCCCGGCCAGCCGCGCCGCGATCCGCGGCGCCCGCTCCTGCGATGACCGTGACAGTACCCGGTTCGACTCGCTTTTAAAAAGCGCCGTCGATCAGACCCTTTTTCTCGACTCCATCGGGTTCTTCCGCTATTGCGTCTCGATCAAAGATTCCGATCCCGAGGTGGTGATCGCCGTCAATCGACGATTTCGACAGCTTCGCCCCGAGGTGCCGCTGCACCTGGGAGTGACCGAAGCCGGCCTTCCCCCGGTCGGGGTGATGAAATCGCGCCACGCGATGGAGCGCCTTCTCTCGGAGGGGATCGGCGAGACGCTGCGCGTTTCCCTGACCGTCGAAAACGACCATAAAATCGAGGAGGTCGAAGCCGGAAAGCTCATCCTCAGGAACGTCGCCCAAGGAGTGATCTTTGATCCGGCGCTGGAGAAATACCCGGCGCTGAATATCGTCAGCTGCCCGAGCTGCTCGCGGGTTCAAAATGGGGCGTTTGTCGCGCTGGCGCGCAAGGTTCGCGAGGCGACCGCGCCGTTTGCCGACCGTCGTCTGACGATTGCCGTGATGGGATGCCGGGTCAACGGCCCGGGAGAGACCGACGACGCCGATTTTGGGCTTTGGTGCGGATCGGACCGCGTCCACCTAAAAAAGGGTTCCCAAGAATTGGGGTCGTGGCCCTACGACGAGATCCTCGATGTTCTGCTGGGCCGTCTGAAAGAATATTTCGCCGGAATGGATCTTGGCCTCGCGGCCGGGGAAAACTAAGGAATCTCCCGCGGCTGGATAAAACAAACGATCTCCGGGGCAAATTTTTCCTCAAGCAGGGGAAAAAGCGCCCCACCCCTCCTTGTCGGTTATCCTTTGACGGTTAAACTAATAAAACTATCCATACTACAGGAAGATACTCTAGATCTTTCATCTGTTAAAGGTGATCAAATGCAAGATAAAACGTTTATGGCCAAACCCGGCCAGGTTGAGAAAAAGTGGTGGGTCATCGATGGGACCGACCAGGTCGTCGGTCGTTTGGCCAGCGATATCGCGATGATTCTTATGGGGAAGCATCGCCCGACTTATACCCCGCATATTGACTGCGGCGACTTCGTGATCGTCACCAATGTCGAGAAGGTGAAGTTCACCGGCAAAAAGTGGGTTCAGAAGCGCTATACGTGGTACACCGGTTATCCGGGGCTGCGCAGCGAAAGCGCCGCCGAACGTATGGAGAAAAAGCCCGAGATGATTCTCCGCGAAGCGGTTCGCCGTATGCTCCCCAAGAACAAACTCGGCTCGGCGATGCTCGAGAAGCTCAAGCTCTACAAGGGTGACACTCATCCGCATCAGGCCCAGCAGCCCCAGCTGTGCAAAACCAGCGAGGTTCTCCAGTCGGCGGTTCAGGACTAAATTCGGGGGCCAAAGCCGGAAGAAAAAAATCTACAGCACAAAACTAGAAGGAAAGCGGAAAAAATCTCATGATCAAGCGTGGCAATTATGTCCTGGAAGGGAATGGAAAGAACGACAAGCTCGGAACCGGTCGTCGCAAGACCGCGGTGGCGCGTGTTCGTATGCGTCCGGGGGATGGCAAGATCAGTGTCAACAACCGTGAGTTCGCCGAGTTCTTCCGGACCGACAAGCTTCGCGCCATGGTCCTGGCTCCTCTGACCCTGACCGAGAAAAAGGACGTCGTCGACCTGGTCATCACCGTCTCGGGCGGTGGTCCGAACGGACAGGCCGACGCTTGCAAGCTCGGTATCGCCCGCGCACTGAAAGATTTTGACCCCGACACGGAAAAGCAGCTGCGCGATGAGCACATGCTCACCCGTGACGCTCGTAAGGTCGAGCGTAAGAAGTACGGTCTGCGCAAGGCCCGCCGCGGTACGCAGTTCAGCAAGCGTTAATTTTTCCGCGGGCGGTCTTTCCGCGTTATAAGCGCGCGAGCCGGCAGCAGCGAAAACGCCGCTGTCGGCTCGCGTGTTTTTGTTTGCGCGGCCCCGGGGTACGGCGGCTATCTTTCTTGTTTTTTAGTTCTCATTCGGTTATAATGGGGATAATATTGACTTGGTCTCCCCGCGGCAGTTTGGGTGGGGCCGTTGCTTGGATTTACCTGCCTTGGAAGCGACTAGCGTGGAACATTCAAAAAACGAACAGCACTTTTTCAAGACCGAGGGACAAGGATGCGCCTTTTCGTCGTGCGATTGTGACGGCGTGACCACTTTCTGCGCCGTGATTCCCCCTGATGCCGCTGATGAACCGAATCTTCAAGAACAGGCACGCTCGGCGATCGCTCGGCTCGATTTGCTCCTGCGGCGCGAGCGTCTCGAAGGGGGGACCCTGATTCAGACCGTCTTCCTCCGCAGAATGGAAGACCGCGAGGTGATTCACCGGATGCTCCTCGACTACTACGGTGACCACGTTCCCGCTATTACCTACGTTCCGCAGCGTCCCTGTGACGAGAAGCTCCTGTTTATCTTCGAAGTCTGGGCGATGCGCAGCGCCCCGCACCGAATTCGGATCCGCCGCCACAGCCCCAGCGCCGTTTCGGTTGATCTGCACAACGTGTCGTACGGTTTCTTCGGTGATATTCTCCCCGAGGCGAATCTCACCGGCGCTTACGATCAGTCGTTGGACGCGCTGCGCCGGATGCGCTCGGCCCTTGAGCAGTACGGTTATTCGGTTCCCGGTCTGCTGCGAACCTGGCTCTATCAGGGGAGTATTGTCCGCCCCGAGGGACAGACTCAGCGCTACAAAGAGCTCAATCGGGCCCGGACCGACTTTTTCCAAGGGGTTCGTTTCCTTCCGGGGCTGATCCCCGAGACTTTCACCGGCGATGTCTACCCGGCCAGTACGGGGATCGGAGCCGACGGAATGAGCGTGACCGTGGCCGCCGCCGCGATTTCGACCGCGCGCGGCGACGTTCGCTGTGTCCCCCTGGAGAATCCCGATCAGACCTCCGCCTTTGATTACGGCGCGGTCTACTCTCCCCAGAGCCCCAAATTTTCGCGCGCGATGGCGGTGGTCCGCGACAACAGCTGCGTGATCTTTGTTTCGGGGACGGCCAGCATCGTCGATTCCGAGACGAAGTTCATCGGCGACGCCGTCGGCCAGACCGAGCAGACTCTGGAGAATATCAGTCGGCTGATCGACGGCGATAACCTGCGCCGTCATGGGATTGAGGGGTTCGGCGCGTCGCTCGACAATATGGCGATCGCCCGCGTCTATGTCAAACGTCCCGAGGAAGATTACGAAAAGATCCGTTCCCGGTGCGGGGCGATTCTCACCTCCACCCCGAGGACTTTCACCCGCGCCGATGTTTGCCGCGACGACCTGCTGGTCGAAATCGAAGGGCTGGCGTTTTGCTCTCGTCAGTGACACCCGGCTAAACAGACCGATAAACCAATAAAAAAACCCGCTTAAAGCGGGTTTTTTATGGAAATACCATACGCTCGCACGCCGGGATATATAAAGCCCTCAGACGCTGTGCCCCTCTTGCGCAAAAAACAAAAGGGAACACCCATCTCACCGAGCCAGCGCGGCCTTTGGGAGGATGGCCGGCGGCGATTTACTTCTTCGCGGCGGCGGCGTCGCCCTCGTCCTTGGCCTTCTTTTTCTTCTTCAGGACGACGCGGTAGACACGGGTCTTCGGAAGACCAAACGGGGAATCACCCTCGCTGAATTTATCCATCTTCTCGAGACGCTCAATTCTCTCCACACGGGTGAGGACGTTGCGGGCGCGGGAGACACCCTTCTTGACTTTCAAACTTTTATCGATGGTCATTGGTACGATCCTTAGTGTATGTTTTGCCGACGGTCCTGGCCTTGCCGCGCCCCTTTCCCCCCCAAAGGAAGGGACAAACGCAATAGCTAAAGGCAACAAGCCATCTTAAATAACACAGCCGTTAGCGGGTGATTATATTCCCTTTAAGAGCCCTTTCAAGGGGGCACTGGCGGCCGAAAAACGGGCAAGCCGTTTTGGGGGAGGGATGGCAGGATTTCGCTAAACATCATAACCGTTTTATCCGATATAAGCGACATAGGAGACTCCCCGCGCGGGGATCGTTTGTCCTGGCCAAACCTAAAGTATTGTCAAGCTTAATAAAGACAGTTTTACGAAACTGAAGGAATGGACGCCATCGTTTCGCCAGAGAAAAGAACAAGGTCAACCCCCTGTTCTGCCGCCGGGAGCTTGAATTTGTTCCGCGCGGCTGTCTTTCTTTGTCTCGCTGTGGGGAGCGCTCTGTTCCTGTTTGCCCAGGACGATCCGTTCACCTCCCAGATCACGTCGGCGGCCTCGACGGACACGGTTCTCGTTCCCGAGGATGTTCTTGACGGCCAGTACGCGTCGAACTCCAACGCGGGGGAGGACTTCGACTACGGTCTTCTTACCGAGGCCGCGCTGCAGGGGTTGGACAGTTCGCTCGACCTCTTTCGGGAGCATCCCGCCACCTCCGCGTGGGTTGCCGATGTCGAACGCCTGATTCGTGAATCTCTCGATCAGTTGGGGGAGCGTCCCGAGGCGTCGCTGGCTTCCCTGCAGAAACTGGCGGCGCTGATCGTCCGAGAGGACGCGCGGATGGAAGCTCAGCTCGCCAACAATGCCGACAACACTCCGGCGGGACAGTGTCCCGTACCGGCCGACCATAAGATCACCCCTTCTGTCGGTTCCGCGGGAACGGCCCAGGCCGGTTCGGAAGAATACCGCGGTCCGAGGACCATCGAGCAGTACGAACCCCAGCAGCGGGTGGAGCTGCTCAAAGGGCTTCGGTATCAGCTCGATCGGCGGATCTATCTTTGGACCTTCGCGGCTCATTATCGAAAAGCCGAACTTCAGGGGGAATTGATTCCCCAGCGCGCGCTGGAGCGCTACCAGATCGATCA
Source organism: Thermoguttaceae bacterium (assembly GCA_017434455.1). Classification (GTDB taxonomy): domain Bacteria; phylum Planctomycetota; class Planctomycetia; order Pirellulales; family Thermoguttaceae; genus RUG695. The sequence goes on along the minus strand of JAFRFG010000044.1, from coordinate 2,291 downwards.
GCTTCTGGCCAGGACCGAAGCGGTTCGTAATTTCTTCGGTGTCACCTCGGTAGGGATTCAGTGGCGCAAACGTTTTGAGGTGGATCGTCTCTACGAGGCGCTATCCCGTCTGAAACAGCTGAGGATTCAAAACGATCCGTTCCAGCCCGCCTTTACTCCTGTCTCGATGACAAGCGGCGATGCCGCGGCCCAAACGGTCGATCGGCTCTCGTTGATCGAAGAAGAGGAGAGCACGCTGCACTGGTGCATCAACTCGATTCAATCGAAAGTCCAAATGACCTCCATGACCGAGGAGCAGCGGCAGGTTTTTCAAAATGCCGCTCTGGCTCCCTGGCTGGAGATGATGGCGCCTTTGGTCTGTGACCAAGGGGATATGCGGGATCTCCTCCTGGCGTTCGAGGAGTATGAGAAGACCAGCGGCGCCGACGCGGGACGGCGGATGTCGGTTTGCGCCGCTCAGCTGAGAAGTTCCCAGACCAATGCCGCGAAAAAACTCGGCGAGGCGATTCCCGCCATCTATGACAACCCGAACATCAAGGTCTATGTCTCGGAATACCTGATCAACCGGTTCATCCCCGAGCGAGACCCGGAATACGAAGTGGTTCAGGAGACCATTCTCAACAATCCCGTGGCCGGGAGCCGGCGGGCCGATACTCAAGTCCGGATCAAACTCGTTCCCGACGACGCGCGGCTGCTGATGCACCTGTACGTCTCGGGAAAGATCGTTGCCTCGACCCGGAGCGAAGTTTTTCCGGCCCAGCTGTTCAATCAAAGCGAGGCGGTCTATCTGGGACGCAAGCTGATCGAGTGGACCGGGGAGAAGGTCGCCTGCTCTGAGTGCGAGGTGGCGGTCAATAACTCGAACCGTTTGAACGATGTCCGGACCGATATCGATTTTGTTCCGCTGGTCGGTGAGTTCGCCCGCGAGCTGGTGCGCGGACAGTATCAGTCGATGCAGGGGCAGATCAACCAAGAGATGCGGCGCAAGATCGTCAATCAGGTCAAAACGCGGGTCGATTCGGAGACCAACTCGCGGTTCGGCGCGCTGAACGATCGCTTGGCGAAGAATGTTTTTCAGCCCCTGTCGAACAACGGTCTTCACCTGACGATGAAAAACTCGCGCACGACCAACGACTGGCTCCTGGCCTCGATGAAGTTTGGTGAAACTTATACGCCCGGATCTCAGACCCGTGAACCGGAGACTCTTCCGGGGGCCTTCGCCGATCTGAAAATCCATGAATCGGCTCTGAACGTCGCCTTGGACCGCCTGAATCTGGCGGGAAAAGAGTTTTCCGTTCCCGAGCTGCGCGCCCATCTGGCCGATACGCTCCATCGCGAGGGGCTGCGGGCCGCTCCCGACGAGGAGGATCCCGGCTGTATCTTCGGGCTGGCCTTCGAGGACCCGGTCAGTGTTTCGTTCCATGAGAATCGGATCCAGATTCGGCTTCGGTTCGACTATATCGCACTGGGGGACCAGGAGTGGGACGATGTGGAGGCGGTCGTCTCGTACCAGCCGGTGATCGACGAGAAGGGGAACGCTATCCTCGTGCGCGATGGCCTGGTCAGTATCGACGGTCCGATGAGCATCCGTGCCCAGATCCCCCTGCGTTTGATCTTCGCCAAGGCCTTCCCCGCCCATGGACAGGTCCCGCTTCGTCCGAAGGTATTTGAGAAGGACGAACGCTTCGCGGGGCTTTCCGTCGGCCTGTGTCGGATTTCGGAAGGGTGGTTCGCGATTTCGGTCGTTCAGCTTCCCTGTTCCCGCCAGGCGGCGATCCCCGTTCCTGTTTTCTAAAGAACAAAAGAAAAAGGCGTTCCCAAAAAGGAACGCCTTCTCATTTAAGAAACACCGGCGGCTTATTTATTCGGCGCTCAGCGCCGCGACCTGTTCCGGGGTCAGTGCCCAGTTGTAGAGCCGGGCGAAGCCGATGGCGCCTTCCATAAAGCTCCCGCCGTCCCCCTTGGCATTGACCTCGGCCGCCACGCAGTAGGCCATTGCCTCTTCTTTGGCGGGGTAGGTGAGTTTCCCCGCGCACGCCTGACGGGCCGCCTCTTTGCCGTCGAGGTAGAGAATGACATCTTTCCCGTCACAGACGCCAAAGCAGGTGTGCCACAAGCCCGGCTCACAGGGGGTGCTGAGGATGGTGTACTTCCCGTTGATGGAGAGCCAAAATTCCAGCCGCTTTTTCTCCGCGTTCAACTCGATCGAGCTGGCGCCCCCCTCGGTGCCGGAGAAGATACTTCGGTTGTGATCGCCCCACGCGTCGAAGCGAAACCTCACCGCCATGGTG
>JAFRFG010000043.1 GCA_017434455.1 Thermoguttaceae bacterium | reverse complement strand
CTGCGGTGAAATTGTTCGTACACTTGGGTCTGTGAACCCCTCAAAGCGGGTGACGGGACTCGAACCCTCGTTTTCAGCTTGGAAGTCTGTGGCTCTACCATTGAGCTACACCCGCGACTGGCCCCGCTTCTACAGGACTCAAAATGGAATGGGGAAGGGAGGATTCGAACCTCCGAAGGCTGAGCCAACAGATTTACAGTCTGCCCCCTTTGACCGCTCGGGAACTCCCCCATTTTGAGCAGGCCGCACCGTGTGGTGCTCCCTAAAGCAACGCTTCGGCCTGAGTTTTCTCAGAGCTAGCGGCGGGAATCGAACCCGCAACCTGTTGATTACAAATCAACCGCTCTGCCAATTGAGCTACGCTAGCTTTTAACGGTACCTGCCACTTTGCTCGATGGCGGACAGCATCGCCGCGCTAGCGGCTCCTCCCGGGCCAAAGACATGCTTTAGCAACTTAAAGGGAGAGTATATCAAGGCCGGCGTTTGGGTCAAGCCCCCCGATAAGGGGCGAATCGTGCCTTGGGCGGCCTTGCCCCTTTATAAGGGAACTGCTTCACCTTTAAGCGAATTTTCGGCCATTTTACCTTTGATTTTTTCCCCCGCAAGGGGTGGGATAACCTTTCGAGACCCCTTTTGGCGTTAAAAGCGTCCCGATTCCTATTGTTGCCGCCAGTTCCCCCGGCTTGGAGCCGCCCGCCTTTGCGGATGGGAGCAGATGATTCGCAGCGACGAGTCACCGAAACTTTGAACGACCCGGTCGTGCAGTTCCTGGCTGTAATGGACACTAAAGCGCGGGATCGTGAACAGTCCGATCTGACCGTCCTCGAATCGAATCCTCAGCGAGACCGCCGTTCCGCTGTTGTCGGGTGCCCGGTAGGTCTTTAGGATGTCGTAGAGGGTCCCCAGCGCGGAACGTCCGCCGCTTTCATTGAGGGTAATCGAGATTTCCCGCATCATTTGGGTCCGCGCCTCATCGGTGGTATAGACCTGGTCGATGATCAGCATGCCGTCGTCGTCGGCTTTCGACCGGGAGCGGTCGATGCGGCCGGCGGCGACGATCACGCCGTCGGGGACAATTAAGTCACGCCGGTTCTGGAATTGTTCCGGCCAAATGATCGCCTGGATGGGGCTGTCCGTATCTTCCAGCGTAAAGCGCGCGTATTGACTCGGGTATCCCTCCCGGGCCCTTTTCGTCGTGGCGACCTCCAGTCCCGAGATCATCCCCCCGACGATCACCGCCGTCCGATCGGGGAGCCGGGACGCCGCGCCGCAGCTGTGCGTGATAAACGGGCGAATCTGCTCCTCAGTCTTCGCCAGCGGGTGGGTCGAGACGTAGAACCCGAGAACCTCTTTCTCGTTCCCCGCCTTTTCTCGATCATCCCACTCGGGGATGTCGGGGAGCCCTTCCAGCGCGGCGGCCGTCGGGTCCTCTTCCGGTTCGTCGTCCATCTCCTCGAACAGGTTCATTTGTCCGACCATTCGATCGCGCGCCTGCGCCTGGCCGACCTTGAGCGCCTTGTCGATCGACGCGGTCAGCTGCGAGCGCCGCGCGCCGAACGAATCGAGCGCGCCGGCCTTGATGAGCGATTCGATCAGCGATCGGGCCGCCGCGGCCCCCTCGTTGCGGGCGAAGTAATCGAAGAGGTTTCGGTAGGGCCCCCCCCCTTCGCGGACGCGGACCATCTCGTTGATCGCCTCGGCGCCGCATCCTTTGATGGCGGTCAGCCCGAAGGTGATTTTGCCGTCCAGGATTCGGTAGTTGGCGAAACCTTGGTTGATATCGGGCGGGAGGACCTCGATCCCCATTCGCTTGCAGTCGTCGAGGTGTTCGACGGTCTTGTCTTTTTTGGTGAAGTTGCGGTTCGAAATATCGCCGTTCAACAGTGCCGCCATGAACTCGGCCGGATAGTGCGCTTTCAGGTAGGCTGTGATGTAGGTGATTCGCGCGTAGGCGGTGGAGTGCGACTTGTTAAAACCGTAGCCGGCGAACTTCTCGATCAGGGCGAAGATTTCGCGCGCTTTCTCTTCGGAGAGGCCGTTTTCCTGCGCCCCTTTGACGAATTCCTCTCGGTTTTTCTCGATCTTCTCCTGCTTCTTCTTGCTGATCGCCTTGATGACGGTGTACGACGCCGCCAGCGGGATTTTCCCCAGACGGTTGAGGATCCGCATGATCTGTTCCTGGTAGACCATGACGCCGTTGGTCTCGGCCAGAACGTCCTCCATCACCGGGTGGGCGTACTTGGGCTTTTTGCGGCCATGCTTAACGTCGATATAATCGTCGACCATTCCCCCCTCGAGCGGACCGGGGCGGTAGAGTGCCAGTGACGCGATAATATCGCGGAAGTTGTCCGGCTTCATCTTCGCCAGGAGCATCCGCATCCCCTCGGACTCCAGCTGGAAGACCCCCTTGGTCTCGCCCCGGCACAGCAGCTCGAAGGTCGGTTTGTCGTCGAGCGGGAGCCGGTACGGGTCGATCCGCTTGCCCGTGGCCTGCTCGATCATGTCGAGCGTGTTCGAAAGGATCGTCAGGTTCCGAAGGCCGAGGAAGTCCATCTTGAGGAGCCCCGCCCGTTCGACCTCGGGCCCCTGCCACTGGGTGATCGGGTCTCCCTTCCCTTGAACACGGTGCAGGGGGAGGAATTCGGTCAGCGGCTTGGGAGAGATCACCACCGCGCAGGCGTGTGTTCCGGCGGAGCGGGCCAACCCCTCCACCTTTCGGGCGAAGTCGAACAACTCACCCACGTCCCGATCAGACTCGCAAACTTTCGTCAGTTCGGGATTTTCTTTAAACGCCTTGGCCAGCGTGACCTTCGGGCCGTTGGGAACCAGTGCCGTAAGGGAGTTCACCTGAGGAATCGGCATCCCGAGGGCCCTCCCGACGTCGCGGATCGCCATCTTCGCCGCCATGGTCCCGTAGGTCCCGATCTGGGCGACGTTCGAGGCGCCGTATTTTTCGCGGACGTAGTCGATGATCTCTTCGCGCCGGTCCTGGTCGAAGTCGATATCGATATCGGGCGCCTCCGTTCGGTTCTCGTCCAGGAAACGCTCGAACAGCAGGTCGAAGTCCAGCGGGCAGACGTGGGAGAGGTTCAGCGCGTAGCAGACCAGTGCCCCGACACCGCTGCCGCGGGCCGTGCGCTGAATGCCGCGCTCCTCGGCGATGCGGACAAAGTCCCAAACGATGAGGAAGTAGTTGGCGAAGCCCAGTTTTTTGATCGTCGCCAGTTCGCGGTCCAGCCGCGCCATCACCTCGTCGGAGAGGACGCCGTCTTTGCAGCGGTGCTCGACCCCCGCGTAGCGGCGTTTTAAGCCCGCCAGGCAGACCTCGCGCAGGTAGTCGTCGGAGCTTTTTCCGTCCGGCGGAGTGAAGTTGGGGAAGAATCTTTCTCCCAGCACCAGTTCCACTTCGCACCGGTCGGCGATGCGGCAGCTGTTCGCGATCGCCTCGGCGTGGTCGGGCATCGCCTCGAGCATCTCGCGGCCGCTGCGCAGATAGAATAGGTCGCTCTCCATTCTCATCCGTTGCGGATCGGATCGAAATTTCCCCATATTGATACACAGCAGAATATCCTGCGCGTCGGCGTCCTCCCGCAGTACATAGTGGACGTCGTTGGTGACGACCGTCGGAATGTCGAGCTCCTCGGCTATTTTTATCAGCGGGGCGAAGACTAGTCTTTGAATCTCCAGACCGTGATCTTGAAGCTCGATGTAATACCGGTCGCCGAAGAGCTCTTTGTACCACCGGGCGACTTCTTTGGCCCGGGCGATCGATTCGGGCGAGGCGTTTCCATTGCGAATGATTTGCGACAGCTCGCCGGAGACGCACCCCGACAGGCAGATGAGCCCCGCGCTGTGCGTTCGAAGGAGCTCTTTGTCGATGCGTGGTCTGTAGTAGAAACCGTCGATAAACGCCTGTGAGGTGAGATACAGAAGGTTGTAAAACCCCTCCTTATTCATCGCCAGGAGGGTGAGGTGATAGAACGATTCGCGCGGTGGGGTGGAGCGATCGGTCCGGCTTTTGGGGGCGATATACGCCTCGAAACCGAGAATCGGCTTGATCCCGGCGTCGCGGCATCGCTGGTAAAACTCCAGGATGCCGTACATATTGCCGTGATCGGTCAGCGCCAGCGCCGTCATGCCGAGCGACTTGGCTCGGTTGACCAGCGCGTCGATCTTGCCGGCGCCGTCGAGGAGGGAATAGTGCGAGTGGACGTGCAGATGGACAAACGGGACCGTGTCGTCGCCGCCTGAGCCCCCCTCCTGCGTGTCCGCCTCCGGGGTCGATTCCTCCTCGAGTTCCTCCTCTTCGAGTTCTTCCTCTTCCAGACCGACCAGTTCCTCAAATTCGTCCGCCATGACCGTAAAAACTCCTTATCGTTGATGTCTATCGTGTGTATCGATGATACGCGCCAAATGCTCGTCCGCGCTTTTAAAAGCCGCCTGTACCGTATCGCGCGCAAAAGATGAGGCAAGGCACGGCGCCCATTATAAGCGACGTTCGAAACCGTTTCAACTCACCCGGGTGAGCGCTTCGGCGGCGGCCCGCTTAGGGGGCCAAGCGGCCGTGAGGACGCCACTGTTGCGTGAACGGAAAAATTTTTCCCGCTTTCCTCGTTTATCGTTTGCTATGGGACTGACTATATGATAGAATCACCTTAAGTTGTTTCCATCACATTTTCCGGTCTTCCCCTCTTTGGGCTTTCGTTCGCGCCAAGGTCAGCGCGAAAGCCGCGGAGCGCGCGGGGTCCGGCAGAAAAAGGCGCAAGCCGCAGTAAAGGAGCTGATCTTTATGGCACGACCGATCACAATGATCACCGGACAGTGGGGCGATATGAAGGCGGAGGATCTGTTTGCCTTTATGTCGAAAATCGGATACGAAGGGGCGGAGCTGGCCTGCGGCGGCGATCATTTCGATGTTCGCCGTGCCCTCAACGAGCCGGACTACTGCGAGAAGAAGCACGCGCAGCTCAAGAAGTACAACATGTCCTGCTGGGCGATCTCGAACCACTGCCTCGGGCAGGCCGTTCTCGACAAAATCGATGAGCGCCACAAGGCGGTCGTCCCCGACTACGTCTGGGGCGACGGCGATCCGGACGGCGTCGCGCAGCGCGCGATCGAAGAGATGAAGAACACCGCTTTGGCCGCCCGCAAGTTCGGTGTCAACATCGTGACCGGCTTCACCGGCTCGAGCATCTGGCCGCTTCTGTACTCCTTCCCGCCGATCTCCTGGAAGGAAATCGACGCCGGGTTCGAGCTGCTCAACGAACGCTGGACCCCGATTCTCGACGTCTTCCAGGAAAACGGTGTGAAGTTCGCCCTCGAGGTTCACCCGACCGAGATCGCCTTCGACCTCTACACCGCCGAGCGCGCTCTGGAGGCTCTGAACAATCACCCGGCCTTCGGGTTTAACTTCGACCCGAGCCACCTGATTTGGCAGGGCGTCGATCCGGCGAAGTTCATCCGCCGCTTCCCCGATCGTATCTTCCACGTCCATATGAAAGACGCAGCCGTCCAGCTCGACGGGATGAGCGGCATCCTCGCCAGCCACCTGAACTTCGGCGATTCCCGCCGCGGCTGGGACTTCCGCTCCCTCGGGCACGGAAGCGTCAATTTTGAGGAGATCATCCGCGCTCTGAACGACATCGACTACCAGGGTCCGCTGTCGGTCGAGTGGGAAGACTCCGGGATGGACCGCGAGTTCGGCGCCAAGGAAGCGTACGAGTTCGTTAAGAAGATCAACTTCTCCCCCAGCAAGATCGCCTTCGACGGCCAGTTCGACACCTCGGTGAAGGCCTAACGCTTTTCGAACCTGTTCCACGGTCAGCCGTTCGGAGGAAGGATTTCCTCCGAACGGTTTTGTTATTTGCGCGCCACGCAAGGAGTTGCTATGGCTGTTTTCACGCCCGATATCGGCACCCCCCGTTTTCTGGCCCCCTTTCACGCGAAACGGCATCCCCACTTCTTCACCGACGTTCTGATCATCGGCGGAGGACTGGCCGGCTGCCGCGCCGCCTTGGCGGTCGATCCGTCGCTTCGGGTCTTGGTCATCTGTAAAGATGGGCTGGCGAATTCCAACTCGGCGAAAGCTCAGGGGGGGATCGCGACCGTCTGGGATATGAAAGTCGACGATTACGACAAGCATGTCAAAGATACCCTGATCGCCGGCGGAGAGCTGTGTGACCCGCAGATCGTTCGGATGATCGTCGAGCGAGGAACGGACCAAATCCGCCAGCTGATCGAATATGGCGCGCAGTTCGATCGCCGCCCCGACGGCGATCTCCTTCTGGGACGCGAAGGGGGACACAGCGAGTTTCGCATTATTCACGCTCTGGGCGACGCGACCGGGAAAGAGGTGATGCGCGCCGTTGCCGCGGAGGTTCAGCGCCGGCCGAATATCCGTGTCTGGAACGATACCTACGCGCTGGATCTGCTCACCGCCGACGGGTTCTGCCGCGGCGCGGTGGTTCACTGGAGCAAATCGGACGAGACCGAACTGGTCTGGGCGAAGCAGACGATCCTGGCGACCGGGGGGGTCGGCCAGCTCTACCGTGAGACGACCAACCCGAACGTCGCCTGCGCCGACGGTGTCGCGATGGCGTACCGCGCCGGGGCGGAGATCCGCGATATGGAGTTCGTGCAGTTCCATCCCACCGTCCTTTACATCGCCGGCGGGAGCCGCTCGCTCATTACCGAGGCGATGCGCGGGGAAGGGGCCTACTTGATCGACAAAGACGGCTATCGGTTTATGAAAGACTACGACGATCGGCTGGAAATCGCGCCGCGCGACGTCGTCAGCCGATCGATCGTTCGCCAGATGATCAAGACCAATCACCCGAACGTTTACCTCGATCTGCGCCATAAAGATCCCGCGTGGGTCTATAAGCGTTTCCCCGGGATCACCGAGACCTGTGCCCATTTCGGGATCGATATCGCCAAAGATAAGATTCCCGTTCGGCCGGGCGCCCACTACTCGATGGGCGGGGTTGCGGTCGACGCGCAGGGGCGGACGAATATCCGCTCGCTGTGGGCGGCCGGCGAGGTCTCCAGTACCGGGCTGCACGGGGCGAACCGCTTGGCGTCGAACTCCCTGCTCGAGGCGCTGGTCTTCGGCGAGATGACCGGCCGCCTGGCCGGGGAGATCGCGCTGGAGATCAGTGACGATTACCGCGCACTGCCGATCGAGAATAGGCCGGTGGAGAATCGCTTGATCTCGGCCGGCTCCGGCCAGCACAACGATCTGGACCTGGCCGATATTCGCAATTCCTTAAAGAGCACAATGTGGCGCCTCGCCGGGGTGGTTCGCGATGAACACGGGCTGGAAGAAGCGCTGCAAAATATCTCCCACTGGTCGAGGTACGTCCTCTCGTATCAGTTCAAGACCGAACTGGGGTGGGAGCTGCAGAATATGCTGACCGTCTCCCGTTTGATCGTCGAGGGGGCGCTGAATCGGCGTGAGACCCGCGGCAGCCACAACCGCTCGGACTACCCCGACATGGCCGAGCCGGCCGAGCATACGATCTTTCGGCTGCCGGAGTAAACGCCCGCTTGGCTTTCCGAAGGAAAACGCGCTTGGAAAAGCGCGTTTTTTTTTATCCTTGTATCGAGGTGATCACCCGATTTTTTATGCGAAATTCCCTGACGATCAGGGCAGTCGAAATGATCAGCGCCATTCCGTCGGAGATGACGTAGGCCAGCCAGACTCCGTCGAGCGGCTCAAAAATCCCCAGACGGCTCAGAAGCAGCGGCAGTCCGAAGATAACCGGAAGGAGGAAGACGAGCTGTCGGAAGATCGTCAGCATGAACGAGAGGATCGGCCGGCCATGCGACTGGAAATAGGCGCTGGTGATCACGTTGATCCCCACGGCGGGGAACGAGAGCATCATACACCGAAGCGCGTGCGATCCGAGGGTCATGATCGGGACGAAAGAAACGTCGGTGGTCTTAACGAACGGCCTTAGGAACAGGTGGGGAAAGAAGAGCATGACGATGACGAACAGAACGCACATCGAGAAGGACCAGCACAGTGACAGCTTAAGGGTCCGCAGCACGCGGTCGTGTTTTCGCGCCCCGACGTTGTAGCCGACGATCGGCTGCATCCCTTGACTGAGGCCCAAAATCGGCATAAGAACCAGCATCGTGATCGGGAAGATCGTCGCCATCGTACTGATCGCCAGGACGCTCCCCTGTGCGGCCCCCAGGCCGATTTTTACGCCGTAACTGGCTCCGTAAGCCCGAAGGACGTTGTTCTGAACCGCCTGGACCAGTGAGGAGCACGACTGTGTCGCCAGAGGGACCATCCCGTAGATAATAATGTCCCAGGCCAGAGCGGGATGAAACCAAAAATAGCGCGGCCGCCAGCGCAGAACGGTCCTCCCCGACAGGTAGAGCCACGAGACCCAGACGCTGGTGATCACCAACGCCAGGACGTTGGCCAGGGCCGCTCCCCAGATTCCCGTCTTAAAGACAAAGAGAAACAGCCACGCGAAGATAAGGTTCAGCAGCCCGGAGAAGAGGATCGTGATCATCGCGAAGCGCGGTTTCCCTTCGCTGCGGATGAAGTTGTTCACTCCGAAGGTCATATTCGAGAAGAACATTCCCCAGATGATGATGGAGAGGTATTCTTTGGCGTAGGGGAGAATCTCTTCGGTGGCCCCGAAAAGGCGCAGGAGCGGCTCGATCAGCGGGAGCCCCAGGAGGATAAAAAGAACCGAGAAGACGATGTAGAGAAAGATCGCCTGACCGAGGATTTTTTCGGCCTGGTCGAAACGTTTTTTCCCGAGCTCGATGGCGATCAGCGTCGAGGCCCCGGTTCCGACCATCATCGCGAACGCCAGCTGAATGAGCATGATCGGGTACGCGATCCCGAGCGCCGCGATACCGACCGACCCGATCGTTTGACCGACGAAGATGCGCGCGACGAAATTGTACGTCGCCGCGATCACCGACGCGATGATCATCGGGGTCGAAAATTCGAGCAGAATCGTCCCGACAGGGGCTTCCCCCATATATTCGGGGCCAGATCGGTCGGCCATATTCAATTACGCTTCCGGAGGGGTGATGCCGAAGTCCTGGATCGTCAGCAGCGAACGGAACCGATAACCGTGCCGCTCAAACGCCTGGCGTCCCCCTTCCATACGGTCAATGATAGCTATCACGCCGTCGACGATCATGCCGGCCGCCTCGATCCGCTCGATCGCCTGAAGAGAGGACCCTCCGGTCGTGACGACATCTTCGACGACGACGACATGGTCGCCCGCGCGGACCGGTCCCTCGACATACTGGTCCGTCCCGTGCCCCTTGCTCTGTTTGCGGACGAGGAACCCCTTCAGATCGCCGCGGCCGCTGACCGCCGCCATCGTGATGACCGCCGCGGTGATCGGGTCGGCGCCGATGGACATCCCCCCGACCGCGTCGGGGAAGCGCTCGTCACCGAGGAGCAGATCGAGGATCCCCTGGCCGATGAGCATCGCCCCGGCCGCCGAGAGGGTGACCTGCTTGCCGTCGAGATAGTATTTCGCCTTTTTCCCCGAGGCGAGAATGAAGTCGCCAAACTTCAGCGATTTTTCGCGAATCAGCGCCTTGAGGGCCTCTTTGTCGTAGCGGACACCTTGGTTTTGCATCGGTTATCTGGCCTTTCGCATCCTAAGTATGGCTAAAGCAACTTGCGTTTATTGTGGACTATTATAATAAACCCCGGCTGAGTGTGGATAACTCCCAGCCGGGGTATTTCGCGGAATGAGGCTCTTAAACGGCTCCTAAAAGAGCGCTTTGCGGGGGCGCTTACTCGATCGAGTACTCATTGGCCAGCTGACTGAACTCCTCGACTTCGGTTTCGCTCAGGGTTCCGCGGCGCTCCACCTCGATGGCCGCTTCGGTGTTCCCCGCCTTTTCGCGGGCCGATACCGAAATGCGCCCTGACTTGTCGAACGAGTAGGTCACCTCCACCGGCGTTCCCTGCGGGAGATTGGGAGGAAGGTTCGTGATTCGGCACTTGCCCAGCAGCGAGTTGGCCTGCGGGTCGGGGGCGTCCCCCTCGAGAACCTGAATCGTGATCCGCTCCTGATTCGGCTTATTGGTTTTGAATGTCCGCGAGATGGAGAACGGCAAGGTCGTGTTGCGCGGGATCATAATGTGATTGACGACCTCTCCCTTGGACGGGTCGGTCGCGACGATCCCCAAACCGTGCGAGTTGACATCCTCTTGATGGACGTTCTCCAAAAGCTTTTGAACGCGGGAAGCAAGCTGCCCCTGGGGGTTGAATTTCGCCTCGAGGATCGCCGCGTGGATCGCCGCGCCGCAGGCGACGGCGGTGTGAGGATTGAGCCCCTCACTGACGTACGGGGTGATTCCGGTGAGGTTCTTGAGCATCGCGGGAACCTGAGGCATGAGGGTCGAGCCGCCGACCAGGACGATCGCGTCTAAGTCGGTGAACTGGAGGTCGGCCTGCTCGACGACGAATTCCGCCGTGTCGCTGGTTCTCTGGAGCAGGTCGCGCGTGAGCTGCTCGAACAGCTCGCGGCTGAGCGGAACGGCGAGCGACTTGCCGTGATGGCGGCAGGTGATCGTCGTGTTCTCGCGCGAGGAAAGAGTGATCTTGGCGATATCGCTGTCGTTGCGCAGAATCTGAAGCGTTCGAATGTCTTCCTTCGGGTCGACTCCATGTTTTTCTTGGAACTGCTTGCAGACGTAGTCGACGATCCGGTCATTCCAGTCGACTCCGCCGAGCTTCACGTCGCCGTCAGTCGAGATGACCTTGAAGTGGTTCCCCGTGTACTGAACGACGGTGCAGTCGAAAGTGCCGCCGCCGAGGTCGTAGATCAGAACCCGGCGCGGCTTGCCGTCGTTGGTCGACTTGTGGCCGAGCTCGCCCCGGTGCCAGGCATAGGTCAGCGCGGCTGCCGTCGGCTCGTTGATGATGTCGATCACGTTGAAGCCGGCGATTTTCCCCGCGTCTTGGGTCGCCTTGCGGCGGGTATCGTTAAAGTAGTAGGGGACGGTGATGACCGCGTTGGCGATCGGCCCGATATGCTTTTCGGCGTCTTGCTTGAGTTTGCGCAAGATCAGCGAGGAGATGAATTCCGGCGTGATCTCGTGACCGTCGAAGGTGCGCTTATAGTTGACGACCCCCATCTGGCGTTTGATACGCTCCACGACGTTCTCCGGGTCTTCCATCGCGGCACGGCTGCGGTTCGGCCCGACGATGACGTGCTTGCTTTCGGCCAGAAGAATAACACTTGCCGTCTCGACCTCGTCGTCTTCGTTCGGAATCGGCCGCGGTTCGCCATTTTCGTCTACCTGCGCCAGCGAGGAGAACGTTGTCCCCAGGTCAATCCCTACAGTATTGCCTTTGAAGAATTCCATAAGTCTGCTCGTTTTTCACCGATGTTAAAAAATTACTTTTCCTGGATACTCGCGTGTCGGCTTTGGGGCGAATCACGCGCGACGATCGTTCATTTCTACCACTTTCGCGGTCGGATTTCAAGGGCCGAGCCGAAAAAGCCCTCCCCCCCAGTGAAAACCACGGGAAAGAGCCCCGGCGCTTAGAGAAAATCTTCGTGGCGGAGGATCCCCGATTCTTCTTCGACCTCGGCGTGCGTCTGCCAGCGCCATCGGCGGGTCGGCCGCCGTTTTTCTTCACGCACACCGTACTTCGGTTCGACATGAAACCCGAGCAGGGAACGGATGTGATCCCAAAGAGTCGGCTTGATCTGGTATTCCACCTCGATGGTCTCGTATGGCTTCTCGGCCTCGAGGTACACCTTGCGCATCGAGGTCTTGGGGCCGAAGTCGCCGCCACAGATACTGCACGGGAGCTGATTCTTCGGCTCACGCACAGCGTGGCCGCAGCTGCGACAGGCGTAGCGATATTCCCACGGACCGTACCCGTAATGTCTTTCTTTGGCGGGCATAAGTTGTTGGCGAAAGATATAGGATCCTCTGGCGGGGCCTTTGGTGGGGCTAGACCGCCCATTTTTACAGAAATACCCTTTATTTTATTATACTCTAATCTCTCGGAATCGTCGAGGGCGTTTTTTGCTCTAAGTTATTTCTTGTGCGGTTCGGTTTTCCCCGCCGGAAGCGCTCCTTTCAAAACGATCTTTACCGAGAGGGGAAAAACCGCTATAAGTCGGTTGGGGAGTCGTCTGTACTCCCTATTACTTTGAAGATAAAGATTTTTCAGGTCGAGGATCTGAACGATAAACGCAGCGGCCGCCTTACCGGCCGAAGGAGCAGCCGATTCTATGGGGCGAAGACAAAGAGTGTTTTCGGGCCTGACCGTTATTTTACCAGCGATTGTTCTCGGTATATCGCTTGCCGTTGGCTATGCGTCCATCGGTCTGGGGCAGGATTCTGTCCGCACCGCGGCCTGGGAGCAGCCGATCGCGGCATCTTCCGGCACCGTTCGCGAAGCCGCCTTTACCAATAACCCCAACTCCGGGGCCAAACGTACCGGAGGATTCAAGAACTACACCCCGCCCGCCCAGGCCAACCGGGCCGCCGAAACCGCTGCGGCCGCTCAAGGGAGCGGCACCCCTGCCCCGGCCGCTTCCGCGAGCGCGTTCGCGTCGACCCCTTCCGGGACGCTTCTGCCTCAGGCGGCCGCCCCCGGCGCGGCGGCGACCGTGGCGCAGGCCCCCGCGGCGCAAAGCGACATGATCGACTCGGTCGATGTCCCCGAATTCCCTTACGGCACGACCGCCGCCGGCCAGACCCCCCAGCCGGCCTTCCTTCCGGATTCCGCCGCGACGGCCGGTTCCCCGGCCGAAGGATCGTCGGTGGAGTCGATTTTGCCCGAGTCCCCCTTGATGCTTCAGTCCAATCTCCGGGCCGCGCCGCCGGCCGAAGCGTCCGCGGCCGGGACAGCCGCCGAAACGGCTGCTGAACCGATTCTTCCCGAAACACCTCCGATGGCCCCGGCAGCCGCCGTCGCCGAGGCGCGTCCCTCCCAAGAAAACGCCTTTTCTCAAGGGGGGATGAACGTCGAATCGGCCTATCCTCCGGCTTCCGCGTCCGGGCCGATCCCCGCCCAAGGGCAATCACCGCTGTTGGTCGCGCAGACGCCGGTGAATATCCCCCCGGCGGCCGGCGCTTCCGCGACACCTCCGGCCGCGCCCCAGCCGACCACTGCGCAGCAGGCGGCCCCCCAGCAGGACCCCGGCGGACAAGCCGCGCCGCTCATCCAGCCGTCGGCCGACGGGATCATCCCTCCCCCGGAGAATTTCTCGATGACCCGCGAACAGGAGGCGCTGCTGGACCAGTTCCTTCTTCGCTGGGAAGAGTTCGGAAAACAGATTAAGCGGGTTTCCTGTGAGGTTCAGATCAAAGAGCACGACGGCGGGGTCTTCCTGCGCAATACCGGAAACTCCAAGATTCCGCTGTCCCACACCTGGGGAAAATTCAAGTTCATCGCTCCCAACAAGCTCCTTTACCACGTCGAGGGGGAATATGTCTATCAGCCGGGCGCCTCGTCCGACGATGAACCGAAGATGGAGTTCAAAAAGGGAAGCGGCGAGCTGAAGTATGTCTGCGACGGCAAAAGCTGGGCCGAGTACGACTTTAGGAATCGAATCGTCAACGTCTACCCGATTCCCGAGGATCAGTGGAATATGGACCTGTCGATGGATGGTCCCTTCCCCCTGTTCTTCATCGCCAACGCCAAGAATCTCAAGAACCGCTTCTATATGAATCTGGTCACCCCCAAGGGGCGGCAGGATCAGGAGGTCTGGATCGAGGCGTATCCCCGTCAGGCGGTCGACGCGGGAAGCTTCCAGCGGATCATTATCATTTTGCGCCTGTCCGACCTGCAGCCCTCTTACATGAGAAAGTACTACGTCAACGGGAAGAGCTATTCGGAACTGTGGTTCCAGAATGTCTCGCTCAACAAGGGGATCTGGAACATCGAGGCGACCGTCGACTTCGGCTGGGAGAAGAAGGTCAAGGAGGAGTCGTTCACGATCGCTCCGATCGCCCCCCCGGTTCAGCAGGTCGACCCGAATCTCCCCTCTTCGGGGGTCATTCCGGAGGAATAAAAAGGGTTTGAATTTCCTATGCGCGTTCTACATGCCGCCTACAGTTTGGGAATCGGGGGGATCGAGTCGTGGCTTATCGAGCTGCTGCGCCAGATTCGCCGGCAGGGGAAGCGCGGTGTGACGTTCGATTTCTATCTTTCCGAGCTGGGCGGCTGCTTCGAAGAGGAGGCGCGCTCGTACGGCTGTACGATCTACTACGCGCCGAAATTGACCAAGGTCCAAAAGGGGCTGGAACTCTTCGGTTTATACCATCCGTACGGGGGGCTTGAGGCGCTGCTGAAAAAAGAGCGCTACGACGTTTTTCATACCCATTCGGTCCACTCCGGCGGGCTCCAGGCCCGCGCGGCCGCCCGGGCCGGCGTTCCGGTGCGGGTGGTTCATTGCCACTGCAGCCGATACAACGAAAATGACCGTCCCCCCGCCGGTTTCAAGGGGAAGATGCGTTACCGCCGCTTTTTACGGGAGAATATTCCCGAGATTCTCCGCTATGCCACGGCGATCACCCCCTGCAGTTCCAACGCCGCGCGCTTCCTTTTGGGAGACAACTGGCGCGATTATCCCCAATGCCGCGTGATCTTCTGCGGCATGTCGACCGAGCGCTATCGGAATATTACCTGCAAACGTGCCGAGGTCCGCGCCCGGTACGGTTTTTCCGATGAGAATCTCGTGGTGGGGAATGCCGGTCGAATGGGTTCTCTTCTTAAAAACCAACCTCTCTTGATCGATATTTTCGGTGAACTCTATCGGAGGAATCCTCGCTGTCGATTATTCCTCGCCGGTGACGGTACGCTTCGCCCCCAATTTATGCAGCACGCCAAAGAGAAAGGTCTCGAATCGGTGGTTCTTTTCCCCGGCTACTGTGATTCTGCTCCGTTGATGACCAGCTGCTTTGATCTCTTTGCGCTCCCTTCCTTAGCCGGGGAGGGGCTCCCCGTTGTCGGGATGGAGGCGACCGCCGGAGGCCTCTTCACCGTCTGCTCCGACGTGATTACCCCCGATTTCACCGAGACATTTCCCGATCGCGTCCGGACCGTGTCGCTGCGGGCTCCCCTGGCCGAGTGGGCCGACGCCCTGGAAGAGGGATTCGCCAAAAAGCTCACTTTAGAGGAAGGGTGCCGACTCTTGGAGGCAAGCCCGTTTTCCATCCGTTCGTCCCTCGAGGCGCTGCTCGACGTCTATCAGACCGCCCGCTGAGCGGCCCGCGCGATATTCTCCTGAAGATACCTTTCCGAGCGCGATTTTTCCCCGGTCAGAAGATTCTCGACCGCTGCCCAGTCGATTTCGGATCGCCGGTTGTCCGTCTCCGTCGGATCGATCAGCCGATCTGCCAACCCCAGCGAAGCCAACAGATCTGCCATTCGGGTATTGATCGCCTCACGGCGCCGGGCGATGAGGAACTCCTTGTGAAAGAGAACTGAAAACGCCGCCGCGTGGAACGATGTCGCCAGGATACTCTCGGCGCTGAGAATCAGCGATAAGAAGGTATCCGGCCCAAAACGATCGAACGACCGATCGGCAAGAGGGTCGCCGTTGACCGAGAAGAGCTTCAGTCCCCGGCTGTCAGCCAGCCGACGAGCCGCGGCACCGACCATGTCATCACCTTCGAACCGATAAAGGAGAAGGTACTTTTGGGAACCGAGCCAACCGGCCAGAGGGGAATCTGCCGCGATCTTTTTCCAAAAATCACCTTTCTGCAAAAAGACCGGATCGACGACCGTCCGGGCTTCGATCCCCATCTCGGCGAGAATCCGTACTCCGGAGCTCTCTCGGACCGAAACAGCGTCGAGCTTTTCGATTCTTTCTTTCACCGATTCCTTCATTTCCGCGGGAATCGACTCGGTGGCAAAGCTCGCCGCGTAGGAGATTCTTCGCGCCTCGGCCGGCGCGAAGTCCAGATAAAACGCCCCATCCCGGCCATTGGGGAAGAGCGGATTCCAGATCTGATCGCTCCCGCAGATATAAAGATCGGCCCGCGGCGGCTCTTCGCGCAGCTGCTCGGAACTGAACCACCGCCGGTCGGTCCGGGGAAGATAATGTTGATTGAAGCGATCAAACGCCGCGCGGCGCCGGGCGAAGAGGCGATTGCGGGGAAACTTAACGATCCGATAGATCATCCGCCGAAGGAACGACCTCGCCCAGGCGGGATTGGGGACGCGCCAGTACGACGCCTCATGCCGCAGGTAGTCGGGGAGATAGTCGATGATCCGCACCTGGCAGCCATGCTCCCGCAGGTAAGACGCCAGCGCGCACGCCTGCAGCGAAGCGCCATGGTTACAGACATCGTGACAGGTGATCGTCAGCGCGGAAACGGACATAGCATTGTGCGATAGACAGAGAAATTAAACAACCCCATCCCAATAAATCAAGCGACCAACGGAAGCGACTCGCCGCAGTGATTTTCCTACGCTCGAAAACGCCTCCTACGGCAACCGGCCCCGGCGCCTCGCCGGTTAGTTGCCTAGGGATTGGAGGGGAGCGGGGATTCGTCCGCCGAAGTGAACGAAATCTTCCGAGGCATCGACATTGCGCACTTCCATCACGGGGGATTTCCCGAACAGGCCGCCGAAGTCGACCCAGTCGCCGGCTTTAGCGCCCGGAACGGGGATCAGCCGGGTCGCGGTAGTTTTATTATTAATCACCCCAATCGCCATTTCGTCGGCCATCATCGCGGCGATAGTCGCCGGCGGCGTTTCGCCTGGGATGAGGATCATATCGAGCCCGACACTGCAGACACTGGTCATCGCCTCGAGCTTTTCGATACACAGATGTTTCTGTCGAACGGCATCGGCCAGCGCGGCGTCTTCCGAGACCGGGATGAACGCGCCGGAGAGCCCCCCGACGGAGCTGGAGGCGAAGAGCCCTCCTTTTTTGACGGCGTCGTTGAGCATCGCGATCGCGGCGGTCGAACCTGGCGCGCCGATGCGGGAGATACCGAGGGTATTGATAATTTCGCCGATACTATCGCCGATCGTCGGGGTTGGAGCCAGCGAGAGGTCGACGATTCCGAAGGCGATATTCAGTATATCGGCGACTTCACGGCCGATCAATTCACCGACACGGGTAACGCGGAAACTGGAGAGTTTAATCTCCTCGGCCAGATCGGCGAGGGTCAGTTTTTTACCGGTCTCCTGAGCGAGGGCGATTCGGCGGCGCAAAGCCGAGTCGACGACCCCGGGACCGGAGACACCGATATTCACGACCGCTTCCGGCTCGCCGATCCCCATATAGGCGCCCGCCATAAAGGGGTTGTCTTCGGGGATATTAGCGAAGACGACGAGTTTCGCGGCGGCGAAGCCGCGATTCGCCGAATCGGCCTCGGCGACGTCGCGAATGATATGACCGAGCTGATGGAGCGCGTCGACATTAATCCCCGCCTTGCGGCTGGCCGCGTTGATCGAGGAGCAGACCTTTCGCGTTTGCGAGAGAACCTCGGGGAGCGAGTCGAGGACGACCTGATCACCGGCGGAGATTCCCTTTTGCACGAGTGCCGAGAAGCCGCCGACGAAATCGACACGGCAGTCGCGCGCGGCCTGGTCGAGGGCGTGGGCCAATTCCAGCGCCCCGCGCGTATTGTGTCCCGACAGGAGAATCGAGGCGGGTGAGATGGCGATCCGTTTGTTCGTCACGGGGATCCCGTATTTCCCCCCGATCTCATCGCAGGTATCGACGAGCCGCCCGGCGAAACGCATGATCTTATGACGAACCTTTTTGACCATCTGATCGACGGTGGGGGAGGCGCAGTCGTTTAGGTTCAACGCCAAAGTGACCGCGCGGACATCGAGATGTTCCGAATGGAGCATCCGGATCGTTGTCAGAATTTCATCGGTCTGAATCATCGCAAGAAGTATTTCTTTTGGGTTAGGGTAGGGGCGCTAGCGCTCGAGCCGGAGCCGGTTCGTCGCGACAAAGATGTTATTATGCTGCAGCTTAACGGTGAAGCCCAATTCGTTTCCGATCCCTTCCAAGTCGAGCTGAAGATTCTGGATATCGTGCCGCGCGTCGACTTCGACCTGGCTAATGAGGAGGAACTCTTCCTTACCGGTTCGATTGCCGTACAGGTCGATGATATTGACATCCTTTTCGGCCAGGTAGCGGCTGAAAGCGGAGACGATCCCGTTTCGATCGCGGCCGAACGCCGTAATGACGAAAGTATCGGGCCGATTTTCCACACGTCCTCCCGGGTAGATCACCGCCGGGCGAACCGAGATCTGGCATCCCTTCAGCCGGCCTTCGGTGAGGATCTTCTCGCCGAGTTCCTTACAGTCCCAGGGGTAATCGAGGGTAACGGTCATAATGATCGTGAAGTAGCGATTCAGAACGGTCTGACTGCACGCCTCGATATTCCCGCCTATGGAGTTAATCGCGCTGCTGACCCCCGCGACGATCCCTGGGCGGTCGTCGGAGAGGAGATTAAAGACATAGCCGAATCGCTCGGTCGAATCTTCCGTTTTTTGGGTAGACATCCGCAGTACTTTCTTCTAGCGGTGGGGAGGGCTGCGGGTTATTTTCCCGCGAGAACCTCAATGATATCACCGTCCTTAATGATGTAATCTTTTGATTCCCGGTGGTTCAGACCGGCGGCCTTCACTTCGCGTTCACTGCCGAGCCGCAGAAGATCGTCGCACGACATCACCTCGACCCGAATAAAGTTCTTCGCGAAGTCCGAATGAATGCATCCGGCGGCCTCCACGGCGGTCCCGTTTTTGGTCATCAGCCAGCTGCGGACCTCTTTCTCTCCGGCGGTCAGAAAGACCATCTGTCCCGACAGATCGAGGAGCTTGCGAATGATCCCATCGCGGTCGGTCGAGACCAGTCCCATTTCGTCGAGGAACTGCTGACGTTCTTCCGGGGGCATCTTCGCCAGTTCCGACTCCAGACCGACCGAGACGGCAATGACCGGCACCTCCGGGGTCGAGAACTTCTCGTACTGGGCGAAATCGGTTTCGTCATCGGCGGTATTGACCAAGATCATCCGATGCTTTTCGGTCAGGAACCGGAACGAGCGGGTCAGCTTGTACTCCTCTTCCGTAAGGTCGTCGACCGAGACGAGATGCCCCGATTCCAGTCCGGCTTTGATTTTCTCGATCGCGCCCAGTTCGATGGAGAGTTTCTCCTGCTCCTCGCGGGGAAGATGTTTTTTCTTCTGTTCACCGATACGGGTGATACGATTTTCCGCGATCTCCATATCGGCGAAGATCATCTCCTGAAGGAAACCGTCCATCTCCTTTTGGACGTCACGGCCGTCAAAGGTCGGGACGACACAGACCAGGAAGTCGGCCTCGCGCAGATGTCCCAAGCGAGCGGCGTTTCCGACCGAGTCGCGCGCCAGCCCGGGGATATCGACGATCTCCATCAGGGCGTAGACGATCTTTTTCGCGTGATAGAGATTCGCCAGGGAGATCAGGCGGGGTTCCGGGATCGAGGCCATCGCGCTTTGGACACCGCCGCGGGACGGGTCGGGCGCGCGCCCGATCAGCCAGTCGAAGAGAGTCGTTTTTCCGCAGCCCTGATAGCCAACCAAACCGATTTTCATGATATGCCTTTAATCTGATGCTCACCGTTGATACGGTTCTCCGGGTCCGTTATCTTTCCCCGCGGCCGATTCATTGGAACGGCTCGGCGGAAGAACCCCCTAATAGTATATCACCCGGTTCGGGCCGGAAAAGGTTAGACGCTTCCCCGCCGGGGTATCCAGGGGGCAAGGGAAAACATCGGGAGAAAAATCTTGCCTTCCACCCAATTGCAGGAATTCTCTGGGTTTCATAAAATGGGTAGTTAGGCAACACCAAGACGGTTCGAGCAGCGGACGGTTATGAGACTTCGGATCAACAGGACAGACCTCCCCTTAACGCGCTACAAAATGATCGAGGGGAGTACCGTGAGCGTAGTGCGGGCGATTATCGTCGAACTGGAGCAAGATGGGCTTCGGGGATACGGCGAGGTTGCCGAAGAGAGTTTACTGGGAACGAAGATCGAAGAGATCGCCCGTGACGTCGAGGGGCTCGCCTCCGATCTGGCCAACTACGCCTTGGCCGATCCGCGCGCTTTCAACCGATATCTTGCCTCGCACCTTTCCTCGCTGTCGGCCCGCTGCGCCCTTGAGATGGCCGCCTGTGACCTTTGGGGGAAGATCACCTGCCGTCCCCTTCGCAGTATCTGGCCGAATCCCTCCTCCGAACTGCCCCTCTCCAGCTACACGATCACCCAAGACAATCCCGAGCGGATGATCGAAAAGTTTGAGGCGGCTCCCAAGTGGCCCCTGTATCGCCTGGAGCTCGGTTCCCGCGGCGATATCGAGGCGGTGGAGGAGATTCGCCATCGGACCGATGCCCGTCTGCGTGTCGATTTAAGCGGTCAGTGGCGCTACGAGGATGTTCTCGACCTGCTCGGTCTTTTTGCCGAGCTGAAGATTGAAATGATCGAGCAGCCGCTTCCCCCCGGCCAGTGGGGGCGCATGAAGGTTCTCAAAGAGAACTCCCCCATTCCGATCTACGCCGACGAAAGCTGTCTGTCCTTTGCCGACATTGACCGCTGCGCCGAATGTTTCCACGGGGTGAATCTTCGCCCGGTGAAGTTCGGCGGCCTTATTCTGACGTACAAAGCGATTCAAAAGGCGAAGTCACTCGGCTTAAAGACACTGATCGGCAACGTCTTCGAGTCCACCGTTTCCGCGTCGGCGGTCGCGCAGTTCGCCCCGATTCTCGACGACATTTACATCGACGGTCCTTATCAGATCGAAAAGCGCGGGGGGATTCACGGGGTAACGCTCGTTGAAGGACAGATTGTCTATCCCGATGGGGACGGCTGTGGAGTGACCATCGTTCCAAAAATGTACTAGGCCAAAGAGGTTTCCCTCCCAGCCATGTTTGACTACACGCTCATTCATCAGGACGCCCGCTGCGCCGCCCGGCGCGGCCGTTTTACCACAACGCGCGGGACCATTGAACTGCCGGCCTTCATGCCGGTAGGGACTCGCGGTTCGGTCAAAGGGGTGGAAGTCTCCCAGTTAGAGGCGACCGGGTCACAGATCATCTTGGGGAACACCTATCACCTCATGGTTCGTCCCGGGGAAGATACCGTCGCACAGCTGGGTGGTCTCCATAAGTTTTGCGGCTGGACCGGCCCGATCCTGACCGACTCGGGCGGTTTTCAGATCTTCTCATTGGCCAAGCTGACCAAGATTTCCGAAGAGGGTGCGGTCTTTCGTTCACACGTCGACGGCCGTCAGCTGTCGCTCACCCCCGAGCGGGCGGTGGCGATCCAGGAGGCGCTCGGTTCCGACATCGCGATGGTACTCGATCATGTCCTCGGCCTTCCGAACGAGCGGGCGAAAATCGAGGACGCGATGGAGCGTTCGGTCCGCTGGGCGGCGCGATGCCAAAAGGCCCACACGCTTCAGACCCAAACGCAGTTCGCCATCGTTCAGGGGGGGCTGGAATATGATCTGCGCCGCCGCTGTGCCGAGCAGCTCTCGGAGCTTAATTTCCGCGGTTACGCGATCGGCGGGCTTTCGGTCGGTGAAGAAATGCAGGAAATGTACGACTGCATTGAGGCGACCGTCCCTTATCTTCCCGAGGATCGTCCCCGCTATCTCATGGGAGTGGGGCGTCCGGAAGATATCTTGGAGGGAATCCGGCGCGGGGTTGATATGTTCGACTGCGTCATGCCGACGCGCAACGGACGCAATGCGATGGCGTTCACCGATGCCGGTTCGGTTCGGCTGCGCAACGCCGTTCACGCCCGCGATCCCCGTCCGCTCGAGGAGGGGTGCCCCTGTGCGGCGTGCCAAAGAAGCCGCGCGTATCTCCATCACCTTTTCAACTGCGGCGAGATGCTCGGCCCGATTCTTCTGACCTTACACAATATCACCTACTATCAGAGGTTGGTCGCCGCGGCGCGCGCCGCGATCGAGGAAGATCGTTTCGTCGATTTCTGCCGTGAGAAGTTTTCCCGCTGGCGCGGCGCGGCCGAGTGACACAATAGTCCCTTGTGCCGAACACTCCGGCCGGCCGAGACCATCATCGAACCGGCGGCTCGGTACTGTTCTGATTCGCGATTTTTTCGTTCCCGGAGTGGTTGACATCGACCCGCGGCGGGATAATGACCTGCGGCTTCGGCCCTTGGATATCCTGCGCCGGTGTGGTCGACAGCGGTGGCGCGGTCGTGTCTCCCGCGGCGGGAGATGTTCCCTCGGCGGTCGACAGCGGCGGCGCCTGAGCCGGTAAGGGGGCCGCCGCCGGGGTAGTGGCCGCCGGCGCGGAGGCGATATCTTGAGCGGTCCCCTGATAGTGGATCAGGTCGGCTTTACTGTGTGCCTCGCTGCGCATCGCCGAAGCGTTTTCGAAGAGCTCGTTATCGGGGACGACCCGTTTCCCCGTTAGTTCCACGTGACAGGTCTGGTGGTCGCGCAGCTCACCGGCGACGAAGTTTTCCGAGAAGAAGTCGACCCCCGGCCAGAGGTACCAGGGGGTTTTGACCTCGTGCATAACCGTTTTTGTTTCCATCCCCTCTTTGGAAAGACGGATCTTGTAGGTTCCCGAATAGACGAAGTTCTGGGAGATCGGGGTCTGTCCCACTTCGCGGTCGTTGATATAGACCGTCGCCCCGGGCGGATTGGAGGTAATGGTCAGCCGCCGCCGCACACCGTTGCATCCCGCCGCGGCGAGGAGGGCAATCGCCATCGCCAACAACAGCACGGCACGATATCGCTGGGGCACGGTCCGGTCCATAGGGGGGTGGTAAGTACAGACGGTTTTTGGAGCAAAAGAGCGCCTGCTGCGCGCTCGCGCGGGGACTGTAATCTTTTTCCGGAGCTTTGACCAGAGGAATATTTTCTGTTTTTTATCTAAATTTCGCTTCCGCTACGAGCGGCACGGGGAAATGTCTTTGTAAAAACGGGGAAAATCTCAGAAATTGCCCCCGATTTTGAAAATTTTACAAAGCGCCTCGGTCGGAAAGATTGTAAAAATTTCAAACCGTCCCAAGACGATTCTCTCCAGAAAAAAATCTTTTGTAAAAAACCGCTGGAAAACCAGCGTAAAAACGTGCTTTTACCCTCTTTCTCAGAACTTTTTCCGGAAATCGCCGGACGGTTTGGCACGCCTCTTGCTTAAAGTATCCCCCGTAAGGGCAAAAACAATCAGCCATTCAGGGACTAAAGGTGAACATCATGATGAATTGCACCGAACTGACCAACAATCTGGCTTGCTGGAGTGACGAGGATCTGCTCAACGAGTACCGTCTGACCGGAAACCGCGAGCTGTTCGAAGCGCTGGTTCATCGTTATGAGAAAGAGCTCTTCAACTACCTCTTCCGCATGACCGGCAATCGTCAGACCGCCGAGGACGTCTTCCAGGCGACCTTCCTCCAGGTTCACCGCAAGTGCTCGCAGTTCGAGGCCGGACGTGCCTTCCGCCCCTGGCTTTACCGAATCGCCTCGAATCAGGCGATCGACAATCGCCGCAAGGCCAAGCGTCACGACGCCGTCAGCTTGGACGAAACCTTCGGCGGTTCGCACAGCGAAGGTGATTCGCTCGCCTCGATCCTCTGCGGAAATGAACGTGATCCGGCTCAGACCGTGGAGCTGTGGGACACCATCGCTCAGCTGCGTGAGGCGATCGGCC
Organism: Thermoguttaceae bacterium; assembly: GCA_017434455.1. GTDB lineage: Bacteria > Planctomycetota > Planctomycetia > Pirellulales > Thermoguttaceae > RUG695. Next base: position 23,094 of record JAFRFG010000043.1, on the reverse strand, counting down.
GTCTTCCCGAAGTCCAGCGGCAGGTCATCGACTTGGTCTGCATGCGCGGCATGACCTACCGCGAAGCCGCCGAAACCCTTACCGTTCCGGTGAAGACGGTCGCCACCAGGTTGATGGCCGCCAAGAAGCGTCTGGCTTCGGCGCTGGGCGCCCTTGCCTGACAGACCCAACAGACCCACACGGCTCGGGGACAGTTTTAACGGCTGCGGGGGGGATTCGGGAAAAGCAGATTATTCAAAGACAAAAAATTGCTCTTTTGTGACCCCGATAGAAAAGTCTATAATACAGCGGGGAGCTGACGAAAAGAAAGAAATGAGCGCTTCGGCTGCCGGAACCGGCAGCCGTTTTGCTTTAGATGGGCCGCGGGTAACAGGTACGCGGCAAAACGCGGCTAAGAATCGCGAGCGGGGAGCGGAATGGTTTTTTGGTCCGGAAAAAAGAGACATCCCGACGATGTTTTCGAGCAGATCGAAAACACCGGGCGTCTGCGTCCGGATAATCCCCTCGATTCCCCTCAAGGCGACGATCCCCGGCCGGAGCGAACCGGCGCCCCGGACGATGTCCCCTCGGGCCCTTGCCCCCCTGTCCCCGAGGGGCTGGCGGATCGAACTTGTCGGCGAATCTGGGACGAGGTTGACCACGCTCAGCGGTATTCCTCTCCCGAAGACGAATCGCCTTCTCGACAGCCCCCCCATTCGCTTCCCACGGAGTTTTCTCGGATCATTCCGAAGATTCCTCGGCTGAATCTTCCCCGCGGCTCGTTTGTTCCCAAACCGATGACCGTCTACGAGGTCGATCCCTCGTCGATCGACTCCCCGCCTGTCACCGGCCGGCGTCCCGCCGAACCTATCGCCTCGGCCGATAAACCGATCCCCACATCGATCAGTTCCGAGCCGATCCTCATCCCCCCGCGTCCCTATGCCGCGAAGGTGATGTACTCCAAGCCGATCGAAATCCAGCGCGAGTCGGTCACCCGCACGACGCTGCTCTATGCCGAGACCCTTTTGATTTTATCTCGGCCGTCGGTCGGTATTCCGACGCTGAGCTTCGCCGAACCCAGTCCGATCGCCCCGACGCGGATGTACAGTGCTCCGCTGTACATCGAAAGCGGACCGTTCGTCACCTCGGTACTGTACGACCACCCGGCGGAAGTCCGGCGCTGCCCCTTCCGGCGGACCGTGATGCACAAAGCCCCGCTGGTAGTGCAGCCGGCCCCGTACACGATCCGCCGGATGTACGCCGAGCCGCTGACCGTAAGCGAGCCCCCGTACTCCAGGGTGCACCAGTACGACCAGCCGCTGGAAGTGGAAAGGTGTCCCTACCGCTTCGCCGAGATGTACGGCGCTGCGCTGGCGGTTCCCGCGGCCCCCTTCATCGCGCGGCGGCAGTACGATCATCCTCTGGAAATCGAGTCGGCCCCATATCGGTTCCGGGCGATGTACGACCGGCCCTTGATCGTCGAGCCGGCTCCGTACAAAGCCAGTGTGATGTACGACCGGCCGTTGGTCGTCTCAGGCGCCCCACCGATGCCCACGGAAATGTACGATCGGCCGCTGGAGGTAAGCAGCGCGCCGTACACCGTGCGGGAAATGTACGACACGCCGCTTACCGTCGCTGCGTTCGCGCCGTGCAAGATGTACGATCGCCCCTTGCTGGTTAGTCGGGCACCGAAGGCCGACTCCGTGGCGCTGGCCGAATGGAAAAAGCGTATCAGTGAGCAGCAGAATCGTCCGCGCCGCCGGGCGCGGCCCCGCTCCCCGCTGCGCAACGGTGAGATTCGGGAAGAGTTCCGCGACGAGTACTATTGGGAGCTGCTCCCCGAGGTGGAACCGAGCGGTACGCCGCAGGAGCGTCTCGCGCGAACCGGTACGCCGGAACAGACCGAGCGCGAGAACGTGATCACCCAAGCGGTCGAGCGGATCGGTTCGACGGCGATCTCCGAGGTTCGGCAGCTTTCCGAGTGGCTGGGCGTTCGGCCGGCGAAATCGGCTTTGGCCCGTCCGCCGCGCGACAAAGAGTCATGGTGGCACCCCAGTGATCTATTAATTTCGGTAGTCGGCGGGGTTTTGATCGCCATTGTGGTGGTTCTCCCCATCCTGCGCTTCTTCGGTCGGGAACTGGCGGTCGTGATCGCGAAGAGTACGGTTCGGCAGATTGGCCAGAAGGTCCCGGTCAACGCGGACAGCGCGTTTTTGGAACAGCTCCCCTATCTGTCCGAGTCGCTGATCCACCCGCAGGTTCATGAGGCGGTCTTAGAGGATCCCGTAGCCCCGGCGTCCTCGCTGATTCCTACGCAAAACGCCATCGAGATCCTTTTCCCCGACACCGGTCTTGGGATCGAGAATATCCAGCCGGACGATTACCCCGCAGGAGACATACCTACGGGGAACTAGCGCGCTTTTTGCTGTTGTCTCATTCCGTGCGCAGCCCGACGGTATTCTCGCACTGGCAGTCACCGACCTGCTGTGAGTGAAAGTCCTCACCGGTGAGGTACTCGATCACGTCGAGGGCGTCCTCGGTGAACGACGAGAAGAAACGCTCACGGATATAGAGCAGCAGCTGTTTCTTCTGAGACCCGGTCAGTGTGGTTCGATCGACGAGTTTTTCGAGAATCTCCGCCTCGTCGCGGGTGAGGGACTGCAGGTCACTGGCTTTGCCGATCTTAAAAAACTGAATCCCCACCAGCCGTCGGCCGTTGTCGGTCTGTTTAACGTTCCCCTCAACCAGAACATAGTCCCCCACCTCGGGAAGCATACTGTTTTCTTGTTTGGCATTGGCGAAACCGTGCCCGACATTCAGCTGCCATCCCTCGCCGTACTTCAGGAAGGCAATCACCCGGTTCGAGGAGAGAATCACGTAGATATTGTCTATGTGAATTCTCTTCGGGAATCCGCCGGTCGGATTCAGCGCCGGGGCGTCATCGAACTGAATCGCCGACGGTTTGTTCTTCGGTTTGGGCGGAACCGGTTTCGCGGCCTCCGGGGTCGGAATCTGAAAGATATCGCCGCACTTGGGGCATTTCCCCTTTTTGCCGGCCAAACGCTCCGGCGCGTCGAGCTTCGCGCCGCAGGCGGCGCAGACGATTCGAATGACCATCATTCATCCTTTCCTTCATCCGGCGTTCTCCGGGGGACTTAACGCTCGGATTATCTATCTTGTGTAAAAGGCAAGCTTTTAGTAAATTACTATCTTTGTTCATTATACCTTAAAAGATCGGTGTCAACCGCGCTGATCAGGGAAAAAACAGTTGTCTAGGTAAAAAATAGGTAATTCAGAAGGGGTATTGCTATTCATAGGCAAGGGAAATGAACGATAAAGGGGAAAAGTGCCCGGAGTCTGACCGGAGGGTTATATTTTAACGGTTAGATAAATTGTGTAATATGGATATGTTTTAGTCCCCTGTCCGTTATTCAGGGCGGGCGGGGGACCGGAGTTTATCCGAGACATTGAGGGAAGCAGTAAGACAGATGGCTCATTCCCAAGCTCCAAACGCGACGTTTAATCCTTACAACTGGTCGAGTCTGGTCGATATGGTCCGGTTTAGGGCCCGCGTCCAGCCCGATTCCGACGCGTTTGTTTACCTCGAAGACGGAGTCTCCCAAGAGATTCACCTCACCTACGCCGAACTGGATCGGCGCTGCCGCGCGATCGGCGCGTGGCTTCAGCAGCGCAATCTTACCGGCGAGCGGGTTCTGCTCCTCTTCCCCCCGGGGCTCGATTATATTACGGCGTTCTACGGCTGTGTTTACGCCGGCGCTACCGCGGTTCCGATCTATCCCCCGCGGCGTAACCGCTCGATGTACCGTATCCAGGCGGTCGCCAAAAGCTGCGAGGCGGCCCTGGCGCTCACGACGACCGATGTCTACCAGCGGGTCACGGAACTGATCGACGAGACCCCCGATCTTCGTATGCTCCCGTGGCTTTGTACAAATCAGGTCCCCGAAGGGAGCGAGAACAACTGGATCGAGCCGAAAGTCGACCTTTCGTCGTTGGCGTTCCTGCAGTACACCTCCGGGTCCACGGGGACACCGAAGGGGGTGATGCTCACCCACGGGAATATGCTCCACAACTCGCTGCTGATTCAGACCGGGTTCGAGCACACGCGCAGCAGCTTAGGGGTTTTCTGGCTCCCGAGCTACCACGATATGGGGCTCATTGGTGGGGTGATTCAGCCGGTCTATTGCGGGCGGACGAACTACTTGATGTCTCCGCTGTCGTTCCTGCTCAAGCCGTTCCGCTGGCTCGACGCGATTTCGCGCTACCACGCCACTACCAGCGGTGGGCCGAACTTCGCCTACGACATGTGTGTCCAGAAGATTAGTGATGAGCAGGTCGCCCAGCTCGATCTATCGTCGTGGCAGGTGGCGTTCAACGGTGCCGAGCCGGTCCAGGCAGAGACGCTCGAGCAGTTCGCGAAGAAATTTGAACCGGCCGGTTTCCGATACGAGGCGTTCTATCCCTGTTTCGGGCTGGCCGAGGGGACCTTGATCGTCACCGGCGGCGTCAAACGTCTCCCCCCGGTGATCAAGACGGTCGACGCCGACGCTCTGGCAACCGATAACGCCGTCGACGCTATCCCGGGGACCGATCATGTGAAGCGGCTGGTCTCCAGCGGGCGCGTCATTTTGGATCAGATCGTCCGAATCGTCGATCCGGCGACGCTCAACGTCTGTCCCGAGAACCGTGTCGGTGAGATTTGGACATCGTCCCCCAGTGTGGCGGCCGGCTATTGGAAGAACCCCGAGGCGACCGAGGCGACCTTCCATGCCTTCACCTCCGATACCAAGGAAGGTCCGTTCATGCGCACCGGCGACCTTGGTTTTATCTCCGCGGGTGAGCTGTACGTGACCGGCCGTATCAAGGACCTCATCATTCTTCGCGGTGTCAATCTCTATCCGCAAGATATTGAGATGACGGCGCAGAACGCCCACCCGCTTCTGCGTCCCAATGCCGGCGGCGCCTTTATGCTCGGCGATGACAGGGACGAGAAGCTCGTCCTGGTCCAAGAGGTGGAGCGGCGCTTTAAGGAATACGACGCCCCGGAAATCTTCGCCAATATCCGCAAGGCGATCGCCTTAGAGCATGAGGTGCCGATCGACACGATTGTTCTGGTTCAGGCCGGTTCCATTCCGAAGACCTCCAGCGGCAAGATCCAGCGTCACGCCTGCCGCGACGATTTCCTCCGGGGGACGCTGACCGAAAAGGCCCGCTGGTCCCTTTCTTCCGAGGGCGAGAAGAGGGGGCCCGCGAAGGGACCGGGACTCGGTTCGTACAACGAATCCGATAACCCGATGGGGTACGATCCTAACGCGGCTTTGCTCAAAGACAACGACGCGGATACGGAAGACGAAGACGATTTCACGAAGATCTTCGCGGTCGGCAGAAGTGTCCCGGATGACCTGGACAAAACGCTGACCCCGCAGCAGATCGCCGCGATGGACTTCACCAAGACAGCCAAGATTGTGCTGGATGAGGTCCGCAAGGTGGCCAAAGAGCGGGCTCAAGATCTGACGATCGATACCGATATCACCGAACTGGGGCTCGATTCTTTGGAGAGAATGGAGATCTTAGCTTCGCTGGAAGATCATTTCGGCGGCCAGTTCCCTGAATCGATTCTGCCCGATATCAATACCGGCCGCGAGGTGGTCGCCGCGGTTCAGAAGTATCTTGGAACCGGTCCGCGGGTCGACGAGCACAAGACCTATAAAGTGGACGATTCCGCCTGCGACTTCACTCAGTTCCCCGAGTACATCGCCTTCAAGAAGAGGATGGAACTGCTCGAATCGACCAAACTGAACCACTTCTTCGACGTCCACGCCGGCCAAACGAACGATGTGACGATCATCAACGGGAAAAAGTACCTCAATTTCGCTACCTACAACTACATCAACGCCAGCTGCGATCCGATCGTCATCAAGGCGGCGCAGGAGGCCGCGGCCCGCTATGGGACGAGTGCCTCGGCCAGCCGTATTGTTTCGGGAACCAAACCGGTCCATGTCGATCTCGAAAACGAGATATCCCACTTTTTGGGGACCGAGGATACCCTCACCTTCACGGCGGGACACCAGACGAACGAAAGCACCATCGGCCACTTCATGGGGCCCGAGGATTTGATTCTCCACGACGCCCTGTCGCACAACTCCCTGGTTCAGGGGAGTATCCTCTCGGGTGCCCGCCACCGTCCTTTCCCCCACAACGACTGTGACGCGATCGATCAGATCCTGACGAAGCATCGCAGCAGGTACCGTCGAGTCTTGATCGTCTGCGAGGGGGTCTACAGTATGGATGGAGACTACCCCGATCTGCCCCGCTTCATCGAGCTGAAGAAAAAGCACAAGGCGATGATGATGATCGACGAGGCCCATTCGCTCGGTGTTCTCGGGAAGACCGGCCGCGGGATCGGCGAATTTTTCAATGTCGACCGCAAAGACGTCGAGATCTGGATGTGTACCCTCAGCAAGACCCTCGGCGCCTGCGGCGGTTACGTCTCGGGCCGCAAAGAGATGATCGGCTATATGAAGTATACCACCCCGGCGTTTGTCTTCAGCGCCGCGATGGCCCCGCCGGTGGCCGCCGCGGCACTGGCCGCGCTCAAACTTCTGGAGCGTGAACCACAGCGGTGCGAGAAGCTTCGCCAAAACGGCCGGTTCTTCAAAGAGTACGCTCAGAAGAACGGCTTGGATACCGGACTGGCGACCGAAACCGGGGTGATCCCGATCATCATCGGCAACTCGATGAAGTGCCTTAAGATTTCGAAGTATCTCTTTGACCACGGTATCAACGCCAACCCGATTCTTCATCCGGCCGTTGAGGAGAAAGCCGCTCGTATCCGGTTCTTCCTCACCAGCGCTCACTCGATCGACGAGCTGAAGATGACGATCGATACCTTGGTGGAGGGGATCCGCGAGGTGGAAAACGAGTAAGGCAAACCGTCCGTCGTAAAAGACAAAAAAACAAGCCCCAAAGGGGCTTGTTTTTTATTATGGCAAAAGGGAAGGGAAGAGCTATTTCAGCCGTCCGACGCGGGTTCCCTCGGCCAGCGCGGCGATCATCGCGCCGGCCGCCGCCTCGACCGCCTTTTCCCAGCGGGCCGAACCATACTCTTCGTACTCTTTCCTGCGATGGGCGAAGAGAATTCCCCGCGAGTTATTGATCACCGCCCCGAGGCCGTCGGCGTCGAACGCCGCGGCAACGTCTTTGGCGGATCCTCCCTGGCTGCCGTAACCGGGAATCAGCAGCCAGCTGTTCGGCATCGCCTCGCGCAGTTCGGCGAGCTGTTCGGGCCAAGTGGCGCCGACCACCGCGCCAACTTCACCGTAACCGCCAAGCCCCGACGAAAGTGAGGCGATATAATCGGCGACATGCCGATAGAGCGGCTTGCCGTCGGCGATCAGGTCTTGGAAGAGTCCGCCCCCGGGGTTCGATGTTTTGACCAAAATGAAGATCCCCGCGGCGCGCTGTTTGGCTGCCGTGATGAACGGCTCTAAACTGTCCCCCCCCAGATAGGGGTTGACCGTCAGCGCGTCGGCCCCCCAGGGGCTGTGTTCCCCAAGGAGCCCGGCGGCGTACGCCTGCGCCGTGGAGCCGATGTCGTTTCGCTTTCCGTCAAGCAGGACCAGCAGCCCTTTGCTTCGGGCGTAGCGGATCACCTTCCCAAGGGTGAGCATCCCGACCGGACCGTACTGCTCGAAGAAGGCCGCCTGCGGCTTGACGATCGGGACCATAGGGGCGACGATATCGACCACCGCCTTGCAGAAGAGTTCAAACGCTTCGGCGACCGAAGCGCGGTCGGAGGGGTCCTTCCCCTCGGTGAATACCTCGGGGAGGAGTTCCCAGCGCGGGTCGAGTCCGACCATCACCGGGGTTTTCTTCGCGCGAACCGCCTCGGCCAGCCTTTCGGAGAAACTCTTTGCCATGCCCGTGATCATCTTCGTGACTGTAAACCTTGTTCGTAAAGAGCCTTACTCGTTATCGATGACAAAGACCACCACCTTCTTCGGCCCGTGGACACCGAGGATCAGAATCTTCTCGATATCGGCGGTCCGGCTCGGGCCGGTCATCAGGAGGTACTCTCCCGTCGGACGGCTGTCGCCGGAAAGGGCGCCGTTGATTTCGCCCCAGGCGGCGGGGAGGTGCTCACGCAGGGCGCTTTTGGGGGCGGCAATCAGACAGACCGGGGGGAGGTAGCAAAGAAGCCGCTCGAACGAGGAATGGGAGCGGATGGCCGCCGATCCGGTATCGGCCAGCAGGAAGTCGGCTGCAACCAGTGAGGCGGCGTACTTTTCGATCACCTTCGGATCGGCGTCCGGGTCTTCCGGGGGATCGGCGAGTGTCAGCTTCCCCGAGAAACCGTCGGCGACTTCCCGCGCGATCGGGAAGCCCGGCTTCACCCCGACGGTGAGCTCCTGTCCGAGCGCGGCCAATTCCTCAGCGATTTGTTTGGCTGCCTCGGCTCTATCGGCGCAAAGGCGCGCCTGACCTGCCACGGCGCTCAGTGAGGCGGAGAATTTCTCGAAGAGCTGCTCTTTGGAGAGGTTCTCGATCGGCCAGACCTGCGGCGCCTCGGGACGAGCCAGATCGCTCTTCCCGTTGCGGAGCGCCGCTTTAATGGAACCAAGAATTTCGTCGCGTGTGGCCATAGGGGAATCCTCAAAATGCTTAGGTGGTGTTCTTATTTCGAGCGAAAAGCGCTCTTCCCAGATACTACTATTTTGTTATTCGCGTGGAAAAAGTCAACCGCCCGGCGTGATCTTCCCCGCGCACGGGGGACCAAGAGTCGGCCTGTTTTGAAAAATTTTGGGGAAAATCCGAAAAAACGCTCAAGTTGCTCTTTACCTTCCCGGGGAAAATTGGGAGAATCGGCCGCTTTTTCCTCCGGCAGGCGTTTTGTCGAAGGTTGGGAAGCAAACGATATTGATCCAAACCGATATTGATCCAAACCAACAGCAGCGAGAAAGCTTATGAAGGTTTCGTTAACATCCGTGTGGAAACTGACGTTCGGTCTGATTGTCGGCGCGTGTTTGATACCCGCGCTGCCATCGGGGTATGTTCGAGCACAGGATGACGACGATGACTCGTCCGACCTGCCGACCGAACCGTGGCTCACCGACGAGGAGATGGATAAGATAACCACCTTCTCCACCCCCGCTTCCCATCAGTCGCTGGGCCGAATCACCGCGGATGGCGTATCGTTCAACTTCATGAACCATTTCCTGCTGATGAATCAGGTCTACGACCACCTGCGGGGTGTTCAGCTGGTCACCTACTACGATGACGCCGGTATGGGCGGCGGCGCCGCGGTTCCGAACGGGTCGGCCTACGGCAGCCCGGGGGCGAACTGGTCGACCGGGGGGCTGGATACCGCTCCCTACGGACCGGGCTACGCCCCCGCGTACGAGCAGTCGATCTACAACAGCGACGTGCCGATCTATCAAGGTTCGGCGGGTTACGGCAATATCTTCCGCGGTCAGATGGCGGAATACGGTGATCCCGGCACGCTGATCTATTCGCTTTGGGGCGGGGTGACCGCCGGGGGCGGAACGGCCAAGGATCACTACGAAACCGCCGGTTACGATACGGAGCAGTACGGCGGACTGGTCGGACTGGACCTGTTCTGTTCGTGCGACTGCCGAAGCGGTCTGTTCTACTCCTATCAGAACACCAAGATCAAAGGAGTGACCGAGGAATATACGTGGGAATACCTCCTCAATAACATGATGCGTCTGACCCCCGAGGACGAGATGATCGCCACCGGCAAATACTCGGCTTTGACCGAGGAGGAGTTCTTTGACGCGTATCGGGACACCTACTCGGTGGGTGCCAATTACAAGGGAGTCTACAACGCGAATCTTCAGTCGAAGAATCACATCCTCGGTATCTACCACCAGTTCGGCGACGAGTTCACCTACAATATCGGGACGATCCGCGGCGGATACAACCGCGTCACCTCGGCCGAGAAGCTCAGCGAGGCCGGCGTCACCAAGTTTATGGAGAATCTCACCGAGACACAGACCTACGACAAGTCGACCCACGCGGCCGAGGGGACCGAGGAGAATCCGGACGGCTGGTACACTCCGACGACTCCCGAGGGGATCGTGACCCAAAGAACGACCGTCAACGAAAATGAGGACTTCGACTCGCTCGACAGCAAGTACGACGTCTATCTGGCGGGGATTTCTTTTGAGCGCGGGGCGAACTTCCGCCTGGCGCCGTTCACGATCACCCCGCGCGGTCAGATCGACTATACCTTCCTCTATCGAACCGAGGCGAGCGGGGCCACCGCGCGCGGCGGAAACTACGTCTATAAAAAGAAGGACTATCACAGTCTGCGCACGAACCTGGGGGCCGATCTGTCGCTCGACCTCTATCCCGGGGATATGCGCCTGCGCGGCGTGGTCCGCGGCGGATGGGTCCACGAGTTCCTCAACGGCATCTACGGTGATACCGACGTCGAGGTTCGTTCCGCAGCGATCCCCGCGTACACAACGACGATCCAGGGGAATACGATGGGGCGCGACTGGGCGCTGATCGGCGGGGAGATCGACTGGACGATCGTCCCGGCGTTTATGATCTTCGCCAACTACGACTTCATGAAGAACAAGTACCTGAACCAGCACTTCGGTACGCTCGGCGCGGCGCTGATGTGGTGATTGTTTTCACTTCCGAAAAAACAGACAAGAACCATCGAAACCGGTGCCTGGGAACTTGGGACAGAGGCGGTAAGAATCCGAGATGAGCGCGACCGAAATCGATTATCCCCTGCTGAACAGCTGCCTTCGTTCGGCCCCCAACGCCTGGGAAGACTTTGTTGATCGGTTCATGGGGCTGGTTCTTCACGTGATTGATCAGACGATGGCGATCCGTCGTCTGACAATCACTTCTTCGGAACGGGTTGACCTGTGCGAAGCGGTCTTTCGCGCGCTGCGCTACAACAACTACGAGCTGCTGCGGGATTTTGATCAAAAATCTCTCCTCTCCACCTGGCTGGTCGTCATGACCCGCCGTCTGGTTGTCGCGTTTCTCCTATACGACGACCATTGAGCCGCCGGCGAACAGTCCCCGGTCGTTAAAATCGGAACAACCCGCACGTATCGACCCGATGGAAAGGTGAAATCTCCGGAAATGCCCGCCGAGTGAAATCCCTATTGGGCAAGGCGGCGTAAACATGTATAATGGCGCGTGAGTTTTTATAGGTTCGGTTCACGGATAAGGAGCCGCATCCTTACAGCGCCAGGGAACGTTACAGGGCCGTTTCATTCGAGGTCTTCCGTATCCCCCCCCCCACTAAAAGCAGGGAAAGGCAAACAACGTGTATATTCACCCTACGGCAATCGTCAGTCCAAAGGCCAAAATTGGCCGGGACGTCCAGATCGGGCCGTTCTGCGTGATCGAGGACGACGTCGTGATCGGTGACGGGTGCATCCTGGAGTCACGCGTGACGATCAAAAACGGCACGACGATGGGGCGGTCGAACCATATCTTTGAAGGGACCGTTATCGGCGGGCTTCCCCAGTGCACGGGGATTGACGAGGTGAACAGCCGCGTCAATATCGGCAACGGCAACGTCATCCGCGAGAACGTGACGATCCATCGTTCGATGAACGAGGGGGACGCCACCGAGATGGGGGATGACTGCATGCTGATGGTCAATGTCCATATCGCGCACGACTGCCACGTGGCGGACGGGGTGATTATGGCGAATAACGTCATGCTGGCCGGGCATGTCTCCGTCGGCGCGCGCGCGAACATCTCCGGTGCCGTCGGCATTCACCAGTACTGCCGCATCGGATCACTGGCGATGGTCGGCGGCCAGGCCCATATCGTCAAAGACGTCCCGCCGTTCGTCACGGTCGACGGGGTGACCAGCCAGGTGGTCGGACTGAATCTGGTCGGTCTGCGCCGCGCCAAATACACGACGGAAGAACGCAAGGTTCTCAAGGGGGTCTACAAGATCCTTTACTCCAAAGATCTCCCCTGGTGTGAGATTGTCAAAAAGATCGAGGAACAATACACCAGCGGCCCGGGGCTGGAGATGGCCAACTTCATCTCCTCGACCACCCGCGGTATCATCACCGCGCGCCACAGCGGTTCCCGAATCCGGGGCAAGGCCGAAATTCAGACGAAAGAAAACGAAACCCAGGAAGCCGAGGGGATGCCCGCCACGATTCGGCTGCATGTCGTCGGGGAGGAAGGGTAATTTTTCTTTCGGCACCCTCTAAAGACAAGACCATAAAAAGCCCCTCTGTGTCTAGGAGGGGCTTTTTTTGCCTATTCACTCGGACACCGGAGCATTTGTCTAATCCTCTCAGCCCACCAAGTACGCAGAACAGAGGCCTCTTCGGAGGTGAATCCATACAGTTCGGCGACGATCTTCTCAATCTCGGCGTCGGTTTCGCGAATCTCTTTGGTGATCTCCTGGCACTTCTTTTGGTTATTGTTAAAAGCTTCCTGCCATTCCGCCTGGTTGATCGGTTTGAGGCTGATCTTTTGCTTTTTTAGTTCCATAAGGAAATCATCGAAGCCATAATCATCTATCGAGATAAACTTCTCTGGTTTGGTGAGCGTGAAGTTAGCCTTCAGCATATCTCGGAAGTTTTCGCGTTGTTTCCTCAGTTCACTGTTGAGCGCTATATACCTGCGCCCCGGTTCTTCGAGCTGCGTGATCCTTTCGATAGGTGGAACGGGGAAGTTTTCGAAGTATTTTTTGCAGACTTTTCGTGAAGCCCCCTGTTCATCTGGGCAGTTGTGCCAAATCCAGAGCTTAGTGGCAGTTGAATTGAGCAAAGCGGTTAGGGCGTGAAGAGAGATAGAATTGTCGTTTGCTGTAAGGATCCAACAACGATCAGTCACAAAAAAACCACGTTCATCATATGAGAAGGGGAACTTATTAGTTATATCAAGATAGAATATCTTTGGCTCAGAGAACTTCTTGTAATAGTCGATAACGTCCTGTGTTTCGAACCATTTGTACGAAGTCTTCTTTCTGCCTCCTTTGTCTGTGCCTATCTGTTCGAGACGGTCTTTCCCGAAGTCTAGCAGAAAGTCCTTGATTGCGGGGAATTGGTCAATATCCACATTTTTAGCAGGAAATGTTGTGATAAGCCAATCACCATTCCATCCACCTCTCAAAGTGACGTCACGACCACTAATCACCTTTGAAAGGAGCTGCATACTGTTGGGATCTTGTTTGACCAGTTCTTCTTTTTTCTGGTTTTTGATAATGAATGCGCCTATTTTGCCAGTTTTGACTCCATATGAGATCGTGATAGGAAGATCTTTCAACCTGAGGTCCCCTTGAGACATTTTTGAGAGGATTTTCTGATGGCTCTGTTGTTCCGGGGGGGTAATGATCCACGGGATATTTTCCCCAAATTGGGTGATCGAAATGGGATGACAATTAGCCACTGCAGTAGGAAAATCATTGGAGAATTTATCGTCATAGCTCCGTTGATCAATTGCAAGTGCTTCGATCTCCCCTGTCCCTGGAGTTCCCGGTTCTGGATGCCGGAGGGTGAAGATACAGCAGTTATTTGTTGCATCCTCGAAAAATCGCACATCTCCAAAGTCCAGTAACCGCAAGAGGCCACCTTTATTAACAAGGAATCGGCGAAGAGGTGATCCATAATTATTTATTAGCCACTTGTTCGGCATAATATAAGAAAGAAACCCACCACTCTTAAGGAGATTATGTCCCATTTCAACAAAGAGACAATAAAGATCCCCCTGTCCATGAAAGGTCTCGAACCCACAATTCTCGTAGTGGTATTGTTTCAGGGACTTTTTTTGTAGCTGAACATAGGGGGGATTTCCGATGACGACATCGAAACCGCCAAAGGGGAATTCTTTGCCCCAATCGAACTGCTCGGCGATAAGACTGTTTCCACACTTGATATTGTTCGATAGATCGTTGAGTTTTCGTCCTTTCTTGCAGGTATGAAGCCAAAGCGAGAGCCGAGCGATTTCAACACTCTCCTTGTTGATGTCAACTCCATAGAGGTTGTTCTCCAGAATCTGTAAATCGATATCCTGAAAGACTAACGCCTGGGTTTCGCCTTTCTTGTTCTTGATGCTGGCAGACCAAAGATCGATTTTACTGTGTTCTTCGATAAGATATTTCAGTGCCGCGACTAGGAATGCCCCGCTTCCGCAGGCCGGGTCACAAATCTTCAGTTCCAGGAGCCAGTTTCGATAATCATCGAGGCGCCTCTGGAGGTCGTCTCGCTTTTGTTTACTCCCGGGATCCTCAGAGTAGGTTTCGTCATCGATCCCAAGTTTCTGGCGCTTCTCCTCACACAATGCCCCTAATGTCGTCTCGACTATATATCGGGTGATATAGCTGGGCGTGTAGAAGACCCCGTCGTCTTTGCGCTTCGAGGACTTCGAACTTTTTGCTTTCGTGCTGTTCTCTACCCCCCCCCCGTTCTCTAGTTTGTCACGCTCGGCGAGGGTATGCTCGAAGATATGGCCGAGAATATTGACGTCGACATCGCTGTCGAAGTCGTACTCTTTGGAGATATGTTTTGTGTGTTTTTTCAACAGTGCATCGTCAATTTTTAGCTTGTCGAGAATTTCATCGGGGGCGAACAGGCCTCCATTGAAACCGCTGATACCGATTTTGCTATTCCCTTTGTCGACACACTTGAAGAAATCTCTAAAGTCGTCGGAAAGGGGCTTGTCGACGAAGCCGTTTTCGTTCTGTTCGATGATCTTCGTGATCGAATTGGCGGGAAGAAGCCCTTTGTCCTCACAGAAGAAGGTAAATATCAGTCGATCGAGAAGCTTCTGAGTCTTCTGATCAAGTGTCTTCTCGTCATATTCCGGATTGTTTATGACGATGTTTTGAAACAGTTCGGAGCGGAAGAGTTCGTAGTCTTTGTAAAGCTTCTTCGTAACATCCGACTCCTCCCTCGAACTTTCGTCTCGGACTTGAAGGGGGATATCCTTTAGGAGTGTCTCTTGAGCGAGGCAAAGATAGAGCCGTTCGAACTCGCGCTTCTCCAGGTCAAATAGATCGAATTCTTCGTAAGCGGTCGCGTCATCGATGTAGAAACGCAGCAACTTGAAATTGCTGACGATCACATACCGAACCCCCTTTTGGTTGTTCTTATAACCGAACGCCTGGACAACCGGAGAAACCTCTTTCTCACTGGGCTTCTTATCGAGATCTTTCGTCTTGGTGTCTTTCAATTCGATGACGACGTGGATTTGTGTTCCGCAGGGGTATCGTAAGATTACGGCATCGGCTGATTTAGCGTCGGTGACGTTATTCTTCTCGCGGCGCAAAAGCCATTTTCCTCCCTTGTCGCCGTACATCGGATAATCGAAAATATCGACGAAAAGGGCACGGAGAAAGCTGTCCTGGAATTCCTTCTCCTTGGCTCTGAGAATCTCCTCCTGACGATCGGGATTGTGAAAATAGGCCTGGAATCTCTCCCAGGCCTGGCTGATTTTCTGGCCATAGTCGCGCCGGATGTTTTTCAGTTCCTTCTCCAAAGTCTTGTCGCGAAAAAGCTTTTCCATCAGAAAACCCTCCTTACGTCGTTGGGGAATTTTAAAACGGGAACAGGCGTGTGTGTTTATCACATCCTCGATTATCGCTTATTCCTCCGGCGAGAACAACCCCCCGCTGCGCTCGTCAAAGCAGTCCGGCTCTTCGGCGAGGTAATCTCCCGTCAGGGCGAACGCCCGGGCGCGGCTGCCGCCGCAGATGAATCGGTGCCGGCATTTCCCGCAGCGGCCGCGGTAGTTGTTCGGATCGTGCAGGGCGCGGAAGACGGGATGATTTTGGTAAGTGTCGATCACCGAGTCGTTGGGGAACTTCCCGCAGACAATCGGGAGGAATCCCGCCGGGAAAATTTCGCCGTCGTGGCCGACGAACATGATCCCCCGGCCGTCGGTAATCCCCAGCGGCGCGCGGCCGACGGCCGAACGTCCGCTCATTGGGTCACCCCCCTGGCTGCGGACAAAGACCCTGTAGTGGGGGGCTTCGGTCGTCTTAACGGCGAACTTTACCCGGCCAGAGAGGGTGTAGAGGGTCCGGAAGACATCGATATACTCCTCCTGCGAGATTCGTGTCTCCTCCGTCCCGCGGCCGACCGGAACCAAAAAGAATACCGACCACATCTTTACCGCCGGGGAGGTGAGCCGCTCGGCGATGGCGCGGACTAGGTGGTGATTTCTTCGTGTGATCGAGGTATTCACCTGAACGGGGAGTTCGAGCTCTTCGGCGAAGCGGAGTATTTCCATCGCCCGGTCGAAACTTCCGGAGAACCCCCGGAAGCTGTCGTGCACCTCCGGTCCCGGTCCGTCGATCGACAGCCCCAGGGCGCTGATGCCCGCCTCTTTGGCTTGGCGCAGCGCGTCAAACGTGGCCAGCGGCGTGGCGCTGGGGGTCAGCGCGCTGCGGATTCCCAGCGACACGGCGTGGGCGATCAACTCGAAAAGATCGGCACGCTTAAGCGGGTCCCCGCCGGTGAAGCAGATCGTCGGCTTGCGCTCGAACCGCGCCGCCTGAGTGATCAGCGCCATCGCTTCTTGGTGGGAAAGCTCTCCCGGCGCGGAGCTCTCCTGCGCCGAGGCGCGGCAGTGCCTGCAGACCAAATCGCAGGCCCGCGTCACCTCGTAGTAGAACATCAGGGGGCTGCGCGGAAAATCCTCGGCGGTATACGGTTGACGGTGCAGCATAGACGACTCCTTCCTCGAAGGTATTCTAACGCGACCTATTGGGCAAAAAAAGCCCCGCGATAAAGCGGGGCTTTTTGTATTCACATCATCGTGAGAGAAACGCTTCTTACGCTTCTTTCACCTTCGCTACCACCGCGTCGAACGCGGCCGGATCGGCCACGGCCATCTCGGCCAGCATACGGCGGTCGATCTCGATATTGGCCTTGTTCAATCCGGCGATGAACGTGCTGTAACGCAGGCCGCGCATACGGCAGGCCGCGCTGATACGGACGATCCAAAGGCGGCGGAAATCGCGCTTCCGGACACGCCGGTCGCGCGTGGCGTTCGCCTCAGCGCGAATGACAGTCTCTTTCACGGTACGCAGAAGCTTGCTGCGACCCCCGCGGAACCCCTTGGCCCGCTTAAACCAACGACGCTTCGACTGACGCCGAGCGGCACCTCGACTAACTCTCATCTCTTCTTACCCTTTGTCTTAGTGAACATTTTGCGGAGACCCAGGCCCCATCCCGCCGAGTTTACCGGGGAACAGCGTTGCTTGCCCGCTCCGTAACCATCTGAAATGCCATTTTTTGAGCGACTCCAGCGCGAAATAGTTTCACGCCGGGATGACGCGCCGCTTGTTTTACCGGGCCGCGTGCCCCAAAGCGCGCAGAACACGCTTTGCTTCACACTCGGCAGCGTCAACGGTACCGCGAAGCTTGCGGACGCGCTTGCTGGTCATACGCCAAGCCAAATGGCTCGTTCCCGCGTGACGGTGCTTGACCTTACCGGTACCCGTCACCCGAAAACGCTTGGCGATCCCTTTGTGGGTCTTCATCTTCGGCATAATGCACCTTCCTGCAGCTAAAAACCTTGTGTATACAACGTGTATACAGCCACACCTCTTGGGTTTCCCCAGACCGATCTAACCCCCGGTGAGTCGGAAGGCAAAGCCGCCGCTGACACACTTACAGAGGATAAACGGTCTGGGGGATTTTATCACCCCAAGCCCTTTGTTCCAGGGGGGGCTCTATACTTTTAGGGAACAAGATCGACGTGGCGAATCGCCCGGCGCTGCCAGGTATAGAGAATATGGACGTGCCCGTCGGCGCTTTGAATGACCGACGGATAGGAGTATTCCCCGCCTTCGTGCCGCTCAAGGTTGACCAGCTCGCTCCAATGCTCCCCGTCGGTACTGGTGGCCGTGGTCAGGATCGCCCGTCCCCCGGTGGCGCTGTTCGTCGGGTTGTAGACCAACAGCTGGCGGCCGTCCGAAAGCGAAACCGCGTCGATCCCGCTGCACGGGTTCGGCAGATCGGTCGGCAGCATCTTCCCCCAGCTCTTTCCCCCGTCCTCCGACCAGAATTGCCAGATCTTCCCGGAACTGCCGTTGTCGGTGCGGCACAGCAGCTGAATCCGTCCGTCGGCGTAGGTGAGAACCGTCGGCTGGATCGCTTCTCCCTCCTGTTGGGTGTGGAGCGCGGCGCTTCTCGACCAGGTCTTGCCGAAACCGGGGGTCGTCTCGACGTGGACCCGCCAGAATCCGTCCTCCATACTGCTGCCGGCCAGAAGCGACCCGTCGGCAAGCTGAACCGGTTTGTTCTTGACCGGGCCGACGAAGAATTCCGGGAGCCGCTGTTTCTCTCCCCAGGTCTTCCCGTCGTCGCGCGAGACAAGCATCTCGCCGCGCCACCAGTCGATATTGCGCCCGACTTTATAGAAAAGGACCAGCGGACCATCCTGCCACTGGAAGAGAACCGGGTTCCAGCAGGGGACCTGCTCCCCGTTCTCTTCTCCGATCGCCACACGGACCGGAGCGGACCAGCCGCCCTCTTTGTCCGCGCCGCGGTCCTGCTTCTCGCGTCTGGACAGCCAGATGCAGACATCGTCCTTCCCTTCGGCGCTGCCGCCGAACCAGGCGGCGACCAAGGTCCCCTCGGGGGTTTCGACGATGGTCGACGCGTGACACGACGGCGTCGGTCCGCCGTCGAGCGGGTAGACGAACTCACTTTGAACGATTTCCGCCGCGGACACGGTCACGCAAAGCAGTGCCGCGAGCGCCGAAAGGATCGCGAACTTGACACGAATGGGCATTGGGGTCATCGGTGATGTTCTCCGTGGTAAAAAATGGGTGGAATCGAAAACGCTCACATTTCTTAAGAGTCGACGCGGGATGATTAAACCGCGTCTCCCCCCCAGCGGTCGGTGATCTCGGTATCGATCTTCAGGGGGACCGACAGCGGCTGACCGAGTTCCATCTCCCGCCGGACCATCTCCGCCAGGCGGGGGGCTTCTTGCGCGGTTGTCTCCAGAATCAGCTCGTCGTGGATCTGGAGCAGAAGGCGGCCGCTGTAACCTCCCTCGTCGAATAAAGTCGGCTGTCCGCTTTTGGAACCGGAGCTCTTGAGCCGGCGATCGACGTTGATCATCGCCAGTTTCATGATGTCGGCGGCCGACCCTTGAATGACGGTATTGATCGCCGTTCGCTCGGCCATATTCAGCTGACCGTCCCCCCGCGCGCCTCGTACCCCCTCGATATACCGCCGTCGGCCGAGAACCGTTTCGACGAAGCCGTGACGCCGGCACTGATCCAGGACGCTGTCCAAAAATGTCCGGATCCCCGGGTAGGTGGCGAAAAACTTCCGAATGTACTCTCCCGCCTCTCCCCGAGAGACCGTCTTAAGCACCTTCGCCAGGCCGAACGCCGACTGGCCGTAGATCAGACCGAAGTTGACCGTCTTGGCGATACGCCGCTGGTCGGATCGCACCTCGCCGATCGGGACGCCGAACAGTTCACTGGCGACGTGGGCGTGAATGTCCAAGTCGTTGTCGAACGCCTCCTTCAGTCTCTTGTCCCCCGAGAAGTGCGTTAGGACCCGCAGCTCGATCTGACTGTAGTCGCACGAGATGAGCCGATCGAAACCGAGGGTTGGGTCGGGAATGAATCCGGCGCGGATCTTTTTTCCCTCCTCGCTTCGGACCGGGATATTCTGGAGGTTCGGGTCACTTGAACTCAATCGTCCGGTCGCCGTCACCACCTGATTGAACGAGGCGTGGATGCGCCCGGTCTTCGGGTGAACCAGTTCGGGAATCGGATCGACATAGGTCCCCTTGAGCTTCACCACGCCGCGATGCTCGATCAGTTTTTCGGGGAGCGGGTGGTAGAGGGCCAGTTGTTCGAGTACCTCGATATCGGTGCTCTTTCCGGTCTTGGTCTTTTTCTGAACCGGGAGCTTCAGGTCGTCGAACAGCAGCCGCTGAAGCTGCTGCGGCGAGTTGATATTGAACGTCCGCGCAAAGTCCGGATCGGGATCGGCCTGGCTCGCCATCTGCCGGATACTCTCCTCGATCGCTTCCAGCTGGGCGGCGAACTGTTTGCCCATCTCGCGAAAATGCTCAGGGTCGATTTTAATTCCGTTGGTCTCCATCGTGCAGAGGACATCGATCAGCGGAATCTCCACCTCCTTCAGCAGCCGCTCCAGCGCCGGGATCTTTTTCAGCTCGGCGAGCAGAAGAGGATAGAGCCGCCATGGAACCAGCGCGTCCTCTCCCGCGTAGCGGGCGACCAGGTCGGTCGGGACCTGATCCATCGCGATCTGTTTTTTCCCGACGCCGATCAGGTCACTGATCGGGATGGTCTTATATTCGAGATACCGAAGCGCCAGTTCGTCGAGATTGTGCCGCCGCTGCCCGGCAAACAGAAGGTAGTCGGCGACCATGGTGTCGAAGAAAATACCTCGAACCTCGATGCCGATATTCCCCAGGACAATCTTGTCGAATTTGATGTTTTGTCCAAGTTTCAGAATCGTGGGGGACTCGAAAACCGGCTTGAGCGCGGCCAGAGTGGTTTTTTCATCCAATAGGTCGCTTCCCAGCGGTCCGCGCAGCGGCAGGTACCACGCGCGGCCGGCCTCGAAGCAGATGGCTATTCCGACCGGGAGCGCGAACCTCGGACGAACCAGCTTGGAGCCCTCGATGTCGATGGTCTCCAGGTCGAACGAAAAGACCGGCGCTTTGGACAGGAGCTGAAAAAACTCGTCGAACGCCTCCGGAGTATCGACCAGCCGGTAGTCGATCTTCTCGGGCTCCAGTCGTCCCGCGCCGAAGGCGTCGGTCGTGGGGAACCGGTCAAAAATCACCGTCGGGGATTCCGGGGGGGTGATCGCCGCGAAAAGCCGCTCGGTGACGGGGGAGGGCTCGTGACTTGGCTCTTCGGTTCTTTGGGGGACAATCGGGAGCGTTTTTTCGCTCCCCGCGGCCGTGTCGGTACTGGCGGCAATCTGGTCGCGTTCCCCCGTTGCGCCGGCGAAGTCCTCGGGCAGCGGAAGACGGGCCGCAGCGCTGCCGAGTTCCTCGGCCAGTGGTGAGATCTTCGGCATGAGAGAGCGAAAGCCGAGCGCGTCGAAGATCGTCCGAAGCCGATCGTCGTCGACCCCTCGATAGCGGTCGGCCTCCCAGTCGATGGTGACTGGGACCGAGCGGTGGAGGGTGACCAGCGACCGGGTGATCGCCGTTTGAGCGCGGCCGACCAGGAGATTCTCTTTCTTCTTCCCCTTCAGTTCGTCGATATGCTCATAGAGATTCTCGAGCGTATCGTATTGTTGCAGCAGCGCCGTGGCGCTTTTTGGCCCGATAAGCGGAACCCCGGGGACGTTGTCGGCCGAGTCGCCGACGAGTGTCTGGTAGTCGACGACCTGGTCGGGGCGGATCCCCCAGTCGGCCAGCAGCTCGGCCTCGGCGTAGAGAGCTTCTTTACGAAGGTTATAGAGCGTTACCCCCGGGGCAATGAGCTGACGGGCGTCTTTGTCGGAGGTGACAAGTATCGCCTTCCCCCCGGCGTCGGTGATTTTTTGGGCCATCGTTGCTAAGATATCGTCCGCCTCGTAGTTGTCGATCTCCAGGCGAACCACTCCCAGGGCGTCGAGCAAGTACCGCGCGAAGAGCGTTTGGGGACGCAGGTCGTCCGGCATTGGGGGACGATTGGCCTTGTATTGAGGGTCGATCTTATGACGGAAGGTATCCCCCGGCCGATCGAGCGCGCAGTAAAAATAGTCGGGGCGAAAGCGGGTCAGGAGGTTCATCGTGTCGCGAACCAGCCCAAACGCCGCGCCGGTCGGCTGCCCCTTGGGGCCCGACATCTCCCGCATGGTATGGAAGACCTGGTAGAGGACGCCGTAGACGTCGAGGACGACAGCCGTTTTGCCCGACAGCGGCCCGGCCGCCGCGGCTGTGGCGGGGGATAGTTCGGTTGGTTCAGACATGGCGTACTCCTCCTCTTGGGGCTTATTCTATCGGACCGGCGCCTTGTCCGCAAGGAAAACAAAATTTTCTTCTCCAGCCCCTTGACCGTTTTTTCCCCTCGGGTAAACTCTCCCGTTGTTGTCGCCGCAGGCGGCAATTTAGATCTTTGACAATCAGACAGAAGAGACACATGCAGATGTGAGCCACTGCTGTTTTTTAAACAGTGGTGTGCCCGTTTGAGCGGTTTTCCTAGAGCCGCTCGAACCGATGAGAAGCCAAATGATGAAAAAACCGCGCGAGGCGACCTCGCGTCGGTCTGGGAAAAAACACAAACGCTGCCAAGCGCGCAAGCGTGCGGCAGCGTCTTCGATACAACAATTGAAGGGTTTGATCCTGGCTCAGAATGAACGTTGGCGGCGTGGATTAGGCATGCAAGTCGTACGGTAAGCCTTTTAGCTTGCTAGGAGGCCTAGAGTGGCGAAAGGGATAGGACAATGTAGATGACATACCCTCGGGACCGGGATAGCGTTTGGAAACGAACGGTAATACCGGATAACATCCCCGGATCAAAGGTGAGATTCCGCCTGAGGATTGGTTTACACACTATTAGATAGTTGGCGGGGTAAAAGCCCACCAAGTCGACGATGGTTACCGGGCGTGAGAGCGTGACCCGGATCACTGGGACTGAGACACTGCCCAGACACCTACGGGTGGCTGCAGTCGAGAATCTTCGGCAATGGGCGCAAGCCTGACCGAGCGACGCCGCGTGTGCGATGAAGGTCTTCGGATTGTAAAGCACTGTCGTGTGGGAGGAAGTCACGTTGGGTCATCCTGGCGTGTTGACCTATCACAGGAGGAAGGACGGGCTAAGTTCGTGCCAGCAGCCGCGGTAAGACGAACTGTCCAAACGTTATTCGGAATCACTGGGCTTAAAGGGTGCGTAGGCGGTTACATAAGTGGGGTCTGAAATCCCGCAGCTCAACTGCGGAACTGGGCTTCAAACTGTATGACTAGAGTGAGGCAGGGGTAAGCGGAACTTGCGGTGGAGCGGTGAAATGCTTTGATATCGCAAGGAACACCGGTGGCGAAGGCGGCTTACTGGGCCTTTACTGACGCTGAAGCACGAAAGCCAGGGTAGCGAACGGGATTAGATACCCCGGTAGTCCTGGCCGTAAACGCTGAGTACTTGGT
>JAFRFG010000042.1 GCA_017434455.1 Thermoguttaceae bacterium | reverse complement strand
CCCGGCGGAAGCGTCTCCTCGGGGCTGGCGATCTACGACACGATGCAGTACATCAGCTGCGACGTGGCGACCTTCTGCATCGGGCAGTGCGCCTCGATGGGGGCGATTCTTCTGACCGCCGGGACCAAGGGGAAGCGCTTCGCGCTGCCCAACTCGCGGATCATGATCCACCAGCCGCTGGCGGGGATGGATGGGACCGCGGAAGAAATCTTGATTCACGCGCGAGAATTCTCTAAGATCAAAGAGAAGATGAACCGGATTATGATCAAACATACCGGTCATCCGATGGAAAAGATCCTGGCCGATACCGACCGCGACAACTTTATGTCGGCGGAAGAGGCGTGCCAGTACGGCCTGATCGATCAGGTGATCGAAAAGGCCGAAGCCCCGGCGAAATAAAACGCGCTAAACACCAGTACATTCAAAGATCTAACGCAAGGACGCGCTAGCCATGAGAACGACTGTCTCCACCTCGGTGATGCTGTTATTGCTCTTGTTGAGCGCCGCCGGCTGCGGGCCGACGCGCAAAGAGTACGCGATCAACGAGGCGCTGCTGATCGACCAGACAAGGATTCTGGAAAACCAGCTCTACAGCGCCCAATTCCGCATCCAGCAGCTGGAGCGGGAGAACGAACGGCTGCGCCAGCAGCTGGAAGGCAAGGAAGAGCCGCTCTCGGCGAAGAGGCGCGGCGCCTCCGCGCAGAACAGCACCGCGCGGGCGGTTCCGATTGCTCCCCAGCCGCTTGAGGAGGTCCCGGCGCGGGAAGTCGCCCACAACGGCGCGCCGGCCGGAACACAGGAGGCGATGGATCCGGCCCAGATGAGAAGGGCCCCCCAGGCGCCGCGCCTGCCGCAGGGTACCCAGCAGGCGGTGCCGTACCAGGCGGCAAGCGGGGAACAGACCGGCGGCCGCGCGCCGCGTGTCGCCCAGGCCAAGCGGGCTGTGCTGTACTGATACAGATCCGGTTCACACGCCGAACGGAAGAAAAAGCGCCGGAGGAGACCCCCCCGGCGTTTTTTTCGCCACCGCGCGCGGAGATGGGAAAAATTGCCTAAAAGGGTGTTTCTTTCCGCGCCCGACCAGCGTATAATGGAGGCCGGCGGCGTGAAAGGAGCGCTAAAACAATGGGTCAATTAGCAGGAATTGTAATCATTCCCCTCTACCTCTTCACTGCCCTTTATGTATTTCAGCACGCCCCTTTCCTCTTGGCGGGTTTCACGCTGGTTTTGTTTATCGCGTGGCTCGGGGCGTGCGTCTGGTTTTTGTTCACCGGTCCGGGACTGATCGGACAGCTGACGGCGCTGTGTTTGACATTGACCGTCTTAACCCTGCCTTTATGGTATATTATTAAAAATATCTTTAAGTTTGTCTTTTGGGTGTTTGGGACCCTCTTTTCCTTTGTGGCGACGTGACGAGAAAGGAGCGAAAGACGATGAAAAACAAGGGCTGCGGCTGTTTGATTTTCTTTCTTTATTTCTCCGTGTATCTGCTTTTGTGCTTTTGCTGTCCGGACGGGGTGGTCGTTTTCACAGTGCTTTGGTTCGTCGTGATCCCCCTTGTCGTCGGGGCGCTTTGGCTTGTCGTCAAAATGATCGTTTGGCTGTTTAAGGCCATTTTTTAGAGTCGGGGGGAATAAAAAACGCCCCGCTTCTCAGAGGGGCGTTTTTGTCTTAAAGCGCGCGGGCGGCCGCGTTTACGGCAGCGGCTTGGTCTCGACAGCGCGCAGCAGGTCGTCGATGTCGTAGCTGTGGAGCACCCCGTGGATGAAGTCGGTCAGAACCACCGGCGCCGGGGCTTGGTCGACCCGCTCGGACCAGGTGGGGATCTCTTGCGGCACCGTGACCGGGGCGAAGCGGCCGCTGGCGGCCGCGGCGTGAAGGGCAACGATCGCCGAGGAAGGGCCGTCGGCGACCAGCTCGACCGGCCGGCCGGTGGTTTCCTCTAAATAGCGGGCCGTGGCCAAAACGTCGAAGGCGCGCATCCCGACGTACGATTTGCCGAGGAGGTAGGCGTAGTAGAAGGCGACCCCGTCGGTACCGAACCACTTGTACTGGTAGTACTGCGGGCCGGAGTTTTTGCTCTCGCCCCATCCGCGCGCCTCGACGCAGGCGGCCGGGCCGTCGGCAAAGATGCCGAACAGGCGATGGACGGCCTCGCTGGCGCGCCCGTTTTCGGTGACGATCAGCTTAATCGCTTTGGCTTTGTCGGCGGTATCGAGCCCTTTGGCGCGCAGCGGCAGCCAAATCCCCTCTTCGGAGGAGAGAATCATATCGCCGTCACTGTTTTCGGGGGCATCGACCTTCTTCGCCGCGGTGATTTCTTCCCACGCGGGGATGCCGGCCAAAGAGCGCACGTCGGCGCCCAGCTCGCCGGCCGAACGGTTGGCGAACTTCTCGGCGCGGCGCCGGCGAAGCTCGGCGTTTAAATCACGGTTGATATCGTAGGTGGTCCGCGCCTCGGGAAGACCGAGCACGCCATTGGCTGTGGAGCGGATATCGTCGATGCTCACCAGCGGGAGGGTCGGGGTGTCGGGGGGAACATCCTTGCCGAACGACGGGACGAACGGGCAGGAGACATCCTCGACGCGGCCGGTGAAGTGGCGCACGAACCAGCGGATACTCGCCTCGAGGTTCTCGGGGCAGTAGCCGTGATCGCCGTAGTTCTCGATAATATCGAGGTTCTCGGCGCGGCGCAGCTGCGAGTAGATCCGCTTGGCGGCGCGGTAGCCGACCCACGTGTCGGCAACGTTGAAGAAATCGTTGGTCTTGGTGCAGAGGAGCGTCGGCTTGGGGGCGCGCATCAGGACGTAATCGATATGGTCCATCCCGAAGGCCGCCTGGCCGAAGATATTCTGCTCGGCGTCCTGCGGGTTGCTTTGGTGGGTCAGGTGCCCGTACAGCGAGCAGATATAGCAGCTCGGGGTCGCGACGGCGACACGGTCGTCGAGCGACATTATATAAGAGGTCTGCGTCCCCCCGCCGCTGTTCCCCGCCACACCGAGTTTGTCGGGGATAATATCGGGGCGGGACTGAAGGTAATCCAGCGCGCGGGTCATATCCCAGACCTCGAAGGTCGCCGCGTTGCGGCCGAGCAGAATCGACGTGGCGCCGACGACGTTGTGCGCCGCGACGCTCGACAGATACGGCTTGCCGTCGTCGCCGATATGCTGCATCCGTTCCCCCTGGTCGATCGGGTCTTGAACGTACATCGCCAGGCCGTGCTCGGCGCCGAGCCGCGCGATCCCCTGATACAGCTCGCACGCCTTCCCCTCGAAGCTGTGGCCGCAGACGACCAGCACCCCGGGGTAGGGGGGCGGGTACTTCGACTCATCGGGGAGGAACATCGTTCCGGTGGCGTAGAAGTGGGGGAGGGTTTCCAGGACGATCTTCTCGATCCGGACGCCGTCCTCCCCGGTCATCGTGCCGGTGACTTGGGGGTTGAGCGGGGTTTTGTCCCACAGTTCCCCGAGGTTCTTCCAGAAGTACTCGCGGCGGGCGGTTTGATAGCCGGCCAGGTCGCCGTCGGGGATTAACTTCTTGAAGTTCTCTTCCCAGGCGGCTTTGGCCTGGTCGAGCCCGTTGATCATCACGCGGTAGACCATCTGGTCCGGTTTTTCGATCAGACCGGCACGGGAGAGAATCGGTTCGGGGACGTCGGTTTTCGCGTCCTCGCCGCGCGCGGAGGCGCACAGCAGGCCGGCGGTCAGCGCGGCGGCACTTAACAGGAAGGAAGCAAGACGCATAGAAGGGTTCCTTTCGTGGGGATTCGGGTACGGTTTCGGGCGGTTTCGGCTTGTCGGCGGGAACCGCCGACAACGCGATGATTTTACCACAACGGCGGGGACAAAAGAAAGCCCCGGGAATTCTTTTGGGGCAATGGGGGTACCTGAGCCGTTGGTTTGGCGCGCGGACCGCCCAAGAGGAGCGTTTTTTCCGGTGTTTCCCGGGCGAGGAAGGTGCCCGGCGTTCCTAAAAAAAGAAAATATTATTTTTTTATAATGTTTTCTTGACACGCCAAGGCGAATGTGGTAGGTTTTGGTTTGCCGGGGGTTCCCCGACGGGTTCTTGTCCGAAAAGCCGCCGTTTGCGCTGTTTGGGTGAGAGCTCTTGTAAAAAATCGGCTGCGGCGCCGACGAAAGGCGCCGGCCGGTTCCGATTCCCCAATTTTTTATGGAGGTTTTGCCTTATGAAGAAAAAAGGTTTTACTTTGGTCGAGCTGCTGGTCGTGATCGCGATCATCGGCATTTTGATCGGTCTGCTCCTGCCGGCCGTTCAGGCGGCACGTGAGGCCGCCCGTCGTATGAAATGCACGAACAACCTCAAACAGATCGCCCTGGCTGTCCACACCTACGCGGACGCCTACAACGGGTCGCTGCCGTGCAACGGGATCAAAAACCGGAACGAGACGGTCGTGATCGAGGGTGTGTCGTTCACCCCGTACAACTACTGCAACTATGGACGCTTCAGCTATCTGGTCGCCCTGTGCCCGTTTATGGAACAGACGACCGTCTACGAGGCGATTATGCAGACGCCGACCGGTGTCAGCGCCGCGGGTATGGGCGGTTGCCCGACCACTGAGCCGAACCGGAGCATTTTGCTGCGGCAGTGGCAGAGGTCTTTCTCTGAGGTGATTCAGAACGCGAATCTCCTGTGCCCGTCGGAAGCCAACGCCGGCGAAGCGGCTGTGTGCCACTGCTCGGTGATGCCTGACGGCACCAACTCGGAGCGTCCGGCGAAGACGAACTACATGCGCTGCTCCGGCGACTGGCCGGATGACTGCGCGTATCCGTACCGCAACACCAACGGCGGCAGGCCGTACTTCCCGAATCCGCGCTGCGCGATCACCGGCTTCAACTCCTATAACTCTCTGGCGAGCGCGTCCGACGGTACGAGCAACACGATCGTTATCGGTGAAAAGTGCGTCGGCAAGGGGTCTGCTTGGTCCATTACCTCCGGTCCGGATATCCGCACGGCGTCGCAGTATGTCTCCGGCGCTCTTCCGACGCTGGGGAACAACGACGGGGGTAACCCGGCCCTGTCCGGTCAGCCGTCGCTGTGCATGTCGACCAACATCAACGGCAAGAATTACGGCAGCAGTGCCGTGATGGCCGGTCCGTTCGGTGTTCGTTGGGCTGACGGCAATACGGGCTTCCTGAACTTCTCGACGATTCTGCCGCCGAACGGCCCGAACTGCTACACCGCCGAGGAAGATCCGTCCGGCGGATCCGGGGTGGACCAGCGCGGTCTGCTCTCCGCTTCGAGCTACCATCCGGGCGGTGTCAACGTGGCGCGGCTCGACGGTTCGGTCGGATTTGTTTCCGACGGTGTCGACACCGGCGACCTGACGCTGCACGCGGTCGATTCCGGTCGTTCCCCCTACGGTGTCTGGGGCGCGATGGGTTCGGCCAACGGCGGTGAGTCGAAATCGCTGTAACCATGCCAGCTGACCGGCTCATTTGAGCCGACGAAAGAAACCCCGCTGCGGATTTTCTTCCGCGGCGGGGTGTTTTTTTGCCCTGAAAAAGCCGCTTCCTGGAAGAAAAGGGGTGATTCACCGGGGGCGAACAGACGCCGAAACCGCTTTTTTCCGCCCAAAAAGGGGCGAAAAGCCGGGAAAACGCGGTTTTTCGCCGAGAGAAAAAATTTTTTCGTTTTTTTGAATGGATTTAACTTGAATATGAAAATCTTTTATGGTAGCATTAAAAAAGTTGGAGGGAAGAGGGGCCGACGGCCGCGCGGTCGCCGCTGGCAAAAGCGGCCCTTAAAAAGTGTCCCTTCCGCTGAATAAACCTAACTTTGACATCATGGCGCGCTGTGGTTTTTTCCTATGTAATCGCATAAGAGCATCGCGCCACAATCCTTTGCCCGTTTGGAGGATAGAACTATGAAGAAGCGAGGTTTTACTCTTGTTGAGCTCCTGGTCGTCATCGCGATCATCGGCATCTTGATTGGCCTGCTCTTGCCTGCAGTTCAGGCGGCCCGTGAGGCCGCCCGTCGTATGAAGTGCACGAACAACCTTAAGCAGCTCGCGTTGGCGATCCACAACTACGCGGACATCAACATGGAGTCGCTGCCGTGCAACATGTGGAAGAACGTCAACCAGAACGTCACCATTGGGGGGAATACGTACGCCCCGTACAAGTACGTCACCTATGGACGTCTCAACTACGCCGTCGCGCTGCTCCCCTATATTGAGCAGCAGACGCTGTATGAGCAGGTCAGCCATGTCCCGACCGGCGTGACGATCGCCGGCGGCGCCCATATCGGCAGCGACGCGGTTTTGGCTCAGTGGTACAAGGATTATATGGCCTCGACCGCTCAGCTCCCCGCTTTGGTCTGCCCGTCGGAGTCGCAGCTTGAGTACGAAGCTGTCGCTCATACCTCCACCGACAGCAGCGGACTGCGTCCGGCGAAGATCAACTACGCCCGCTGCTCCGGCGACTGGCCGGACGACTGCGCGTATCCGTACCGCGACTGCAACGGCGGCAAGCCGTACTTCCCGAATCCGCGCTGCGCGATCACCAGCTGGAACTCCTACAACAAAATGTCATCCGCGACCGACGGTACGAGCAACACGATCGTGATCGGCGAAAAGTGCATCGGTACCGGGAATTCGTTCTCGATGACCTCCGGCCCGGATATCCGTCAGGCGATCCAGTATGTCGAGGGCGCTGTGGCCGGTATCGGCAGCGACGCGTCCAACAGCAATCCGGTGAACTACGGTCAGCCGTCGCTGTGCATGTCGACCAATATCAACGGCAGGAACTACGGCAGCAGCCCGGTCGTCAGCGGCGCGTTCGGTACCCGTTGGGCCGACGGCAACACCGGTTTCTCGAACTTCTCGACGATTCTGCCGCCGAACGGCCCGAACTGCTACAGCAACCAGAATCCCGCCCAGAGCAGTACCGGTAACGCCGGCGACGACCAGCGCGGCCTGCAGTCCGCTTCGAGCTACCACCCCGGCGGGGTCAACGTGGCACGCCTCGACGGCTCGGTCGGCTTCGTTTCCGACGGTGTCGACACCGGCGATCTGACGCTGCGCGCGGTCGATTCCGGCCGGTCCCCCTACGGTGTCTGGGGCGCCATGGGTTCGGCCAGCGGCGGTGAGTCGAAGTCGCTGTAACCAAGCAAACACCACGGCTTAAGTGAAGCCGGCGAACGGCACCCCGCCGCGGATTCCGCTCCGCGGAGGGGTGTCTTCGTCATTTTTGCCCGCCAAAGGTCCCTTTCGGGAAGAAAAAAGTGAGATTTGGGGTGGGTGAACGGGAAAAACCAAAAAATTTCCGCCCAAAAGGGGGCGAAAAGCCCTAAAAAACAGGGTTATTCACTTATATAAATAATTTTTTCTCTTTTTCGAATGCAATTTGCTTGACGAGAATTATTTTCTGTGGTACTCTAGAAATTGCCGGGGGGAGACGGGTCTCCTGTCTTCATCCGGCGGGGAGCGAAGACGGCCCTTTGAAAACGCCCTTTCGCTGAGTCAAAAATCAAATTGCAGTTTCGGCGCGCTGTAGTTTATTTTATGTAATCGCATAAGAGCATCGCGCCAAAATCCCATTCCCATTGGAGGATGATACTATGAAGAAGAGAGGTTTCACTCTTGTCGAGCTGTTGGTCGTCATCGCGATCATCGGCATCTTGATCGGTCTGCTTCTGCCGGCCGTCCAGGCAGCCCGTGAGGCCGCCCGTCGTATGAAGTGCACGAACAACCTCAAGCAGCTCGCGTTGGCGATCCACAACTATGCGGACATCAACATGGAGTCGCTGCCGTGCAACGCTTGGAAGAACAACAACCAGCCGGTTCACCTCGGCGGTCTGGAGTTCAGCCCGTACAACTATTACACCTACGGTCGTCTGAACTATGCCGTCGCTCTGCTCCCCTACATTGAGCAGCCGACCCTCTACGAGAACATGCTCAACCTCCCGGGTCCGGGCAACGGCGCTTCCGGCGTTACCGTCGCCGGTTCCGGTGGTCTGGCTGGCGCCAGCGGCACCACCCTCACCGTTCTGTCGCAGTTCTACAGGGACTACGTCGCCTCGACCGCTCAGCTGAACGCTCTGGTCTGCCCGTCCGAGTCGCAGCTTGAGTTCGAAGCCGTCTGCCACACCTCGAACAACGAGACCGGTCTGCGTCCTGCGAAGATCAACTACGTCCGCTGCTCCGGTGACTGGCCGGACGACTGCGCGTATCCGTACCGCGACTGCAACGGCGGCAAGCCGTACTTCCCGAACCCGCGCTGCGCGATCGCCGGCTGGAACTCCTACAACAAGATGTCCTCCGCCACCGATGGTACGAGCAACACCATCGTCCTCGGTGAGAAGTGCATCGGTACCGGTACTTCCTGGTCCATCACCTCCGGTCCGGATGTCCGTCAGGCGATCCAGTATGTCTCCGGCGCTGTCGCCGGTATCGGCAGCGACGCTTCCAACAGCAACCCGGCCGTCTACGGTCAGCCGTCGCTGTGCATGTCGACCAACATCAACGGCAAGAACTACGGCAGCGGCGCGGTCGTCAGCGGTGCGTTCGGTACCCGTTGGGCCGATGGTAACACCGGGTTCTCGAACTTCTCGACCATTCTGCCGCCGAACGGCCCGAACTGCTACAGCGCTGATAACGCCGCCCAGTCCGGTACCGGTAACGCCGGTGACGACCAGCGTGCTCTGCAGTCCGGTTCGAGCTACCACCCGGGTGGTATGAACGTCGCTCGCCTCGACGGTTCGGTCTCCTTCGTCTCCGATGGTATTGACACCGGTGACCTGACCCTCACCGCGGTTGATTCCGGTCGCTCCCCCTACGGTGTCTGGGGCGCCATGGGTTCGGCCAGTGGTGGTGAGTCGAAGTCGCTGTAAGTCGCGCATCTTCGAGCAAATCAGCTTGACCTAAGCTAACGAACGAGCACCCCGTTGTGAATCCAATTCAACAGCGGGGTGTTTGTTCTTGTTTTTTACCCGCAAGGGCAAAAGGAGTTCACGAGAATGAAACGTATGTTGTTCAGCGCGTTGGCGCTTTTACTGCCGGTCCTTCTGCTGTCCGGCTGCGGTGGTCCGGTCCGTCCCGATGGGATGCCCGATCTGGTGAAGGCGACCGTTACGGTCACGCAGGATGGCCAGCCGGTGGAGGGTGTTCACCTGACGCTCTTCCTCGATGGTCCCGGGAAGAACTGGACGGTCTTCGGCGACAGTGACTCGACCGGGAAGGTGACGTTCTGCACGCACAGCACCGATTTCAAGGGCGCGCCGGCCGGCAGCTATATCGTCACGGCCGAAAAGGTGGAAGCCACCCCGAGCCAGTTCGATAACATCGAAGTCTCCAATATGGAAGAGGCGCAGGAAATCGAGGCGAAACGCCGCGCCGAATATCGTCCGTCGTATGACCTGGTGAACCCGGAACTGAAGACGCGCGAGACGACGACGCTGACGCTGTCGATCACCGCCTCGGGCTGCGATCCCGCGACGCTGGAACTGGGCGCCGCGTGCCGCGAGATGTTTATTCCGGAGGGGAGCGCTCCGGAGCCGGGAATCGATCCGGCCGACGTGATCGAAGAAGTTCAGATGTCCGACTGATCCGCGCTCAGCGCGCGGTAAGCGCGACGGCTTAAAACCAGCCATACGAAAAGGCCCCACCAAAAGTGGGGCCTTTTTTTATCCGGTTTTTGATTCGGCGAGGGCCTCGCAGGGCGCGCACGTCTTGTTCCTGAGCGGCCGGCGCTGCGGGTTCCCGCGGTAACGGCTGAGCGGCTCTTTCCCTGGCGGCCTTAAAAGGCCGGTGAGAGCCAATCAAAGACCAAAAAGAGACCGGCCAATAAAAAAGCCCCGCGTTTGAGCGGGGCTTTCTTATTCAGCGCCATAAGCGCCAACAGGGCACTTACGCCTTCTTCTTGAGCATCACGCGGCTGTCGGCGACCGAGCAGCCCTTCCCTTCGGCGTGGACGATCAGCGGGTTGATATCGCACTCGGCGATTTCCGGATGGTTGCAGACCATCGCGGAGAGGCGCAGGAGGGTCTCTTTGACCGCGGCCTGGTCGCACTTCGGCGCGCCGCGGAAGCCGTCGAGGACCTTGAACGACTTGATCTCGCGGATCATGTTGTCGGCCGAAACACCCCACATCGGAGCCAGGCGGAAGGCGACGTCTTTGAACAGCTCGACAAACGTGCCGCCCAGACCGAACATCATCAGCGGGCCGAACTTGGCGTCGCGGTTGCAGCCGAGGATGACCTCGACCCCCTTTTCGGCCATCTGCTCGATCAGGATACCGTCGATCTTCGCGCCCGGGACGTTCTTTTCGACGTTGGCGAAGATCTGCTTGTAGGCGGCGCGGGCGCCGTCGGGCCCCTCGACGTTGAGGATGACCCCGCCGGCGTCGAACTTATGCTTGACGTCGGCCGACATCACCTTCATCACGACCTTGGCGCCGATCCCCTCGACGATTGTTGCCGCTTCATCTTCGCTGGACGCGACGCCGCTTTTGAGCAGCGGCAGGCCGTAGCACTCAAACAGGGCGCGGCAGTCGGCCTGGGTCAGGTACTTCTCGCTGTCGGCACCGAGATAATCGGCGATGATCTTGTCGGCCTTGGCCTTATCGCAGCCGGGCAGAGCGTCGAACTGGCGGTCGGTCAGGCTGCCGTAGTTCATCAGGCGGTAGGCGGCGGCCAGGGCGTTGATGGCGTTTTCGGGGAAGGAGTAGTTCGGGACACCGCCGTCGAGAAGGTTGTGGACACCGTCGGCGACGTCGGCGACACCCATAAAGGCGCATACGACCGGCTTGCCGCACTGCTTAACGGCGGCCGGGATGATCTTGCCGATTTCGTCGGAGTCGGTCATCGACTGCGGGGTGAGGATGACAATACCCATATCGACGTTCGGGTCGGCCATCACGGTCTTGACAGCGGCCTCGTAACGGTCGTGGCGGGCGTCACCCAGCACGTCGACCGGGTTGCGCAGCGAGGCGGCCTCGGGCATCGTCTCTTTCAAGGCGGCCTTGGTTTCGTCGGTCAAAGCCGCGAGCTTCAGACCGGCGTTGATCGCCGCGTCGGTCGCCATAATACCGGGGCCTCCGGCGTTGGTGATGATTGCCAAGCGGTTCCCCTTCGGCAGCGGCTGGGTGGTGTAGATCGAGGCGCGGTCGAAGAGCTCCTCAATCGAGTCGACGCGCTGGACGCCGGACTGCGTCAGCAGCGCGTCGTAGACCTTGTCGTTGCCGGCCAGAGAACCGGTATGACTGCTGACCGCCTTGGAGCCCTCGGCGCTGCGGCCGCTCTTGAGGCAGAGGATCGGCTTTTTCTTTTCCCAGAAGATCTTCGAGGCGATCTCGGTGAAGCGCTTTCCGTCGCTGATGTCCTCAAGATAAAGGGCGATCGCGGAGGTCTGCGGGTCGTCGGCGAGGTATTCGAGCAGGTCGACCTCTTTGACGTCGGCCTTGTTGCCGAAGCTGACGAACTTGCTGAAGCCGATTTTACGGGCTTCGGCGTAGTCGAGCACCGAGGTGCACAGGGCGCCGGACTGGGAGATGAAGGCCAGCGAGCCGGGGGCGCAGATCTTGGAGGCGAACGAGGCGTTCATGCCGACCCCCTTCTCGGCGTTCATAATACCGAGGCAGTTCGGGCCGATGAGGGGAATACCGGCTTCCTGAACCTGGCGGGTGAGCTCTTTTTCACGCTCCAGACCTTCATGACCGGTCTCTTTGAAGCCGGCGGTGATGATGACGATCCCCTGGACCTTCTTCTCACGGCACTGATCGACGACACCGGGGACACCCTTGGCCGGGACCGAAACGACGACCAGGTCGACGTCGCCGGGGATCTCGGTCAGCGAGGTGTAGGCCTTCTTTCCTTCGATCTCACCACCCTTCGGGTTCACCGGGTAGATCTCGCCGGTATAATCCTTCACGAGGTTCTTAACGAGGTCGTTTCCGACGCTGCCGGGACGGGCGGAAGCCCCGACGACAGCGACAGATTTCGGGTAGAACATAGAATTGATTTTCGCGAGTCTCTCTTGCGCCGACACAATCAGCTCCTTTCATTGGATAGTTCGATGAACCGAATGCGGAAGTTCGTTTTGGTAAATTTTAGCCCTATTTGCCTAATGGTCAATATTTGCGGGTATTATAGAGGTATTTGCGGCCGTTATAGAGGTATAGCCGCGACTGGCGTGATAGAACGCGTATCGCGGGGGATATACCGCTATACGGGGAAAACCGCTCCCAACCCTTGAAAATAAGGGCCTTTTAGGCGGGGATCTTTTTGTATTTCGAGCGGCGGTTCTTCCCGGCGTCGGGATTTTCGGCCTTGCGGGCATCCTCGTAGGCGGCGTAGTTTCCCTCGAACCAGCGAACCCGGCCGCCCCCCTCGAAGATGAGCATGTGGGTGCAGATCCGGTCGAGGAAGAAACGATCGTGGGAGATCACCAGGACGCAGCCGGGGAAATCGAGAATCGCCTGCTCCAAGACCCGCATCGTCGAGACGTCCAGATCGTTGGTCGGCTCGTCAAGAAGCAGGAGGTTTCCGCCCCGTTTGAGGAGCTTGGCTAAATGAACCCGGTTGCGCTCCCCGCCGGAACAGCTGCCGACCAACTGCTGCTGCTGACTTCCGCGGAAGTTGAAGCGGGACAGGTAGAGCCGGCTGTTCATCTTGACGTTCCCCAGCTCGATCAGATCGCGGCCGTCGGTCACCTCCTCGAAGACGGTCTTGCTGTCGTCCAGGGCGTCGCGGTGCTGGTCGACGTACGACAGATCGACCGTGTCCCCCAGCTCGATCGTTCCGGCGTCGGGGGTCTCCTGGCCGACGATCATCCGGAAGAGGGTCGTCTTTCCGGTCCCGTTCGGGCCGATGATGCCGACCACCGCCCCGCGCGGGACGTTGAACTCGACATCTTTGATCAGCGGAATATACCGGCCCCCCATCTCGAACCCCTTCGAAAGCCCGGAAACCCGCAGGACTTTCTCGCCCAAACGGCGGCCCGGGGCGATCTGGATGACCGCGTCGCTCTTATCGTCGATCGTCTGCTGGGCGGCCAGCTGATCGTACGCCTTCACGCGCGCGGCGTTCTTCTGAAGGCGGCCGCGGTGCGATTTTTCGATCCACTCCAGTTCCCGCTTGAGGATCTTCTGCCGCTCGGTCTCTTTCTTCTCGATGACACGCAGCAGCTCGGCCTTCTGGGCCAGCCAGCTGGAGTAGTTCCCCTCGAAGGGGAGCCCGCGGGTATTGTCGATCTCGAGGATCCACTTGGTGACGTTGTCGAGGAAGTAGCGGTCGTGCGTGACGATAATCACCGTTCCGGGGTAGTCGCGCAGCGTCCCCTCGAGCCACTCGACCGTCTCGGCGTCGAGGTGGTTGGTCGGCTCGTCCAAAAGGAGCAGATCGGGGCGCTCCAACAGCGCCATACACAGGGCGACCCGGCGGCGCTCCCCCCCGGAAAGGGTGCGGACGATCGCGTCGTCGGGGGGGAGAACCAGCGCGTCGGCGGCGATATCGATCCGGCGGTCGAGCTCCCACCCCTCGGCGTGGTCGATCTCCTCCTGCAGGCGCCCCATCTCCTCCATCAGTTTATCGAACTGGTCGGCGTACTCGGGGTCCCCCATTTGGACGGAGATCTCGTTGAAGCGGTCGATCTTCTTTTGGATCGGGGCCAGCGCGGTGAGGAGGTTTTCGCGGACGGTGGCGTCCAAGTCGAGCACCGGTTCCTGGGCGACGTAGCGGACCGTCATCCCCTTGACCATCTCGACGGTCCCGTCGATGTCTTTGTCGAGCCCCGCCATGATTTTGAGGAGGGTCGACTTTCCGGCGCCGTTTTCCCCGACGATCCCGATCTTCGCCCCGTAGTAGAACGATAAGCTGATATTTTGCAGAACGACCCGCTCGCCGAATCGTTTGCCGACGCCGTGCATTTCGAAGATGAAGTGAGGTGCCATGTTGTTCTTGTTCTTTTGTATTTTTTGGTTCTTTAGCGCTTGTTTCGTTCCCCCGGAGCGAAAGGGGCCGCACCGCCCCCCTCGGGATTATAGCGCAAGGGGGCCCGGCAAGCCAGATGCCCGCGCCGGCGCGTCGGCAACGGGGGGCAAAAACCCCTCTTGACGGAAAATAGTCAAAAGGTAGAATTCCCCACTGTCGCCCGTCCTCCCCGGCGGGCCCATTCTCTGGGGAATGGTGTAATGGCAGCACGAGTGGCTCTGAACCACTTAGTCGGGGTTCGAGTCCCTGTTCCCCAAAACTTACGGCGCGGCGAGGCCTTAAGGCCCCGCCGCGTTTTTTTATTCTTGTTTGGGGCAAAAAGAACCGCTGAAGCGGCATCGCGACTTGAGGCGGGGATTATGGTATAATCTTCTTCAGCGGGCGAATAATACGGTCAAAGATGTTTTTTCATCGCGAAGGGGTGGCGGACGATGCGGTACTATTACTATGTCGACGGTCAAAAAGTAGGGCCGATTTCCAGTGACGAGATCCGCGAAAAAGTGGCGTCCGGCGAAATCGTTCGCCAGACGCTCATCGAAACCGAGGCGGGCCGTCAGTACAAGGCCAAAAAGATAACCGGGCTGGTCTTCCCCGAAATACCGGCGGCCGAGCCGCCGCGGCCTCCCGAGCCGACAAAAACGCCCAAAGAACAGGCGCCCGAGAAAGCCGCGCCGCCGGAAACGCCGCCCGCCGAGGCAGTACCTGTGGATGTTGTCCCCGAGAATGCCGTGCCGCCGCTGCCGCGCCGCCGCGCGGCGTACCCCAATCTCCGCAAGGTCCTCGCGTGGAGAAAGCCGGGCTTTTGGGCGGCGGCCGTCACGCTGGCCGCCGTGTGGCTGGCTGTTTCCACCTGGCTTATCTGCCGCGCCGCGGCGATCCCCGGGCTTCTGCCGAAAATGCTCACCGCCGCGGCGGTACTGATCGGCGCGGCGATGCTGGCTGGCTTTTTAAAGATCGCGGCGGTTCTGCTGGGGGCCGCCGCCGAGCTGGCCGGGCTGCTCTTGCGCCTGGACGCCAAATCTCGGGCACGGCGGTAATGCTTGCCGGATGGGTGGTTTTTAGTTGTCGCGCTCTAAGAGAATTTTCTCTAAGTCGCCGAGGTTGCCGTCGAACGTCTGAATGGCGGCGGCCAGACCGGTGCGGGTGTTGATGTAGATCACCTGGCCGTTCATCCCCCCCTTTTGAAACCGCAGGCCGTCCTCCCCGATCGGGTAAAGGGCGTAGTGCCGCTCGATCGACCGGCGGATGTAATCTTCCGAGAGGTAGCGCCGGCCCTGATAGAGGCCGCCGGCGGCGTACATCGCGCCGAACTTCGCCATATCTTCGGCCGAGAGGTATATCCCCGTCGCGCCGATGGCGTACCCGAGCGGGCAGCGCGAGAAGGCGTATTCGGCGAAGCGCATCGGGACAAAGAACTCGTCGCGCAAAAAGTCGTCGAGCCCTTTCCCCGCCCGGACGGCGACCACGCGCGAAAGAAGATAAAACGCCGCGTCGCTGTGGACTTCTTTTTCCCCGGGGGGATAGACCAAGTCGTTGGAGACCGCCCGGCCGAGCAAGTCGTCGGTTCCCCACGAGCGTGGATCCTCCGAGTCGATATCGATGTCGCGGAAATCCTCGCCGAAGCCGACAAAGTGGGTCAGAAGGTGCTCGACCGTCACCTCTTTCCAGCGCGGGTCGAACGTCTCGGGGAAGTACGGCGCGAGGATCGGGTAGATCGGCTCGTCGGTCGAAAGCGCTCCCCGGTCGACCAACAGCCCGACCGCCGCGGCGGTGAAGAGCTTGGCGGTCGAGTAGCTGTTGTGGCAGCGCGTGGCGGGGGTGACGTCGATCGAAACGGACCGTTCCCCGTCGCACAGGCCAATGCTGTAGACATGCTCGTCGGCCGCCTCGGCCAGCGCGCAGAGGAGCTCCGGCTCTATGGCGCGCAAGAGGCCGGGAAACAGCGTCAGGCAAAGCGCCGCGAAAACAATCATCCGCCGGGGCATCGCGGGGGCCTCCTTTTGTGGGCGCGGCGCGCGTTACTTGTCGTAGATCCTCAGGACATTCTCCAGATCGGAGATATTCCCCCGGAAGGAGTGGATCATCACGACGCGGTTGGTTTTGTAGTTGAAGTACAGCAGCTGGCCGTTCATGCCCCCTTTGGTGAACTGGTACCCCTCGTCGTCGAAGGCGCGCACGACGTAGAGCCGCTGGAGCGACTTATTAACATATTCTTCGGAGAGATAGCGCTTGCCGTGATAGACCCCCTTGTTGAGGAACAGCTCGCCGAGTTTGGCGGTGTCCTCGGTCGAGAAGTACATCCCCGTCGCGCCGATGGTGTACCCCTGAGGGCAGCGCGAGAAGGCGTATTCGGCGAACTCCATCGGCCGGAGAAGCTCGTCGCGGAGGAAATCCTCGAGCAGGCGGCCGCACTTTTTGGTGACGATCCGCGAGGCGAGGTAGAACGCCGCGTCGCTGTACGCCTCGTACGTGCCGGGCTCATGGTCGAGCGGATGGGTGAAGACCAGCGAAAGGAAATCCTCGCTCCCCCAGGTAATGCAGTTCTCCGCGTCGATGTCGAGGAACCCATG
Source organism: Thermoguttaceae bacterium (assembly GCA_017434455.1). Lineage (GTDB taxonomy): Bacteria > Planctomycetota > Planctomycetia > Pirellulales > Thermoguttaceae > RUG695. The sequence goes on along the minus strand of JAFRFG010000042.1, from coordinate 21,338 downwards.
ATCGAAACCGATGCGGTGCGTCAGCACGTGCTCGATGGTGACATCTTTCCACTTGGGGTCGAACGTCTCGGGGAACTCGTCGGCGAAGAGGGGATAGATCTTCTCGTCGGTCGACAGAAGCCCGCGGTCCTCGAGCATGCCGATCGCCACGGAGGTGAAGAGCTTGGCGACAGAGTAGCCGTTGTGGCATCGCTCGGCCGGGGTAATCTCGGCGGTGTAGGAGACGCCGTTTTCGATCAGGCAGATGTTATAGACCGAGCCGCGGGCGGCGTCCTTGAGCTTCAGGAGCAGGTCGGGGGTCTCGGCGGCGGCCTTCTGCCCGGCGGCCAAAAGAACAGCGCCGCAGGCGCAGCAGCAAAGGAGCGATTTTAACATAGGTTTTTCGTCTCTTTCTGTCGAACGCGGCGGGTCGCGCCGCGCGTTTGGGTGGGGATTTTTACCGTACTTGATTGACTTTTGATTGTAGCGGCGCGGGGGGAGAAAATCAACCGGCGAAACAGCGCGGGGAATTTTTTGGTTTTTTCATACGAGATTTGGCACGGTTGTTGCTACTATTAAGGGTGCGTCCTGTCAGAAAGACAGCGCGCGAAAGGGGAAAATACCATGAACTTCAGTATTGATAAACTCACGAAAAAATCTCAGGAAGCGCTCCAGCGGGCGCAAAACCTCGCCATCGGCGCGTCGAATCCCGAGATAAGCCCGATCCACCTTCTGGCCGGTCTGTTAGAGGAGACCGACGGCAATGTCGCCCCCATCATCGAGGCGTGCGGGGCGAGTGTCTCGCGGCTGAAGCAGCTGGCCAAGGCCGAAATCGCCCATCTGCCGAAGATCTCCGGCGCGGGAGCGCCGCAGACCAGTTCGGCCCTGACCAAGGTCTTCCTGCGTTCGGCCGAGGAGGCGACCGGGCTGACCGACGAATTTATCTCGACCGAGCACCTTCTTTTGGCGCTGGCCGAGGTCGAATCGGCGGCGAAGCGGATCTTGGCGCTGGCCGCGCTGGATAGGACCCGCCTGCTGGAAGGGACCAGTCAGATCCGCGGGTCTCATCGGGTTCAGGACGCCGAGCCGGAAGGGAAGCTCCAGGCACTGGCCAAGTACGGGATCAACCTCACCGAACGGGCCCGCCAGGGGAAACTCGACCCGGTCATCGGCCGGGACAACGAAATCCGCCGGGTCGTCCAGGTGCTGTCGCGCCGGCGCAAGAACAACCCGGTCCTGATTGGGGAGCCGGGGGTCGGCAAGACGGCGATCGCCGAGGGGCTGGCGCGGCGGATCGTCGAGGGGGATGTCCCCGAGAGCTTAAAGAATAAAGAGGTGGTCGCGCTCGATATGGGGGCACTGATCGCCGGGGCAAAATTCCGCGGCGAGTTTGAGGAACGTCTCAAGGCGGTCCTCAAAGAGGTGGAAGATTCGCTCGGGAAGGTGATCCTCTTTATCGATGAGCTGCACACCGTCATCGGCGCGGGGAACAGCGAGGGGGGGAACGACGCGGCGAACCTCCTCAAGCCGGCCCTGGCGCGGGGCGACCTGCGCTGCTTCGGCGCCACGACGCTCGACGAGTACCGCAAGTACATCGAGAAAGACGCCGCGCTGGAGCGGCGTTTCCAGCCGGTTTTAGTCGGGGAGCCGACGGTCGACGATACGCTCGCGATTTTGCGGGGGCTTAAGAGCCGCTACGAGAATCACCACAAAGGGGTGAAGATCAAAGATTCGGCACTGGTGGCCGCCGCCGAGCTGTCGAACCGCTATATCGCCGACCGGTTCCTTCCCGATAAGGCGATCGACCTGATGGACGAGGCGATGAGCCGCCTGGCGATGGAGCTGGAGAGCGTTCCGGCCGAGATCGACCAGGTGCAGCGCCGATTAGTTCAGCTGGAACTGGCGGCCCGCCAGCTGGCCGACGAGACCGAGCCGCACGCCCGTGAGAAACTGGCCGAAATCGAAAAAGAGATCACGGCCAAAAAGGAGGAGCTCGCGGTGCTGCGCGCCCGCTGGGAGAAGGAAAAAAGCGGGGTCGGCGACCTGGCGCAGATCAAACAGAAGCTCGCGAAGCTCGACCATGAGTATCGGACGCTCGAATCGACGATCGCCGCCGAACAGTCGAAGGGGCGGGTCGACGAGAAGAACTTCCAGAAACTCTACGAGCTGGATAACGAGCGCAAAAAGCTCCGCCAAGAGCTCGCCGAGATGGAAGAGGCCGAAGAGAAGCACAGCGCCGCGGCCGGCGGCCCGGCCAAAAAGCTCCTGCGGCAGGTGGTCGGCCCGGAGGAGATCGCCGAGGTGGTCGCCCAGTGGACCGGCATCCCGGTCAGCAAAATGATGGAGACCGAAAAGGCGAAGCTCCTGGTCTTGGAAGACCGGCTCCACTGCCGGGTCATCGGCCAGAACGAGGCGGTCGACGCGGTGGCCAACGCCGTGCGGCGCTCCCGGTCCGGTCTGCAGGACCCGAACCGGCCGATCGGTTCGTTCCTCTTCCTCGGCCCGACCGGGGTCGGGAAGACCGAGCTGTGCAAGGCCCTGGCGGCGGCGCTGTTCGACGACGAGTCGGCGATGATCCGAATCGACATGAGCGAGTTTATGGAGAAGCACACCGTCGCCCGTCTGATCGGCGCCCCTCCGGGATACGTCGGTTACGAGGAGGGCGGAATGCTGACCGAAGCGGTCCGCCGCCGTCCGTACTCGGTGGTTATGTTCGACGAGATCGAGTAGGCGCACCGCGATGTGTTTAACATCTTGCTGCAGGTTCTCGACGACGGCCGGCTCTCGGACAACCAGGGGCACACCGTCGACTTCAAGAACACGATCATCGTCATGACGTCGAACCTCGGGAGCCAGGCGATTCAGAAGATCGCCTCCGAGGGGGGGACCGACAGCGAGATCAAAGAGGCCGCGTTCGATATTCTGCGCGGGCATCTGCTCCCGGAATTCCTCAACCGGATCGACGAGACGATCGTCTTCCATCCGCTGCGCCCCGACGAGATCCGCAAGATCGCCAAGCTGCAGATCGACAAACTCGCCGGCCGTCTGGCCGCCCAGGGGGTCACCCTCAAAACGACCGAAGCGGCGCTCGACGCCCTGGCCGAGCGGGGATACGATGTCACCTTTGGCGCTCGTCCGCTGAAGCGCGTGATCCAGCGCGAGATCGAAAACCCGCTGGCGATCCGGCTGCTCAAGCGCTCGGCCGTGCCGGAAGAGGGGGAGACGATCACCCTGGACGCCGACGAGGACGGGTTCATCTTTCAGCCGTAAGGGGAAGGAGTCCTGTCGGCGGGGGGGCATCACCGCCCCCCCGCTTGACGGGGTCTGTTAAGCGGGGTAAAATCTCGCCCAGCGAAAAAATACCGAGCGGGCGTTTTGTCCCGCCACAAGAGAATAACCCGTACAATTCCTTACAAGGAGAACCAAACAGTGTCAATGAGCGAACGTCAGCGCGAGCTGCGTGCCCGTCGGAAACGTCGTAAGACCATCGCGAAAATGAAGGCCTCCCTCCCGACGGCCGACGCGGCTAAGAAGGCCGTCTATGCCGAAAAGCTCCGCAAGATGACCCCCGGCGCCGAAGATCTGATCAAGACCTGGGGCCTTGAGTAAGTCAAGCGCGACAAGGCGTTTTTTGACAATGCGTTTTTTGGCGCGTTAAAACGCGCGGCGCGCTCCTATTGGAAGGGGAGCGCGCCTTTTTTATTTCTTGTTGTTTTGTTTCACGAAAACACGGGTGTGTCTACCGGCGGTAGAAGCGGTTGGCGACCCACTCCTCGGCCAAAAGGAAGAGCCCCAGCAAGATAATCATCAGCGGGTAGAACTCGCGGCCGGAAGCGCGGCCGGCCGGCTCGAAGAAGCTGTCGGACAGATCGAGCGGCTCGATTTTTGCCGGGGCGAAGAAGCTTTCGATTTGGTCGGGATCGCAGGCGGTTAAGTCAAATTCTTCCGGAAGCGGGTTGACGCACGCCGAGGAGAGAACCGGGCCGTCGGGGCCGTCTTTTTCGCTTCGCAGCAGGTAGGGCCCGGCGAGGAAGGTCCGGCTGACGCGGACCTGGCGGCCGTCCGGCTCGGGGGAGAGGGCCGTCTGCTCCCCGTCGGGGAACATCAACAGGAGATGCTCGGGAATCGGGGGCTTGGGGCGAAGGACCGCCGTCTGTCCCGGGGCGCACTGGAGGGTCTCCCCCCCGCCGGAAAGAAGCGACCGGGCGGCCGCGTCGAGGAGCATTAAGAAGACCCAGGAGCTTTCGCCGGTGGTGAGGTGATTCCAGGCGTCGGGGCGGCCGCCGCTTTCGCTCAGCGGGGTGGTCGCGACGAGGAGCGTCCCCTCGCCGATGCTGCGGCAAAGGATCGCCGCGGCGCCGTCGCTGTAGAGCAGGGGGGTCTCGGTCACGGCGGCGCTTTCTTTGCCGCGCTCTTTGTCGGGGGTGTATTTCCAATATTTGTAGACCGGCAGGTCGTCCCACGGGACCGCCGCGGCGGCCTGCAGGGGGCGCAGTTCGGCGATGATCGGGGACGATTCGCTGCCGGGAACCGGATAGACGGGGGTCTTGTGCCGCACCGGGCCGGAGAGGGCCCCGCCCAGGAGACGTTTTTGGGATTCAGAAACATTTTCGCTCGGGCGCCAAGAGCGGCCGAAGAACAGACCCACCCCGGTTCCCGCCTCGACGCGGGCTAAGAGCGTCTTCCAGAGATCCTCGGCCAGCGGCGGCGGGTCGAGGAGGAAAATCGCGCTGTAGGAAGAAAGCGTGTCGGCCCGCCGCGCGGCGAGCTGCTCGACGCCGCAGACCTCCAGGTCGTACGAGGGGGAGGCGGTTTCCAGAGCGAGGCGGACAAAGAGGGCTTTTTCTTCCTCGGGCGCGCTGGCGGCTAAGAGTATCTTCGGGGATTCACTGCGCCGCAGGGCGAACCAGCGGATATTGTCGGCCAGAAAGGGGTCTTCGGGGAGAAGCCGAACAAAACCAAGGACCGCGCCGCCGGTGAGTTTTGGGGGATAGAGCTTGAGCTCCCGCTCTTGGGGGGTGTCGCTTTGCTCGAAGGTCACCGGCGCCGATAGTTTGCGCTCCAGATGCCCCAGCGACGGGGGGAGCCCCCACTGGGGGGGGAAGGCGGCCGCGTCGCAGCGGGTTTCGTCGAGTTGGGTTTCACCGGCTTGTGTTTCGTTGTTTTGGGCCTCGCCGGCCGGTGTTTCGTCGGGGGAAGGGGCGTTGGGGCGAACCAGCCAGTACTCAACCGTTCCGCGCAGCGGCTGGCCGACGTGCGCGATCGTCAGGTCGAGCCGGGGACCGTCGGAGGTGTCGGTGAGGACGGCCGAGCGGATCGAGCCGTTGACAAGGACCTCGCTGGAGAAGTCGGCCCAGCGCAGCGCGGCCGACGGGCCGGGGGCGTCCAGGGCACGCTTGATTTTTTGTTGATCTTGGGGCGGCCAGCTTTGGGCGCAGCGGTCGGTCAGGACGATCAGCTGCCGGTCGAATCGCTCGGCGCCGTCGAGGTATTTGAGTTCTTTTAACAGGCGTATCCCCGCGGCGGCGGAAGCCGCGGCGCTGCGCGGGGAGGCGCCGCAAGATAGTTCATCAACCGCCTGGCCGGCGGCCAAAAGGTCGGCGCGGAAGGTGTCGTTTTCGCCCAGGTTATCGAGGATCGCCGCGCGGCTGCCGGCCGGCAGCGAGGAGAGGATCCGATGGGCCGCCTCTTGGGCCTTGGCGAGGCGGGCGCTGTTTTCGGCCATCGTTCCCATCCGGATCGAGGTATCGACGACGATCGCCACCGCGGCCGGCCCCCCGGTGAGCAAGGGGCCGTCGGAGGAGCGCGGCCGCAAGAATGGCCGGGCCAGCGCCAGACCCAAGAGGACGCAAAGCCCGCAGCGAAGCGCCAGCAGCAGCAGGTGCTTAAGCGTCAGCGAGCGGCGGGCCCGGGCGTGACGGCGGGCCAAAAACGCCAGGGCGGGGAAGAGGACCTTTTTGGGCCGGCCCCGCATCAGCAAATGGAGCAGGATCGGAATAACGACCGCCAGGCAGCCCGCCAGAAAAAAGGAGAAGTTCATTAAACTCATGGCGCCCCCCTTCGCGGATTACTGCCGCGCCGAGCGGGCTATGAGATACTCGGTCAGGCCGCGATCGAACGGGATCGAGGTATCGAGCGGAACGTAGTCGATCTGCGAGGCGGCGCAGCGGCGGCGAAGCTCCTCGCGGAAGGAGTCGATCTCGTCGAGGTACTCGCGGCGCAGGGCGTCGGAATCGGCGATGAGGGTCTGGCCGCTTTCGGGATCCTCGAACTCGATCTGCCCGTGGAACGGGAAGCGGACTTCCGCCTCGTCGAGGATATGGAACAAAATCACGTCGTGTCCGGCGTGGCGCAGGCGGTTCAGCGAGCGGAAGAGCTGCTCTTGATCGTCCAGCAAATCGGAGAAGACCATCACCAGCGAGGCGTGGCGCAGCAGGCCGGCGGTCTGATCGAGGGCGCGGGCGATATTGGTCCCCCCCACGGGGCGAAGGCCGGTGAGGATCGAAAGGATCGAGGCCAGCTGCGAGCGGCGCGATTTCGGCGCGACCGAGCGGCCCAGCTGCTGATCGAAGGTGAGCAGCCCGACCGGGTCCTGCTGCTGGATCATCAGGTAGGCCAGCGCGGCGGACAGGCAGATGGCGTAGTCGAACTTGGTCGAGCCCTCGGCGCCGTCTTGCGGCGGGTTTTTGCCCCCCGTGGGGAGACTCCCCATCGAGCGGCTCGTGTCGACCAGAAGCCAGCCGGTGAGGTTGGTTTCGGCCTCGAACTTTTTGACGTAGTATTTGTCGGTCTTGGCGAAGATCTTCCAGTCGATGTCTTTGGGATCGTCGCCCGGGGTATAGCGCCGGTGTTCGCTGAATTGAACCGAAAAGCCCCGCAGAGGGGAAGAGTGCAGACCGTGCACAAACCCCTTCACGATGAATTGGGCTTTTAAGTCAAGCCGGCGGATCGTCCTGATGACATCCGGTTTGAGGTAGTTCTGTTCAGCCGCCATCGCGGCGGGTCCTTTTTCCTAAAGGGGGAACGTGAATTTGTGTTATGGAAGCCGCGAGCCGTTATTCGCGTGCGCCAAATCCGCTTGCACCGCAAGCGGCGTCTGCCCTGAGAATTGCCGCGGGAATACCCGCTGCCGGTCGCACCGGCCCGGTCGTACCGGCCCGGTCGTACCGGCTAGTGCAGGCGCTGGCCGGGCTTGGCCCCTTCGTCGGGGAAGGTGAGGAAGACTTCCTCGCCGCCGGGGCCGGAGGCGACGACCATTCCTTCGCTTAAGCCGAACTTCATCTGGCGCGGCTGGAGGTTGGCGATAAAGATAATCAGCCGGCCGATGAGCTTTTCGGGCTCTTTATAGGCGGCTTTAATCCCGGCGAAGACCTGGCGGGTCTGACCGCCGCCGAGGGAGATCTTCAGCTTCAGGAGCTTGCGCGCCTCTTTGACCTGCTCGGCCTCGATAATGCGCCCGACGCGCAGGTCGATTTTGAGGAAGTCGTCGATCGTACAGGTTTCGGCCAGCGGCTCGGCCTGCAGCGGCTCGCCGGAGTCGTTCCAGCGGTCGGCGTTCGATTCGGCGGCGGTTTCGGCTTTGGTATCTTCGATCATTTTTGCGATTTCCTCTTTGGGAACGCGGGTCATCATATACTTGTACTCGGCGACGGGCGTCCCGGTGAGCGGTTTTTGCGCGTCGTCCCACGAGGTGATCTTATCGCCCAGGAGCTCTTCGGTCTTAGCGGCCAGATCGGGGAGAACGGGGGAGAGGTAGATAACGATCTGCCGGAAGAGGTTCAGCGCGACGGAGACGGAATCTTGCAGCCGCGCGCGGGCGGCTGCGATTTCCTCGGCCGGCGCGCCGGCTTTCTCCAGAGTGGTGATTTCTTTTTTCATCGTCCAGGGAGCGTTCTTCTCAATGAACTTATTGGCGGCGTACCCGCACTCTAAAATCAGGCGGATCGCCTTGGTGAAATCGCGCGTTTCGTAGGCGTCGGCAATTTCTTGCGACTTTGCCGCGGCCGCGGCGAAGCGGCCGCCGTCGTCCGGGTAGGTCTCGGCCAGGCCGGTATCCCGCGCGAATTTCGCGGTGCGGCTGGCGATATTGACAATATTTCCGACCAGGTCGGCATTGATCTTTGTCTCAAACTCATCGAAGTCGAGGTCGAGATCCTCGACACGGCGGCTGGTCTTCGAGGCGAAGAAATAGCGCAGGTACGACGGATCGAGGTGATCGAGGTAGGTCCGCGCCTTGATGAACGTCCCGCGGGACTTGGACATCTTCTCGCCGTTGACCGTCAGGAAGCCGTGGATATGGACTTTCGTCGGGAGGTTGAACCCCGCGGTCTTGAGCATCGCCGGCCAGAAGAGGGTATGGAAGTAGGTGATATCTTTTCCGATAAAGTGGTGAATTTCTGTAGCGGGGTCTTTCCACCAAGCGTCGGCGTCTTCGCCGGTGAGGTCGCACCACTGGCGGGTCGAGCCGATATAACCGATCGGCGCGTCGTACCAGACATACCAGTAGTTGCCGGGGGAATCGGGGATCTCGAAGCCGAAGTACGGCGCCGGGCGGGAAATATCCCACGGGCGCAGATCGTCGGAGAGGAACTGCCCCTGCAGGTAGTGAGCGACTTCGTCCTGAAGCGCGCCGGAACCGGCGACCCACTCGTCGAGGAACGGATGGAGTTTCTCCAGGTCGACGAACAGGTGGACGGCGCTTTTTAATTCCGGCTTGGTTCCCGTGAGGGTACTGACCGGATCGACCAAGTCGGCGGGGGAGTAGACGGCGCCGCACTGGCAGTTGTCGCCGTACTGATCGGGCCGGCCGCAGACCGGACAGGTCCCCTTCACGAAGCGGTCGGCCAGGAAGGTCTGGGCCTCGGTATCGTAGAGCTGCTGAACCTCTTTTTCGATGACCAGACCGGCGGCGCGGATCGCCCGCCAGATCTCCTCACAGGCGCCGCGGGCCTGCGGCGCGTTGGTACTGCCGTAGTGATCGAACGCGACCCCGAAGTCGGCGAAATCGGCCGTGTGCGCCTTGTGGACACCGGCGATAAACTCTTCCTCGGTGATCCCCTTCTTTTTGGCGCTGATGGTGATCGCCGTTCCGTGGGTATCGTCGGCGCAGAAGTAGCGGCAGTCGTTGCCGCGCAGCTTCTGGAAGCGGACCCAGATATCGGTCTGGAGGTACTCGACCAGATGGCCGAGGTGGATATCGCCGTTGGCGTAGGGGAGCGCGCTGGTAACGAGGATACGGCGTTTATTTTGCTGGGACATCGGTTGTTCTTATCTCCCGGGGTGGTTTGTTTCCCCTGTTATCTTTCGCTTGTTGTTTTGTCTGGTTTCTAAAGAGGTGTCAGCCGAAGTACTCGACCGCGTTGCGGAACAGGGCCAGTCCGTCGCCGACTTCGGGGAGGTGCTCCAGCCGGGTCCAATAGGGGTGCTGCGTCGGGTCGATATAGCGCTCGGGGTGCGGCATCAGCCCGAAGACGCGACCGGTTTCGTCGCACAGGCCGGCGACGTTCCGCTCGGCGCCGTTGGGGTTCTCGTCGGGGACGTAGCGCAGCGCCAGCTGACCGTTGGCCTGGAGCTGATCGAGGACCGCCTCGTCGCGGCCGACGAACCGCCCTTCGGCGTGGGCGACCGGCAGGTACAATGAGGTAATCCCCTTGAGGAAGACGCATTTGCCGCCGTCGACCGTCAGGTGGGCCCAGCGGTCGGTATAGACGCCGCTTTTGTTCCAGGTGAGGGTCGCCTTCGGCTGGGCCTCGTCGTCGGCCAGCAGCAGCCCCGATTTAACGAGGATCTGGAAACCGTTGCAGATGCCGAGGATCAGGCGGCCCGCCTCTTTGAACCGATGCAGCGGCTCAAAGAGATTGTGGCGCAGCTCGGTCGCTAAAATGCGGCCGGCGGCGACGTCGTCGCCGAAGCTGAACCCCCCGGGGAAGCAGAGGATTTCGAAGCGATCCAGCAGCGACGGGTCTTCCAAAAGGCGGTTGACGTGGACGCGCTCGGCCGAGGCGCCGGCCAGCTCAAAGGCGTAGGCGGTCTCGAAGTCGCAGTTCGTCCCGGGGGCGCGAAGGATCAGTACGTTCGGTTTGTTCGCTTTCATCGTTGGTTCCTTGGCACCCTTTCTTAGTAGTCGTTTCCCAGGTCAAACGGCTTGATCCAAACGGTTTTAAGCCGGTCGATCGGCAGGTCAATGAGTTTGGTTTCGCCGTCGGCGGCGACCAGCCGCTTCTCTTCGGTCACCTTCCCGATTTGGGTCAGCGGGACATCGGCGTCGGCGAAGATCTTCTCGAACGCCGCGCACTTTTCCGGCTCGACCTCGATGAGGAAGCGGCTGTTCGACTCGGCGAAGAGGCGCATAACATTGGGGACGACCCGTTCGCTGAGCCCCGGCAGGGCGGCCAGCGAGGCGAGCTGTTTGGCGTCGAGCGGCAGGTCGATCGCGTCGATCCACAGCCGCGCGCCGAGGTCGCCGGCGAACGCCATTTCGGCGGCGGCCGCCGCCAGGCCCCCTTCGCTTAGGTCGTGGCAGGCACGCACCAGCGACTGATCGATCGCCTCATGAACGGCATAGAGGGTGCGGCGCGCCACGGCGATATCGAGCGACGGGGGAGTGCCGCCGCCAAGGCGGCGCACCAGCGCCCAGTGCGAGCCGCCGAGCTCGTTTTTGGTGGCGCCGACCAAATAGAGGTTATTCCCGGCGCCCTTGAGATCCATCGTCACGCACTTGCCGGCGTCGGGCACCTGCCCCATCGCGCTGATGAGCAGCGACGGCGGAATGGAGATCGGCTCTTCCCCGGCCGGGCGGAACTCGTTATTGAGCGAATCTTTGCCGGAGATAAACGGCATGCCGTAACCGACCGACACATTGTGGCACACAAGCGAGGCGTGAACCAGCGAGCCGAGGGTCTCGGGGCGGTCGGTATTCCCCCAGCAGAAGTTATCGAGCAGGGCGATGGTCGACGGATCGGCGCCGACGGCCACGGCATTGCGCGCCGCCTCGTCGATCGCCGAGGCGGCCATCGCGCCGGTATCCAGGTCGCCGTACAGGGGGTTCATTCCGCAGGAGATCACCGCGCCGCGGCGCGAGGTGATGACCGGGCGCAGCACGGCCGCGTCGCCGGGACCGTCGCATCGTGCGCCGACCAGCGGCTTGACGACGCTGCCGCCCTGGACCTCGTGGTCGTACTGGCGAATCACCCAATGTTTGCTGGCGACGTTCAGCGAGGAGAGAATCGCCTCGAGGTCGTCGGCCAGCGAATCGGTGTCGATCCCCGCCGAGACGGCGGTTTCGGCCGGGTGGAGATCCCCTTCGGGGCGCGGGGCAAGCGGCTCGGCGGGCGCCGGCACGTAGTTTGCCTGGCGGATGACCGGCGGCCGGCCGTCGTGCAAAAAGCGCATGTCGAGGTCGGCGACGACGGTACCGTTGTAGGTAAGAACCAGACGGCCGGTCGGCTTAAAGCGGCCGAGGACGACCGCCTCGACGTTTTCGCTTTCGCACAGCGCTTTGAATTCGGGCCACTTCTCTTCGGGGACCGAGAAGACCATGCGCTCTTGGGCTTCGCTGATCCAAATTTCGGTATAGGAGAGCCCCTCGTACTTAAGCGGGGCGCTGTCGAGCGCCACCTCGGCGCCGATCTCCTCGCCCATCTCGCCGACGGCGCTGGAGAACCCTCCCGCCCCGCAGTCGGTGACGGCGTTGTACAGACGGCGGTCGCGCGCCTGGAGCATCACGTCGAGGACCATTTTTTCGGTGATGGCGTTGCCGATCTGAACCGCGCCGCCGGAAAGGGTCTCGGACTGGTGGGTCAGCTCGGCGCTGCTGAAGGTCGCGCCGTGGATGCCGTCGCGTCCGGTCCGGCCGCCGATGGCGACGATCAGGTCGTTGGGAAGCGGGTTCTTGAACGACATATCGACGGGGATCAGCCCGACGTTGCCGCAATAGACCAAGGGATTGCCGAGGTAGCGCCGGTCGAAGTAGACGGCGCCGTTGACGGTCGGGATCCCCATTCGGTTGCCGTAGTCGCGCACGCCCGAGACGACCCCGCGGATAATGCGGCGCGGGTGGAGAAGCCCCTCGGGAAGCTCTTCGTCGTACTTGGGGGGAGCGAAGCAGAAGACATCGGTATTGCAGACCGGCTTGGCCCCCATCCCCGTCCCCATCGGGTCGCGGATGACGCCCCCCAGCCCGGTGTTCGCGCCGCCGTACGGCTCCAAGGCGCTGGGGTGGTTGTGGGTTTCGACCTTAAAGCAGATGTTGTAATCGTCGGTAAAGGTCATCACCCCGGCGTTGTCGGCGAAGACCGAGACGCAGCGGTCGGCGGGCCCGAGGTTTTTGCGGATCTGGACCGTGGCGGTGAAGATCGTCTCTTTGAGCATATTCTCAAAGTGGATATTCCCTTCAGGGCCGGAGTAGTCGATTCGCCCGGCGAGGGTCTTGTGGCTGCAGTGCTCGCTCCAGGTCTGCGCGACGGTCTCCAGCTCGATATCGGTCGGGTCGCGGTCGAGCGAGGCGAAGTAGTCGCGAATCGTTTGCATTTCGGTCAGCGACAGGAACAGCTGCCCGTCTTTGCTTAGGTTTTGGAGATCCTCGTCCGACATCGCGCGGATCGGAACGGTCCGCAGCTTAAAGTCGTAGGGGGAACCGACCTGCAGGTGCTTAAACGGCAGGGTCCCGAAGACCGCCTGCTCGATCGCGTCGTTGGCCAGCAGTTTGCTGGCCAAAAGGCGGACCTGGTCGTCGGGCAAACCGCGGATCCAATATTTTTTGAAGGTGCGGCACCCGGTGGCTTGAACATCGAAGTTCACAAAAGCGCGGCGGGCGTTGTCGGCGACGGTATCGGTCACCCCCGGCTTCGGGAGGACGTAAACCACCGTCCCCCGCGTCCCGAACGGGGAGCAGAGGGACATATCCCCCACCGGCGCCACGACGGTCCGCTCGGTCACTCCCTCGGCGAGGAAGCTTTCGGCCAGGGTGGTGACCTGCTCGGCGGTGAGATCGCCCTCGATGAGGTAACCCCGGGCGGCGGAAATCCCGCTGATCGCGGAAAAACCGAGGTCCCTGGCGTCGCAAGCGGCCTGTTCCCCGGCGCGGTCGACCTGATTGCCGGCGGCGAAGATATCAATTTCCCAAAGCATTTGCGCGTGTACTCCCCATGCGAGTGAAGTGACGAAAGAGGCGGCGGCGCGCCGCCTGAAGGGGCGGTGAGTAAGATCACGCCCGCTGCGGCCGCAGCGCGCGGCTATTATATTTGGAGACTATTATATAGGAATCTTCTCCTAGAGGAATATCACCGCCGGGGGGCGGACAGTTATACAGCGGGGGTGAAGTTAGTTCGGAGTTGAAGCTGCCGAAAGTTATTGTCCCCTTTCTTTTTCGGGGAGAAGCTCCTATAATGGATAGGCGTTGCTGTCTGCCGAAGAGGTTTCATTTTTTGCGCCCCCCGCGCTGTCTTAGGAGTGTGTTCTCTATGAAAAAAGTCGTTCTAGCCGTCTTGGCCGCCGTGGCGGCCGGTCTTCTGGTCGGTGGCGGATGGGGCTGGTACAAGGTTCGTCGCACTCATTGGGACCTGTCGATGGAAGACTTCTCGTACTTCGAGAAGGAGATCGAGGAGCAGCAGAAGAAGGCCGAAGAAGCCGCGCAGGGAAAGATCAAGGCGCCGAGGGTCGCCGTCGATCTGATCGAGTACGATTTCGGCGTCATGGAGCTCAATGAGGAAACCCGGACCGGCTCGCACGACTTCACGATCGTCAACAAAGGGAACGAGACGCTCAAGCTCAAAGAAAAAGACAAGTCGTGCTTCTGCACCGACTTCTCCATTGCCAATCACTCGGTCCCTCCGGGGGAATCGACCACCTGTACCGTCACTTGGGACGGACACAACAGCGGCGGGGAGTTCAAGCAGACGGTGGTCATCTCGACCAACGATCCGCAGTCCCCCGAGTTTTTCTTTAATGTCCGGGGGCTCTATACCTCGCCGATCATCTGCAGCCCGAATCATATTTCGCTCAACGGGGTCTCGTCGGCCGAACCGCTGACCCGTTCGTTCCACATCCTCGGCCTCGGGGTCGACGACCAGGGGAATCCGTTCGACTGCCAGTTCTCCGAGATTACCGTCTCGGACCCGGATCACTTCGAGGTGACGGTCGAAAAGGGATCTCTCGATGAAATGACCGACAGCGAAAAACAGAGCAAAGTTCTAAGCAGCGCCACGTCGCTGTTCAATGGGACGCTGACGGTGAAGCCGGGGCTTTCGATCGGTTCGTTCCAAGAACTGGTACGTTTTAAGACAAACCACCCGAAACTTCCGTATATGGAATTGATGGTCGAAGGCCAGGTCGCCGGTTCGGTGAATATCTCCGGTCAAAAATACGATAAACACAACACCGGGCAGCTGGTCATCGGAACGGTCTCCAGCCGCGACACTACCGTGGAAACGATCCGTCTGGATATCAACGACCCGCTGCTGGTTGCCAACGCCGAGACGGTCAAAGTCGCCAGCAAGCGTCCGGAGTGGCTGCAGGTCGAGCTGACTTTCCCCGAAGCCGACGTGCCGCTGCCGGTGAAGATGATTCCGGTCACGATCACCATCCCCGCCGGATCGCCGCAGGAAAACTACGGAGGTCCCGATTTGGCCCAGACCGGCGAGATCGTCTTCGCCATCGGCGAGGGGGAGAAAACCCAGAACGTGGTTCTTCCGGTGAACTTCTCGGTTGGGCCGTAAGATAAAAAGGGTGGGCAAAACACGCAAAATTAGCCAAAAAACGGGGATCCCCGGAAAAAAAGCAAAAAATTTGGTCAAAAGAGGGGTCGAAAAATTTCGCATCTGCTTGATTTTTCTTCCGAAATGTGTATTCTCAAGTGTAGGTAGGGCAAAAAATTGAGGTGGAAGCATCAGGCCGCAAAAGCGCGTAACCGGCGTTTGCGCGGCCTTGGGGCTGAGCCCAAAGAAGAATGAGGACAAATCCATGAAAACACGAAAAGGTTTTACGCTCATTGAGCTTTTGGTCGTGATCTCCATTATCGGTATGCTTGCCGGTATGCTTCTTCCCGCTGTTCAGTCGGCTCGTGAGGCCGGGCGCCGTACCACCTGCATCAACAACCAGAAACAGCTGGTCCTGGCGATGCAGCAGTACCAGGCCGCCAAGAACAAGCTCCCCTGCTTCCGTCAGCCGCAAAAGCTTCAGGCCCCGGCCAGCGACGGCAGCAGCGACCTGGGTGAATATTTCACCGCCAACTGGATCATGCTCCTGTTCCCCTACATCGAGCAGGCCCCGCTTTGGGATCAGCTGACCAAGGGCGGCACCACCGGCTATAACGATGGCGCCAACACCTACTACGGTCCGCGCGCCGCGATGGCCGCGGTCAGCGGCTCGGCCGCCGGCGGTTCGGCGCTGCGTCTGCCCTTCCTCCACTGCCGCAGCAACGGTACCCAGAACGACGGTGGGAACGCCTACGTCGCCAACTGCGGTTTCAACGACGGCTACCTCTTCACGGGTGCCTACAACAACACCTCTTTCGCCTACGCCAAGAACGGCTACAGCAACGGTTCCTCCAGTGAGCTGGGTGTGGCGCTCGACACGACTCCGTCGAACGGCGCTCTGGTCGACGGTCTGGCCGGCGGCAAGGGGCTGACGGTTGACGATTTCAAAGATGGCATGACCAGCACCGCGCTGATCTCCGAGAACCTGGTTCTCGAGGCCGCCGCTTCGAGAGATTTCTCCAGCGGCTACGGCGGAATGTTCAGCACGCTTGAGTACGAGATCGGCTTCTGCTGGCCGGCCGACAGCTCCAATATCTCCACCGCCGACGGCGGCAACGCCGAGGCGACCTCGACCGGTCTGTGGCAGGTCAAGAACGGCCAGAAGATCCTGTTCAATGTCGACACCACCAACCCGTTCAATACCTCGTTCCCCTGCGAGGGCTTCCACAACGGCACTTCGGTCGCCATCAGCACCCCCCCGATCGGGATCAACCGCTGCTATCGTGACGCCGAGATGAAGTACTGGCTGACCGCCCGTCCGTCTTCGAACCACAACGGCTCGGTCGTGATGGGCTTCGCCGATGGAAGCGTCCGCGTCGTCAACGAGGAAGTCGACCCGATCGTCTACATCAGCGCGATGTGCCCGTGTGACGCCAAGTCGGCTGTCCAGTTCCCGACCGGTTACGTTCTGAATATCTCTGACCTGGGCGACTGATAACCACTCTCGCCGCGCCCCGCGCAGGGGCAAAGGTCGAAAAAAAAGGGCAAGGGGAAACCCCCGCGAAAGCGGGGGTTTCTTTTTGGATAAGCCCGCGAGCGAAAAGCATAAAAAACCGCGCCTGCAAGGCGCGGTTTTTTAATCGAAGAGCGCACGGCTAAAGATGTTTTTACCCGAGCGGATCCCAGGCGACCCCCACGCGGCGCAGGGCGTAGCCGATCTCGTTCATGTAGTCGCCGAAGCAGCTCATCCAGTGGAAGCCGGGCATTCGCTCGGCCACGAGTTTGTCGTCCACCTCGTAGGCGACGTCGATCTGCGAGCGGCAGATCGGGCGGAAGGGATTGTCGATCACCTTGGTTCGCAGACCCGCCCAGCGGTCCAGACGGAAGTCGGGGAGGATATTGGTCATCGGCTGGCCGATCGGCATCTCGACCTTCGGCGCGGCGCCGAAGTCGGATTCAAAGTGCGTGACGATCCGGACCGGGTCTCGCTTCGCGCCGCTCATCTTCCGCGGCGCGGTGCAGTGGGCCAGGGTGATCTTACCGGCGTGGGGGTAGGTCGGGTCGTTCATAAAGACCGGATGCCCGGTGATATTGGCCAGGAGGATCCCCGAGGGGACGACGGCGAAGTCGGACTCGCAAAACGCCAAATAGCCGTCGTCGTTGAGCGTCGAGAGCGTCAGGCAGGCGGTCGTGTTCGCCTTGGGGATGATCGTCGTCATGCAGCCGAAGACGGTGATCGCCCGACACTCGGCGCTGTGCATAATCCGCCGAAAGATCGCGTCGAGGACAAAGCAGTTGCGCACCGGCTCGAAGGGGACCTCGCAGGTCGTCTCGGGAAGGGCCAGATAGTCACGCGCCGCGTCGTCGGCCCACTTTTGCAGCTGCTCGTCCTTCGCGGCGGCGTCGATGAGCGGATCGAGATCCTCGAACGGGACTTCCCGGATATCGAGGGCAAGTTTTTCGCCGATCGCTTTGAAGAGCGCCTCCTGCGACTCGGCCCCCTGGGCCCAGACATCGTACCGGCCGATCGCGACGATACGGCTGCCGCGGGTATTCTTTAGCCCGCACAGGGAGCGCAGGCGCCAGAGCAGTTCGTCGAGCGAGTCGGTCACGATATCGTCGTTGGTGATGTTCGTCAGCTGAAGCGAGTCGGTCCGCTGGCGCAGAAAGTGCGGCGAGACGATCTCGTACTGCAGGTAGACCGGGCCCGATTCCCACCGCTGGAAGATGATCACGTCGCGCCCGAGCTCCTGCGCCCCTTCGATCCCGCCGCCGGCGCCGTAGACCACGACCGTATCGGCGCGGGCAATACGCTCATCGCCGATAAGCGTGTGCATGTCGTTGACCGCAATTACCTCGGCGAACTCCACGGGGAAGTCGGCCTTTTCTTTGAGCGAGGCCAGCTCGCGGGTGATCGCCGCGCACTCGCGGTCGGCTCCCTCGGGCGAGTCGATCCCGCCCCAGCCGCGCCAGGAGGTTTTTTCGCCGCGGGTATAAATGCTGTAGACCAGAACCGGCTGAACCTTCAGCGGCAGACGCTGCGGCGGCGCCGGGGCGTAGCGCTCGGCGGGGGTCTCTCCTTCGGCGGCCAAAAGGCCCGCCGCGCCGAGGCGCGATTTGGCCAGCAGCGCGCCGGCGGCGATTCCTGTCATAAAGTTCCGCCGCGAGCGGTTCTGAGGAAGACCGTGATCGCCGCAGCAGTGACAGTGCCGATGGTGATGGCCGGGGAGTGTGTGTTCGCTTTCGTTCGTCATCTTTTTGGGCTCCTTTTTGGGTTTTAGGAAAAAAGCTTGAGAGTTATTATAACGGATTGGCCGCCGAGAGCGCTTATGGCTGCCCCGCGCGCTTGACCGGTGCCGCCAAGCGCTTGACATTGCCGCCTCGCGGGTCGATACTTATAGTCTGGGCCTGGTATCCCTCTATCGCCTCAGCTTAAGTCAAGGTTCCAAGCCAATGACGAAAACCCCCGACTCGATCAAGAATACAACCTCCGCCGCCGATTCGCAAGCGTCCGATCCCCATGGGGCGGGGCGTCCGATTCGGCTGACCGGGGTTCGTGTCCATAATCTGAAGAACTTTTCGCTGTCGATTCCGCGCAATAAGGTCGTCGCGATCGCCGGGCCGAGCGGCAGCGGAAAGAGCTCCCTGGCGTTCGATACCATCTTCGCCGAAGGGCAGCGGCAGTATATCGAGTCGCTGTCGGTTTATTCGCGTCAGTTCCTTCACCAGCTCGAGCGCCCCGACGTCGACGCCATCGAGGGGCTGCAGCCGACGATCGCCATCGACCAGCGGGTCGGTTCGGGGAACCCCCGCGGAACGGTCGCCACCGAGACCGAGATCTACGATTTCTTGCGCGTCCTCTACGCCCGGATCGGTCAGGCCTACTGCTACCGCTGCGGCCGCCCGATCAAATCGCAAACCCCCGAGGAGATCGCCGAGGAGATCCTGCGGCTAAAAGAGGAGACGCGGGTGATCCTGCTGGCCCCCGTCGTTCGCGGGACGGTCGGGAAGCATCACGATGTCTTGCGCAAAATCGTCAAGGCCGGTTTCGTTCGCGCGCGGATCGACGGCATCCTGACCGAGATCGAAAAGGCCGAGGAACTCGATCCGAAAAAACCGCACACCATCGAGGCGGTGATCGACCGATTGATTCTGCGCCCCGGGGTGAGCGCGCGGCTGCTCGAGTCGATTAAGCTGGCGCTTAAGCACGGCGATAACCTTTTGACCTGCCTCTACGAAAAAGAACGTCTCACGACCGAGGCGGGGACGACCAAAAGCATCTGGAAAGAGATCCTCTTCAGCGCCCTGTACTGCTGCCCGAAGTGCAAGATCAGTTACGCCGAGCTGCGGCCGCGCACCTTTAGTTTCAACAGCCCCTACGGCGTTTGTCAGGTCTGCCAGGGCCTGGGGAAACAGGACCGATTTGACCCTGATCAGATCATCCCGGATCGTTCGCTGACCATCGCCGAAGGGGCCCTCGCGCCGATGAAAATGGCCTCGGCGCCGTCGCTTAAGCGTTACCGGAAGCTCCTGGATCAGTGGCGCGAATACCTCGCCGAGTGGGGGGACCAGACCGACTGGACGGAACTGCCCTTGGAACAATGGCCCGAAAAACGGCTCACGTTCTTCCTCTACGGTCCCGATAAGCCGTATACGCCGCCCGGTTACGCGGGGACGATTGGCGCGGCGGCGAACGGAGCGGGTGATCAGGCCCAGGAGTCAAACAAGGAGCCGTTCCCCGGGCTGATACCGCTTATCGATGAGATCTACGCCGAAAAGCGGGGGAAGAAAGAAACCGCCTTCCTCGAGACCCTCCGCGCGACGATGCCGTGCCGCGCCTGCGGCGGTTCGCGCGTGCGGCCCGAGGCGCGCTGCGTCCTCATTGCCGACAAACGAATCCACGAGGTGACGGCGATGACGATCGACGCCGCCCTGGCCTGGTTCGAGGAGCTTCCCGCCAAACTGGAGCCGACGGCGCGGAGCATCGCCGAGCCGTCGATTCAGCAGATCATCGAGCGCCTGCGGTTTATGCACCGCGTCGGGCTCGATTACCTTACCCTGGATCGAAGTTCCGATACCCTCTCCGGCGGGGAGCTGCAGCGGGTTCGCCTGGCCAACGGGCTGGGGAACGGGCTGGTCGGGATATGTTATATCCTCGACGAGCCGTCGACGGGACTGCACCCGTGCGACAACTATCGGCTGATCGACGCGATGCGCGATCTGCAAAAGAGGGGGAATTCCGTGCTGGTCGTCGAGCACGACGAGGCGATCATTCGTCAGGCCGACTGGCTGATCGACCTGGGGCCGAGCGCCGGGGCGCGGGGGGGACGGATCCTCGCCGAGGGAACGCCCGAAGAGGTGGCGCGCGAGGGAAAATCCCTCACCGGCCGATACCTCAGCGGAGAGGAGTCGATCCCCGTACCGAAGAAACGGCGTCGCCCGGCGAAGACCCGGTCGCTCGTGCTCGAGGGGGCGACGACGAATAACCTAAAGAATATCACGGTGACCTTCCCGCTGGGGACGTTCATCTGCGTGACGGGGGTCTCGGGGAGCGGAAAGAGTTCGCTGCTGAACGAGACCCTCATCCCGGCGCTGTCGCGGCGGCTCGGCCTTCTCGGCGGCCCGCGCCCGGGGAATCACAAGGGGCTGCGCGGGGTCGCGCAGATCGACAAACTGATCCGTATCGACCAGACCCCGATCGGCCGCTCGCCGAGGAGCAATCCGGCGACCTACTGCGGGGTGTTCGACGAGATCCGCAAGGTCTTCGCCGGCTCGCGCGACGCGCGGCTGCGCGGGTATCAGATCGGGCGGTTCAGTTTCAACGTCGCCGGCGGCCGATGCGAGGCGTGCCAGGGGCAGGGGGTGCGGAAGGTGGAGATGCACTTTCTCCCCGATATGTACGCCGTCTGCCCCGAGTGCGAGGGGAAGCGGTTCAACGCGCAGACCCTCGAGATTAAGTACAAGGGAAAGTCGATCGCCGATGTGCTCGATATGCCGGTCGACGAGGCGATCGAGTTCTTCTCGAACCACATGACGATCGTCCGTCTTCTCGATGGTCTCAAAAAGGTGGGGCTGGGGTATATCCCGATCGGCCAGCCGTCGACGACGCTTTCCGGCGGGGAGGCGCAGCGCGTGAAGCTGGCCGCCGAGCTGTCGCGGGTCGAGACGGGGAATACCCTTTATGTCCTCGACGAGCCGACCAGCGGCCTGCACGCCAGCGATACCCGCCAGTTGCTGGAGGTCCTCTCGAACCTGGTCGACCATGGGAACACCGTGATCGTCATCGAGCACAACCTCGACGTCATCAAGACCGCCGACTGGATCATCGACCTTGGCCCCGAAGGGGGACGCAACGGAGGGGAGCTCCTCTTCGCGGGGACGCCCGAGGAGCTGGTGAAGATTGAGGGAAACGCGACGGCCAAGTACCTGCGGGGGTGCTTGGAGGGGCAGGGGGCAGGCGCCCGATAATGCCGAAGGGAGGTTTTTTTCAAAAACCACTTGTATTTTGAGTTCTTTTCTATATAACTGTACTTTTCAAGAATTTTAGGTTAAACACAGTGAGAAACCAGCCAATTTTCGAGTTCTCTGAATATTCCGCTTTCTAGGCGTCTAGCATAGAAACGTGAAAATTCATTTCGCAGTATTTCGTTCCTCAATGCCTTACGT
>JAFRFG010000041.1 GCA_017434455.1 Thermoguttaceae bacterium | reverse complement strand
GATGAACTTCGGGATCAGCGGCGACCGGACCGGGCATGTCCTGTGGCGGATCGACCACTCGCCGATGGACAAGATCTCGCCGAAGATGATCGTTGTGATGATCGGGACGAACAACGTCGGCCACGGCTCCAGTTCTCCCGAGCAGACGGTCGAGGGGATCGTGATGATCGTCGATCGCCTCAAGGCCCACTACCCCGAGGCGAAGATCCTCCTGCTGAGCGTCTTCCCGCGCGGCCCCGTCCCGTGGGATAACCTGCGAGTCGCCGTCAACAAGATCAACGAGGGGCTCGTCCCAATCTACGGCGACGGCCGGGTCGAGAATGTCACCCTCCTCGATATCGGCTCGCTCTTCCTCACCGGCGAAGGAATCCTCCCCGCGGAGCTGATGCCCGACTTCCTCCATCCGAACACCGCCGGTTATGAACTGTGGGCCGCCGCGATCGAGCCGTACATCGTCGAGGCGCTCGGGGAGAACCCGGTCTCGACGCAGGACGTCACCCACATGGAGTACCAGTGGTGGAAAGAGCGGTTCGAGAAGAACTGCGAGCGGCTCAAGGAGGGGAATGTCGACCTGATGATGGTCGGCGACTCGATCACCCACTTCTGGGACACCACCGGCGCGGCTGTGTGGGAGAAGTACTACGGCGACAAGAACGCGATCAATATGGGGTACGGCGGCGACCGGACCGAACAGGTCCTCTGGCGGCTGAACAACGCGCCGATGGAGAACGTTCACCCGAAGGGGATCTGCCTCTTAATCGGGATCAACAACCTCGGCAGCGGCGCGACGACGCAGGATACCGCCCTGGGGGTGCGCGCCGTGGTACAAAACCTTCGCGCGAAGTTCCCCGAGGCGAAGATCACCGTTTTGAAGGTCTTCCCGTGGGGGCTCTACGCCGGGGAGGAAAAAGACCAGGCGCAGGTCGATGAACTGAACCGAATGATTCCGGCGATGCTGCTGGGAATCGACAACGTGAGGATCGTCGATCTGACGGAGAAATTCTACGATGCCGAGGGAAAACTTACCAAAGAGGTGATGCCCGATCTTCTCCATCCGAGCGCCTTCGGCTATGAAATCTGGGGCAACGCAATGGACGGGATCGTCAAGGGAATGCTCGCCGAGTAAGCCCGATCCCCGAAAAAACAGCCCGTTCGCGAGAAAAGCCGGCGCCAGGCGCCGGCTTTTTTCGTGCGTTTCGCCGCTAAAAAACGGCGGAGAAAACATTTTTGTGATTGATTTTTTCGCACGTTCGTAAGATAATACACGGACGCCGAAAGAGTGCTCCGACGGATGGAACAAAGCCGGTCCCAAGTTCCGGGTCCGCCGGAACAATAACCCCGGCATCCAAAACCGAGAGCCGATCTGAATACCCGCCCGGGAGAAATTTACCGGGTAAAAAGGAGATTTTTCGCAAAGGTAAATCGTATACGCCCCTATAGTATTTATTAAGGGGGAGATTTGTCTGCCGGTCGGCCGCGGATGACGCGCCTTTGCGCGGCTGTCCGCAATCTACGCAATGACTCACTTCTTGGGAGAGCGTTATGAAAAGATCGTTCGTTACCGTAATCGTCCCGGTTCTCTGCGCCGCGGTTTTGACCGTCCTGTGTACCCCGGGGTTTGTTCGTGCCGAGGACGCCTCCCCCGGGGAAATGATCTTCTTGGGCTGCCGTCTTCTGTTGGGAATCGACGGTGAGAAGAATCCCGAAGAGGCGGTGAGACTGTTTCGCCTGGCCGCCGAACAAGGCAGCGCGAACGGACAGTACAATTTGGGCTATTGCCTTCAATACGGCATCGGCTGTGAGCAAAACGGCGAAGAGGCCGTGATCTGGTTTCGCAAAGCGGTCGAACAAGGAAACACGAACGGAATGAACAGTTTGGGCTACTGTCTTCAGCATGGCATCGGCTTCGAGGCGAACAGCGAAGAGGCCGAAATGTGGTACCGCAGGGCCGCCGAACGAGGAAACGCCAGCGGGATGAACAATTTGGGCTATTGCCTTCAATACGGCATCGGCTGTGAGGAAAATCCCGAAGAGGCCGTGTCGTGGTACCGCAGGGCCGCCGAGCAAGGGAATACTTACGGACAGAACAATTTGGGGGACTGCCTTCGATTCGGCATCGGCTGTGAGGAAAATCCCGAAGAGGCCGTATCGTGGTACCGCAAGGCCGCCGAACAAGGCAGCGTGGACGGGCAGAACAATTTGGGCTATTGTCTTCTCCATGGCATCGGCTGTGAGGAAAACGGCGAAGAGGCCGTATTGTGGTACCGCAAATCCGCCGAGCGGGGGGACGCGGCCGGACAATTCTCTCTGTGCCGCTGCCTCCAGCTTGGCATCGGCGGTGAGGTAAACCCAAACGAGGCGCTGAAGTGGTACCGCCGGGCCGCCGAGGGAGGGGACGCGGGCGAGCGGTTCGATTTTGGCAAGTGCCTCAATGAGTTTTATAAAGGGGCCTTCATCGGGAAAGCGGATTTCCAAAACGTTTTGGGCTTCTGTCTTGAATACGGCATCGGCTGTGAGGCAAATCCCGAAGATGCCGCGAGGTGGTACCGCAGAGCCGCCAAACAAGGATACGCGCAGGGGCAGAACAATCTGGGCCGCTGCCTGCAAAACGGATTCGGCTGTGAGAAGGACTCCAAAGAGGCGGTCAAATGGTATCACCGGGCCGCTCAGAAGGGGTGCGCGGAAGGGCAGGACAATTTGGGCTCTTGTCTTCTGTATGGCATCGGCTGCCTGCGGGACAGCGAAGAGGCGGTGAAGTGGTTCCGCAAGGCGGCCGAGCAGGGGTACGCGCCGGCGCGGTTTCATTTGGGCAGCTGCCTTGAATACGGCATCGGCGGCGACAAGAACAGCGGGGAGGCCGCGGAACTGTTCCGCACGGCCGCCGAGCAGGGAGACGCCGGCGCGCAGAACAGTTTGGGCGACTGCCTTCTGGAAGGGATCGGCTGTGAGCCGAACAGCGAAGAGGCCGTGACGTGGTTCCGCAAGGCGGCAAAGCAGGGCAGCGCCCAGGGACAGAACAACCTGGGCTTCTGCCTTCAAAACGGCATCGGCTGTAAAAACGAATGGGAGGAGGCGGTAAGGTGGTACCGCGAGGCGGCCGAGCAAGGGTACGCGCCGGCGCAGTTCCATTTGGGCGAATGCCTGGAAAACGGCATCGGCTGCGAGAAAAACCCCAAAGAGGCCGTGATGTGGTATCTCAAATCCGCCGAACAGGGCAATGAAGTCGCCAAAGAGGCGCTTCAACGACTGAGGAAACAATAGTCGCCCGGACACGGACGGAAGATGCCCCGGCACCGATCACGGGTCGGACCTTGTAAAAAAAAACAGTGAAGAAAAATGTCTTTCGCGATTGATTTTCCCCCATCGATCGTGGATAATACTTTTTCACCGTTACCCGTAACCGGATTTTTTCCCCCTTTTGGAGACAGTATCATGAGAAGACCGTTCGTGACCGTGAAAGGGTTGCTCCTCTGTGCCGCGGCGTTGGTCTGCCTGTGCACCGTGTGCTTTGTTCGTGCCGAGGACCAGTCCCCCGCCGAGATGGTCGCCCGGGGCCGCCGCCTTCGAGACGGCGACGACGGTGATAAGAACCCCCAAGAGGCGGTGAAGCTGTTCCGCCAGGCCGCCGAACAAGGGGACGCGGAGGGGCAGCTCGAATTAGGGGTCTGCCTTGAAAAGGGGATCGGCTGTAAGAAAAACCCCAAAGAGGCCGTCAAATGGTTCCGCCGGGCCGCCGAGCAAGGCAACGCGAGCGCGCAGAACGATCTGGGGTTCAGTCTTATGGACGGTTCCGGCTGCAAGAAGAATCCCGAAGAGGCAGTTCAGTGGTTTCGCAAAGCCGCCGAGCAGGGGGACGCGCAGGGGCAGAGCAATCTGGGCAGCTCCCTTCTAACCGGTCTCGGCTGCAAAAAGAACCCCAAAGAGGGGTTTCAGTGGATCCGCAAAGCCGCTGATCAGGGGGTTGCGGCCGCGCAGTTCAATTTGGGCAACTGCTTTGAAAACGGCGAGGGCTGTGAGAGAAACCTCGAAGAGGCCGTGACGTGGTATCGCCGGGCCGCCGAAAATGGGGACGCGGACGCACAGTTTTTCTTAGCCGACCACCTTCTGGAAGGTACCGGCTGCGACAAAAATCCCGAAGAAGCCGTCAAGTGGTACCGCCGGGCCGCGGAACAGGACCGTCCGGACGCGCAGTTTTGCCTGGGCTACTGCCTCAAACAAGGGATCGGCTGTGAGAAGAATCCCGAAGAGGGGATAACCTGGTTTCGCAAGGTCGCCGAAAAAGGCGATGAGACCGCGCAGTTCGTTTTGGGCTACCACCTTCTGGACGGCATCGGTTGTGAGAAGAATCCCGAAGAGGCCTTAAAATGGCTTCGCCGGGCTGCTAAACGGGGACAACCGGACGCGCAGGCCCTTTTGGGCGTCTGCCTCCTAAAAGGTGTCGGCTGTGAGAAGAACCCCAAAGAGGCCTTAAAATGGATTCAAAAAGCCGCGGACCAGGGCCAAAAAAACGCCAAAGCAATTCTTCGTGATTTGGAGCAAAATTAGCCCCACCCGTCCCCGGCTTCGCCGTCGTAACCTGTAGTAAAACCCAAACACGCCCCCGTTGGGGGGTGTGTTCGGGCTGACGCGCTCCTCGATTATCATCGCTTCCATGCCAATCGGGGGCCCGCTTTTTCTTTTCGAGAACCGGCGGCAAAAGAAATTTTTCCTCGATTGATTTTTCTCTCGCATTCGTAGATAATGAAGGTCCGTCAGTTACCTATAACCCATGATTTTTCACCCCTTTGGAGAGAGCGTTATGAAAAGATCGTTCGTTACCGTGAAAGGCCTGGTCCTGTGCGCCGTGGCCTTGACCGCCCTATGCGCCGCGGGTTTTGTTCGTGCCGAGGACGAAGCCCCCGCTCAAAATATGGCAATCACCCTGGAAAACCGCGATATCGAGCGGTTCCATCAGCAGGCCGAGCGGATGGCCGCCGGCGATGTCGACGTGCTGATGGTCGGCGACTCGATCACCCACGGCTGGGAGGGGAGCGGCGCCGGTGTCTGGGAGAAGTTCTACGGCAACCGGAAGGTGATGAACTTCGGGATCGGCGGCGACCGGACCGGGCATGTCCTGTGGCGGATCGAGAACTCGCCGATGGACAAGATCTCGCCGAAGCTGGCGGTCGTTATGATCGGAACAAACAATGTCGGCCACGGCTCCAGCACCCCCGAGCAGACGGTCGAGGGGATCGTGATGATCGTTGATCGCCTCAAGGCCCTCTATCCCGAGGCGAAGATCCTCCTGCTGAGCGTCTTCCCGCGCGGCGCCACCCCGGGCGACAAGCTCCGCGTCGCGGTCAATAAGATCAACGAGGGGCTCGTCCCGATCTACGGCGACGGCCAGGTCGAGAATGTCAAGCTTCTCGATATCGGCTCGCTCTTCCTCACCGGCGACGGGATCCTTCCCGCCGAACTGATGCCCGACTTCCTCCATCCCAACGCCGCCGGTTACCTGCTGTGGGCCTCCGCGATCGAGCCGTATGTCGTCGAGGCGCTCGGGGAAGCTCCCGCCGCGGTTCAAGAGTCGTCCAACATGAATATCGATTGGTGGAAAGAGCGGTTCGAGAAGAACTGCGAGCGGTTCAAAGAGGGGAATGTCGATTTGATGATGGTCGGCGACTCGATCACTCACGGCTGGGACGGCGCCGGAGCGGCCGTGTGGGAGAAGTACTATGGCGACAAAAACGCGATCAATATGGGCTTCGGCGGTGACCGCACCCAGCAGGTTCTCTGGCGTCTGAATAATATGCCGCTGGAGAACGTTCACCCGAAGGGGGCCTGCCTCCTGATCGGAATCAATAACCTCGGCTGCGGCGAGCGTCCGCAGGACATCGCCCTGGGGATCCGCGCCGTGGTGCTGGACCTCCGCGAGAAGTTCCCCGAGACGAAGATCACCGTTTTGAAGGTCTTCCCCTGGGGACGCTACGGCAATCAAGACAAAGACCAGGCGCCGGTCGATGAACTCAATAAGATGGTCGCGCCGATGCTCCTGGGGATCGACAACGTGAGAATCGTCGATCTGACGGAGAAGTTCTTCGATGCCGAAGGAAAACTGACCAAAGAGGTGATGCCCGATCTTCTCCATCCGAACGCCTTCGGTTACGAGATCTGGGGGAACGCGCTGGACGGTATCGTCAAAGGGATGCTCGCCGAGTAACTAAGGCGATCCCATCGTAAAAAGAAAAGCCGGCGAAATTTCGCCGGCTTTTTTCGTTATCTCTTAGACGGTTTCCTTTTTCGAGGAGCGGCCGCACTGCCGGATCAGCTCGGCGAACGCCTCCCGGCGCGTTTGGGAGAGAAAGTGCCCGTCGGCGGTATATTTCAGCCGCCAGCGCCAGTTCCCCTCGCAGCGGCCGGGGGTATTCATCCGGGCGGAATCCCCCAGTCCCAAGACATCTTGGAAGGGGACCAGCGCCAGCTCGCAGTCACAGCCCAGAACGGCCCGCATCGCCCCCCAGGCCAGCTCTTTGACCGTGGGGGGGTCGCTATTGGGGCCGTCGGTTATATAGCCGAGAAGGGTCTTTTTGACCAGCTCCGGGTCGAGCCAGCCGCCGTCGAGCGACGAGAGCCACCCGCAGAGGGTCTGCGTGTCGTGCGTCCCGGTACAGGCGACCGAATGGGCGTCCCACGTCGGGATAGGGTCGTCTTGGCGGTTGTCGAAACTGTACTGCAGAACCTCCATCCCCGGAAGGTTGTAGCGGCGGCGCAGCCGCTCGACCCCTTCGGTCACGGTACCGAGGTTTTCGGCGATAAAGGCGCCGCGGTCGTACCGCGCAAAGAGGACGTCGAAGAGCTTCTGGCCCGGTCCCAGGGTCCAGAACCCAAGCTGCTCGTCGACCGAGGTGGCGGGGGTCAGACCGCAGGTGAGGTCCTCGCCGGGGAAGGGACCGAACTCGTTGATGATCGTCGGGAAGCTGTAGAAATTGAAGAAGCCGATGAAGTGATCCAGACGGATCATATCGAACCGCTGGAGCGTCTTGCCGATGCGGCGGACCCACCAGTCGAAACCGTCCTCTTCCATTTTGTCCCAGCGGTAGAGGGGGAGATTCCATCGCTGCCCGTCCGGATTAAAGTCGTCGGCCGGCGCCCCGGCGATGCGGGGCACGGAACCGTCTTCGTTGAGGAGGAAGAGTTCCGGATGCGCCCAGGTCTCGGCGCCGGCGACGTAGATCGGGACATCCCCCAGCAGGCGGACGCGGTGCCGGTGACAATGCTCTTTGAACTCCGTCCACTGAATGTCAAACAGCAGCTGCAAAAATTTGATCCGGCGCAGGGAATCGGCCGCCAGCTCGCGCAGCTCACGAAGCGCCGAGGGGGAGCGCATCCGGTACGGCTCCGGCCAGCGGGTCCACTCCTCCGTCCGGAAACGGTCGGCCAAGAGGCGAAACAGGGCGTAATCGTCGAGCCACGAATCGTTCTCATAGAGAAAACGCTCCTCCCGGCGGTGGATACGCCCCCCGGCACCGTCTTTATAACGGCGGTAGGCCTTCTCCCAAAGAGAGGGAAGAAGGAGCCGGCCGGTCTCGTAATTGACCCGCGTCAGGTCGGTGTAGGAGGGGTCGCGGTACTTATGGATGACCGTCAAATCGGCCGACTCCAGAAGATCGTCTCGAACCATCCCCTCCAGGTCAAGGTAGAGGGTCTCCCCCGCGAAGGCCGAACAGCTCGAGTAGGGAGAGTAGAACGGATCGATCGGGGTGACCGGAAGCATCTGCCACCAGCCGACGTGGATCTCCTCGAGGAACGCGGCAAAACGATAGGCGTTCTCTCCCAAGGTCCCGAAGAAGGGGGAACCGGGAAGGGAATAGATCGGCAGGAGGATTCCTCCCTCGCGCCGCGCGGACCGCTCTGGCAGGGACATAGCTGTGGTTCTCCGTGTTCTGGGAAAAAACTGCTGGCCACCCAAGAAAGAGCAAAGCAGGTCGCCGAGGAATCGGAACCTGCTTTGGCTTTCGTTAATTATGGCTTTTCTTACCGACGTGGGAAGGTCAGTTTTTTTAGGCGGTAAGAAGCGCGGGGGTGATTGGGGACAGGCGTCTTAGAAACCGCCGCCGCCCATCATGCCGCCTCCCATGCCGCCCATACCGCCCATGCCGCCCATGCCGCCGCGGCCGCCCATGCCGCCGCCATAGCCGCCACCGCCGCCATAGCCGCCGCCCATGCCGCCGGAGCTGCCGCCGTAGGTGTTATACTGGAACATGCGGACCAGGCCCGAGAAGGACTGGTTCGGGTTGATGAGGAGGTAACGCCGGTCGGGGGTGATACCCAGCTGCGGGTAGAACATCGCGCCGAGGGACAGGTAGCTGATCACCGGCATATAACCGGAATCGGGGTCGAGCGTGTACTTGACCTCGGGGGAGACAAATTCAGCGTCCTCGGCCGCCGTCGACTCGCTGCCGTTTTCGCTCTGGTACGAAGAGACATAGCTCTGGTTGGCACCGGCGCGGCGCGCTTCGGCTTTCGCCTTGCGATCCTGGAACTGGCGAACCTTCTCGGCCGTCTGGCGATCGTTCTGAATCATCATCTGATTCATCAGCGCCGAGGCGGTAAGCATCTCCTGCTTGACCTCCTCGGAACGGCGGCCGCGCTCCATATTGACGGTGAACAGCGCCTTGCCCGCCTCCATATCGAGCGGATACTCGGCGGTCTTCTGGTATTCGGTCCCGATGCAGGTCGTGATCACCACCTTGACCTTATTCTGCGGAAGATCGCCCCAGGTCTTGGAGACGACGACATTATACTCGCCGTTGAAAGCGACCGGGCAGACGTAAGTCTTGGAGCGGGTGCCTTCTTTCTGATCGTCGAACGATTTCTCGTAGACGGTCCGGGTCTGGAGGATGCCGCCGGCCGCGGTTCTCGGCTGAGCGAACCAGCAGACCGTCTTGATCGGCTCTTGAACGGCGATGTCGATCTCGGCGTCGCCGGTCCAGATCACGTCGATCACCATATCGCGCACGAGCGCCTTATTGAGCTCCTCCTGAAAGGCGGCCGCCTCGGCCTCGCGGCCGTCGGCCGTCATCTTTTCGATCAGCTCCTTGGCCAAATCGCCGCCGGCTTCCCAGACATCGTGGACCAGATCCCCCTCCCAGGCGCCGGAGGCGATCCCGAGGACCACCCACTTCTGGGCCTCCTCGTCATCGAGCTCTTTGGCCAGCGCCAGAGAACGGACGTACGGCTCGGGACGGGTCGGATCTTTTTTGGAGATCTCGCGGTACAGCTCCAGCGCCTTGGCGCTGGAACCGACGGTCTCCAGGTAACCGGCGATTCCGAGAATCGTGACCGGATTATCGGTGAACTCCAGAGCCGAGAGGATCGTCTTTTCGATCTCGGCCTGGGGAGCGTTCATTTGAATCTGGACCAGGACGAGAGCCTCGTACATCCAGCCGGAAGCCAGATCGGCGCGGATGGCGCTCTTCAGCGCGGCCGCCGCCTCTTCGTACTGTTTGTTCTTGGTCATCTCGTAGACATCGGACATGAACTTCATGCCGAAGTCATACAGATCTTTGGTGTACTGGTCGGCCGCGGCCTGATTCTTCTCGGCGCGCTCTTCCTCGGTCCCCTCGGTGCAGGGAGCCGGCTGTTTCGGAGCGTTGGCGGCAAACCAGTTGTCCCACTTCTCGTCGAGGTCGGCCGCGACGGTCGACAGGGTGCCGACGGCCGCGTTGGCACTATCGGCGGAAGCATTATCACTGTCGGCGGGGCGTTCATCGGCCGTGGCGGGAACGTTCCAGCCGCCGCCCATGCCGCCGCCCATCATACCGCCCATGCCTCCCATGCCGCCCATCATGCCGCCGCCCATGCCGCCCATGCTCATGCCGGAGCTGGGCTGGAGGGTGAGGTCAGAGACCGGGTAGAAGCGCATGCTGTACATCTGGCGCCACAGATCGTCGCTCTTGTCGATGTTGTCGATCGTGTCTTGCGTGGTGATCCAGAGGTACTCGTCACAGACGCAGTAGGCGAGGTTGTACTTGCGCAGAATGATATTCAGCGCGCTGCGGAAGGTGATTCCGTAGAAGGAGTCGTCGATCACGCACTCGTCGAGGGAGCCGATCTCGGGATCTTCTTCCATCGCGGCGCGGTCAACAATGATGTTGATATCAAGTTCCGTGCGCATCTTGTTGAACCAGTCGGCCAGCGGAAGTCCCTCATCCCCCTCGACCTTGACGTCGACGACCTTCGCCATCGCCTTGAGGATACGGCGCTGCATATCGGTCTGAGAGAAGAGCGACGTGTCGGAGTACTTCTCTTTGCGCGCCTTCGACAGAGCGATCCAGGTCTCGGCATCGGGGTAGAGGATCGGCGGCTCGTCGGACATCGGGATGTGCGACCGCTCGACCGACATGAGGACATCGAGGAAACGCAGACGGCGGTAGATACGCAGATACTGGTTCTCTTCCCAGGCGTCGGCGATCATAGCGACGCTGGCCGCCTGAACCGGGAGAACATCGTCGTCGAGCAGGTCGGCCGCCTTGGTCGCGACATCGGCCGCCAGGACGAACTGCCCCTCGTGCATCAGCGCGTGGAAGCGCTTCATGATCTCCTCAACCTTGCGCTGGTTCTCGTACCGCTGGTTATTCACCGCCGTGATCGAATCGACAATGGCGTTGTTGCGCAGCGCGATGAGACGCCGCTTTTCGAGCTCAAACTTCTCACGGTCGAGCAGACGGGCGTTCGAAGTGAGGACTCCCATGAGCTCCTGACGGTCGCCGTCACTGAGGTACGGGTCGTTTTGAACGGTCGCGATCGTGAGTTTCACCTCTTGAATCGCGGCGTCCGGCTCGGTCTTCATCAGCTTGCGGGCGCGGTCGAGCGACGCTTTGACCTCGGTCTTCAGCTTGGAACTGAGGAGCCGGCGGTTCGACTCGGAGGCGTCCATCAGCGAAACGCCGCTTTCCTGGTTATCGAGGGTCTCTTCGGCGCGCTGGAACATCTCGCTGTCGCGGATCGCCGCGTCTAAGACCTCTTGGAGCCCCTCGGTCTCGGGAGCGTCCTCGGCGGTTTCCATCACAATCTGCTTGGCCTGCTGCGGGTTCCCCTCGTCGAGCGCCTCACGGGCCGCGGCGACGTTGTCGCTGTTGAGCTTCTTGAGCGTGGCCTTGTATTCATCGACATTGCGGCGGCCGGCAAACGGGAGCGTCAGGCCGTCGTCGGAAGAGGCCTGGCGGCTGACCTGCCTCAGCCAGGAGTTGTTATCGGAGGAAGGACGCGGACGCAACGCGTATTCCAGCTCGACGTCCTGACCGTCGGCGGTCACCGTCTCGACCTGGAACTGCCCCGGCTCGACCGATTCAGTGGTGGTTCCGACGACCGCCGTCTCGCGGTCGCTGCGGATCGGGGGAAGAAGCGAGGGGTGAAGTTCCACGCCGTCAAGACCGCTGGCGTTCTGCGGCCAGTAAACGGTCGCCTCTTCGGACTTGGCCAGCAGCTCGCCGGCGGTCTGACCGTTGTCAACGTTCGGATCGACCACGTACCCGCCGGTCTGGTAAGCCAGGACACTCAAGGTGTTGTTGTCGACCATCGTCCCATTGCCGTAGGCGCTGAAGGTCACACGGCTGTCGCGCATCTGGCGGGTGACCGTATCGACCTCTTTGCCGCTGAAGACCGTTCCGGTGCTCAGACCGCGGCCGACAAAGACGATCGAGCGGCGATCGGCGCCGTCATCGCTCAGCGCCTCGGTCGCCGCCGTGAGGGCGCCGCCGAGATCCATCGCCCCCATCGGGGTATTCTTCTTCAGCGCGTCGAGCGCCTGGGCCACCGCCGGGGAATCGACCCCGGTCAGCCCGCCGGTGAGGGAGTTAGTCTCGGAATCAGCGGTCATCAGATTGACCCGGCTCCCCTTGGGGAGGCCGCTGATCAGAGTTCTGACCGTCTCTTCGGCGCGGGAACGAATCTCCTTGCCCATCTGAGCCGCGGAGGTATCGACCAGCACCACCACATCGACCGGCCCGGGGAGCTGCTGCGGCCCCTGAAGGGAAACCAGAAGGTGGGTCGTGCCGTCCGCCTCGAATGTCTCGACAGTGACCGGGATATCAGCCGCCGCGTTCCCTGAGGAAAGAGTCAGCCCCGCAGCCGCTGTTCCACTGTCGGCCCGCGCGGTCTGGGCGTCGTCAAGCGCCAGCGCCGCCCCGAGGCACGGCACGGCCAGCAAAGCGAACACCACTTTGAAAAGACGGTTTTTCATGTATCTGTTCCTTCTTACGAAACAATGGATATCGGCCACAGCGAAAATGCGCATTTCGCCACGGCATCGTTTACGCGTAAAGTCGCCCTATAGATTATTCAATTATAAACTACTTTACCCCATGTACCTTATCGCCCGTCGGGAAAACAGCAATCCTTTATAGCCGTTTTCCTCGGACGTTTCGGGATTAATCGACAGAAACCACATAATCCGCCGCCGCAGGCGCTACAACCGATGTAACGGATAACACCCGTTTTGCCGCGGACAAACGGTAATCTTCCGCCAATACTCTCTATCTTACAAATCTTACCAAAACCATTATCTTCAAGCAACTAGGCAGACTCGATAATCTGGGGAATTTTTCTTCTTTTAAGATGAAAACAGCGGCGGGGGAAGAACGTTTCGCTCTTCCCCCGCCCAGGGTACCCTCGCCCGAAGCCGCCGCTTCGGGGCAAGATTCGTTCCCCCTTTGGGGGCTTGGACTTACTTGCGCTTCTTCTTTCTGCGCTCGCGCTCCAGCCGTTTCCGGTTCGCCTCGCGCTCTTTGGGGGTGAGCCGTTTCCCCGTCCCCTTCTTTTGGGGAAGACCGGCGCCGAAGGGGTTTTGCTGAACCTGACGGGTGAGTTCCTGCATCGCGCGCATTCGATCCGCCCCCCCGAGCGTCCCCATCTTCTTCATCATCTCGGCCATCGGCTGGAACATTTTCAGCAGCTCGGTGACCTTATTGGGGGTCACCCCCGCGCCGGCGGCGATGCGCTGACGGCGGCGCGGGTCGATGATCGACGGGTTGTTCCGCTCCTGCGGGGTCATCGAGTCGATCAGACCGCCGATCTTGCGCAGCTGATCATCGGCGTCGATATCGGCCGATCCCATCAGCCGAGAGATCTGGGACATGCCGGGGATAAAGCTCATCAGCTTCCCGAAGGAACCGAGCCGCTTGAGCTGCGTCATCTGCTTGCGGAAGTCTTCCAGCGTGAAGACCCCCTCTTTGAGGCGGCGCTCCTGCTCTTCGAGCTCCTGCTTATCGAACTTCTCTTGGGCCGACTCGATCAGGGTCGCCAGGTCTCCCATGCCGAGGATTCGGCTGGCCATACGGTCGGGGTGGAAATCTTCCAGCCCGTCGAGCGTCTCGCCGGTCCCGATAAACTTGATCGGAACGCCGGTAACCGCCTTGACCGACAGCGCCGCGCCGCCGCGGGTATCGCCGTCGAGTTTGGTGAGGATCACGCCGTCGAGTTCCAGCGTGTCGTTAAACGCCTTGGCGCTGTTGACGGCGTCTTGACCGGTCATCGAGTCGACGACGAACCAGACCTGGTCGGGGTTGAGCCGGCGCTCGATATCGTTGAGCTGCTGCATCAGCTCTTCGTCCACGTGAAGACGCCCCGCGGTATCGAGGATCAACACGTCGACCTCTTGGTCGGCCGCCTTTTTGGCCGCGTCCTGACAGACCGCCACCGGGTCTTTCGACTGACGATCGGTGTAGACGGGGACCCCGAGGGAGGAACCCAAGACTTCGAGCTGGTCGATAGCCGCCGGTCTCTGGAGGTCGGCGGCGACAAGCATCGGCTTGTGCCCCTGCGACAAAAGACGGCGGGCGAGCTTGCCGCAGGTGGTCGTTTTCCCGGAACCTTGAAGCCCGCAGAGCATCAGCGTCGTCATCGGCTCACGGAAGGGGATCTCGGGATCGACCGGCCCCATCAGCTCGATGAGCTCGTCGTTGACGATTTTGACAATCTGCTCCGTCGGATTGAGCGTTCTGGTCACCGCCAGACCGAGGGATTTCTGCGTCACGTCGTCGACAAATTTTCTGACGACGGGGACCGAGACGTCCGCCTCAAGAAGCGCTTGGCGGACAAGCTGCATTCCGTTTTGGATGTTCGATTCGGTGATCCTCCCGCGGCCGAGAATAGTCCGAAGCCCCGAGCTGAAACCTTCTTGAAGCGACTCAAACATAATTGGGTTATTCCCTTACTCGTTATCACGACGACGCTAAAAGCGACCCATCGGACGGTTATGACGATACAACGCTATTTTCAATCTTACCAAAAAACAGGCGTCCTTCAATATCTTAGGACAATATCTTAGGGCACGCGCCCCTTGACCCGCCGAAGCCCTGACAAAGACCCGGCGACGACCTTTCCAAGGCCTACCGAAGCCATATCTTCAAGCGGCCGTCGAGAAGGTCGGGACACTTTTTATGAATGAAACGTCGTATCATTCGATCGGTGATGCGCGTACTGAAATGGCCGGCGATGATCACCTGGTTTTTGAAACGGTCCCGGCGGGCGGCGATATCGTCGAAATGAACGTGCCCGTACCGATACGCCTTCTCGGGCGTCGGGTCGGGGGCGGCGAAGGTGACCTCGGTGATTAAAATATCGGCCTCGTACATCTCGGGGTTGGCGTCCAGGCCGCGGACGGAACTGTCTCCCAGATAGGCGACCCGGGGAGAGCGGATCTCGTAGGTGATCTCGACCCCCTTTTCTTTGAGGGCGCAAAGCTCCGGGCCGGACAGCCGGGTGTACTCGGGGCGGAGCTTCTTGCGGCGCTCCCAGACGATGTACCCGACCGATGGTATAGAGTGGTAGGTTTTAACCACCGAGACGACCAGCTCGCGGGACAGCTCCAGTTCCATCCCCTCTTCGACGCCGACCAAGCTGCAGGGGAGCCCTTTCCCCCGGTCCAGACGGGCGTAGACGTCGAGCAGCCGCTGAACGTCGGCGACGCTGCAGCGGGGAACATAGATCGTCGGGGGGGTCATTCGCATCATCCGGCGGCGCACGACGTAGGCGGGCAGCGCCAGACAGTGATCCATGTGAGTGTGCGAGATGAACCAGCGGGGGGTTCCCATGTACTCCCACGGCTGCCAGCCGAGGTCGAAGCCGAGCTTCAGCTCCGGGATCCGCCAGAACGTCTGGACCGCGGCGCGGGAGTACCCCTCGATCGTCAGACCGCCGTGCCGAAAGGAATAGGGGAGCTGATCGGCAGAGGATGTTCTCGTCTGCGTCGGGTCAAACTCGGGGGAGGAACCGCTTCCGGAGGCGTCGCCGCCGCAAGGAAAGTTGGGGGATGAGGTCATGATACGCTTTGGGGGAGGGCCCACGCGGCACCTCCGGCCCGAGAAAGAGACCTAAGAACAAAAAAATAAGGACTGCCGGAAAGAACCAACAGCCCTGTATTTTTAACGAGGACGACGGGAATCGAACCCGCAACCACCGGATCGACAGTCCGGGACTCTAACCAATTGAGCTACGTCCCCAACCACCCTTTTTACGAAGGACAGACCAAAAAAGGAAACTGCCCCACGCGCCAAGGACAAGAGCCATTTTAAGCGCTGTGCTTAATATCGCAAGGGGGGGCGGATATTTTTTCCGCTGTTTTGTTTTTGGGAAAAATAGAAAAATCCCGCGCCGGCACAGTTGCTTTCGGTCGTTCGACCCGATCCATTGTTTCGTGTAATGGGTGGTTCACGGTTCCCAAACCGGGTGACGACCGCTTTGGGTTAATCGGCATCGAACAGGTGAAAGCGCCGCGACCGACGCGGGATTCCTGGTGTTCTCTTCTGTTACGCTGAAGCGCTCGGCTGCGCCTCTAGCGATTTTTTTATTTTTTCTAACCGGCCAGCTGGGCGAAGGTCTCCTGAAAACTCGCCATCGTCGTCTCGGTGTACTGGATCCACTGCTGCGGGTTCCAGATTTCGACGCAGACCGCCGCGCCGACGACCATGACCTCTCCCTTCGGTTCGACACGGAGAAATTCGCGGAACCCCTCCGGCACAAGGAGACGCCCCTTGACCAACTGGACGGGGCGCTGGCGGGTGGAGAGCAGCCGACCCAGGACCTGAAGCTGAGGGATACTCTGGTTGAGGTACCCGTTTTGATACTTCCGGGCGATGATCTCCACATCGTTGGCCATCCGCTCCTGCCAGGTGGAGGAGGACCAGACGCTCACGCAGCCGGGCCGCTCTTTGGCGAGGATGCAGTCAAACGTATCGACCGCGGAGGAACCGTCGGCGGACGTTCCCGGGCGGAAAGCCCCCAGCAGCTCCAAAGGGAGCGAAAGCCGATACCGCTCGTCGAGCTTGCGGCTGAACTCCCCCAGAATCAATCCGTCCGTCTTGGCCATGGGTCTGAAGCGGAAACGCTCTTTTGGGCTGATTTCCCACAGAACTGTCTGTTTTCTTGCGGTTATGGGCACGTTTCCCACGAACCGAACAATCTGAATGTAGCAGAATCCAAACGGATTTCAAGCGATTACAGGAGGAAAAGCAGAGAAAAAAAGAGAAATATCGGAAATAATAAATTTACTGTTTTTCGCGGTTTATCTATTTTGTCTTTTCCGGTCCCGCTTTCGGTGGGAATCCGGCCCCGAGGCGGGATTTCACAAGTTCAGCAGCCGCCTTTTCGGCGGGTGTCCCCCCTGATCGGCGGGGGCCGACTCGGGAAAGATGCTCCACCACGCCTTTTTGATGCCGGGAAAACGCTCCTGCCAGACCGACGGATCGTGCAGGGGGCCCTCGATTCGAACCTGAGCGATCTGATCCCCCGCCCCGCCGATCAGGTCGGAGACGACCGGAATGCGGTTCTTTTTGTTCCCGAGCCGCGAGTTCATCGTCAGGTCAAGCAGCTGTTGATTCCCGACCAGGGTGAGCGAGCCGTCGCCAAAGAGGGTTAAGCTCTCTCCCTCCAGGGTAACGCGCTTGAGCGCCAGCTGATTGCCGTAGACCTGGAAGTCGACATAGCAGGCGTTAAACGCCGTCTGATCGGGCTCGTTGACGCTCAGCGACTGGAAGATCCGCAGGATCTGCGGGACCTCGTAGAGGTCGGCCTCGGTCACCACCACGCCGCCGTTGCCTTTGAGCGCATTGAGATTCTTCCCCTCCCCCTGCAGATCGGCGTAGAAGGTCAGCCGGCCGCGCACCTGGCTTTGCCCCCCGTTAAGGTCGCGGCCGACATCGCGCAGGTTCCCGTCCCGCAGAAGGATACCGACCCGATAGACGACCGGATCGCCCAGAAGGATTCCGCCGCTGATATTGGCCGTCCCCCGAAAGAGCTCGCCGATCACGGGACGTCCCATCGACAGGGAGTTTTCGGCCAGATGAAGCGACTGTAAAGAGGCCTCGGGATTGGGAGAGGCGATCTGCAGCAGCGTTTCGTCCTGGCCGGTCCCCCCCTGAGCGCGGAGAATGGTTTCGCTGTCTATCACGCGTACGTCGCCGCCGCTTCGCGCGCCGGAAGGGGAAATACCCGAGACGGGGAGCCGGCCGCGGAAGAATTCCTCCTGCTGAAGCGGGGTCTTTTCGGGCCCCCAGGCGGTGTTGCCGAAGCGCAGTTCCCGCCCGTCGAACGAGAACGGCCCGGTCACCGACGTCACCTGGACGTTGTTGACAAAGAGATTCTCTATCCCCAGCTCGCCGAGAACCGACTCGATCCGGCCGTTGGAACTTTTTCCCCACATGCGCATCTTGCCGCAGAGCCCCTCCACCGGCCGGGCCAAAGAGGCGCTGTTGCGCTCAAAGATCACATCCCCTTCCCAAAGGGTCTCGACCGGCGCGCCGGGGGCGTTTTGCCGGAAAAGAACATTCCCTCCCAGATTCAGATAGCCGGCCAGGCGCAGCGCCCCGAGCATGCGGCGGACATCTTCGGTCGCGGCGTCTTCGAGCCGGTGATCGATCGGAAGCTGGTCGACCGTGACGGGGAACAGACCAAACTGCCAGCTGCCGTCGGCGCCGAACCGGCTCACGGCGTTGGCGTAGAAGGCCGCCGGGCCGCTTCGGCCGCGAATATCCCGGGCGGTGATCTCCCCGTCGCGGTACGACAAGGTCCCCTCGAGCTCCTCGATCTTGTAGGGGAAGACCGCCGGACAGATCGAGACGCTCTTCTCGAACGGCACGGTGTCGAACCGCAGGGAGAATTTCCCCGCCCGCGTGGAGTACTCGGCCTGGACGTGAGCGTCGGCCCGGCCGCTGAGGTGGAGGTTATCGACCAATTGGCGCTTGTCCGGTTCGATCAGCGCCGCGGAGAGTTCCTCCCCCAAGGGAAAGCGCTTGATATCGATCGATAGCGTCAAAAGCGCGTCGCCGTCGGGGGTATCGTGGATATCCCCCTCGATCCCGGCCTCGGCCCCGCTGCCGCTGACATGAAAATCGGTGAAACGCCACATGTCGTCGGCGTAGTCGATTCGTCCGCGCACGCCGGAAACGGGAAAGGGAAAGCGGTCGTAACAGAACGCCCCGTCCCGCACATCGATCGCCAAAGAGAATTGGTTTTGGGGATTGCCGCCATCGTCGCAGAAGCGGCGCAGCAGGACCTCGGCGTCGACCGTTCCGCTGGGGTGAAGGGCCTCGATCTCACCGCGGCAATGCTCCGGGAGCAAACCGATGAGCCGGTCGTTGACGGCAATCCCCGAGCTGTGGATCTTCATCTCCCCCGCCGGGGCGTGAAGCGCCGAGGTAAAAGCGCCGTCCAGCGCCAAACGGCCGTCCCCCCCGCCGACGCGGAAGGTCAGCGTTTCGTTCTCGTCCAAGGTCAGCTCGCCGGTGAGCCGATCCATCCGCTCGGGAAGCATCTCCCCCTCGATCGACAGATCGCGGCACGAAAGCCGGATTTCCTTCGAACGCCACTGGGCGCCGCGGCGCTGAAAT
Organism: Thermoguttaceae bacterium; assembly: GCA_017434455.1. Taxonomy (GTDB): domain Bacteria; phylum Planctomycetota; class Planctomycetia; order Pirellulales; family Thermoguttaceae; genus RUG695. The sequence goes on along the minus strand of JAFRFG010000041.1, from coordinate 10,631 downwards.
TCCGCGTAGAGTTTCGCCGTCGTCTGAAAGCGAATCGCGCTTAAAAGCCCGGTATCGGGAACGCAGAGGATCGCGCCGAGCCCCCGCTGACGCGCCTTTTCGATCGTCTCGCCGGTCAGGGGAAACTCTTCCAGCTGGAGACGCACAGCGGCCTGGCCGCCCGGCTCTTGGCGGTAATCGCCCAACAGGAGGACCGAACCGCTTCGGCCGGTCATTCGAGAGACCTCGACCCGGTCGTTTTCGGCGCGGTACTCGATGAACAGATCGGCGATCGGCTGATCGAGTACCGCCAGGGAGACGCTTCCGCGGCACATCGAACCGGCCAGCGCGTATCGGAACCCTTCCGGGCGGGCCGCGTCGTCGGCCATCGAAAAGGTGAGGGTATTGTACCCGCGAAGCGTCTCCAGCGGCCCGTAGCGCGAAGGATCTTGAATCAGCGCGCGGATGAATTCCGGACCGGTCTCGAAGGTGTCGATCTCGCCGCGCAGCCGCCACCGTTTTCCGTCGGGGGAGGCGGTCATATGAATGGCGAGCTTGCGCAGGCGGTTGTTCGTCCCTTCCGACTCCACGCGCCACAGCGACTGCGCCTGGGCGGCCTGCTGACCGAGGGAGTCGAGCCGCCGGGGAGCGGCGTCGTCCCCCTGCCAGCCGGAACGGGAGAGATTGCGGTCAAAGTCGAATCGGCCGGAGGTCTCGCTCAGGCGCGAGGCGGAGACCCCGGGGGGGAGAATGGCGCAGGTCAGACCCGAAAGGGAATAGGGGGCCCCGTCGTCTTCCATGCCGTCGGCGTGGGCGGCGATCGTCGCGCCGGTGATCTCGATCGGGCACCCCCCGAGGCCACCGTCGAGGTTGGGGATGAACCGGGACAGATCCGACCGGCCGGCACGGCGGCTGATATGGAACGTCGGATGGCGCAGCACGATCCGATCCAGCGCGACATTCCCGCTAAGAAGCGCGGCGCGGGAGGCGCTCACCCGAAAGAAGGCCTCGTCGACACACAGCCGCGGCTGCTTTCGAACAGCGCCGCGGCTCGGTTTATCGTAGACCCGCACCCCGCGCATCGAAATCCCCTGCGTCTCGATCAGGCGGATCGAATCGAAGTCGATTTCCAGCTCGGGGAAGATCGCCGCGAGCCGGTTCTCGGCGCAGCGGTGGAGGATCGAATCGGCCCGGTGCTTGAGCACCAGCGCCGCCAAAACGAAGATCAAAAAGAAAACCAGCAGCCCCCTTTTCACAAGCGAGGAGAACCGCGCGCGGTCTTTTCCGCCGCTCAGCGCCTCGAAGCGGGAAGTACTGGTGGAATCGCTCATAAACTTGGCGGGCCGCCTCCGCGGCCCGCGAAATGGATAAAAACCTCTGTTCCCCCGGCGGTGAAACCGCGCCTTGCCCCGCGGGCGATTTCGGACATAATAGGCGCTGTACTCGGGAGGGTAATAAAACCGGGGAACATTAAACAAAATAGGCCTTCCCGTCAATACATTTCCTTGACGGACGGGCTTTCCCCAGCCGAATGGTCTCCCGGGGATTTCAACCATCAAAACAGCGCTGCGAAAGGTGATGAGAATGCATCCTCTTGCTGGTCAACCGGCGACTGCCGAAATGCTGATCGACGTCGACACCCTGTACAACGACTACTACACCAAGAAACCGGATCCGAGCCTCTACGCCCAAACGATTCTCTTCGGGACGAGCGGTCACCGGGGAACGCCGCTCAACAGCACCTTCACCGAGGCGCATGTGCGGGCAATCGCCCAGACGGCCGTCGACTACCGCAGGATGGCCGGGTACAACGGTCCCCTTTTCCTCGGCCGCGACACGCACGCCGTCTCGACCCCCGCGCAGAGGACCGTTCTGGAGGTCCTGGCGGCCAACGGCGTGACGGTTATCTGGCAGGCGAACGAGGAACCGACCCCGACACCGGTCATCTCGCGGGCGATTTTGGTCTATAACCGCGATCACGCCGGCGTCCAGGCCGACGGCCTGATCATCACCCCCAGCCACAACCCGCCGACCGACGGCGGGATCAAGTACAACCCCCCGCACGGCGGGGCGGCCGATACCGACGTGACCGCCTGGATGCAGAAGCGGGCCAATGAGTACCTCCGGAACGACAACCGCAGGGTGAAGTTCGTTCCGTACGAAGAGGCGATTCAAGCGCCGAATGTTACCGCGGTCGATTTCAAGCGGGACTATATCGACGATCTGGAGTCGGTGATCGATTTCGAGGCGATCCGCCGGGCGAACCCGCGTCTGGGGGTCGACCCGCTCGGCGGGGCGGCGATCCTCTACTGGAAGCCGATCGCCGAAAAATACGGTCTGGACATCACCGTCGTCAACGACAAGATCGACCCGACGTTTTCGTTTATGACGGTCGACCACGACGGGAAGATCCGGATGGACTGCTCCTCCCCCTGGTCGATGCGCCGGCTGGTGGCGATGAAGGACAAGTTCGACCTGGCCTTCGCCAACGACCCCGACTCGGACCGCCACGGGATCGTCGTCCCCTCGGTGGGGCTGATGAACCCGAATCATTACCTCTCGGCCGCGATCCGCTACCTGACGGCTAACCGGCCGAACTGGCCGGCCGAGGCCGGGATCGGGAAGACGCTGGTCTCCAGCGCGATTATCGACCGCGTCGTCGGTGAAAGCGGACGCGAACTGATCGAGGTTCCGGTCGGCTTTAAGTGGTTCGTCCCGGGGCTGTACAACAGTTCTCTGGCGTTCGGGGGGGAAGAATCGGCGGGAGCCAGTTTCCTTCGCAAAGACGGGACGGTCTGGACCACCGACAAGGACGGGATCATTCTCAATCTTCTGGCCGCCGAGATCCTCGCGAAGACGGGGAAAGACCCGGGGATTCTCTATCAGGAGATCGAGAAGCAATTCGGCTCGCCGGTCTACCGAAGAATCGACCAGCCGATCGCCGCGGAGAAAAAGAAGAACTTCGCCTCGCTGACTCCCGAGCGGATCAGCGCCAAGGAATTGGCCGGGGAGCCGATCACCGCCACACTGACCCGGGCGCCGGGGAACGGCGCGCCGATCGGCGGCATCAAGATGGCCTCGGAGAACGGCTGGTTCGCCGCCCGCCCCTCCGGGACGGAGAATATCTATAAGATCTACGCCGAGTCGTTCCTCGGCGAGGAACATTTACAGAAGATCCTCACCGAGGCGCAGACGATCGTCAACGCGGCGCTGGAATAAAAGCCCCCCGCCAAGGCCGGGTTCGTTTGGTGATGTTTTCGGAAACGGCATGATCTTTGCGGGTCATGCCGTTTTTCATCTCGTCGATTCCTTCGAGAAAGGAACAGACAAAGCCAGTGACCGCGTACTTATTTTCACCGCCGGACGGGGTATAATAATTATCCTTGTAAGGAGAGACGGTTAAAGCATGGAAATGTCGGAGCTGATTGCCTACGCCAGCGAGAAGTACCAGATACGCGAAGAGCGTAAATGGGCGGACTTCCCCGGCTTTTCGGTGCTTTGTCACCCGCAGACCGGAAAATGGGTCGCGCTTTTGATGCGCCAGTGGGATACCGAGACGGGCGAGGAGATCGAGCGCTGTGACCTCAAATGCGGCAGCGGCGCCCTGGGGCGGCTTTCAAAACCTTATCTCGCCCCGCCGCTGCGGATGCGCGGCGGCAAATGGATCAGCGTCGCCTTCGATCATCGCACGGAAAGCGGCGTGGTGCGGACGCTCTTTGATGCGGCGATCCGACAGAACGCCCCCCACGGCTATACCCTTGTCCTGGGCTCCCAGCTGCCTTCAAACGAGGGAACGTACAAAGAAACCGCTCTCCCCTTTGCCGAGAGCGGTTATCGGCCGCCGAAAGAGAATATCCCGCAGCGGCTGCGGGAACTGCGCCGGCTTTACGATTACGGTCCCCAGTCGGAGCAGTCCAAAGCCAGGATCTTTTATCGGCAGGCCGTGTTCATGCGGGATTACGAGGACGATCTTCCCTGGACGGGGGACTTTGTCTGTTATTTTCCCACCTATCAGGATATGACCATCCGGCAGCTGCGCGGCTACTTCACCTGGCGCGCCGCGGTGCGCAGGGGCGACTTCCGGCCGATTGCCGCCTCGGCGGCGTATATTTATATTTACGAGCTGCTCAACGGTATCGAGGCGGACAGCCCCAAGGAGGTTTTGGAAAAGCTTCGGGCCTTCGAGACCGGCTATCTGGATTCCGGGATCGGGGACGGGCGCATGCGTACTAATCTGCGCCGCTGGATGCTGGAATACGCTATTCTCCGCGGCCTGCCGCCGGAGACGGCGCGACAATTTGCCGACGAGAATCTTTTAGCCCGCGACGCGGCGCTGGCCGCCTTAAAAAAACCGGACACCTGTGACGACCCAACGCTGTTTGCGGCGCTGTGCGCGCTGGGCGGGAAGAAGATCGCGGAGACTCCGGTCATCAAGGCCGACCAGCGGCGGGGCCAGTCCCTCTTCAGCGCAGCGTGGAGAAACGCCTCGGCCTATCGCCGGAAGGAGAAGCGGCTGTTCACCCTTTGCTTCGGCAAAAAAAGCACACGGCGCTGGTATCCCCTCTCCAACGCGGTCTTCCGCGCGCCTTCCCGAGTGGAAGAGATCGACTGCGCGCTGAGCGACCAGCGCCGCTACCGCCGCAAAAACGGCCTGTGGCAGGTGACGGCCTACGATCCGCTGTTCTTTGACCTAGCCCTGTTCCGGGGCTTTCTGCGCGAAACCGACGCCCGGCTGCGCCGATACCTAAAGACCGGGCGTTATCTCAAAGAAAACCCGGCGCACGCGTGGGCGATTCCCTACATCGACGCGGCGATCGAAGCGGATCAAAAGGAGCGGGAACAGGCCGCGAAGCCGACCATCACCATCGATTTCTCCGGCCTGGAAAAGATCCGCCGCGAGGCGGCCGGCACGCGGGACAGCTTGCTGGTTGAGGAAGAACCCGAAGAAGCCGACGAAGCGGCCGCCCCCGCCGAGGACCGGACCGCGGCGGATCTGCCGCTGGACGCGGTACAGGTTCAAATTCTCCGCGCCCTGCTGCAAGGCAAGGACGCGGCCGAAATTATCAAAGCCAATCACCTGATGCCCTCCATCGCGGCGGACTTTATCAACGAGGCGCTGATCGACGAGATCGGCGATACGGTGCTGCGGTGCGAGGATGACCATCTGACGCTGGCCGAAGATTACATTGAAGATCTCAGGATCATACTGGGAGGATACAGCTATGGATGAACATAAAAAAGTACCGAAGCGCATCGCGCAGACGGTGCTGAATTCTCTCAAAGGGGGCGTCGTGCCGAGGATCGGCCTGCCGTATATCACTGTCGGCCGCAAGAGCGAGATCGAGGCGCTGCTGCGCGATGTGGAGATTATCGCCGAAGGGGGCGCGTCGTGCCGCTTCATCGTCGGACGCTACGGCAGCGGGAAGAGTTTTCTGCTGCAGACGATCCGCGGCTACGTGATGGACCGCGGCTTCATCGTGGCCGACGCCGACCTCTCGCCGGAGCGCCGGCTGCACGGCACCAAGGGACAGGGGCTCGCCACCTATCGGGAGCTGATCTCCAATCTTTCGACCAAAACCAAACCGGAGGGGGGCGCGCTGACGCTGATTCTGGACCGCTGGATCAGCGCGGTGCAAAACGAAGCGATGCGGGAGACCGGGCTTTCCCCGGACGACCCGGCGCTGGCCGCCGCCTCGGATAAAAAGATCTTCGCGGTGACGGCCTCGGTCAGCGAACTGGTGCACGGCTTTGAGTTCGCCAAGCTCCTGTCGGCGTACTACCGCGCCTATACCGGCGGCGACGATGAAACAAAAGCCAAGGTCGTACGCTGGTTCCGGGGGGAATACGCCACCAAAAGCGAGGCGAAAGAGGCGCTCGGGGTGAACATTATCATTACCGACGACGACTGGTACGATTACCTGAAGCTGTTCGCGACCTTCTTCCGGCTGGCCGGCTACACGGGTCTATTCATCATGATCGACGAGCTGGTAAATATTTACAAAATTCCCCATTCCGTCACGCGGCAGTATAACTACGAGAAGATCCTGACCCTGTACAACGACACCCTCCAGGGGAAAGCCAGGTACCTCGGCATTCTCATGGGGGCGACCCCGCAGGCGCTGGAGGACAAGCGTCGGGGGATCTACAGCTACGAGGCACTGCGCTCCCGTCTGGCGGAGGGACGATTTTCGAAGCCCGGCGCGCGGGATTTGCTCTCCCCGGTGATCCGCCTGGAGCCATTGACCGCCGAGGAGATGCTGGTTTTGTGCGAAAAGCTCGCCGAGATGCACGCGGGCCTGTACGCCTATACCCAAAAGATCACCACCGAGGAGCTGGCCGCGTTCATCAAAATCGAGTACGGCCGCATCGGCGCGGATCAGAATATCACCCCCCGCGAGGTGATCCGGGACTTTATCGAGCTGCTCGACCTGATGTATCAGCATCCGGAGATGACGATCGCCTCGCTGCTGGAATCCGACGAATTTAGCTACGCCAAATCGGATGCCGTCTCGGACCAGACACAGGGGGGCTTCACGGAGTTTACGATATGAACGTGTATGAGCGCTTCGCCCCCTTTATTCAGGAGTACATCTACCGCAGCCGATGGCGGAGCATGCGGGCGGTGCAAAACGCCGCGGGCGACGCGATTTTCAACACCGATCAAAACGTGCTGCTGACCGCCTCGACCGCTTCCGGCAAGACGGAAGCGGCCTTCTTCCCGATTCTGACCCTTCTGGACGAAGAACCGTCCAAAACCGTGGGGGTACTGTACATCGCGCCGCTAAAAGCGCTGATCAACGACCAGTTCGGACGTCTCGGCGAGCTGTGTGAGGAAGCGGGGATCACCGTGACCCGATGGCATGGGGACGCCAATCAGACCACCAAGAGAAAGCTCCTGAAAAAGCCCTCCGGGATCGTGCAGATCACACCGGAATCGCTCGAATCGCTGATGATCAATAAGCACATGGAGATCCCCGCCCTGTTCGGCGATCTGCGCTTTATCGTCATCGACGAGATTCATTCGCTGCTGCGGGCCGACCGCGGGCTGCAAACCTTTTGCCTCATCGAGCGGCTCTGTAAACTGGCTGTGTGCGATCCGCGCCGTATCGGTCTGTCGGCCACCATCGGAAACCCCGTCCTGGCCGGAGAGTTCCTCGCCGCCGGGAGCCGACGGGGAACCGTGATCCCCAAGTTTGACGGCGGCCGGGAGGTCTGGCGGCTTAGCATGGAACACTTTTACAACAGCGCGCCCCAGGCCGACGAGGGGAAAGAGATTCCCTCCGGCACGCCGCCGGAAGAGGAAAAAACCGATACCGCCCCCAAAGCCGCCGATCCGGGCGTCGGTTATATCTTCGAGCATACCCGAGGGAAAAAGTGCCTTGTTTTCACCAACTCCCGCGAGGAATGCGAGGCGGTGTGCCAGCAGCTGCGGCAATACTGCGAGGTCAATCACGAGCCGGACCGTTTTCTCATCCATCACGGCAACCTCTCCGCCTCGTACCGGGAGAGCGCCGAGGAGGAAATGAAAGACGACGACTCGCTGAGGAGCGTCTGCGCGACCGCCACGCTGGAGCTGGGGATCGACGTCGGACGGCTGGAGCGCGCCTTTCAGATCGACGCGCCGTTTACCGTCTCCGGCTTTTTGCAGCGCCTGGGCCGCACCGGGCGGCGGGGCGATCCCTCGGAGATGTGGTTTGTCATGCGGGAGGACCACCAGGAGGCGCGCGCCATGCTGCCGGACAGCATCCCCTGGAATCTCATTCAGGGGATCGCGCTGGTGCAGCTCTATACCGAGGAACGCTTTGTGGAGCCGCCGCGCATGGATCGGCTCCCCTACAGTCTGCTGTACCATCAGACGATGAGCACGCTGGCCTCCCACGGCGAGATGACCCCCGCGGAGCTCGCCTCCCGCGTGCTGACGTTAAGCTGCTTTCACCGGATCACACAGGAAGATTTCAAAACACTTCTTCGGCATCTTTTACAGATCGACCACATCAGCCGAACGGAGAACGGCGGGCTGATCGTGGGCCTGGCCGGTGAGCGGGTGGTAAACAACTACAAATTCTACGCGGTCTTTCAGGAAAACGTGGAATACACCGTCCGTTCCGGATCCGAACAGCTCGGCACCATCGTCAAGCCGCCCCCGGTGGGAGACAAGATCGCCATCGCCGGGCGCGTGTGGGTGGTCGAGGAGGTCGATCACCAGCGCCGCGAACTGTTCTGCACCCTGGTCAAGGGGAATATTCCCGCCTACTTCGGCGATGTGGCGGGCGATATCCACACCCGCATTTTGGAGCGCATGTACCGGGTTCTCGGCGAGGAGAAACAATACCCCTACCTCATGTCCCACGCCGTCTGCCGCCTGGCCGACGCGCGGGAGACCTTCCAAAAATCGCTCATGGCCCAGCGGCCCCTTGTCCATCTCGGCGGCAAGATGTGGGCGCTGTTTCCGTGGGTCGGCAGCTACGCTTTCCTCGCGATGGAACGATTCTTAAAGCAGCGCTGCGGCCAAAGACTCGGGCTGAAGGGGCTGCAGACCAGCCGCCCGTACTATATGCAGTTTACCATCCAAACAAGCGAAGCGGAATTTTATGAGATTGTCTGCGAGGAGGCGGATAAAGAATTCGACCCGTTGGAGCTGGTCTACCCCAAAGAGATTCCGGTCTTTGAGAAGTACGACGAATACGTACCGCCGGAGCTGGTGCGCAAGGGCTTTGCCTACGGTGTTCTGGACATCGCCGGCATGAAGAGCCGAATACAAAGCTGGAAGAAGTTCGGGGGGACCGGCGACGAGGCGTGACCGCGCCAGCGACGAAGAATAACCCAGAGATGTGGTTTCACCTCGAGATAATCAGGGGATTTAGATCCCTGATTGGCCTCGAACGCCCGCCGGAGTCGTTTGGGGGCCCCTTCGAAGAATCAAGCTTCCCCGGCCATTTCATAAGAATCTATTTCATTGCTTTGAGTACGTGTCTTTCGTCTGTAGTTCTTGATCTTTGCGCAGTGGTACCTTTTGACGTTATCTATGCCCTCATTAAACATCTTGGCGATATGAAAGCGACCGAAGACGCGAACGGCATTAGGCAGGCGGCAGCGACATATCAACGGCCGCCGCCGGTTTGCGATCTTCCGCGGACCGGACACAATGAACTTCGGGGTTTTGAGACGAAAGTTATCTAGTTTATCCTGCCTCTCTCACCCGAAATATCAAAAAAAGCAAAAAAATCAGAGAATTTTCCGTCTCTTTGATTGACAGGCTCTCTTGCCCATGGTATCTTAGTTATTTGCGTGAAAGATGTTGTCCCACCGGTCCTCAAGACCGCGCCGAGCGTTTTTTACTCAATCGGACGAGGCCTGGCCGAAAATGCAGGTGTCTTTCCGCGAGCCCTTGTTCGCTTATGGGATCGCTCATAGGATCAAGGCAGTGTTCGAGTATCGTTAAGAAGGTGTGATACAGGTGTATCATAATTGTCCCTAACCCGGCAGAAGCCGAGAAGGACTCCCCGATGCCAAAGAAGAATACTTATTCGGGCCGGTTAGCGTCTCTTTTTAATCGTCCCAATAAATCCTCACGGCAGCGGGGGCGTTCTCTTCATTTTGAAGCGCTGGAAGAGCGGCATCTTTTGGCGGTCGCGTCCGTTTGCGCCTATGACGAGCTGGCCGCCGAGGGGAGTCTCGCCGACGACGGGGTTTTCCGCGTCGACATCGACGAACCCTGTGTGGATCCGATTACAATTAATTTCCAGCTCGGCGGCACCACCGACACAAGCGGCAATACGTCGAGTGACTATATGGTCTATTCCTCCTCGGGTACACGGCTGTATCCGAGCCGAACCTACGACGCCTCAACCGGCCAATACATCTATCAAGGGAGTATCACACTGGCCGCCGGGGAGCAGTCGGCCACGCTCCTCATTCGTCCGGTGAACGACACGCTTCGCGAGTCGAGCGAAACGGTCGCGCTGTCGCTCCTGACGGGAACCGGTTACACCATCGATTCCAACGCCGACACGGCCACGATCGTCATTGCCGACAACGACCAATGGACCGTTTCTCTGGAAACGACCGACGCGAACGCTTCGGAAACATCGACCGATTACGGTTCGTTCACCCTTACGCGAAGCGGCGAAACCGATCTGTCCAACCCGCTTCGAGTCTATTTAACGGCCGGCGGAACAGCGGGGATCGGCGCCTATTATTACGACATCGCCGACTGCCGGCTTTACACCGCCTCCGGTGTCCAGGCGACCTGGACATCTTGGACGGAAAACGGCGTTTCATCGCAGGGCTATTATGTTGATATCCCCGCCAATCAAACGTCACTTGTTCTTCAAGTTCGGCCGACGGACGATATGTACCGGGAAGACGCCGAGACGGTCACGCTAACGCTCGCGCCGAGGAGCGACTATTACACGGTCGATTCGGTTCATAACAGCGGGACGGTCACCATCGCGGACAATGACCAGTGGACCGTTTCGGTGACGGCGAGCGATTCTCAGGCCACGGAGGGGGGGACGGATTACGGCCTGTTCACCATAACGCGTTCGGGCGAAACCGACCTGAACCGTTCGCTGACGGTGAAATTCTCTATGACCGGAACCGCCTCGTACAATTCCGATTACCAACTCAAAAATTCCTCCGGCGGCAATATT
>JAFRFG010000040.1 GCA_017434455.1 Thermoguttaceae bacterium | reverse complement strand
TTTTTTGGCGCTCCTTGTTTTGCCCTACCTTTCCGCCCCGGTAAACGGCACGTTGGCGTCCATCCACAGGTAGAGCGTTCGTCGCTCGGCATCGGTGAGTTTCACCCCCTGGTGATGTTCGTCATCGATAATCTCGGACAGGGAGCAGATATCCGACCCGCACTGGCCCGGAAGGGTCGATGTCTCGCGGTAGGTCTCACTCCCCCACCCGTACCAGCGGACGTAGGGACGCAGAGCATCGTACGACCGCGTAAAGTTTCCTGCGCTCTCGCCGGTGAGAATCGGCTCGGCACGGCGCGACGCTTCCGCGTTGGTGCTGTGGCACTCAACGCAATGGCGGTCCAATATCGGCTGGATCAATGTCGGGAAATAGAAAGGCGCGGTTCCGGCGGGACCGGGTTTCAGCTCGGAGGGGCCGTGACGGAACGCCTCGCTAAAGCCCGGTTCGTTGAGTGAGGTGGTGTGCGCCTGCTCGTGGCAGCCGACACAACCGCGGTTTTCACCCGGCTGGAGATAGACGTCGCTGCGCATCGACTGAACCGCCCGCCCGGAGGCGTCGACCGCCTGGAAATAGAGCGGTTTTTGAGCCGGCGCGCGGAAGAAGGCGCTCCCGTCCTTCTCGACCGGGACACTCCCCAGATAAGAACGGAAATTCTCACTCTTGGCGAACCCGGGAGCCGGCAAACCGGACAGGTGCGACATCATCTTGGGGAAGAGCTCGAAGACCCGAAGTTCTTTAATCGGCCGATCGGCCGGAAGATCGGTGAGCGACTCGTAGACGTTCGAGAGGAAGAAGGTCCCGGTACAGTCCTCGGTTCCCCCCTTCCCCGGAGCCGGCAGCTGAGAGGGGACGACAGGCGGAACTTCGCGCGCCGCGATCGGCATGGGGTGCTGGCACGAGAATGCCTCATCCTCGTAGAGAAGCTCGAGATTCCCAAATTTGTCATAGTAGTAAATCCCGCAGCTTCCGGTCGTCTCCGGCGCGATGCTCGAGTGCATGCCGCCGTTCGGCCCATGGCTGTAGGCCGTTAAGTAAATCTCTTCGCTCAGCGGCCAAGGAGAATGATAATAGTCTTGTGGAACCGGGGAACCGGGGGTTTCCGGGAAGGGGACATTAGGGGTCAGCCGCTCGATGGAGTCGAACTCATCTTCTGAGATTTCGGGATTGTAGCGAACCTTATTCGGATCGAGGAGGACCAGTGACCCGCCGACATCCAGATGGTGGGCGCCGGCGACAAAGACGACCTTGTTCGAGTCGGGAACCGGCTTGGCCTGATAGCAGGCGTTGATCACCCAGGTATAGTTCGCGAACAGCGACATTGCCCCGGTGCCGTCGGGATTGGTGATCCACAGACCGTGGTGGTGCGAGGCGCTGCGGTCAATGTAGTCCCATCGGGTGTAGACGATCCGGCCGTCGTGGAGAACCGCCGGATGCCACTCGTTCGTCTCGTGCCAAGAAAGCGTGGTGATCGCGCCGTCTTGGCCGAGCCGATGGAGTGTGTGAACCGGGAGCGGTTCCCAAGTCCCGTGACAGCGGCCGTAACCGCCGCGGCGGGTCGACATGAAGATAATATCGCCGCCGGGAATCTCGATCGGATCGAAATCGTCGTCGTTCCCCTCGGTCAATTGAATCGGCTCCCGCGCGGCTAAGTCCATCTTATAGAGGTGGAGCTTCCCCTTCGGATCGGCCTTGTACTGGCGATAGAAAGCGGGCATGTCACGGCCGTCGGGAATATGCTGAAGGTCGTGGGTCGCCAGCTCGGGCCCGCTGTCGTCGGTGTTCCCATAGTAATCCGGGAGCCCCGTCAGATCGGCGTAAGCGAAATAGACCGTCTTGGCGTCGTACGACAGCGAGGGGGTCATGAAGATCCCGCGCTTCGGGAAAAGACCGTCGGTGACCGACTCGATCTGGAACGACTTCCCCGGGTTCTTCAGGATATAAAGTCCCCCGCCAAAGCGATTCGACATCTGGTAGTAGTACGACATATACTCGTGGAGCATCTGAATGACGAATCGGTTCCCCTTGTGAAAGAGAATGGGCCGCTGGGAGACCAGAGGATTCTCCAGCGCGGCGGCGCGAAGCTCGGTTCGCAGGGCGATATAGAGCTCTCGGCGCTGATCGTCGCTGAGCCCCCCAAGATTATCGATATCGCAGCGCTCTACAGCGGCGCGTACCCGCTCGGCCCGCTCGGGAGTGACAGCCTCGTCTTCTTCGAGATATTCCAGAAGCGACTCAGCGCGCTGGCACAGTTGAGAAAGCGCCTCGGCGGAGGCAATATCACGGCCGAAGTGCTCTTCCTGCGCCTGCCAATCGCGAAGGACGGCATCTTTCATCGCGGCATCGCTTTCGTCCGCCGGGAGGATCCCCAAAGGGGAGAGTAAAAGGGCAAAAAACAGACTCAAAAGCGCTTGGGGGAGATGTCTTGGCATGGGGCTTTGTAACCTCAACTGTTATGGTCCGGACAATACGGTTCGTGGGGAGGAAAGACGGATCGTCTTAGGCCTATTCTTGTCCTAAAGAACTTATTGTAGCCGCGCGCGGGGCGCTTGGCAAGTGAAAAGGGGATTGTGACGGCGGCCGGCCGCCCCCGGAGCAATGCCATGAGAACCGTTGACAACGGTTTATCCGGTTTCTAGAATACTTTTATTCGTCAAAAGCAATACCTCACGAACCCCCAGCAAGAGGAGGAAACCCAAAACGATGAAACGTATCCCCGCATGCTCAACTTCGATCTTGATCTTGCTTTTGTGCCTGATCACTTTCGGGCTTTCGGCCGAAGACAAAGTGTCGCCGGCCAGTATCGCCGGTCAGATGGCCAAGCACGGCGTCACCGAGTCGACCGGCTGTGTCACGCCGACGATCTGCGCCCTGATGGGACTGCCGAAGACCAATATCTGCGAGGCCGAGCCGCTGGCGAAAGTGATGGAAATCGCCAAGGACAAACTCGGCGGAAAGCCGGTTCAAAGGACGCTGATCTTCTGCCCCGACGCGATCGGGAAAGTTCAGTTTGACCATTGGCCGGACGACTTCGCCCCGCTGGTAAAACAGGTCGATTACCTGATGACCGGCACCAACGTCCTGCCGAGCGTCACTCCGGTCTGTTTCTCGACGATCTTCACCGGCGCTTCCCCGGCGGCCCATGGAATCGAAAAGTACGAAAGACCGGTGCTCAAGGTCGAAACGCTCTTTGACGTCTGCGTGAAGGCGGGATTGAAGGTCGCCATCATCGCCGAGAATGACTTCAGTGTCGATCTGATCTTCCGCAAACGGCCGATTTGGTACTTCTCGACCCCCGGTTCGGCCCAGACGTTCGATATCTGCAAGCGCATCCTCAACACCCGCGACGACTTCGACCTGATCGTCTGCTACGACGGCAACTACGATACGGTGATGCATCGTACCGGCGTCTGGTCCGAGGAGTCCCATCAGGCGGCGATCGACTCGATTAACCGCTATCTGGAACTGATCCAACTGACCGACAAGGTTTGGAAGGGGTATAACCGGGTTGTCGTCTTCGCCCCCGACCACGGCTCGCACAACAATGAGGAAGGAAAAGGCACCCACGGGACCGACAGCCCCGAAGACTCGCTGATGAATCACGCCTGGCGCCTGGGAGCCGCCCAGAACTGATAACCAAAAGATGATCAGGCGCGTTTGAGAGGTGAAAGCGCGCCCCAGACCATTGTCCGGTCCCGTTTCTGCGATGGTTCTTCAAACGGGACGAAGCCTTATGAACCTTTCAGTGAGAGGAGAAACAATGAAAACGATGAAATATAACCACGTGAGCTTGACTTCCGTCTTGGCCCTGCTTTTGTGCCTGTACACCTTCCATCTCTCGGCCGAGGACCAGGTGTCGCCGGCGAGTATCGCCGGGCAGATGGCCAAACATGGAGTGACCGAGTCGGTCGGCTGTGTTACGCCGACGATCTGTGCCCTGATGGGCCTGCCGACCACCGACGTGTGCGAGGTCGAACCGCTGGCGAAAGTGCTGGAGATCGCCCAGGCCAAACTCGACGGAAAACCGGTTCAAAAGGCGCTGATCTTCTGCCCCGACGCGATCGGAAAGGTTCAGTTTGAGCATTGGCCGGACGATTTCGCCCCGCTGGTGAAAGAGGTCGATTACCTGATGACCGGCACCAACGTCCTGCCGAGCGTCACCCCGGTTTGTTTCTCGACGATCTTCACCGGCGCTTCCCCGGCGGTGCATGGAATTCAAAAGTACGAAAAACCGGCGCTGACCGTCGAAACACTCTTCGACGTCTGCGCTAAGGCGGGGCTGAAGGCCGCCATCGTCGCCGAGAATGATTCAAGCATCGACAAAGTCTTCCGTAAACGGCCGATTTGGTACTTCTCGACCCCCGGTCCGGCCGACGCGTTCGAGATGTGCAAGTTCATCCTCAACAACTACGACAACTTCGACCTGATCGTCTGTTACGACGGCAGCTACGACTCGGTAATGCATGGCACCGGTGTCTGGGACGAAAGGGCCCATCAGGCGGCGCGCGACTCGATTCACCGCTATCTGGAACTGATCCGCCTCACCGACGAGGTCTGGAAAGGTTACAACCGCGTCGTCGTTTTCGCTCCCGACCACGGTTCGCACGATAGTCAAGAAGGAAAAGGGGGCCATGGGTCTGACAGCCCCGAAGATTCGATCGTGAATCACGGCTGGCGCCTGGGAGCCGCGCAGAACTAGATCAAGAAAACAAAAGGGCCGCGGGGCTGAAAAAGCCCCGCGGCCTTTTTTTGTGTTTCCGGCGGCTATTTTTTGATCCAACGCCAGTCGCCGGTGAGCTTCTCCAACTCTTTGGGAAGGCGGTTTTCGGAGGCCTGGAAGATGCCATGCCAGGCCCCTTCCCCGTCGCGCCAAAGCGCCCAATCGCAGGGCGCTTCCTCGTCGTCGAGAGAAACGACAAAATCGCCGATCTCCACGCGCTTCAGCGACGATCCGGCGACCGCCTGAAGCGAGGTTGTTTTAGTTCCGCCGACGATACTCCCCTCGGCAAAACGGCAGGCGAACAGACCGGTCGCCTCAGCTCGAACACGGACGCTCTTATCGGCGGATATCGCCACCTCCTCGTCGATCGAAAGGGCGCTCCCGCCGGCTTCCTCAAGTGAGGCATTGGCCCAAAGAAGCGTCCCATCGCAAAGACGGGCGAAACCGGACATCGCCGGGCGCGACTCCCACGGGGTCTGGGTCGGAAGGCCGGCGGCGGTCATTTCCGCGATCAAAGCGGCAATCGCCTCGTCGTCGGCGGCAATCACCCTGGTCTTACTCCCCCGGGCCAGAGCCCGAAGAGCCTCAAAATCGGCTTGATCGCTCGGTGTTTCGGCGTAAAGAACAATCGCCCAATACGGCTGACAGCCGTACCGGAGATACCCATCGTCACCCACCCGCCAGCAAGGGGCGCCGCAGAGAGTTCTCTTCTGGATCTGAGAACTGGGGATGACATCGGCGGGATATCCGGCCGAGGAGAAACACTGGCAAAAGGGGATCACCTTGCTCATCACCGTATTGAACTGCGGACGTGTCCAGTTCATCACACCGAAATGCCCGAAGACCAACGCCACTGGGGAATCCAGGGGCGCGGAGGTAATGCAATCCAAAATCCGAATGCGCTGACGGGCCTGTTCGGCGCCGGCGGCCAGGATATCGAGATGACCGTTGATATTTTCCGCGACGGAGTTCGGATTATTCCCACAGCAGTAAGGGTGAATATTGACTCGGCCGCCCCCTAACAGAGAGCTCCAGATTTCAAGCAGATAGGGGGGAATCTCGTTGTTGTAGTACTCGTTGTACCACGCGCGCCCTTCGGTCTTGGACAGCCCCATCCTGCAGGGGAACGGCGCCTGTTCGTCGGTCTGGGCGAAATCTCTCGGTACCTGCCACCACGACAGGGCGTTTTTGCGAAATTCGTTTCTCACCGGCTCGCAATACCATGTCGGGTGAACGGCGACCATGGCGTCGTCCCCCCAGAACTCTTTCGTGAGCCGATAGAGCTGTTCTTCGTACATCACGACGCGATCGAGCTTCATTGTGTTGTAGCCGTCGATCACCGCCGCGCGCTGCTCCTGTTTTCCCGCCTGGGGAAGGAACATCAGGAAAGCGTCGTCGCAGAGATTTCTGCCGGGATAGAGCGTTTCGTATAAAGCGGCCCCACGGGGGGAGTACGAGATTTCATCGGCGTCGGGAATACCGGTGAAACAGGGGAGAAATCCCCACTCATCCTTGATGCAGCCGGCAAAGGGGATATCCCGATGGGCACGAAACAGATCGGCTTCGAACTCGTACGCCTCATCGCTGTAAAGATCGGGATAGAGATAGGCGAAACCGATGGCGACCGTCACAAAAAACTCCCCCTCCCCCGCCGGGCGCATCGACTCATCCAGGGAGAAATGAGCGGTCAAGCCCCCGTTTTTCGGCTGCTCGGGGTTAAAGTCAACCAGCCCCGTCACATCGGTAATCGTCTCGGGGAGAACCTCGCCGGAATCGTTCTTGCGATAGCTCCACGCCCGAACAAGACGCGCCCTTTCCACCGTATATGTGTAGTTGTGGGAGTAGTGGTCGTTCATCTCGGAACGGCTGACGCTGTAGTCGGTCGTGGCGTCTTTGAAGGCCTGTTCCGTTAAGACCAATCGTTCCGCGAGCAGATCGGGATAACGCTGGCGGAAGGCCTTTCGCGAAAGACGAATCTCGCCGTCGAAGATGATGCCGATTCCGGTATGCTCGGCATAGGAGGTGATCGCGCGCATTAAGGCCATCGCCTCGGGAGAGACCGACTCGTCCTGAGTACTTCGAGAGGAGACACACAAAAGATCGTATCCGGTCGTTTGATTAAACCTGTCGAGTGTTGTTTTGTATCCCCCCGTATCGAGCAATTCATACGGGCGGACAAACCAGCACCCCATATCACGGTGGATCAGACGGCCGTCGATCCGTGCGGGGAGCCGGTCGGGATGTTCCGGATTGAGCGCCGGGCAGTCCGCCCGAGAAAACGCGGCAAGACAAAACAGCCCAACAAAAAGAAACGCGATTCGGCCGAGGCGCGATGTGGAAATACTTAACATCTTACGGTTATCCAGATTTCGGTAGTTATTGTATTAACGGCGAAGACGACAGAATATTATACCGGCTTCACACGCCGGCCAACACCTCTTTGCAGGCGGTGATCACGTCGGCCAAATTTTCTTCGGTCATCCCGGGGAACGACGGAAGCGACATCAAACGCTCGGAATTCCACTCGGTCGCCGGCAGGAACCCCGGCGCGAAACCGTACTTCTGTACGTAGTACTTCTGCTGATGCACCGACTGAAAATGAAGACCGGTCCCAATATTTTTCTCCTTGAGCTTCGCCATCATATCGTCGCGGGTCAGCCGATCGGTCGCCAGACGAACCGGGAACAGGTGGCAGGAATGAACAAACTCATACTTCGGCTCGGCCAGGGGAATGAGCTCGGGAATCTCCGCCAGCGCCCGTCGGTACGCCGCGGCGATCCGGCGGCGATCAGCGTTGAGTTCCTCGAGGCGGTCGAGCTGGACCACGCCCAAAACGGCGTGAATATCCGAGAGATTGAACTTGTATCCCGGCTCCAACACCTGCGCCCGGGGAGATCGGCCGAACGTCTTTCGATCGTAGGCGTCCTGCCCCAGACCGTGGAACTTTAAACTCCTCATGCGAGCGGTAAGAAAAGTATCGTCACTGACAAACATCCCCCCCTCGCCGGTGGTGATGTTCTTGATCGGGTGGAACGAGAACATCGCTGTTCCCGCGGCGCCGATCTTTTTCCCTTTGTACTGAGTCCCGAGCGCGTGCGCGGCGTCTTCCAGAAGGAAGAGCCCATGGCGATCGGCCAGCTTTCTGAAACCGTCCCGATCGAACGGCGCCCCGGAGAAATGGACCGGCACAATCATTTTGGTCCGTGGGGTAATGGCCGCCTCCGCCGCTTCGGGGGAGATCATCAGCGTGTCCCGATCGCAATCGACAAAGACCGGCTTGGCGCCAAAGAGCTCCGCCGTGTTCGGGAGCGAGACCCACGTCATCGAAGGGGTAATCACCTCATCCCCCGGTCCGATTCCCAGGGCGCGAAACAGCGCGAACATCACCGACGTCTCGGATGTCATCGCCACGGCGCAGGCCGCGCCGGTATAGGCCTTGAATTTTTCCTCAAACTCGGCGTTCTTCGGCCCGGTCGTGATCCAGTCGGTCTGAAGAACCCCGCAGACCGCCTCGATTTCGCGCGGACCGATGCACGGTTTTGAAAAAGGCAAAAATCGTTCTCGTGTCACAATGGTTCTCCTTTTGCCGGCACTAATTAATGAATTGCTTTCCTCCCGCGCGAAGCGTCAGTACCGCACTACCGTCAGCCCGCCGGCCTTGCATTGGGCCTCGGCAGGCCGGGGCAAAAGAGCGCGGATCTCCTCCGGGGAGCGCAGCGTGATATAGATACTCTTTCCCTGTGGCCCCTCCGCTAAAATCGCGGTGATCTTCTCCGGATCAAACTCATGATAAATCGGACCCGGCGCGCGGTCGCGATAGCGTGAAAACCAAAAGGAAATCTCTTTGTTCGGGTTCAGATAAATGAAATCGGTCCGCTTCAGCGTCCAGGCGTACCCGGCCGAATAGCCGCCCTCCGCGATGATCGTGTCCTCGTCTCGAATCGGAAACGTTTCCATCGCCCTGGGGAGGTAGTAGTCGATAAAATCCTCATCAAACAGACCTATCGGCAGAACGAACAGCGTCATCATCAGCGCCGGGGCCAAGAACAAAAAGTATCCGTTGACCGCGCGCCGCAACCGATGACGCTCTTTGACCATTACCGCTCCCCAAAGAATGATCAGCGGAACCGAAATAAACCCTAAGGCGTATCCCTGGGGATAGAGGTTGGTGATCGACCCGAACCACCGATGCCACGGAAGCGGAAAGAGAACCAGTGTTGCCGCGCCGGCGATGACGACCAGCAGCCCGAAGATCAGAAAAAACCGGCTCAAATACCGGCGGACGCGGTCAGTATCTCGACGAAACCCCTCCGCGATTCCCGCCGCCAGCAGAAACGCCATCGGCGGGAAGATCGGGAAGATGTAATTCACCGTCTTGCAGCTGGAGACCGAAAAAAATACAAAGGGAAGCACTGTCCAGCACAGCGCCAGCCGAATCGACGGCCGGCGCCAAAAGTCCCTCACGCGCCAGCCGACGGCCGAGGCAAAGACCGTCCCCGAGGCGGGGAGCATCCCAAGGACAAAAAGCGGGAAGTAGAAATAAAACGGTTCACGATCTTTGTCGTGTGTGTGCGAAAGAAAACGATGGAGATGCTCTTCGACAAAGAAGTAGGGCCAAAAATCGGGCTCGGCCCGATGAATCGCCAGCGACCACGGAAGGGAGACAAAGAAAGCGACCAGCAGGGGAATCCAGGGGTAGAGGAAGAGCCGGCGCCAGTCGCGTGTCCAAACCAAATAGGCGGTTAAGATCATCATCGGAAGAGCCAGCGCCACGAACCCTTTGATCAAAAATCCCGCGCCGCAGGCCGCGCCGGAGAGAACAAGCCAGAACAATACTTCACGTCTGCCGACAGCTCGGCAGGCCAGGAAAAAGCTTCCTATCGACCAGGTCAGCGCCGCGCCCAGAAGCACGTCGGTGGTGACGCAATGCCCCATCGCGATCACGAAGCTGCTGGTTAAAAAGATAACGGCCGTTCCATAGGCGGTCCATCGGCTGCCGGTGACACGATCGACGAAAAAAAGAAGAAACAGCGCGATCGCCAGGACCGCCAGCGCGTTGGGGAGCCGCGCGGCGAAACGATTGACCCCAAAGAGGCGCAACGCCAGCAGCTGCGTTTGAAACGACAGCGCCGGTTTCTCAAAATAGGGGACACCGCACAGTGTGGGAACCACCCAGTTGGAATCGGCGGCCATCTCTCGAGGGATCTCGACATAACGCGACTCAGTCCAGCAGTGAATCGGATGCGCCCCCAGCGGGATCAAAAAGGCCATCACAAAAAAAAGAATCACCGCCAGCAGCGGCCGTTTTAGGCTGCTCGGTTCAGCGGCGGGAAGGAGAAACGGTTCTTCTTGATGGTTCATCAATCGGGTCAAACTCATGGAACAAATCTATTCGCTCGCGCGGGAAAAAGCTCTCTATTGCGCCTCCAGCCGGCAGACGGCCAGCTTCCCCTCTCGGCCGGGGATCGTCTTCTGTTCAATCCGACCGGTGGGAAGGGTGTCGAGATCACCGGGAAGCAGTTCCCCCGGCGGGACGAACCGAACATGGCGCTCGGCGGCCATACGGAGGAACTCCTCGAAGAGCGCGTCACGGGAAATTCCCTCGACCTCGGCGTGGATCGTCAAAAGATTGGGGCCGTGATCATCAATGAGCGACAGGAGGGTCTCGTTGTAATTGGCGTCGGTGACGCCGCCGCTTCCGATCAGTTCGTCGTAGGTCGGCAGGTTCAAGGCGATCTGAGGCGTCCCCAGGCGCCTGCCGGCGACCACCGGAAGAAAAACACCCCTGCCCCGGCAGTCGCTGTTGTACCGAAAACCCATCGATTCTTTCAGCGGCAGAAACGCCTCTTGACACTTCCACGCGGGAAAGGCGCCGCAATCGGGCCGGCGGCCGAGAATCCGCGTGAGCTCATCGTACCCCAGGCGGGTCTGGCGCTCGGCGCGTTCGACACTCATCGTATCGCATTTCGCCTGCCAGAGGTGATGGTCCCAGGCGTGAAGCCCAATCTCGTGACCGGCCGCGGCGCAGTCGCGAATAATCTGTTCGTTCCCCTTCCCGATCTTCCTTCCCGGACCTAAGGTCCCGCAAAAGATGATCCCCGGGCCATAGAGATTCGCCGCGCGGGTACGCAGCATCTTCCAGAAAAATCGGGGCTTCAGCAGCCGGAACAGATGCCGCCCCATATTGTCGGGCCCGACCGAAAAGAAGAACCCCGCGCGGATATGATGCTTCGCCAAGATCTCGACCAGCCGGGGGACTCCCAGACGGGTTCCCCGAAAAGTATCGACATCGACACGAAGACCGACGGTGATTCCGCCCGATTTCGCGGCTGTACCCTCCGGCATCTTAGCGTTTCCTCCTGACTATAGCGGGCTTCGTCAATCTTCGCGGCCGAGGAACTCGCCCGAGGCGATCGCCTGCTGGAGGAAGAAGTCGAGCGTCCGGGCCATCGATTCGCGCAGCGGAATGGACGGCTTCCAGTCGCAATATTTCGCGGCGTTTTTGATTGACGGCTTGCGATGCCGGCAGTCCTGGTATCCTTGGCCGTAATAGGCCCCTGACTCGATCTCGATACAGCCGGCGACCGGCGGGAAGCTCGTATGCAGGGGGTGTTCCTCGAACAGCTCGATAAGCGTGTGGGCAAACTGTTTGATACTCATCTCATTGTCGGGATTCCCGATGTTGATGATCTTCCCATCACAGCGGTTTCCCTTGTTTTCGATAATGCGGAACAGGCATTCAATACCATCTTCCACATCGGTAAAACAGCGTTTCTGCTCACCGCCGTCGATCAGCTGGATGGGACTCCCCTGAACCAGATTGAGAATCATCTGTGTGATCGCCCGGGAGCTGCCGATACGCGCGCTGTTCAAACTGTCGAGTTTCGGCCCGATCCAGTTGAAGGGACGGAAGAGGGTAAACTTCAGTCCTTTAGTGCCGTAGGCCCAGATCACGCGGTCGAGCATCTGCTTGATGCACGAATAGATCCAGCGTTGTTTGCAGATCGGTCCCAAAATCAACGGGGAGGTATCTTCATCGAAGGTCTCATCGTCGCACAGGGCGTAGACCTCGGAGGTCGAGGGGAAGATGATCCGTTTATTATACTTATGGCAGTAGCGAACGATCTTGAGGTTCTCTTCGAAGTCGAGCTCAAAGACCCGAAGCGGATTGCGGGTGTACTCGATCGGGGTGGCGATCGCGACCAGCGGAACGACGACATCGCACTTGCGCACGTGATACTCGATCCACTCGCTGCTGATCTGGATATCCCCTTCGAAGAAATGAAAATTCGGATGATCGAGGATATCGCTGACGTAGTCGCTGCGAAGGTCGATCCCGAAGATCTCGTACTCGCCGCTTTTGAGCAGGCGATTGCTCAGCGAGCTGCCGATAAAACCGTTCACCCCTAAAATCAGGACGTTCTTGCGGCGGGTACTCGGGCAGGCGGCCGTCTTAGTGAACCGCATCTTCGGGACGAGGCGGTTCTGACCGGCCATCTGCGAGCCGGTCATATAGACCCCTCCCTCCGGCTGGCCGGCAAGGACCTCGATCGCGCCGCTGCCGCAGGCGATCGTGAGCGGATCGATCGACAGAATCGTCCCCGCCGGCTGCCGGTCGCTGTTCGGACGCACGGCGACATCCCAAAGGAAATACTTCTTCCCCGAAACGAACGAGAACGCTCCGGGGTAAGGGCGCGTGACCCCACGGACCAGATTGCGGATTTCCTCGGCCGAGGCGTTCCAGTCGATCCGGCCGTCGGCCGGTTTGCGGCCGGGCATCACGGTGGCCTCGGCGTCGTTTTGCCTGATACGAGACGCGGTGCCGGCCAACAGCGCTGGAAGAACCTCGTCGAGCAGCTCGCCGGCGGCCCCGGCCGCCTTGAGGTGGACACTCTTGGCGGTATCGTCATCTTCAATCGGAAAACTCTTCTGCGCGACAATATCGCCCGCGTCGGGACGGTCGGTCATGTAGTGGAGCGTCACGCCGGTGATTTTCTCCCCCTTAATGACCGCCCAATTGATCGGAACCCGGCCGCGGTACTTCGGCAAAAGCGACCCATGCAGGTTCAGTGCCCCCTTGGGAGCGAGCCGGAGAATCTCGTCGCTTAGGAGCTGACGATAATAGAAGGAGAAGATAAAATCAGGCGCCATCGCGCGAATCTTATTCACCCAGAGCGGGTGGTTCACGTCGTCGGGGGCAAAGACGGGGATACCCTTAACCGCGGCCAATTCGGCGACACTGTCAAACCAGATTGTCTCGTTGAGGTTATCGCGGTGAGTAAAGATCGCGGCGATCTCGACCCCGGCGCGCAAAAGCGCTTCGATACCAACACAACCGATATTGTGATAGGCGAAAACGACGGCTTTCATCCAAACTTCCTTGCTATGATTCACATCCCGAAATTTATCTGTTAAGAACGCTCAGCCGGCGAGTTTTTGCTCGGGGGTCTCTTCGGTGGCGGCGGCTTGCGGCTGGCCAACAATCACCTGCTCCACAAAGAACTGCGGCCGCTGGCGAGTGTTGTGGTGGATTTTCCCGACATATTCCCCCAAAAGCCCCAGACCGATGAACTGGCAGCCCATCAGGACAAAGGCGATGGCGAACAGGGCGAAAACCCCTTCGGCCCCCCAAGATTTGTCGATCTGAGAGATGACAAAGACGACCAAACCGAACAGCACGCCAAACAACGCGATAAAGAACCCGGAGAACGTCATCAGACGCAGCGGGAAATTACTCGTTCCGGTGAGCAGGTCGAACAGCAATGAGATGAGCTTCAGACAGCTGTACTTAGATTTCCCCGCCATGCGCTCGGCGTGAGAGACGGTGATCTCGACCGTGCGGCGGGCGTAGGACATTGCCAGAATCGGAATGAACTTGCCGTTCTCGCCGCACTGCAAAACCGCGTCGACAACCTTGCGGCTGTAGCCGCGCAGCATGCAGCCGTAGTCGGTCATCGTCCGGCCGTGGCACAGCTGGCGGACCATCAGATTGACCAGGCGAGACCCCCAAAGACGGAAGGTAGAGTCTTGACGGCGCTGGCGAATGGTGCCGACCACATCGTACCCCTGGAGGAGCATATCAAGGACGCGGGGGATCTCTTCCGGCGGGTTCTGCAGATCGGCGTCCATCGTGATGACGAACTTTCCGCGCGATTGCTGAAAACCGGCCATAACCGCCGCGTGCTGACCGAAGTTGGTCGAAAGAACCACCCCGACAAAGAGCTGGGGGAACCGCTGGACCGCGTCGCGGATGATCTCCATCGAGTGATCGGTGCTTCCGTCGTCGACCAATATTACCTCCGCCTTGGCCGGGAGACCGCGGCAGGCCAATTCGGTACGGCGGATCAGCTCGGGGAGACTCTCTTCTTCGTTGTAGACGGGGATGACAATCGACAGATCAGGTTGATCATCGGTCAGTCGTATAATGCACACCGGGGCGCTTCCTTCCTGAAACCTTAGTGACATTCCTTGCGAGGTGTACGGGCCGCCTGAGGAGTGAAGCGGCCCACGAACAACCTAGAATTTACCAGAAGCCCCTATTTTTATCAATCCCACTTAAGCGATGTCCGGGCTTTTTAATCGCCGGCGGCAAACTGGTTTGGGCTCATCCCCGATTCATTTGCCCGCCGGCGCCTGAAGCTGGTAAGTTTGCTCGGGATCAAAACCGAACGCCGCGACGTTCGGCTTGCCGCGCCAGAACGACGACTGCGGAATACCCAAAGCCCAGGCAACCGTCGCAGCCAGATCGAACCCCATCACCACATCTTCGATCTGCCCGGGCTTGACACCGCAGCCGTAGAAGATGCGGGGAGTGAGAAGATCCTCATAGACCCGGTCGCCGTGGTAGTGAACCTTCTTAGAGAAGTTCACTCCGCCGTGGTCGGCCATCGTGATCAGGATGGTATCTTTGAAACTGTCCTTGCTTTCGAGATACTCAATGATCTTCCCGAGGTAGCAGTCCATCTCGTGCGAGACCTCTTGATATTCGGGGGACCCCCAGCCGTGGATATGCCCCGTTTCATCCGGCTCGCCGAAAACGATACAGGCCAGCGTCGGATTTTTCTTGAGTCCCTCCATAAAGAAATAAAACGCCTCCTCATTGTTGGAAGTCTCGAACAGATCGTCGACGTCGCTCGTCTCGATGTAGTTGGTGATGCCGATCCAGCCGCCGACAAACATCGTCCGGGCATCGGGCCGGTAGCGTTTAAGCTGGCGATACATACAGGGAAACTTTCCCTTCTCGCTGAGACTGTCCGGCGCGGGGGATTCGGGCTCGATCAGAAGGGAACCGTTGATGTTGAGATTCTCGCGATAGCCGTGGATGTTCGGACTGGCCCCCATAAAGTTGGAGGACCAGTTCGGGATCGAGTCGCTCGGAAGGACACTCATGCAGTTCTCGGTCCAGGCCCCCTCGTCGCGAAGGCGCTTGAGTACCGGCACCTTATCCCAATCCATATATTTCGACCCCATCCCGTCGAATCCGACCAAGATCACATGCTTGACGCCGATCGGCGATTCGGTCGGCTCGGCGGCGAAAGCGGACGAGGCACTCACAAGCGCGGCCAGGACCAGACAGGCGAAGAAACCACGGCGGTTATATATGCGTGGAGAGTCAGACTTCATGGTTCGTTTTCCTCCTTCGTTCTCTCTTTTATCGATATCGATCGCGTCACCGCGAAAAACCGGCGATGGACGCGGGTGATACTACCTTTCATGGCCTTAAGCCCCTTAAAGGGTCTATTCTACACGTTGGCCGGATCGAAAGAAAGCTTGCTTTTGCCGGACGATCTGTTGGCGTGGTTCGGCGGATAAAAAAGGCCGGGCTCGCGGGAACGAGAAAGCCCACAGAACACGCGATCAAGTCACCGGTTATCCCCCTTGTTTTCCTCTTCGAAAGAAGCTTCCTCGGCGAAGATTTGCGGGTCGGCGGCGCCGTACAGGCGGCTGTCCAGACCGTAGCCGCAAAGAAAAGCATTTTCAACCGTCGAGCCGACAAACCGGCACGGAACCGAGACCTCGCGACGTTCGGTCTTATCGAGCAAAACGGCGACTTCGACGCCGGCCGCCCCCCGCCGGTGGAAATAATCGACGACGAACCGGAGCGTCCGGCCGGTATCGATCAAATCCTCGACGATCAGGACCCGCCGCCCCTTGGGGTCATATTTCGGCTCGGCCGTCAGGCGAACCGTACCGCTGGAGGTCTTGGCGCCGCCGTAACTCGACGCCCGAACAAAATCGAGATCGACGCGGCGTCCGAGACGCCGAACCAAGTCGGCGGTGAAGATCACCGCTCCGGTCAGGACCCCAACCACGAGAATCGGCTCTTCCCCGGGAGCGTCGGGGCCGTAGAAGGTATTGATCTGTTCAGCCAGACCCTGGACGATCCGGTCGATCCGCTCTTTAGTGAATAATACTCGGCGCATGGGGGACTTAGGGGGTAAACGGGATGGATTTCATTTTTGGGGGACTCGAGCCGGGATACGATTCACTATATAATCATTCTTAAACACGTTCCCCGCCTAGTTCTTATTCTTCGCATGATATTCCTCCAGCGCCTCATCGCTCATCGTTTTGCCTTCCACGTTCGTTCCCTCTCGCAAAATATCTGTCACGGCGCCGAAAGTGAGGTAAAGCGGTTCTTTTCCCTCAAACGGGGTGATTCGGACCGAATCGAGAAGAAGGCCTTGGACGTCGACCAGTTTGAGGAATTCCCCGCCCTCACAGGCACGCAGGTCGATGTGGCGCAGGGTGACATTTTCGATCGGGCGGACGGCGCTGCCGCGCAGGAAACCGCCGGTTCGGACGATTCCGGTAATGTCGCTGAAGGTCAGCCCCTTGATCTTCGATAAATCCCCGAAACCGTAGCGGATGTGGAACAGATCCTCACAGTCGACGGTCACATTGTGGATTTGTATATCAGAAATATCGGTGCCTCGGGGATTGGTAGTAGACCAGTTCGACACGACGCTAAAGGCGGTGCGTGTCTGACTGATCGCAAGGTTCGAAAACGTCGCGTGACGGATCTCCCCCACGCCGACCCCGACCCGGATGGCGTTGCACGGGGTCGAGAGGGTACAGTTGGTGACGGTCACGAACTCGCACGGTTTGGGGTTCTTCAGCCGCGCGCAGCTGCCGCGCAGCGTGATACAGTCGTCGGCGGTCGAGATGCGACAGTCGCTCACCGTCACAAACCGGCAGCAATCGATATCGATCCCATCCCCGTTATAGGTCAGCCCGGGGACATTCGGCACACGGGGCCCCACCGACGGATCGACCGGCGTGCGCTCGGTCGAGATCGAGGCGTTGTGGACGCAGACGTTCTCGCATCCGTAGAGGAAGATCGACCAGTAGGGGGAACGGACCAGCTCGATATCACGAATGGTAATATTTTCGGACTCGACGATAAAGAGCATCTGCGACGGCCGCCATGGTACCTGCGACTGACTCGGGGCGGCTTTGCCGTCCTTATCGAACAAAAACGCGGGGGAATTGCCGTCGATCTTCCCCGGGCCGCGCAGCGTCACGTTCTTTTGTTCGAGGCATAGGATCAGGTGCGCGCCGAACGACGACTCCGCGGCGGAGGAGGAATTTTGCGGACAAACATCCAGCGGGTTGTAGTCGGCCGGGTCGGGACTGGCTAGCAGGTGCGCCCCCGGCCCGAGATAAAAGTCGATGTTACTCTTCAGGTAAAGGGAACCGGTCAGATAGGTCCCCGCGGGGAAGAAGACGGTCCCCCCGCCGGCGTCGGCCGCGGTATCGATCGCCTGCTGAATCGCGGCGGTATCTTTGGCCAGGCCGTCGGCGGCGGCGCCGAAATCGCGGACATTATAGGTCTGCGCCGCGGCCGTCGAGCCGAAAGGGCCGCAGAGAATCGTCGCGGCGAACGCGAAAAGCACAATAGATTTGATCTTGCGGGGCATATCGTACGCCTGGGTCTAAGGGTTTGAGGTATCTTCGAACAAAAGAGGAACACATCCCCCATTGGATAAATTTTTACCCGATCACCCACCAAAAATCAAGACAGTCACAGACAAAATGCCCCTAAAGGAACCCGCGGCTTTCATTGACAATCTCCCCTCAAACAGGGTAGAATCTTTCAGACCGCCTATTGATCAACAATGATCACCGTCTCACCATCACAAAACAAGGACCGGACCGTGACCCGACTTCACTGTTCCCGCGACAGGGTAACTCGAACGCTGCTTCTGGCGACATTGACTCTCACCTTAATTGCCGCCCAAGGTATCTTCATCCACCTTCGTGCCGACGAGCCGACGAGCGATGAGGCGTTTCTCCAAGCCCTCTGCGCCGATTGGGAGAAGCAGGAGGCACGCCTGGGACTGAACTGTTCCCACCCCTACGCGCTCTATCAGCTGGTTCTTCGAGCCGTGCGCCTTCACGACCGGCTCACCGGCGAAGATCTGATCGACCAGCGGGAGGCCGATGCGCTGCGGAAGGCGATCGACCAGGCGCGCGGCTATAATACCGCCCCGACCGACGCCGACCGATGGAACCAGACGAATACCGGCGCAGAAATCCTGGCCCACTATCGAAAGCTCCGTCTGGCGATGCGCCGCGCGATCTTCTCCAGCAAGGAGCTGGCCGGCCGCCAGATCGTTTTCCTCAAGGGGAATCGCTACGGCTTTGAGGTTCTCAACGACTACCTCTCGTACTATTTGCGCTTCAGCAATATCCACGGCGGCGGGCTCTTCATCCTGAAAAATCCCGGGATGTCGTTCCAGACCGTCGAGCTGACGAAAGATTTCCCGATGGGGCAGTTCTCCACACCGAACCTATCCAACGACGCTAAAACGCTTTACTTCTCGTTCGCCGACTTCTCGAAGGTGATGGACCCCAACGCCCCGCGCCTTGACGCGGTCGATATCCTGCAGCGAGGTGATCCGGGCCTCCCCGACACCGACACCCAGCTGGGGAACTTCCTTAAAGATCCCGAGGGGAAATTCCATCTCTTTGAGATGAACCTCGCCGACGGTTCCTGCCGACAGCTCACCGAAGGGGTTTGGGACGATTTCTGCGGCGCGCCGCTTCCTGACGGCGGGATCGTCTTCTGCTCAACCCGGCGCGGGAGTTTCGCCCGCTGCAACGGCGCTCATGAACCGATTATGACGGCGACGCTCCATCGGCTCGACAAAGACGGGAGTATCAAGACTCTCTCGTGGCACGAGACGAACGAATGGACCCCGCAGGTGATGAACGACGGGCGTATCATCTACTGCCGCTGGGACTACGTCGACCGCCCCGCGCAACGCTATCAGGGACTGTGGCTCACCAATCCCGACGGAACCGGCGCCGTCTCACTCTTCGGGAACTATACCGAGGATATCTACGTCTGTATTCAGCCGCGGGTGATCCCCGGTTCGAATAAGGTGATGTTCATCGGCGCGGCCCACCATCTGGCCGTCGGCGGAACGATCTTGATTCTCGACCCGTCGAAGGTCACCTACGACCCGCAGACCGGTTTTGACGATCTGGGGGCCATCGAGATGTTCACCCCCGAGATTCCCTTCCCCGAATCCCCCCTTCCCGGCAGCGGCTCCAGCGCGGGCTATACTCCCAATCATTACTACTATTCCCCCTTCCCGCTGTCGGAGGAAAGCTGCCTGACGGCGTACAGTCACGAGCCCCTGGGAGGGTATCTGCCGACCAATGGCAATCTGACGCACGAGACCGTCCGGCACGGCCGAACGGGGGTCTATTACCGCGACAAGATCGGGAACCTCGAGCTTCTCTATGAAGACCCGGAGTTTGAATGCCGAGATCCGCTCTTGATCGCCGAGACTCCTGCCGCCCCGGTCATCGCGCCGCAGTCGGCCGATGACGGCGAG
This sequence comes from Thermoguttaceae bacterium, assembly GCA_017434455.1. Lineage (GTDB taxonomy): Bacteria > Planctomycetota > Planctomycetia > Pirellulales > Thermoguttaceae > RUG695. The sequence continues at coordinate 14,069 of JAFRFG010000040.1, read as the reverse complement.
AAAGACGCGGTAGGAACGTTCAGCTTGAGCAATGTCTACGAGTCGCTGCGTCCGTTGCCGGAGGATCGCCCAATCAAGGAGCTGCGGATCTATCAGCTTCTGCCCAAGTACCCCACCCATACCGGCAATGTCCCGCAAATCGGTCATGACTTCGCCGGCTCGGCGCGGATGCTGCTTGGGACCGTCCCGGTCGAGAAAGACGGTTCGGCGCACTTCATTGCCCCGGCGCGCAAGCCGCTCTACTTCCAAGCGGTCGATGAGTCGGGCCGTGCCGTCCAATCGATGCGCAGCGAAGTCTATCTTCAGCCGGGGGAAAACCGCGGCTGTGTCGGCTGCCACGAGCAGGCGCAGACCACCGCCGACAACATCCAGAAGAACCGGATCGCCTTCTTGCGCCCCGCCTCGCAGATTACCCCCGGTCCAGCGGGGACCCTTCCGTTTAACTATGTCCAACTGGTTCAGCCGGTCCTCGACCGCGCGTGTGTGAGATGCCACGACTGGGGTGAAAACAGCCACAATCCGATCTTAAACGCAGAACCGCACGGCGCGTTCTCGCTTTCGTATCTGAACCTGCGCCCCTACCTGCGATGGTATGAATGGCTGGATCAGACAATCCGCCACACCTGCACGTTCCCCGGTGAGTGCGGCGCCGACGTCAGCCGCCTGACAAAGATCCTCGACGACGATAACCACAAGGATATCGGACTTTCGGAGGAGGATCGCCGCGCCATCTATCTGTGGCTCGACGCGAATATCCCCTTCTATGGGACGTATGATCCGGCTGAACAGGCCAAACAGCTCCGGGGCGAGCAGATCGAGCCGCCGCCGCTGCAGTAGCGCTTTTTTAGGCGGCCGCTCAAACGCCCAGGGAATAAAATGTTGACAAAATCACCCCGGGCCAAGTAAGATGAAGCATGCCGTTTATCCTTAACCTTTAACAACCATCCGCCGTTTTAGTTATGACGATCACACACACTATCTCCCGTCTGCTGGTTCTCTGCTGCTCGCTGCTGTTTTTCGCCCGGACCGCCCCGACACACGCCGAAGAGCCGCCTTTGTCGTACTACGACAAAATCACCGAGGCGGCCGACTATATCCGCGCCCGCTGGGATCAGACCCCCGACGTGCTGATCATCCTCGGAACGGGACTCGGGCACCTGGCCGAGCGGATCGAAGCCGATGTCGTCCTCCCCTACGAGCAAATCCCTCACTTCGCCGTCTCGACGGTCGAGTCGCACGCCGGCAACCTGATCCTCGGCTCTCTTGAGGGGAAAAGAGTCATAGCAATGCAGGGACGCTTTCACCTCTATGAGGGATACACCCCTCAAGAGGTCGTCTTCCCGATCTTCGTCGCCAACCGGCTGGGGGCCAAGAGGTTATTCGTCTCGAACGCCGCCGGAGGAATGAACCCCCGCTACGAACGGGGAGATATTGTCCTGATCGAGGATCATATCAACCTGTTCGGATGTAATCCCCTCACCGGCCCGAACGACGAGCGGCTCGGCCCGCGCTTCCCCGATATGATCGAGCCGTACAGCCACCGCCTGATCAAAATGGCGGAAGAAACCGCCCTGTCGCTCGGGATCAAAACCCATCAGGGGGTCTACGTCGGCCTTCTGGGACCGAACTTCGAGACCCGGGCGGAATACCGCTTCTTAAAGGGGATCGGCGCCGACGTCGTTGGGATGTCGACCGTTCCCGAGGTGATCGCCGCTCGCTATCTGTCGATGGAGGTCCTCGGGATCTCGGTGGTGACCGATATGTGCCTCCCCGACTTGAGAGAGACGGCCGATCACGATCTGATCACCGAAGCGGCCAACAGCGCCGAGCCGAAGATGAACGATATCATCTGCGGCGTACTCAAACAGCTCGATTGACCCCCAAAAGATTATTCCAAACAAACGTTTCGATACCATAAGAGAAACCACGACAATGAACCAATCTCAAAAGACCCGCCGCATGGCGATGGCCGTGCTTTTGCTCCTGGCGGCCCTGGTGCCGCTGGCTGCGAACCGTCTGTTCTGTGACGAACCGACGTACGATGAAGCGTTTCTCCAGGCCCTGTACGCCGACTGGGATAAACAAGAGGGACGTCTCCACCGCGACTGCGGGCATCCTATGGCGCTCAATAACCTGGTCTTCCGGGCCGAGCGCCTTTACGAGAATCTCACCGCCGACGGCGCGATCGACGAGCAAGGCGCCCAGGCGCTGCGGCAGGCGATCGACCAGGCGCGAAGTGTCAACACCCTCCCGAACGAGAGTGACCTGTGGACCCCGAACGGCCCCGCCAAGGAGATGCGTCTCGGCGTCTATCGAAAGCTCCGGCTGGCGATCCGCCGGGCGATCTTCTCCAGCGAGCCGCTGGCCGGCCGGCAGATCGTCTTCCTCAAGGGGAACCGCTACGGCTTTCAGCTGCTGCAGGATTACCTCTCGTACTACATGCGCTTCAGCAACATCCACGGCGGCGGGCTTTATATCCTAAAGAACCCGGGGATGTCGTTCGAAACGATCGACCTGACAAAAGATTTCCCGATGGGGCAGTTCGCCACGCCGAACCTTTCCAGCGACGCCAAGACGCTTTACTTCTCGTTCGCCGACTTCTCGAAGGTGATGGACCCCAACGCCCCGCGTCTTGACGCGGTCGATACCCTCCAAGCCGGCGATCCGGGGCTCCCCGACACCGATACCCAGCTGGGGCGCTTCCTCAAAGAGCCCGAGGGGAAGTTCCACCTCTTTAAGATGAATCTTGCCGACGGCTCCTATCAGCAGCTCACCGAAGGGATCTGGGACGACTTTTCCGGTGCCCCCCTGCCCGACGGCGGAGTTGTCTTCTGCTCGACCCGGCGCGGGAGCTTCGCCCGCTGCAACGGCAGCCACGAACCGATCTTCACGGCGACGCTTCACCGGCTCGATCCGGACGGGAGCATCAAGACCCTTTCGTGGCACGAGACGAACGAATGGACCCCGCAGGTGATGAACGACGGGCGGATCATCTATACCCGATGGGACTACGTCGACCGCGCCGCCTCGCGTTATCAGGGACTTTGGCTGACGAACCCCGACGGGACCGGTGCCGTCTCACTGTTTGGGAACTACACCGAGGATGTCTGCGTGGCGATCCAGCCGCGGGTGATCCCCGGCTCGAACAAGGTGATGTTCTTAGGCGCCGCGCACCATCTGGGAGTCGGCGGAACAATCGCCGTGCTCGACCCGTCGAAGGTCACCTACGATCCCCAGACCGGTTTCGATGATCTCGGAGCCATCGAGGTCTTTACGCCGGAAGTCCCCTTCCCCGAGACCCCGCAGATCGACGACCTCGGTCCGAACTGCGTCCCGACGCATTACTACTATTCCCCCTTCCCGCTGTCGGAGGACAGCTGCCTGACAGCGTACAGCCACGACCCGATGGGGGGCTATCTTCCCACCCACGGCGCGCTGACGCACGAGACCGTCCGGCACGGCCGAACGGGGGTCTACTACCGCGACAAGATCGGGAACCTCGAGCTTCTCTACGAGGACCCCCAGTTTGAGTGCCGCGACCCGCTTTTGATCGCCGAAACGCCCCCCGCGCCGGTCATCGCGCCGCAGTCGGTCGACAGCGGTGAGGAGAACGCTGTCGGAACGTTCAGTTTGAGTAATGTCTACGAGTCGCTGCGCCCGATGCCGGAGGATCGTCCGATCAAAGAGCTGCGGATCTATCAGCTTCTGCCCAAGTACCCCACCCACACCGGCCACAACCCGAAGATCGGCCACGACTTCGCCGGTTCGGCCCGCATGCTGCTGGGGACCGTCCCGGTCGAAAAAGACGGTTCGGCGCACTTCACCGCCCCGGCGCGCAAGCCGCTCTACTTCCAGGCGGTCGATGAGTCGGGCCGCGCCGTCCAGACGATGCACAGCGAAGTCTATCTTCAGCCGGGGGAAAACCGCGGCTGCGTCGGCTGCCACGAGCAGGCGCAGACCACCGCAGACAACGTCCAGAAGAACCGGATCGCCTTCCTGCGCCCCGCCTCGGAAATTACTCCCGGCCCGGCGGGGACACTGCCGTTTAACTACGTCCAGCTGATTCAGCCGATCCTCGACCGCTCGTGCGCCGGTTGTCATGACGGAAGCGAAAACAGCCACGCCCCGGCCCTGACAAACGACCCGAGCGGTTCCTTTTCGGTCTCGTACCAGAACCTGCGCCCCTACCTGCGCTGGTACGAATGGGCCGAATCGTCGATCCGCCGCACCTGTACCTTCCCCGGTGAAAGCGGCGCCGACATCAGCCGCTTAAGCGGTATCCTCGACGACGAGAACCACCGCGGTATCGATCTGTCCGACACCGACCGCCGGAATATTTATCTGTGGCTCGACGCGAACGTTCCCTTCTACGGCTCGTACGACCCGGCCGAGCAGGCCAAACAGCGCGAGGGGAAGCAGATCGATCTGCCGCCGCTGCAATAAGGAAGAGCTCCTATCCGCACGAAATAAAAAAGGCGTTCCCTCTTGGGAGCGCCTTTTTTTCGGGGGTATCTTTAGGGCGATTCACCACACACCTGAGGGCCTTTCCCTTCTACTGCGTCAGTTCGATCCGATCGATCTTGTACCGTCTTTGCCCGTCGCTTTGGCCGTAGGGGAGTTCATACACGGGGGTTCCGTCACGCCGGCCGACGGAGAAATACAGGTCATATTTCCCCGGTTTGGTCGTCGGAGCGACCAAACCGGCCCGGAAGCGGGAGGAATGCTCCACCGTCGGGATCGCGTCGGCCGGCCCGACCGGGAGCGATTTGACGTCGAACGTCTCGTCCGAAAGGACCGCGACGATACCGCCGTCGGCGTCTTTGATCGTCAGCGCGAAAAAGCCGCCGTCGTAGCAGGGCGCCACGCCGGCATTGGCCCAGACGGTGGAAACATCGAAGAATTCACCGATTTTCACCGTTTGGGGATAATCGATTGCGCGCAGCTGCAGCCGATAGCCGAGCCGCCGGTTGATCCGACGGATCACCTCGCGGCAGTCCTTCCACTCTTCTTTCGGCCAGCCGTGAATCGACATATAACTGGCGTGGTAGACCTCGACCGATTCGAGAAGCTTTTCGTCGTTCCACCAGTTCACCCCCTTAATCACTGGGTAATGGCCATGTTCGAGGAAGGTCGGAACGGTCGGCCAGAATTTCTGCGCCAGTTCCCCGTGGTACCAGGCGGTGGGGGGCTCCATACAAAAAATACTGTCATCCCTCAGACCGATCCCTTCGGAAACCGCCTCGTTCATCAAGGGAAAATCGTCCCCCGGAACATCGTGGCCGATAACATCGTCGATCACAAACAGCTGGGTATCGGGAAAGTGCTTTTTATGCAGATCGATGTGAATCCGCGCCATTCGGGCGTTTTCCGCGTCGGAAAGTTTACTCGACATCAGCGTATGCCCTTCCCCCCAAAGGCCGAAGGTACCGATATCGATGAAGGCCACTTCGGGCCGGCCGTTGTACCGTGCCCCCGCCGCGGCGAGAAAACGATCGAGTTTTTCGAGAAAAATCGGGTCGTCAAACACCGGGTCGTACAGATTCCCTTCCACGCGGGGACCGTCCGGATAGCCGCGGGGAAAGGTAAAGGGGATCGATTTCGCGCCGGCGTCAAAGACCCATTTCGGCGTGGCGTATTCCATCCAGCTTTCCGAGGTGGTGAACCGGAAACCGACCTGCTTTCCCTTGGCAATCCATCGCTGAGCCGGGGTATCCAGAAGGGCCCAGTTATAGACACCCTCTTCCGGTTCCAGATACGCCCACGGAACCCGCAGGTAGACGACCGAACACCCCTCAAACCAATCGAGCGAATCGGACGGTTCCAGACGGCAGCCGTAATGAGCTGTCTCATTGGAATAAAAGTGCATCGTCCAGCCCATATTCGGATTGATGAGCGCCCGGCCGTCGTCCACCGGCTCGACCACCGTCCGCTCGGCGGCGAACAGCGACATCACCGCGGCGGAAAGAACAAAGACCAGCGGAAAAACAATGGTTCGTCGTTTCATGTTGATTTGGCTTTCGAACGATTCCGGGTTATTTGATAACGACAGCGCGTGGATCGTACCCGGCGGGACGAACCATTATTTCACCAATTCGATCTGGCCGATCTTGTACCGCCTTTGTCCGTCGCTTTCCCCGTAGGGGAGTTCGTACACGGGGGTTCCGTCACGCTGACCGACCGAGAAGTACAGATCGTATTTTCCCGGCTTGGTCGTCGGGGCGACCAGACCGGCCCGGAAGCGGGAGGAATGCTCCACCGTCGGGATCGCGTCGGCCGGCCCGACCGGGAGCGATTTGACATCAAGCGTCTCGTCCGAAAGGACCGCGACGATACCGCCGTCGGCGTCTTTGATCGTCAGCGCGAAAAAACCGCCGTCGTAACAGGGGGCCACGCCGGCATTGGCCCAGACGGTGGATACATCGAAAAATTCACCGATTTTCACCGCCTGGGGATAATCCATTTTGCGCAGCTGCAGCCGATAACCGAGCCGCCGGTTGATCCGCCGAACCGCGTCGGCGTGATCGTTCCACTCATCCTGGGGCCAGCCGTGGATCGACATGTAACTGGCGTGGTAGACCTCGACCGATTCGAGAAGCTTATCATCGTTCCACCGATCCTGGCAAATCGCCTGATAATGCTCATGTTCGATGAAGGTCGGAACGGTCGGCCAGAATTTCTGCGCCAATTCCCCGTGGTACCAGGCGATCGGGGGCGCCATCGTGAAGATACTGTCGTCCCGTAGACCGATCCCTTCGGAAACCGCCTCGTTCATCAGGGGAAAATCATCCCCCGGCACGTTGTGACCGATGACATCGTCGATCACAAACAGCTGGGTATCGGGGAAGTGCTTTTTGTGCAGATCGATATGAATCCGCGCCATTCGGGCGTTTTCCTCGTCGGAAAGCTGGCTCGACATCAGCGTATGCCCTTCCCCCCAAAGGCCGAAGGTTCCGATATCGATGAAAGCCACCTCGGGGCGGCCGTTGTATCGTGCCCCCGCCGCGGCGAGAAAATGATCTAGCTTCTGGAGATAAATCGGATCGTCGAAAACCGGATCGATGTAAGCCCCGTCCGCGCTGGGGCCGGTGTGACTGTTGTAGGGGGTCGATTTCGCGCCGGCGTCAAAGACCCACTTCGGCGTGGCGTATCGAACCCAGTTTTCCGAGGTGGTAAACCGGAAACCGACCTGCTTCCCCTTGGCAATCCATCGCTGGGCCGGGGTGTCCAAGAGGGCCCAGTTATAGACACCCTCTTCCGGTTCCAGAAACGCCCACGGGACCCGCAGGTAGATGACCGAACAGCCCTCAAACCACTCGAGCGAATCGGACGGTTCCAGCCGGGAACCGTAGTTCGTCGGCACATTGGAATAAAAGTGCATCGTCCAGCCCATGTTCGGATTGATCAGGCTGCGGCCGTCGTCCACCGGCTCGACCACCGTTCGCTCGGCGGCGAACAGCGATGTCATCATGACCGAGAAAACAAAGGCCAGAGGAAGAATAATGGTTCGTCGTTTCATGTTGATTTCACCTTTGAATGATTGCGCGCTGAAGCGCGCGGCGGGTTATGATATTTTATTGCTCTTGAATCAAGCAGACTATCTTCGTTCGGCGATCTTGATCACCGCGGTTTTTCCCTGATCGAGACAGACCGACAGGCCGGCGTTATCCAGCGGGATTTCCTCGCCGGTGAACCGGTCTGTGGCGGCGATCGGCGCATTCCCCCATTTTTCGAGCAGACGATCGTCGAGGAGAATCCGCGACGAGAGCGGTTCCTCACTGTCGTTAAAAACCGTCAGATAAACCGTCAGGCCGTCGCCGAAACGCAGAACGTTCAAACGGTCATCCTCAGCCCGCGCCAAGGCAAGCGGCTCCCAGCCGGCCTGGGCCACTTCTTGAATGACCGGCATAAACTTTTTGAACAGCGGCCGATCCCGCTCGTAGAGATCGGGGTTTTCGAAATAGTGCTTCGTCGAGGCGTCCGCCGAGAAGAATCCGGGGAACATGCCGAACGCCAGGGCTCGATTCATATATTTCTCGGTCGCCTCGTACGAAAAGAGGGTAAAGTCACTGTTCATCAAGAAGCAAAACGGCTTTTTCCCCATCAAAGCCCGGCGGTAATACATCTCGTCCATCGGCATCGGGGACCATTTTCCGTCCCGATTCCAATTCGTCTCGGTTCCGGCCACGTCGAGAAAAGGAACCAGCCAGCTGAGGTGAGTCGGCGTCGAGTTCGCCATCATCAAATGGCCGCGGCGGTGGACATCCTCAGCCATCGCGCGAGTGTACTCATAGGCGATGAGCCCGCGAAAAATCGCCGGTTTCCCCTGTCGGTCAAAAACCAGCGGACGCGCGGCGGCGGCAAAATGGCTCTGGTCATAATCGCAGATATCCGTCACATACCCTTCGCTCGAATCGATATATTCGCCGTCGAGCCCCTCCGAAGGGAGATAACCGCCATCCTGGGCAGCATCGCGCGGCGGGCCGTACTGAGCGTCCGCGACTTTTCGATTCCACTTGATCCCGAAGCCGGAAACGGGATAGCGGTCGGAATAGGGGAGTTTCCCCTCTTGCGCCATTGTCTCCAAGCCCGGCAGATCGTTCACGCTCCAGACAATCCCGTCGCACCACGGTGTGTCGAGCACCCGTCCGCAAAACCGGCCCTCCTCGTTTTTATGTCCGGAGGTTAAAAACGCCTGGGCGACGATGTTTCCGGCTTCGGCCAATTGCTTGGCCTTTTCGACGCCGAACTCGATCGTATGCGGCTCTTCTTTGGCCAGCGGCATCCACCAGGTCATCGGCTCGGTGTAGCGGAACGTGATGATTCCGTGCTCGTCGTCCCACGCGGTCTGGTCGTTCCCCTCTTTGAACTTGAAACCGAAATCTTCCCATCCCGGGACGGCGCTGATCTTGGCGAACGGCATCCAGTTCCCCTGCGAGGGTGTCCGGCAGAGGAAATGATTCGGGAAGAAACGACAGTACGCCGACAGGGCGCCGGCGAACCGATCGCGGGCCGCGAATGGGGCCGAGAAGAACTTCAATTCCGCCGTGGGGGATTGGCTTGTTAAGGCCAGATCATACGCCAGGACCAGCTCACCGGCCGGTTCGCTGTAAAAGAGCCGATAAAACGCGGGATAGTCCGGATCGATTCCCAGCATGATCCCCTCCAGCGCGCCATCGCCGGAATCGGAAGCGACGGCGGCAAAGGGCCATCGGGAGAGCCGGCCGCTGACCCCGACCGGCCAGGTGGAACCGCTGAAATATTCTCTCCCCGGTTCGATCTCGACAGACTCCTGATCGGCCAGACCGTTTTCGAGCCAGAATAATTTCTCTCGCCGGATGGGGTAAGAGACTAAAAACGTCAGGCATCGATCCTCGCCGGTTTTGTTCGTCAGCTCGGCCCGATAGAAATCCCCCTCGGGACGTTCTTCCCGATAAAACGCGCAATCGACCCCGCAGGCGCAGACGACACGGCCGTCGGCGGTTGTCTGGTCGCCAACGCGGTAAAACGGGGAATCGTCCTCTGCGCCGCGCAGCTGGAAGGTTAGAATCCCCTCGGGCAGCGGAACTACAGAATCGAGCGGCAGGGTATCGAACAGACAGGTGTCCTCATTTCCTCGCAGTTCCTGAAGAGCCAGGTTCCGAAAAGCGGCCTTTCCGCTGTGAGAGCGAAACAGACCGTGAAAAGACAAGCTCTGAATCGGTTTAGCGGGGAAAACATACAGCCCCTTCTTTTGCCAATCGTGTGAACCGCAGGAGAAAGGAACCGATTCCCCCCACTGGTGCGTTCCGTCGGTATAGGTCAGGTCAAGGTAGAGGGAATAACTGCTGTCGGTTCCTCCGGCGACATTTTCCGCCAGCGATTCCCCCGAGGCGTAGAGCGGCAGCGGTTTTGTCTGGTTCAGTTCAACCACCTGGACCACCCCTCGTGTCACGGAGGAATCATCCCCGTTATCGCACCAGAACTGATCGTTCTGCTCGATGTACCCTTCCCCATAGGGGAAGAACCGATCCGAGAGGAGATTCTCTCCCAATTGCCGGGAGTCAAGAACCGCCGGGAGAATGGTCTTCACCGCTTGCGGTGCGGAATCCTCAGCGGCGGCTTTCGCGGCGCCGCGGGGACCCAAAGAGAGGACGACCAGACCGAGAAAAAACAGTTTGAGAAACTTTTCCATTTTATTCATCCTTGCCTGACCAAACACACCACCAAAGATAAACATTCTCGGGGAAAAAATTACAGATCCGAGAGTTTGATCTTGTAGACAAACGCCCCGGCGGTCCAATGGAAGTAGGCGACCAGGGCGGTATCGCTGTTGAGGAAGCAAATGGCCGGATATTGCCAGTCGGGAGCGACAAACCGTTCGAGATGCTCCATCGTCTTGCGGACGAGTATCTCGCTTCCGTCGGGGGAAAGACGTTCGATCGTCATCGTCGCGCGATCGCCGCGGCCGCTGATCGGCAGCCAGGGATTTCCGACGGCCAGAAGTTCGTCGCTGCCGGGAACACGCTTAATCAGGGTGGGCGAAAGCGGGGAATCGATACACGACGCCAGCGGCCGGCCCCATGTCAGACCGCCGTCGGTGGAGTAGGCGTAATACTGCGCCTTGCCGTCGGTGCGGATATTCATCAAAACACGCCCGTCGGCCAATTCACACAGTCCCGGCTCCTGATAGCTGATCCCCTCGGTCGGTTCGACGACGCCCCCTTCGTACCAGTTTTCTCCCCCATCGTCGGAAATCATACAGAAGGTCCTGGCGTTCGATTCATAATCGTAGGCCCCCTTCCCGCCGTAGGGGTGACGGCCGACCGGAACCAGAAGCCGGCCGCTGGAAAGTTGTACCACCCGGTCGTTGTTCACCACGTTGTAGGAGGGCTCGTCGATCAGGCACTTTCTCGGTCCCCAGGTACCGTCATCGCCGCGCACGCGCATATAAGGACGGCAGTCGCCGGGGTTTTCTTTGACCAGATAAAACATCACGATCCGGCCGTCGGCCAAACGGCGCAGCGTGACCGACATCACGTTGAGTTTCCCCTCGTTCTCCAGTTCGAGTTTATCGGTGTCGGTCCAGGTATTACCGCCGTCGGCGGAACAGCGGCTCATCAAACAGGCGGTGCCGTGATCGTCGCCGGAGGAACCGAGGTAGTGGGTGTAGACGCAAAGGATCGTCCCATCGTCAAGGATGACGAAATCTCCCTCGCTGTTGCGCGGGTTATCGGGCCCGGTGGGGATCGTCAGGACGAGCTGCTTGGGCATCCACGGCCAGGGGGACGGATCGGCGGCCGAAGCGCTTGTCAGAAACGCCAGCACGCCGGCAGCGGCGAGGATGGCAGAAAATACACTCTTAGGGAATAAAGACATATCGGTTGACCTTTTTGTTCGTGATTATTGTTTACAGATCCGAGAGCTTGATTATGTTGATGTGCACCCCTTCGGGCCAGCAGGAGTAACCAACCAGCGCCGTGTTGTCATCGGGGAAGCAGAACGTGGGGTAATCCCAGGCGGGAGCGACATACCTCTCGAGGTGTTCCATCGTCTTGCGGACAAGAATCTTGCTCGCGTCGGGGGTAAGACGCTCGATCGTCATCGTCGCGCGATCGTTCTCCCCTTCAAACGGCAGCCAGGGGTTGCCGACCGCCAGAAGCTCGTCGCTTCCGGGGATGCGCTTGATCAGCGTCGGGGCACAGGGAGAATCGATGCACGACTTGAAGGGCTTGCTCCAGGTTTCGCCGCCGTCCTCGGAGAAGGCGAAATACTGCGCGTGCTGATCGGTACGGATGTACATCAGGATACGGCCGTCGGCCAGTTCACACAGCCCCGGCTCTTGGTAGATCATCCCTTCGGTCGGTTCGAGTTCCCCACCCTCGCGCCAAGTTTCGCCGCCGTCATCGGAAATCAAACAGAAAATCTTAGCGTTCGGATCGTAGTTGTATAGGCTCCCGCCTAAGTAGGTGTGACGGGCGAGCGGGACTAAGATCCGGCCGCTGGCCAGCTGAACCACCCGGTCGTTGTTCAGCACGTTGTAAGATACTTCGTCAAGAAGACAACGCCGTTCCCCCCAGGTGCCGTCGGCCTGACGAATACGCATGTAGGGACGACCGTCGCTGGGACTGTCTTTGACCATGTAGAACATCACCACCCGGCCGTCGTCCAGACGCAGCAGGGAGACCGACATCACGTTGAGCCCCCCCTCGTTCTCGACATCGAGCTTATCCTCTTTGGTCCAAGTTTTACCGCCGTCGCTGGAGGAACGGCTCATCAAACGGGCGGAGGCGTGATCGTCACCGGAATCGCCGTAATAATGGGTATAGACGAAGAGGATCGTCCCATCTTCCAGGATGACAAAATCCCCCTCGCTGTTGCGCGGGTTATCGGGAACCACGGGCATCGCGAGGACGAGTTTCTTGGGCATCCACGGCCAGGGGGACGGTTCGATGGCCGAGGCGCTCGGCGGAAACGCCAAGACGCAGATGACCGTGACGATGAGTACATAAAACACGCTTTTGAGAAAGGGAGACTTCATCGGTTGATTCCTTTTGGTTAGCAGGTTATTTGTTGGTTGCCCATTGTTGTTCTTTATTTATCTATTGCCGCCGTTTAAAGATCCGAGATATTGATCTTATAGACGCGTACCCCTTCCGGCCAGGAGAAGTAGGCGACCAGCGCGGTATCGTCATCGAGGAAGCAGATCGCGGGATACTGCCAGTCACCGGCGGCGAACCGCTCGGGATGTTCCATCGTCTTGCGGACAAGAATCTCGCTCGCGTCGGGATTCAAACGCTCGATCGTCATCGTCGGACGTTCATCAAAGCCGGGAATCGGCAGGAAGGGATTGCCGACCGCTAAAAGATCGTCGCTGCCGGGGATGCGCTTGATCAGGGTCGGCGAGCCCGGGGAATCGATGCACGACGCCACCGGCCGGCCCCATGTCAAGCCGCCGTCCTCGGAGTAGGCAACATACTGTGTCTTGGAGCCGGTACGGATATTGATCAAAATACGGCCGTCGGCCAATTCACACAAGCCCGGCTCTTGGTAGACCACTGCCTCGGTCGGCTCGACGGTCCCCCCTTCGTACCAGCTGTTCCCCCCATCATCGGAAATCATACAGAAAGTCTTGGCGTTCGGATCGTAATCGTACTTGCTTTTGCCGAGGTAGGCGTGACGGGCGACCGGGACCAAGATTCGGCCGCTGGAAAGCTGCACCACTCGGTCGTTATTCACCACGTTGTAGGAGGGCTCGTCGATCAAGCACTTTCTCTCCCCCCAAGTACCGTCTTCTTGGCGCACGCGCATATAGGGACGGCAGTCTTCGGACGATTCGGTGACCAGATAGAACATCACCACCCGGCCGTCGGCCAGGCGGCGAAGCGTGACCGACATGACATTGCGTCCCCCCTCGTTCTCGACATCGAGCTTGTCGGCGGTGGTCCAAGTTTTGCCGCCGTCGGCGGAGAGGCGGCTCATCAAACAGGCGGGATCGTGGTCGTCACTGCCGGAACCGTAAAAATGGGAATAGACACACAGAATCGTCCCGTCTTCCAGGACGACCAGATCCCCCTCGCTGTTGCGCGGATTATCGGGACCGGTGGGGATCGCCAGAACTTCCTCCTTGGGCATCCACGGCCAGGGAGACGGTTCGGCCCCCGGCGCGCCGGCCGGGAAGGCAAAAACGGCCAGCGCCGCGAGGAGAGCATAAAAAACAGTCTTGGAAGAATAAACCATTGCGCAACACCCCAACTGAAGTTATTTCAGATCCGAGAGCTTGACCTTATAGATAAATATCCCACCGACCCAGGTGAAGTAGGCGACCAGCGCGGTGTCGTCGTCGATAAAGCAGATCGAGGGATATTGCCAGTTGGGGCCGACAGGTCGCTCGGGGTGCTCCATCGTTTTGCGGGCGAGGATTTCGGTTCCGTCGGCGTTAAGACGCTCGATCGTCACCGTCGCGCGTTCGTTCTGGCCGCTGATCGGCAAAAGCGGATTGCCTACCGCCAGCAGCTCGTCGCTTCCGGGGATGCGCTTGATCAGCGTCGGTGAAAGGGGAGAGTCGATACACGACTTAAACGCCGGTCCCC
>JAFRFG010000002.1 GCA_017434455.1 Thermoguttaceae bacterium | reverse complement strand
GGCGTCCCAGGAGAGGACGATGCGTATTTTGAGGGGCAAGTCGCGTCTGAAAGCCGGGTCGAGCTGCGGGATACTGGCATTGACACCCGCAGCGCGGCACCAGGCGGCGAGGGCGTTTAGTTCCTCGAGCGAGACGATGGCGACCTGGAGGTCGTTGGAGCGTCTGGCGCTGCGGCGCGGGAAGTCGGCGAAGGCGGCTTCGCGCAGGAGCGCGAGGGCCTCGGCCCGGCTGAGGCCGCTCCGGCCGTAGAGGAAGCTCCGGCTGAAGCCGCCCCGGCCGCCGAAGCTCCGGCTGAGGCCGCCCCGGCCGCCGAGGAAGCCCCTGCTGAAGCCGCTCCGGCCGCCGAAGCCCCGGCTGAGGCCGCTCCGGCCGCTGAGGAAGCCCCGGCTGAAGCCGCCCCGGCCGCCGAGGAAGCTCCGGCTGAAGCCGCCCCGGCCGCCGAGGAAGCCCCGGCTGAAGCCGCTCCGGCCGCTGAGGAAGCTCCGGCTGAAGCCGCTCCGGCCGCCGAGGAAGCCCCGGCTGAGCCCGCCCCGGCCGCCGAGGAAGCCCCGGCTGAGTGATCCATTCGCGGTAAAGCGGTATTATTCTCCCACGGGAGCCCGGTCACGATCGACGTGAGCGGGCTCCGCTTTTTGTTGGGGGGCAGCGTATCGCGCAAGAGAAGCGGTTTGACGGCAAAAATAATGGAGCCGAACAGTTTTGAAAAAGATTCGTCGGTATTGTGTGTCTAATTCTTTGTCGTTTCCGCCTCGGCTGCTATAGGTTGCCCATTGTGAAAAATTAAGAAAACCGGTTTATTTTTCGCGTTTAGTCTTGTCAACACAGTTTATCCAGATACAATGATAATAGTTAGGGCTCTGGGTTTGCCAAAGCCCGTTCTTTCACCAAGGCGGATGATCCCTTCGGGTGAAAATACCGCCAGAACAGAAGGTATTCACAAGGAGTTTGTTCCATGAAGAGTCTCTCTGCTGTCCTCGCCGTTCTCGGGCTGCTTTTCGTCAGCGCCGTGGCTATGGCCGATTGCGGTTGTGGTGTTGAAGAACCCGCTCCGGTTGCCGCCGCTGTTGATTGTGCCGCTCCGGCTCCGGCCCCTGTCGCTCCGGCCTGCAGCTGCACTCCGGTTTGTCCCGCGCCGCGTCCGTGCTGCGCGCCGGCCTGCCCGCCTCCGTGCCCGCCGCGTCCGTGCTGCCGTCCGGTTTGCCCGCCTCCGTGCCCCCGTCCGCGCCCGTGCTGCCGTCCGTGCTGCCCGCCTCCGCGCCCGCGTCCGTGCTGCCGTCCGTGCTGCCCTCGCCCGCGTCCGTGCTGCCGTCCGTGCTGCTCCCGTCCGGCTTGTCCTCCCCCCGCTCCGGCTCCCGCCCCTGAATACGGCTGCGGCTGCTAAGGTTTTGCCCTGTTTGTCCGGGCGGCAAAGCGATTCGCCGATTTGGTTTCGATCGCTTTGTGCGACAGACTTTTGATGAACAAAGTCCACAAGACGGGAATGCTCTTCAGTCGGGGAGCTTCCCGTCTTCTTTTGTTTCGCCCGGGCACTTGCCCAAAGGTGAAAGAGGGGGGATGAGTGTTCTGCGGATCGATAGAAACGGCACTCGAAAAGTTTTTAATCCCGGCCGGATCGGATCGAATGACCTTCGGAAACGCTCACCGTTTGCGGTTTGGCTCCTGTTCCCTCCCCCCTTGATACAGAGAAGATTTAAATTTTTTTGCTGTGTTGACTTGCCAACACAGCTTTCCTAGGTATAATTATCGGTATAAGTGAAATTTCCTCTGTCGCCGATGCAATCTGCTCAAATTAACATTGCCGGCAGAGTCGTTAACAAAGTTTGGTTGGTCTTCGGCATCCTGTTTTTGGGCTGTTTCCCGGATGCTGGGCGACCCGTCCCACAATTCCATGAGGAGTTTTTTATGAAGAGACTTGGTGTTTTTTGCGCCGTTCTCGCCATGCTCGCGGTTAGCGCCCTTGCCATGGCCGACTGCGGCTGCGCTCCGGCCTGTTGTGCTCCGGTTAGCTGTGCCCCGGTTTGCTGCGCTCCGGCCGTGACCTGCGAGGAAGCGACCTTCACGGTCAAGGTCCCCGTCTGCACGGACAAAGAGGTGGAGTACACCGTCTGCGTCCCGCAGTACAGCGAGAAGGAAGTGGAGTACACCGTCTGTGTCCCGCAGTACAGCGAGAAAGAGGTGGAGTACACCGTCTGCGTCCCGCAGTATGAGGAGAAAGAGGTGGAGTACACCGTCTGTGTCCCGCAGTATGAGGAGAAAGAGGTGGAGTACACCGCCTGTGTTCCTCAGTACGGCGAGAAGGAAGTGGAGTACACCGTCTGTGTCCCGCAGTACGGCGAGAAAGAGGTGGAGTACACCGTCTGTGTCCCGCAGTACGAGGAGAAAGAGGTGGAGTACACCGTCTGTGTTCCTCAGTACAGCGAGAAGGAAGTGGAGTACACCGTTTGCGTTCCGCAGGTTCAGCAGCGTGAGGGTACCCGCCGCGTCTTTGATCGCGTCGAGGTGAAGGATGTTGTTGACGTCACCGTCGATAACGGTTCCTGGGAAGAGGTTGAAGTTCCGTGCTGCGCCGCGGCTTGCCCGCGTCCGTGCTTCCCGCGTCTGTGCTGCCGGCTTCGCGGCTGCGCCTGCGGCTGTGGCTGCGGTTGCGCCTGTGGTTGTGACTGCGCCTGTGGTTGTGACTGTGGCTGTGGCTGTGCCGCCGCCGACAGCGCTCCGGCCTGTGCTCCCGCCGCTTGCGCTCCTGCCTGTGCTCCCGCTGCCGAAAGCACCTGTGACGCTGCGGCCACCAAGACCGTCCGCAAGTGGGTTCCGAAGATCGAGACCGTCCAGAAGGAAGTCAGCCGCTGGACCTGCGAGCCCCGCGACGAGAGCTACACCTACGACGTCACCGTCATGGTTCCGGAAACCCGGACCAAGACCGTGAAGGTCTGCGAGATGGTTGAGGAAACTCGCACCAAGACCGTGAAGACCTGCAAGATGGTCCCGGAAACCCGCACCAAGACCGTGAAGACCTGCGAGATGGTCCCGGAAACCCGCACCAAGACCGTGAAGACCTGCAAGATGGTTCCGGAAACTCGCACCAAGACCGTGAAGACCTGCGAGATGGTCGAGGAAACCCGCACCAAGACCGTGAAGACCTGCGAGATGGTTGAGGAAACCCGCACCAAGACCGTGAAGACCTGCAAGATGGTCCCGGAAACTCGCACCAAGACCGTGAAGACCTGCAAGATGGTCCCGGAAACCCGGACCAAGACCGTGAAGGTCTGCGAGATGGTCCCCGAGACCCGCACCAAGACCGTGAAGGTCTGTGAGATGGTCCCCGAGACCCGCACCAAGACCGTCAAGGAGATCTCCTTCGTTGACGAGGTCCGCACCTGCACCGTCCCCCGCCCGGCTTGCTGCCTGGGTATCTTCGCCCCTTGCTGTGATGCTCCCGCTGCCGCGGAAGCCGGCTGCACCGCTGAAGCTGAGGATGCCGCTCCCGTCGAGGAACCCCTCCCCGCTGCTGAGGAAGCCGCTCCCGCCGAGGAAGCCGCCCCTGCTGAAGAGGCCGCTCCCGCCGAGGAAGCCGCTCCGGCCGTTCACGCTGAGGAAGCCAACTGATCGGTTTTGCTGAGGTAAGGCAGGGGATCGGTTTTCATCCCGATCCTCTCCCGTGAAGACAAAAGAAGGAACCCGGTTTTTAGGAGCCGGGTTCCTTTTTTTATCAGGTTCCTTTTATGGTTTTGTCCCTGGCTTTTTCCGACGGAACCTGTGGGTTCGCCGGGACCGCGAAAAAAAAGCCGCCGGTTAAAGACCCGCGGCGCGAACGATGGTGTTTGTGATTATGACCTGATCGTCACTTACTCCTCGGTTCGCAGGGTGACACTGAGCCGGTGGGCGGTCAGCCCCTCGACGGTGGCGATCCGGCAGATGTCGGGAGCGAGGTTTTTCAGCCCCGCCGGATCGAAATAAAGGATACTGTTGGCCCGAAGGAAGTCGTTGGTCGTCAGCCCCGAGGCGAACCGGGCGGTCCCCCCGGTGGGGAGGACATGCGACGGCCCGGCGGCGTAATCGCCGACCGCGACCGGGCAGCTGTTCCCGAGGAAAATAGCTCCGGCGCACGGAATCTTTTCGGCCAGGGCCTCGGCGTTGCTCGTGGCGATATGCAGGTGTTCCGGGGCGATTAAGTTGGTGATCCGGCACGCCTCGTCCTGGTCTTTGGTCAGGATCGCCGCGCCGAAGGATTCCAGGGCCTGACGGGTCAAATCTCCTCGTTCGATCGTGCACAGCGCCTTTTCGATCGCCTCGACCGCGCGATCGAGAACCGCCTTGTCCCAGCCGATGAGGATACTGGAACCGGGAGAATGCTCGGACTGTGCCATTAAGTCGGCGGCGGTCCAGTCGGCGCGCGTGCTTTCATCGACAATGACGACGACCTCGCTGGGGCCGGCGATCGAGTCGATATCGACCGTGCCGTAAACTTCCCGTTTGGCCAGTGCCACAAAGAGATTCCCCGGCCCGACGATCTTATCGACTTGCTCTATCCCCTCGACCCCATAGGCCAAGGCGGCGACCCCCTGCGCGCCCCCCATACGATAGACCTCGGTGACGCCGATCTCATAGCAGGCGGCTAAAAGGTCGGCGTTGTACGAACCGAACGCCGTCGGGGGAGCCATCACGGCGATCTGTTTGACCCCCGCCACCTGGGCGGGAACCGCCGTCATCAGAAGCGAGGAGGGGTAGGCCGCCGCGCCGCCGGGGACACAGACGCCGACACGGCGCAGCGGGAGATACCGTTCGACCAGGTAGCCCCCCGGGCGCTCGACGCGGACGTCTTTGTGGAGAATCGCCTTCTGGAAGTCGGTGATGTTCTCTTTGATTTGGCGGATCGACCGCAGATACTCCGGCGACGCTTCTTTCCAGGCCTTTTCGAGTTCTTCGGCCGGGACGCGGATGGTCTCGGCGGTCAGATCGGCGCCGTCGAGCAGACGACAGTACCGCAGCAGGGCGCTGATTCCGTTTTGGGCGATATCTTGGCAGATGCGCTTGACCACCTCCACCGGGGGAATCGCCTCGCCAAAGACGCTGACGGTCAAAGCCCGTCCCCGCTGGCTGACAATATTGCCGTTGGGGCTTAGCTTTTTTCGCAGCTGGTCGATCTGCTGCGTGACCGAGTCGCTTTGAGTATCGATCCTCAGGAGATGAAGGGGCTGTTCAGATCTGTTTTGACTCATTTTCTATCATCCTATATAATCGTCTCGGCCGTTGGGCGGTACCGACAGCGTACTTGCTAAGGCCGTGGTAATCCGCCAAAGGCGCCACCGAATTGTAATCCGACGCCTTCGTTTTTTCAAGAGGACGACACGCTTCGAATGTCACCGAGTCCATTTTCGTCGTTGATTCCGTGTCCCACCTGCGGCCATCCGTACGAGGTGACCGATCCGGAGCTATTGGGTCAGCTGGTCCGTTGTCCGAAATGCTCCGGGCTGATCATGCTCGGGCCGCCGCCGGAAGAGAATCTGCCGGAGAATTTGCCGCGCACAGGTGCCGGCGAGGATACGGCCGAGAAGGCGCTGCCCGAACAGCTCAGCGAGGCCGATCCGGCGGCGCTTCCGGAGGGACTTCACACTCCGCCCCCCGTCATCGGCGGTGGGGATACCGGCGTCGGCGACGCCGCTGGCGATGATGTTCTTGACGAGGTTGTTGACGGCGACGCGGACGACGATCTCGATGACGATGCCGACGATGATATCGAATCGGCGTCGATACTTCTTTCGACCCCGTTTCTTTTCGGGCTGGGGGTTCTCGCCGCGCTCATCCTGGCGATCGTCGTTTTTCTTTCGATCCGTCTGTTTAAGACCGCCCCTCCCGAAGTGCAAGAGCCGCCCACCCAGGCGGCCAATCGGTTCGAGCCGATCTCACCGGCGGCTGCCGACAATACGGCCGAAAGCGCCGCGGAGAACATCGCCGGCGCGCCCGCCGAAGAGGAGGCGAACGAGAACTTCGACTCCCAAGGTTCCGGCCTCAGCCGAGAGAACTACGGGAAGGATGCCCCCGAGCCGGATGACGCCGAGCCGGACGACACCGAGACCGGCGAATCCGAGATTGCGGACGAGCCGGAAACCGACGCGGAGGGGCCCGACGCGCCGGAAACCGATCAGCCGGGTGACGACACCCCCGGTGAGGTGACGTCCCCAACACAGGCCGCCGAAAACAACTCCGCCGCGCAAACCGGTGAGCAAACCGACCCGATGAGCGATCCCGATCTCCAGCCGTCGAGCGATTCTTCCGAGCCGATCCGAATCGATCCGGCGCTGGCCGGGCAGATCAGCGAGTCGATCGATATCCCCGGGCAATTGGCGCTGGCGATCCGATCGATTCAGCTGCCGAACAAGACACTCCCCGAGTTGGTTTCGCTGATCGGTTCCCTGGCCAATGTTCCGATCCAGGTCGCCTGGGAGACGATTCCCTCCCCGCCGGCGCTTTGCTCACGGTCGGTGACGGTGTCGCTGGAGGAAACCACGGTGGGGACGGTTTTAGAGGAGGCGGCGCGGCTTTTGGGGCTGAATATCGAGATACTCCCCGACGCCGTTCGGCTCTATATCCCCGAGGAGGCGCCCGGAAGCAAAGAGTTTAACATCGCCGATCTTTTGGCCTCGCGGGGGCCTTCCGCACAGGAGCCGCCGGCGGCGGAACCTTCCGCTGCCAAAGAGGAAGAGGGGGAAAACGTCCCGGTCGGCGAGCCGGCGTACCCGATTCTCCCCGAGGTTCTCACCCCCGAGGTGATCGAGCGGTTTCTTGCCAGTTTGCTGCCGGTCTCCTCCCAGGATTCGCCGACGCTGACGGTCGATCACGAGACGGTGAAAGTTCAGGGGCCGGCTTTGGTTCTCGCCCGGACGGCCCGTGTTCTCGACCAGCTGCGCTGTCTTCGAAAGATCGATTCTCCCGATCTTCTGCCGCGCGAGGAGCTGATCCCCGAGACACTCGCCTTTGAGCAGCTTTCGGGGGATATGTCGCTGAATTTTTTAACGTCGGTCACTCTCTCCGAGGCGCTGTTGTTCTTCACCGAAAACACCAGCACCGAGCAGACGCGGATGAAGGGGATGGTCGACACCGCGACGCTGCGGCAGGCGGGTATCTCGCTTCAAACGCGGATGCCGCTGCACTGTGACAGACAGCCGGCCGAGCAGGTTCTCACCGAGCTGGCCAACGGTTTCGGGCTGACCTGGTTCACGCCGGCGGCGGATGTCGTTGTGGTGACCACCAAGCAGCGGGTCCAGGAGCTTCCGTCGATCGAAATCCACAGCAGCCAGGATCGGGCGGACGGCTTCTTGGAGAAGGCCGCGCAGCTGGCCCGCGACGCCGGAGGTGTCCTGTGGTATGACTCGGTGAGCGGCTGCGTCATTGTTCACGCCGACGCGGTAACCCAGCGCCGGATCGAGCATCTATGAAAAAAAGCCCTCTGAAGAGGGCTTTTTTTAAGGGGCAATCGATTGGGGAAATTTCCCTTTAGGAGAGAATTCCCTTGCTCTTGAGGAAGAAGATCACCTCGTCGGCCAGTTCGTCGGCGTCTTTGTGGCCGGCGTCGAGGACCAGGTCGGGGTGAAGCGGCGCCTCGTAGGGGTCGTCGATTCCGGTGAACCCTTTGACCTCACCGGCCCGCGCCTTCTTGTAGAGCCCCTTCGGGTCGCGCTCTTCGCAGATCTTCAGCGAGGTATTGACATAAACCTCGAAGAAGTCGGTCGGCGACATGGTTTCGCGGACGCGGTCGCGGTCGATGCGATAGGGGCTGATGAACGCCGTCAGCGCGATGGTGCCGCTTTCGGCGAAGAGCTTGGCGACCGCGCCGATGCGGCGGATGTTCTCTTCACGGTCCTGCGCCGAGAAACCGAGCCCGAAACGTTTGGCGAACTCTTCCCCATGCTTTTCACGGAGCATCGCCGGGGGGGCGTTGAGATGGTGACGGACGTTGTCGCCGTCGAGAACGAACGACCGTTTGCCGAGGGTGTGGAGTTTGTGGTCGACCAAATTGGCGATCGTGCTCTTTCCGCTGGCGGAAAGCCCGGTGAACCAGACAATGCACCCCTTGTTGCCGTTGAGCTGTTCTTTCAAGTAGCGCGGAACGGCCTGCTTGTGCCAAAAGACCTCAACGTTTTCCCCTTCGGGTTTTTTCGATTCTGACATAATGATGTTTCGCTCCCGTTTTCGCTTCCGGAAAACGTGTTCCCGGATGGTGATCAATCGATGATACCGGCTTATCGACCCTTTCCGGCCGAATCAATCAGTAACTTAGGGAATCTACCATAATCCCTATAATTATACAAGTGTACTTTAAAGTAAAAAGATGATTACGCGCTACAATAATATGTTGTTGTAGCGTTATATTCGTTATATTTGGCGGTTGGTCTGACTTAGGATTCGGCCCGGGCCGACTTTTGAGCGAGTTTCTCTTCGGCGGCGCTCAGTCGGGAGTAGACCGGCCGAAGCGCTCTTGGGGAAGGGGGAAGATCGCGGCCGAGTTTCGCGACCATCACGGCCAGGGGCACTTGCGGGAGAGGGAGAAAACGCCCGTCGATCTCGGGCCGGCGCGCGGGCGCTTTCCCCAGGAGGAAGAGGGGGAAAAGCCGGCCGTCGGGCACCTGGCGCTCTTTGGGCGCGCAGAGCCATTGCTCGGTACCGATGAGACGAAAGCCCGGTTCCAGAGGGATGGCGGCGCCAGGGGTGATGAGGAATTCCCGAGCGGTGACCTCACGCCGCTGGGCGTCGAGCCCCGCCGAGACGACGAAGCCCTCGGGGGCGTTTGGGAGAGGCCGCTGCGCCGCGCCGAGCGCCATGGCTTGGAGCGTATCGACGCCGACTAAGTCAACTTTTTTGCCTGAACACGACAGCCCCCAGGCGAGGATATTGGCGCAGGTGACGCCGACCCTCAGCCCGGTGAACGATCCCGGTCCGACCGCCACGGCGATTCGGTCGATCGCGCCGCGGTCGATCTGCCCTTCGGCCAGAAGGTGTTCGATTGCCGGCAGGAGCGATTCGGCGCTGCGCTGATCTTGGGGAAGGCAGCGGCCCAGGGGGGAACCGCTTTCGGGGAGGAAGGCGATGCTCCCCGTCACACCGGTGGTTTCGATGGCCAGAATGTTCACGGAGTTTTTCCTTTTACTGAATCTCATTGTCGGCTGAATCTCATTGTAATCGTCATCAAAAGGGAGGGAAGGGCAGGTTCGCGGCGATGTTCTTTCCACTTCCCGAGCGTTGGGGGGACTCGACAAAAGCCGATAAATTTCGGATAATGACCGGATAATTCCGCAGTATCGGGAATCGACCATTTCGTCCCTTGAACATCATTTAAGGGGGAGCCATTGAAACGGGCCATCATCAGCGATATTCACAGCAACCTGGAGGCGTTTAAGGCCGTTCTGGCCGACATCGACGCGCAGGGGATCAACGATATATACTGCCTCGGCGATCTGGTCGGCTACGGGCCGAATCCGCTGGAGTGCATCGACCTTCTCTTCAGTTTGGGCGACCGAATCAAGGTCTGTCTGCTGGGGAACCACGATAACGCGGTGCTGTTCGATCCGGATGGGTTCAACCCGGTGGCCGAGCGGGCCGTCTTCTGGACCCGCAAGCGGCTGGAGGAAGATCGTTCCCCCCACAGCGAAGAGCGTTTGATCTTCTTCGGGGAGCGGCAGCGCAGTTTCCGTGAGGGAGATTTAATGTTCGTCCACGGTTCTCCCCGAAATCCCCTCAACGAATACGTCTTCGCCGACGACATCTACGACGAAGGGAAGATGGAAAAGCTCTTCTCTCTGGTGCCGCGCTACTGTTTCCAGGGGCATACCCACGTTCCGGGTATCTTTACCGAACGGAAGCTGTGCAACTACTGCCTGGCCGATCTGGAGAATAACCGCTTCGAGCTCGATGGTCAGAAGCTGATGATCAACGTCGGTTCGGTCGGCCAGCCCCGCGACCGTGATCCGCGCGCCTGTTACGTCGTGATGGAAGACGACCGCTGGATCGAGTATCGCCGGGTTCCCTACGATATCGAGACAACCTGCCAAAAGGTCTACGCCATCGACGAGCTTGATAACTTCCTTGGCGACCGTCTGAAGATCGGCAAATGATCGATTCGGCTCGTGCCGTTTTTCCAGAACCATCTAAAGCCAACGATAGAAGCTTTCCTTCGCTATGCCGACTCCTTCCCTTCCGCCGCTGACCCCTCCGGCTATCCCCTCCGGCCGCGTGAACAGAGAAGAACCGAAAAAAGGTTCGAACTTCTTCTTCATCGTTATGATGACCCTTCTGATCATCTGGTCGCTGCGCCTTCTCAATAAGCCGAACGAGCAGCAGCTGCAGGAATTGGCCGGAGCCGATACCCAGACCGACGAGGAATCGAGCCAGCCGCTGGAACCGATGCCTCTTCCCGGTGAGGAAGATTCCGCCGCTCGGTTAGCCCAGCTGGGGGACGATGCCCTGGCCGCGGCGGCGCCGCAAAAAACCGCGTTCACCACCCTCGGTTCGGTCGATCCCGATTCTCCCTACCGGATGCTGGTGACGCTTTCGACGCACGGCGCGAGCATTAGTCGTTTGGAACTTAATGAAGATCAGTACCGCGACTGCTCCGACACGAGCGGTTATCTCGGACAGATCGTCGCCGACGAGTCGATCTGCGCGAAGGAACTGGCCGACGGTCTGCCGGGGGTCGCCGTGCAGGTCGTCGGTGCCGGTACCCCGGTGGAACTGGCCGGTCTGAAGGTCGGCGATCGGATCTGCACCGCCCAGCTGAAGAGTCATCGCAAAACGGCCCCCGCCGATGCGGTCGAGGTGACTTCGTTCGACGCCCTGCGTGATGTTTTGCTTCAGTCGCGCCCCGGGGAGACCGTCACCCTGGGGGTGCGCCGCGCCGGTCAGCCAGACGGCGATCAGGCGATGGAGTCGGTCGATGTGGTTCTGCGTGACGCGCCGATCTCGCTGCTGCGTCCCTGCTCGGCGGTGGCCAACTACGACGATTACAAAAACCTCGCCGGACTGCAGGGGGGCGTTCTTCCCGAAGAAGACGACTACGACGTCGAGGGGCGGTTCGAGAAGGTCTCGCTGACGCGCCGGCGCAATACCGATCCGGCCTCGTTCCTGATGACGCTGGCCGAGTACGACGCCGATACCAAACTCCCCTGGCCGAAGATCGCCCCCGCCGCCCGCCGGCAACAGGCCTCGCTCGCCGCGCCGCGCCAGATCGAGCGTGAGCTCCCCGACCTGGCCTACAGCGACGGCCAGTGGTCCGAGGCGTCCGGCACCCTGCGCGGCGGCGATTGGGAACTGGTCGCCGAAGAGAGTAACCAGAGCCAAGCGGTCTTCCGCAAAGTCCTTCTCGGCCGAAAGCTTCAGGTGCGCAAGGTCTACCGCCTGGAGCCGACCGGCCAGGAAGACGGCGTGCGCCGCTATCACCTCACGCTCGAGATTCAGTGGCGCAACCTCGACCCGGACGCCGGGCACACCCTCTCGTATTTCCTCGATGGTCCCACCGGGCTGCCGATCGAGGGGGCCTGGTATTCCTCCGGCCGAAAGACCGGGCCCGGCTGGGGGGTCTACGGTCTGCGCGATATGGTCCTCGGGCTGAATCAGGGGCGGGCGCTTCAGGTGCTCCGCTGCAGCGAGATCGTCGAGCGCGATAAGCCGCAAAGCGATAAGGTCGACGTCACCTATATGGGGATCGACACGCAGTATTTCCAGTGCACGCTGATTCCGTCGGCCGACGGGGCGCCGTGGGAGTGTGAATATCTCCCGATGCGCGTCGGACCGGCGGTCGCCGGTCTTCCGACCTTTACCGACACCTCGTTCCGGCTGAAGAGCCCGTCGATCTCCCTGGCCAAATCGGGCAGCGACGGGGACAGCGCCTCGCACTCCTACACGATCTTCGCCGGCCCGAAGCAGCAGAAGATCTTGAACGCCTACGGGTTGGGAGACACCCTGGTCTACGGCTGGTTCTGGTTCATCGCCAAGCCGCTGGTGGCCATATTGAACTTCTTCCGGAATTTCCTCCATCTCAACTGCGGCGTGGCGATCATCCTTTTGACGGTGATGGTCCGCCTGATACTCTTCCCGCTGAGCCGCAAGTCGGCGTTAAGCTCGATGAAGATGCAGCAGATTCAGCCGCAGCTCAATGCCTTAAAGGAAAAGTACGCCGATAATCCGCAGCAGATGATGGCCGCTCAGCAGGCCCTCTGGAAGAAGAACGGGGTCAACCCGCTGGGGGGGTGTCTGCCGGTTTTCCTCCAAATGCCGATCTTCATCGGTCTGTACAAGGCCCTGTCGCTGGACGTCAACCTCTACGGCACCCCGCTTCTGGGGCGGGCGATCCGCTGGTGCAGCAATATGGCCGCCCCGGATATGCTGGTCGACTGGAGCGAGATGTGGAATCATATCGGCTGGAACGGCTTTAATTTGGGGCAGGGGATGCTCAAGCTCGGGCCGTACTTTAACCTCCTCCCGATGCTGACGATCATCCTGTTCCTCGCTCAGCAGAAGTTTATGATGCCCCCTCCGTCCGGGACCGAGGCCGAGCAGGCGCAGCAGCGCTCGATGCGCCGCATGATGAACTTCATGATGATCTTCTTCGGCTTTATGTTCTTTAAAGTCCCCAGCGGTCTGTGTATTTACTTTGTCGCCTCGAGTTTGTGGGCGATCTTGGAGCGCAAGTTCCTCCCGAAGCAAAAGCTCGCGCCGATCGGTGAGGCCGATGTTATCGACGTTTCCCCGATTCCGGCCAAAGATCCGGCCGCCCCGAAGGGGCAGGGGCCCAAGGGACCGACGTCGCTGCGCCGCACCCGCGCCGACCGTGACGGCGCCGCCGCCAAGAAGCCTGGGGGACTGAAGGGGTGGTGGAACGAGGTCCTGGAACGGGCCAAAGAGCAGCAGAAGCTGGCCAAGGCCGAGGCCGAGCGCCGCAGCCGCGCCGCCGGACGAG
Source organism: Thermoguttaceae bacterium (assembly GCA_017434455.1). Taxonomy (GTDB): domain Bacteria; phylum Planctomycetota; class Planctomycetia; order Pirellulales; family Thermoguttaceae; genus RUG695. The sequence goes on along the minus strand of JAFRFG010000002.1, from coordinate 31,482 downwards.
ATCCCGGGCGGAAAAAGCGGCGGTAAAGCAAAAGCGCGCCGGAAGAGGTGTAAAAAAAGGGGGATCAAACGATCCCCCCTTTTTTTGTCCCAAGTGTTTCGGTGAATCAGATATCCGACGACGGGGCGGGGGTCAGGAAGAGGTTGAGGATCTTCGTGGCCGTGTTGGCGAAGTCCGGGTGGGTGCTGAGCTCTTTCCACTTCGGCGAGTTGACAAACTCGTTCCAGCCGGCGATCCGCTTGTCGTTGTTCTCGAACGAGAGCATGTAGGTTATGTTCGGCATAAAGTTGCCGAAGACCGTCTCGGAGAAGAAGACCGGGTTCATCCCGCAGGCGCGGAACAGATCGAGCTCTCCGCGGGTGTCGAACATCTCCCGCTTGGCGCGGTTGCGGTCCAAGCTGGGGCTGTAGTAGCGGCGCAGCTGAAGCACGCGGTCGGGGGATTTGTTCGGAACGTCGAGCAGCGGGCAGTGCGGGAAGGTCCGATGCAGCGAAACGTCGAAATTGTCCATCTGGGCAAAATCGCGGGTGAACTCGGGACGGTCCCCGTCGGCGATCTTTTCGAGAAGATCGTCATGAACACCGGCCAGTTTCGCCAGACAGGGGGATTCGGTCACGAGGATCACCGCCTTCTTCCAGCGCGGGTCGAACGAGGAATCTCCCTCGTGCAGCGCCTCGTTGACGGTGAACAGGCCGATCCGCTCGAAGCCGATCGCCTTGTGGTTCTTGACGACACACTTGTCGAGCCCCTCCAAAAGGGCGGCTCGGGCGCCCTCGTTCGAGGCCCAGAAGGTTTTGATTTGGACCCAGCGGCGCGGGTCGCCGCTGTCGCTTGAAGCCGCTTCGGCCTTTAAACCGGCGGCCGAAACGGCGGCCAGACCGGCGGCGGATAAAAACGCGCGTCTTTGCATGGTTCGTATCTCCTGATTTAAAGTGGCAGGGTTTATTCTTTACGGTACGCGGAAAAACTTGTTTTGTTTTTACGAACGGGGATCGAAGAACAGCTCCTCGTCGACTTCCCCCTTGGTGAGATTCTCGCGGCGCATCACCAGACGGCCGTCCTCGATCTGGCCGAGGATGATCGTCCGATTCTTCTCTTCCCCCGCGCCGCCGTGAATCTGAACCCAGCCGCGGTTCTCGTCGGCCGGTTCGGCCTTGATGGGGTTATGAAGGTGTCCGGTGACGACGACCTGAACCTTGTACTTGTTAAGGACCGGGGTCCACAGCTCGGCGCAGCGCCTCTGCCAGTAGGCCCAGCCGTCGAGGATCTCGCCCGGGTTGGCGTTGGGGTCTTTGGCGTACAGCGGAATATGGCACACGGCGACGACGAATGGCGCCGAGGCGATTTCCGGACGATTGAGCGTCTCTTCGAGCCACTCGGCCTGAAGAACACGCATGGCGTCGAAATTCGACAGGCCGCTCCAGATCGGATGGAAATCGGGCTTGTCCTCGCCGGTGTCCAGACCGATAATGGCGACCGGACCGATGCGGTAGGCGAAGTTGTATATGAGCTGATGGTATTTGGGGCAGGTTTCGTTTTGCGGGAGGAAAATCTGTGTCAGCTTCCGAGCCCACGGGCCGCGGTGGTCGTGGTTGCCGCCGGTCAGGAAGGCGGGGCGATTCGAGTTCCAAGGGGTATCGGCCGCCTTGAGAATCCCGCGGATCGCCTGATCGGCCGAATTGGTGTCGTTGAGAAGATCGCCGTTCCAGATAACACACTGAGGTTCAAACTCGTCGATCCTCTTGGCCAGCGCCTGGAGGTAGGGAATCGTCTCGTGCGTGTCGCTGAAGATGGCGAACTTGGCCGTATCGGCCGTCTGGTCGGCAGTGGTGAAGGTGTTTACCTCTCCGTAGACCGGGTCGCCGGAGAAGAGTTTGCCGTAGCGGATGAACTCCATCCCCTGGGTGACGGTGCGGTAGTAGTAGGTGGTGCCGGGCTGGAGGCCTTCGATCTTCGCCGATAAGAAGCGCTCGTCGAAGACGTTCAGTCCGCCGATGCTGCTGCGCGCGGTATTTCCCAGATCAGGGGTCGTCCCCCACTCGACCCAGCCGGTGGACGGCCGCTCAACCGACCAGGCGACCGAGACGGAATCTTTCGTCGGCCGCTGCAGAAGGGGACGGGACGGATCGGGCTGGTCGAGCGCCTTTTTGAGCTCTTCGTCTTCGAGCGGAGGATTGTTCTCAACTCTCGCGTGCGCCTTGGAGGCCGCCGCGGCCAGACCGAGGGAGGCGAGAATACCGAGGAACGGACGTCTTTTCATCAGTGATCTCCTTAGGTGAATGGATTCTTTTGGAGGGTGAATGATTATTTGAGAATGGGGCCGACCGTCAGGTCGGCCGCTTTGGCCGAGAGAAACTCAAGCAGCCGGTTCGGTTCGACTTCCACCGCCATATTGATCGCTCCGGCGTTGACGAAGATCGTGTCGTAGAGGATCAGCGTCTCGTCGAAGAAGGTGGGGAACGATTTCTTCATTCCGATCGGGGAACAGCCCCCGCGGACGTAGCCGGTGATATCGCGCAGCTCCTTGACGTGGATCATCTCGACCCGCTTGTCTCCCGAGGCGCGGGCGACTTTTTTCATGTCGAGTTCGCTGTCGGAGGGGACGCAGCAGACGAGGAAGCGGTTCTTGTCCCCCCGAAGAACGAGGGTTTTAAAGATCCTCCCCGCCTCCACGCCGAGCGATTGACTGGTCTTGACGCTGCTCCAGTCCTCGTCGTGAACGTCGTGCGACTCGACGAGGGTATACGGGACATTCCCCCGCTCTAAAAGGCGGCAGACGTTGGTTTTGGGGACGCTGGGTTTATCTTTCAAGGGTGGTCTCCTTCGCCGGAAGAATAGGGCAGATCGGGGACCGGCTCGGTATCGAGGATCGGCCAGATGAGCTCGCCGCGTTTTTGCGCCTCCTCGTCACGGAACGCGCCGAGCCGCGGGGCGTTGCAGTCCATCCAGAGGATCAGCGCGTGCCGGTCCTCGTCGCAGACCGCCTCGCGGTGGTTTTCGTCGAAGAGGATCGAGCCGAGTTTTGATTCCGAGGAACCGAAGCGCCCCGGATACGAACGCGATCCGCCGTGGGGGCCGCGCGTGACGGTCTCCCCGCGCATTCCCCCGCTGAAATAGTAGATCCAGGGGCGCAGGTCCTCGTGACTCATCGTTACCGGCGCGATGTTGTTTTCCGCGTGGCAGGGGACGCAGCTCTTTTCCAAGATCGGTTGAACTCGCCGATAGAAGTTCATCGGCTCGACCGGGCCGCATTCCGGCTGGAGGGTCGACGGCTCGCGGCTGAACGCTATGGCGCTGCCGCGCTGCGGCTGATTTTCCGTCGCGGCGTCGCGCGGCTCATGACAGCCGACGCACAGGAGGTGTTCCCCCGGATGGACAAAGGTCACCGAGCGCATCGTCTGAACCGCCCGGTAGTCGGCGTCGAGAATCTGGAAGATCAGCTCCTTCTTCGCCGGGGCTCGGAAGAAGACGCTTCCGTCTTCCTCGACCGGGACAATGCCCAGCGGAATGCGGGGGGTGTTCTCGGTCGCGTAGCCGATCCAGGGGGTATCCATCCAGGGGTTCGGCTTTGGGATATCCTGAAGAACGCGCAAGTACTTGATCGGGCGGTCGGCGGGAAGGGGAAGATCGGCCATCCGCACATCAACGACCCCGATGGTCGCGCGCTGGTCGGCCGCGGCATAGTCCTCTCCCTGGGTGGTCTGTCGGGGGATCACCGGCGGCTTGGGACGGGCGGCCAACGGAATCGGCTCGCTCAGACGCAGCCGCGGGTCATAACCGATCGGGAGCAGCTCGCGCTCGCACAGCAGCTCTTCATTCCCCCAGCGGTCGAGAAGGATCAGGTCCTCCCAGCGGTTGCAAAGGTACAGATCCTCGTTGAGCGGCCAGGGAGAGCCGTAGCAGGACTGTCCCCGGTCGACTCCCTCGGTTTCGGGGAAGGGCTCGTAGGGGGTCAGACGGCGGATTTGACTCATGTGATGGTCATCTTCGGCGCGCGGGTCGAGCAGACAGAGCGATCCGTAGGTCTCGCCGTGATGGGGCGCGGCGGTGAAGATGTACTTGTGAGAGTCGGGGATCGCGCGAAACTGCATCTGCGTGCAGGGCAGCCCGCTGGGGGCGTCGTCACAGCGGCCGAAACGATGGTCGCCGTGCCGGACCGGGTCGGCCGCCATCTGGCGGTCGTCCCAGAAGGTGAACCACGGCTGAGGATAGTTTCCCTGGGGGGAGCGGGGATTGCTTCCGTCGGGGGCGCTTGTCCAGAGGGTGGAACCGAGGCAGTTCTCGCGGTCGACGTAGTCCCAGCGGGTGTACAGGAGCATCCCGTTGTTGTCGACCGACGGCTGCCACTCGCTGGTCTCGAAGAAACTGATCGGGTAGATGTCGGTTCCGTCCGGTTTCATGCTGTGCAGCACCGAGGTGGTGACACGCAGATCGGCCCCCTCGCCAAAGCAGCGAATGAACCCCCCGCGCCGTTCCGAGGCGAAAACCAGCCGAGAGTCGGGCAGCTCGCAGACATCAAAGTCGTTGTAGGGGGAGTCGGTCAGCTGCGTGAGCGTCTTGCCGTGGAAAGAGTCGTCGAGCGTCAGTTTGAAGATGTTCCAGGAGGTGTCTTTGGTCCAGATCCAGCGATGCTCTTGGGAGCCGGTGTGCGAAAAGTAGACGGTCTTCCCGTCGTAGGAGAGCTCCGGGGCGTAGAACGAGCCGTAGTCGAGCCGCCGGCCCGACAGCCGGGAGCAGACTTCCGTCGGGGTGACGGGGATATCCTCCAGGAGATTCCTCACGCCGGGGGATTTCTCCCGCCAGCCCTCCAGAACGAAGAGCCCGCCGCCGCGGATCGAGTTAAAGCCGTAGATCTGGGTCGCCATGTGGCCGCCGATCCGGTCGTTGTGGTGGGGGTTCGTCAGACGGCAGCCGGCGTAGCAGCCCCGCGCCAAAAAGAGGATGCGATCAAGCCCGTCGAGCGCCGGATCGAGCATCATCACCTCGCGGCGAATCGCCGAGGCGAGGAAGAAATCGGCGGTGAGCGCCTGTTCGTCACCGGCCGCCAGGTCGCTTTCGATCGCCTCGGAAAGGCGCTGAAGATCGGCGCCGAGCGCTTGGGTTTGGTCGTTTTCGTCCAGGCCGAGGAGGATATCACCGGCGCGGCGCGTCACGACCTGCGCCGGAACACGCTCCCCCTCGGCGATGAGCGTCTCGGGATCGTTCACCTGGGTGTCGGCGCCTCGGGGCAGCGGGATCTCGCCGGAGATCTGCTTCTGAAGCTCGACGTACTGTTCTCCCCAGAAGGCGAAGACGCCGGGACGAAAATCGTCGGCGCTGACGGAGGTGATCCCCAGCTCGCGGGCGCGGCGGTTGAACGCGTCCGGCTCGATGCCCGCCATCGGGATATTCTTCGCGGGATGATCCCCGGGGGGGACTTCCAGTTCCATTCCCCCGGTGGGGAACAGATGCTCGGCCTGGTCGGCCAGGGAGTTGAACACGACGATCGTTTCGCCAAGTTCCCCGGCCAGCTTCCCCTCGATACGAAAGCTCCCGGTGGAAGAGGAGGGGAACAGATCCGCGGCGTCGGCCATCGTCAGCGGGGAGGCGGGGATCTTTTCGCCCGCCGCCGGGTCGGTCTCGGCGCCTGGGCTTTGTTGGCTTTCGGTGTCGTCGGCGGGGGACAGGTGAAGAAGGGTCCCCTCGTCAACGGCCAGCGGCGCTTGGGGAAGGGTGGTTTGCACCGTGTTTCCCAAACGGATACTCAGGTCGCCGAAGACAGCCCGGGAGGGGAGCGTCTGCTCCACGATATTCCCGATCGACAGTTTAGCGCCCGCGGTATCGGCCTCGGGGCGGTCGACCGCCAGGGAGCCCACACTCTGCCCGTCGGCGAATAGCTCAATGCGGTCGTTTTGAAGCAGAAGCTCGAAGAAGTGCCACTGATCGTCGGTAAAGACCTTCCCGCTTCGCAGGTGATCGGCGGGGCTGTTCTGCGGCAGATAGACCGTCAGCTCGCCGGTGCGCGCATCGGTGAACAATTCCCAGTGGGCGGCGGAAGACTTCGGCTCGAAGGCCAGGAGGATGTTGTACCCCCTGGCGTCGGGGAGTTTGGCCCAAAGCGAGACGGTGATCGGCCGGGGGTCAAGATTCTGCCCGACCGGCAGGGTAAAGACCGCGCCGCCCGGACGCCAGGCGGGGGCGAACCCCTCACGCATGGGGGGGAGGAATTCGGACCCACGCGGGGGATCGAGCGCCGTATCGTACGGGGTAACCCGGTGAATCGTCGGGGGAAGCTGCCCCGCCGCGCGCGGGGGGAGAAGGGTCACCGAAAGAAGAAGCGGCGCCAGCGCGGCGAAAACGACGGGGTGGATATGTGGGAATCTCATAGACGTTACGGTCGAAACGGATGGGGGGGAGAGGTTTTGCGACGGTTCCATACCGGGAGTAATTTTATCGAAACCGCCCCGGGAAGTCAAACTTTCCCCCGCGCGCGGGAGAAAAAAAGACCCCTTGCCCGGACGCCGAAAAAACAGTACGCTGGGCGCCGCAGCGGTGTAAATCCGACTCGGACTATAGACACAGGTTTTAAAACTGACATAGGTTATAAACGAAGGACCTGGGAAAGCCGTTTTTTATATGGACCGGAATACTCGACTCCCCCGATATGCGTTTCTCTGGGCGGCGGTGCTGGCTGTCTGCGTGACGGCCTCGCGCGGCGCCGGTGAGGAAAACGGCGGTATCGTCTCGTTCTCGGCGCAGATTGCCGCCGACGACACCCCCGTCTGCTCGGCGCCAGGCACCGGTAACTACTACTCGACCGGAACTTTGCATGCCGGCGATGTGGTGGAGATTTTCTATAAGAACGAAAACGGCTGGTGCGCGATTCGTCCCCCCGAGGGGAGTTACTCTTGGGTGAACGGGCAATTTGTTCGGCCCGCGGCCGACGGCACCGGGACGATCATCTCTCCGAGTCCCGAAAAAGAGGTTCCTGTGCGTGTCGGCGCCGATTCGGTGCTCAAAAGCACCGGCGTGCAGGTAGGGTTAAAGAGCGGCCGAACCGTGACTATCTTGGGCGAAACCACCCTCACCGGGGGAAAGCGCTGGTATCGGATCGCTCCGCCGTCGGGGGAGTTCCGTTGGATTCATCTCGACGCGCTGGTCCCCAACGACCTTCTGGCGCAGGTCCCCGATCATCTGGTTCGCCAACCGGCCGCCGAGACCGAGACGGCCGCCGCGGCCCCGGAGGAACTTCCGCGGTCGATCCTCCATCCCGTTCGGCCCGCGCCGCAGGCCGGCACCGCGGCGATGGATGAGTTCCATCTGGAATTGGCCAAGCTGCAGCGGGATCTGTTCAATACCGTCGAGCGCTCGGGGACGACCGAGGCGTACGAGCTGCTGATCGAACGGGCGGCGACCCTCTTCAGCGCGGCGGTCGACGATGCCCAGCGGACCGAGGCGCAGCAGATCTATCAGCAGATCAAGGCGTACCGCAACGGGGCGATTCCGACGACCCTCTACAACGCCGCGGCGATGCCGCAGTACGCCGAGACGACTCTCTACGCGCATCCGCTGTATCGAAACATGGCCGACGCTTCGGCGGTGGCGCGGCAGCCGCTGCAAGGGGATCGTCCGCAGGGCCGGACCGTTCGAACCGAGGATCAGCGTCTGGCGTTCAGCGCGCCGCCGGCTTCGGAAAAAAAGCGCAAAAATTCCGATCGGGCCGACAAAAGCGACCGCTCCGAGATGAAGTTTGCCTTCGCCGACGGCAACGGGCCGTTCTCCGGGTTTAACCGGGGGAAACGGGTCGGATCGGCGATTGTCCCGCCGGCGAACTACCGTCCCAGCACTCCCGAGACGATGATCGCCGATACCCACGCGATGAGCGCGGGGATCCCGATGATCGGGGCAATGATCAATCAGCCCGCCGGCACCGGCGGCGGCCAAAAAGACAGCGGCGCGGTGATGATGGCCTCGCGGCCCGACGCGCAGCCGACTTCCGCGCCGGCCCAGTCAGCGCCGGCACGGCCGGCACCGGCTCCGTCCGCCGCGGGCCAAGCGGCGGAGGTCCCCGGCAGCGCGGCTCCGGCGATGCTTCCGATCGACGAAAAACCGGCCGATACTCCGGCGGCAGGCCCGATTGGTTCGGCCCGCCCGGTCTCGGTCGAGTTCCCCTCCCTGGAGTCCCCCGCCAAGGACAGCGACGGCTGGGCCGCCCCGGGGACGCTCAAGCAACAGGAGCCCGGTGCCCCGAAGCCGCTGAACGAGAAAAAAGCCGCGCCCGCCGCGGCGGACGCGGCCCGGGAACGTTTGGACGACGGCCGCTTCGATGTGGTGGGCGTGCTCGGTTACTTCCCCGATCGGCCGAGCGGGTACCCCCCGTACGCGATCGTCCGATCGGACGGACACGCGCTGGAGATTCTCAGTTACGTCGCCGCCGAGAAGGGGAAGAACCTCGATTCGTTCGTCGGCAAAAAGATCGGTGTCAACGGAACACAGGGGTGGTTCAGGCGCGGGGACGACAATCGCCGGCTGATCACCGCCCGGTCGGTCTTCCCGCTGGAATAGAATACCTCTTTCCTTCTTATAGATCTGGTATCTAGTACTTATTCGAAGCGTGCCGCGACGAAGACGGCCGTGCTTTTGTCCCCTTCGGTCTGAGTCAGCGTAAAGCTGTTATTTCCGTCGGCGAACGCCTCGCGGGCGAAGGTAAAGACCAGCGCGCTTTTGGCCCCGGGTATGTTATCCGGGGCGATCGTCTCTTGAGCTATCGGTTCGGCGCCGCCCAGCGCGGCCCGGAAGGTTTTGCCCTGTGTCCCCTCTTCGGCCAGTCCGACGATGATCTTTCCGGTCTCCCCGCTGGGCCGCGGGCCGGAGGGGATAGTGAAGACGGCCGGTTCCTCGGTGCTTTTGGGGAGCTGGGCCCCGCTATCGACACCCGGGGGAACGGTGTCGTGGAAGGTCAGCGGAACCTCACGGGGACAGGTCGCCAGGAAGGTGTCGGAGAATCCTTCGCGCAGCATCGTATGGTACGCGTCCTCCATGTTCAGGGGAGTGCCGCTGTCCATCCAGTTGAACAGATAGATGTTGGTCGTTCCGCGGAATTTTTCCGCCGCGGCGAAGCCGCGCAGCTGATCGACCGTGCAGGAGATCGCCTCGGCGCCGGGGTACGCCTCGACACGGACCTCGGCGGCGGCCGCCAGAGAAACGTTTGTTCCGGCCAGGGCCTGATTCCACTGTTCCAGCGGAATGTCAAAGTCGGTCGTGGTCCAAAACGGGCAGGGGATGACCAGATCGACCAGATCTTTTTTGGCCCAATCGACCGCGTCCATCCCCAGCCCCTCGGCCGCCTCGGGGACGGCGGGGACACGGACCGCCACGGCGATGGGGTGGCCGCGCTTGGCCGACCATTGGCGGGCCGCCCGGCGCGTATGCTCGACGACCTCGGTCACAAAGTGGGCGTCTTCCCGCTCGTGACCGGGGGTGAAGTGATAACCGAAGCGCATCCAGTCCAGCTCGATCCCGTCGAAATCGTACCGCTGGAATTGGTCGTCGATCAGATCGGTCATGTACTTGCGGACCTCGGGATGGCGGAAATTCAGCGCCCGATAGATCCAGACCCCGTCGCGCTCGTTGGGAACCCGCCAAAACTCCGGATGAGAGACGGTGAACGACTCGATCATATAGTTGCTCAGGTCGTTGAGGCAGTGGACGTCGTTCATTCGGATCGAGCACCAAGGGGAGATCCCCTTTTCACGGCAGCGCTGGAACCAGACGGTGTAAGGGTCGATTCCCCTTTGGTCGAGGAGCTTGGCGTTGGTCGCCCACGGCTCGGTCGGTTCGACCCCGTCGCGGTTCGGTTCCCAGATCGCCTGGTGAACACTGCCGGCGACGTTGACGCGGCCGCCGCCGGTACAGAAGAAGATATGGGTCACCGCGGTATCGGCGTACTGATCGATGAAGGCGTGCAGCCCCTCGACGGTCATTTCGTCGGGGGTGCGCGTCACGAAGAAATGGCTGGTGTCTTCGTTGAGGATCAGCGCGTCGCGGAAGATATCTTCCGCGAAGAGCGATGAGGCCAGCAGCAGAAGAACCGGCAAAGCAAACCGCTTGAACATAGGTCGATGGTGCTTTCTTTTTTATGGGTGAGAAAAACGAAAACGCTTATTCGAAGCGCGCCGCGACGAAGACGGCCGTACTTTTGTCCCCTTCGGTCTGAGTCAGCGTGAAGCTGTTAGCCCCGTCGGCGAACGCCTCACGGGCAAAGGTGAAGACCAGCGCGCTTTTGGCCCCGGGGATGTTCTTCGGGTCGATCGTCTCTTTGGCGATCGGCTCGGCGCCGCCGAGGGTCCCCCGGAAAGAGTCGCTTGTTCTTTCCTCGGCCAGGCCGACGATGATCTTCCCGGTATCGGCTGTCGGCCGCGGGCCGGAGGGGATCACGAAGACGACCGGCTCTTCGGTGCTTTTGGGCAGCTGGGCCCCGTTGCTGACATCCGGCGGGACGGTGTCGTGGAAGGTCAGCGGAACCTCGCGGGGACAGGTCGCCAGCAGCGTGTCGCAGAACCCGGCGCGCAGCATCGTATGGTAAGCGTCTTCCAAGTTCGTACGGGGGCCGCTGTCAAACCAATTGAACAGATAGATGTTGGTGGTTCCGCGGAATTTTTCCGCCGCGGCGAATCCGCGCAGCTGATCGACCGTGCAAGACTTCGCTTCCGCCCCGGGGTACGCCTCGACGCGGGTCTCGGCCGCGGCTGCCAGAGAAACGTCGGTTCCGGCCAGCGCCTGATTCCACTGTTCCAGCGGGATGTCGAAATCCATCGTGGCCCAGAACGGGCAGGGGATGACCAGATCGACCAACCCCTTTTTCGCCCAATCGACCGCGTCCATCCCCAGCCCGGCGGCCGCCTCGGGGACAGCCGGGACACGGACCGCCACGCCGATTTTATGCCCGCGTTTGGCCGACCAGGCGGCGGCCTGCTCGCGGGTATACGCGACCACCTCGGTGAGGAAGTGGGCTTCCTCCCGTTCATGACCGGGGGTGAGGTGATAGCCGAAGCGCATCCAGTCCAGCTCGATCCCGTCGAAATCGTAGCGCTGGAATTGGTCGTCGATGAAATCGGTCAGATGTTTGCGGACTTCCGGATGGCGGAAATTCAGCGCGCGATCGGTCCAGCTCCCGGAAGAGCTGTTGGGGACACGCCAGAACTGGGGATGCTCGACGACGAACATCGAATGCTGAAAATTGCTCAGGTCATTGATGTCGTGCAGATCGTTCATTCGGATGGAGCACCAGGGAGAAATGCCTTTTTCTCGGCAGCGCTGGAACCAGACGGTGTAGGGGTCGATCCCCTTCTGATGAAGGATCTTGGCGTTGGTCGGCCAATTGTCGGTCGGTTCGACCCCGTCACGGTTCGGTTCCCAGATCGCCTCCCGCGCGGGGTTGGCGACGTTGGCGCGGCTGGCGTTGACGTTGAAGAAGATATGGGTCACCGCGGTGTCGGCGTACTGATCGACAAAGCCGTGAAGCCCTTCGATCGTCATATCTTCGGGCTTGCGGGTGAAGAAGAAATGGCTGTTGTCCTCGTTGAGGATCAGCGCGCCGCGGAACATATCCTCGGCGAAAAGGGCCGAGGTCGCCAGCAGAAAAACAGTAAAGGCAAGCCGCTTGAACATGGTACAATGGCGCTTTCTTGTTATGGGTGAGAAAAACAGTATTCTTACTCGAAACGTGTCTTGACGTAAACGACGGTGCTCCGGTCCCCTTCGGTCTGGGTCAGTGTGAAGCTGTTGCTCCCGTCGGCGAACGCCTCACGGGGGAAGGTAAAGGCCAGCGTGGTTTTGGCTCCGGGGAGATCGCTCGGGGTGAGTACCTCACATTCGACCGGCTCGGCACCGCCCAGCGCGGCCCGGAAAGCGCCCATACCTCTTTCCTCGGCCAGGGCGACGATGATCTTCCCGGTATCCCTGCTTGGCCGCGGGCCGGAGGGGATCACGAAGACCGCCGGCTCTTCGGTGTTCTTGGGCAGCTGGGCCCCGTTGCTGACATCTCCCGGAACGGTATCGTGGAAGGTCAGCGGAAGTTCGCGGGGACAGGATGCCAAAAACGCGTTGGAGAACCCGTCACGCAGCATCTGGTGATACTGGTCTTCCTCAACCGGACGGGTATCGCAGTCCATCCAGTTGAACAGATAGATATTGGTGGTTCCGCGGAATTTTTCCGCCGCGGCGAAGCCGTGCAGCTGATCGACCGTGCACGGTTTCGCCTCCGCGCCGGGGTACGCCAAGACACGGAACTCGGCCGCCGCCGCCAGGGAAACGTCCGTTCCGGCCAGCGCCTTGTTCCATTCTTCCAGCGGGATATCGAAATCCATCGTCGTCCAGAACGGGCAGGGGACAATCAGATCGACCAGATCCTTTTTCGCCCAGTCGACCGCGTCCATCCCCAGACCGGCGGCCGCCTCGGGGACGGCCGGAACGCGGACCGCCACGCCGATATTGTGGCCGCGCTTAGCTGACCACTGACGAGCCGCCTTGCGGGTGTACTCGACTATCTCGGTGAGAAAATGGGCCTCTTCCCGCTCATGACCGGGGGTGAGGTGGTAGCCGAAGCGCATCCAGTCCAGCTCGATCCCGTCGAAATCGTACCGCCGGAATTGCTCGTCGATGAAGTCGGTCAGATGCTTGCGGACTTCGGGAAAACGGAAATTCAGCGCCCGATTGGTCCAGCTGCCGCCGGCGTCGTTGGGGACGCGCCAGAACTGCGGATGTTTGACGAAGAACATCGAGTGCATAAAGTTGCTCAGGTCGTCGACGCAGTGCACGTCGTTCATTCGCACGGAGCACCAGGGAGAGATGTTCTTTTCACGGCAGCGCGCGAACCAAACGGCGTAAGGGTCGATCCCCTTTTCATGAAGAATCTTGGCGTTGGCCGGCCAACCGTCCGTCGGTTCGACCCCGTCGCGGTTCGGTTCCCAGATCGCCTCCCGCGCGGGGTTGGCGACGTTGGCGCGGCTGGCGTTGACGTTGAGGAACAGATGGGTCACGGCGGTGTCGGCGTACTGATCGACGAAGGCGTGGAGCCCTTCGATCGTCATATCGTCGGGCTTACGGGAGCCGAAGAAATGGCTGTTGTCCTCGTTGAGGATCAGCGCGTCATGAAAAATATCCTCCGCGAAGAGCGTCGAGGACAGCAGCAGGAGAGCCAGCAGGGGGAGCCGCTTGAACATAGGACGATGGTGCTTTCTTTTTTATGGGTGGGAAAAATGGAATTTTTACTCGAAACGTGCTTTGACGTAAACGACGGTGCTCCGGTCCCCTTCGGTCTGGGTCAGGGTAAAGCTGTTGACACCTTCGGCGAACGCCTCGCGGGGGAAGGTAAAGACCAGGGTGGTTTCGGCCCCGGGGAGGTTACCCGAATGATCCTTGCGGCACCGGATCGGTTCGGCGCCGCCCAATGTCCCTTGGAAAGAGTCGATACCTCTTTCCTCGGCCAGGCCGACAAAGATCTGCCCCGTCTGGCCGGCCGGCCGCGGTCCGGTCGGGATCACTACCGTTACCGGCTGGTCGGTGGTTTGGGGCAGCTGCGCCCCGTCGCTCATCCCCGGGGGGACGGTGTCGTGGAAGGTCAGCGGAACCTCACGCGGGCAGGAGGCCAGAAACGCGTCGGAGAAACCGTCGCGCAGCATCTGGTGGTACTCCTCCTCACTGACCGGACGGGTATCGCAGTCCATCCAGTTGAAAAGATAAATACAGCTCGCTCCGCGCAATAGCTCCTCCGCGGCGAAACCGCGCAGCTGATCGACACTGCAGAGGGTTTCTTTCGCGCCGGGGAAGGGGACGGCGAGCAGCTCGGAGGCGGCGGCCAGGGAGGCGCCGGTCCCGGTGATCGCTTCTTTCCAATTCTCAAACGGGACATCGAAATCCATCGTGGTGTAGAAGGCGCACGGGACGATCAGATCGACCAGCCCCTCCTTCGCCCAATCGACCGCGTCCATTCCCAGACCGGCGGCCGCCTCGGGGACGGCCGGCACCCGGACCGCCACGCCGATTTTATGCCCGCGCTTGGCCGACCAGACGAGGGCCTGTTTGTGCGTATGCTCGACGACCTCGCTCAGGAAGGGGGCCTCTTCCCGTTCGCGGCCGGGGGTCAGGTGCCAGCCGAAGCGCATCCAGTCCAGCTCGATTCCGTCGAAATCGTAATGCTCAAACTGGAAATCGATGAAATCGGTCAGATGCTTGCGGACCTCGGGATGGCGGAAATTCAGCGCCCGATCTTTCCAGACTTTGGCGGTCTCGTTGGGAACGCGCCAAAATTGGGGATGCTCGACGACGAACGAGGAGTGCTGGAAGTTGCTCAGGTCGTCGATGTTGTGCAGGTCGTTCATTCGAACCGAGCACCAGGGGGAGATCCCTTGAGCGCGGCAGCGGTCGATCCAGACGGTGTAGGGGTCGATCCCGCGGTCGTTTAAGAGTTTGGCGTTCAGCGCCCAGGGGTCGGTCGGTGTGACCCCGTCGCGGTTCGGTTCCCAGATCGCCTCCCGCGCGGGGTTGGCGACGTTGGCGCGGCTGGCGTTGACGCAGAAAAAAATATGGGTCACCGCGGTGCCGGCGTACTGATCGACGAAGGCGTTAAGTCCCTCGACGTTCATTTCGTCGGAGGAACGGGTTCCGAAGAAATGACTGTTGTCCTCGTTGAGGATCAGCGCGCCGCGGAACGGATCCTCGGCGAAAAGGGCCGAGGACAGCAGCAGAAGAACCGGCAAGGCAAACCGTTTGAACATAGGACGGCAGTGCTTTCTCTATAGGGGTGGGAAAAACAAAAAAACTCAATCGAAACGCGCCTTCACATAGACCACGACGCTCGATTCCCCATTGACTTGGGTCAGCGTAAAGGTGTTGTTGCCTTCGGCGAACAGCTCACGGGGGAAGGTGAAGATCAGCGTGCTTTTGGCCCCGGGAAGATCGCTCGGTTTGACGATCTGGCTCTCGATCGGTTCGGCGCCGCCCATCTTGCCCCGGAAAGAGCCGAGGTTCCTTTCCTCGGCCAGACCGACAAAGATCTTCCCCGTTTCTCCGGTCGGCGGCGGTCCGGTCGGGATCACCAGCTTGACCGGCTTGTCGGTGATTTTGGGCAGCTGCGCGGCGTTGCTCATCCCCGGCGGGACGGTGTCGTGGAAGGTCAGCGGAACCTCGCGGGGGCAGGAAGCCAGGAAGGTATCGGAGAACCCGTCGCGCAGCATCTGGCGGTACTGATCCTCGCTGACCGGAAGGGTTTCGCTGTCCATCCAGTTGAAAAGGTAAATACAGGACGCTCCGCGGAATTTTTCCTCCGCGGCGAAACCGTGCAGCTGATCAATGGTGCAGAGGGTTTCCGTCGCGCCGGGGAAGGAGGCGATGATCAGCTCGGAGGCGGCGGCCAGGGAGACGTCGGTCCCGGCGATCGCTTCTTTCCAATCCTCGAACGGGACGTTGAAATCCATCGAGTAGAAGAAGGCGCACGGGACGATCAGATCGACCAGCCCTTTCTTCGCCCAGTCGACCGCGTCCATCCCCAGACCGGCGGCCGCCTCGGGGACGGCCGGCACGCGCACCGCCACGCCGATTTTATGCCCGCGCTTGGCCGACCAGGCGACGGCCGCCTCGTGCGTATGCTCGACAACCTCGGTGAGAAACGGCGCTTCTTCCCGCTCGTGGCCGGGGGTGAGGTGCCAGCCGAAGCGCATCCAATCCAGCTCGATCCCATCGAAATCGTAGCGCTCAAAGAGGAAATCGATGAAGTCGGTCAGATGCTTGCGGACCTCGGGATGGCGGAAATTCAGCGCCCGGTCGGTCAGTTTGCCGCCGGTATCGTTGGGGACCCGCCAAAATTGAGGATGCTCCAGCACGAACGAGGAGTGCTGGAAGTTGCTTAAATCGTCGAGGTGGTGCAGGTCGTTCGTTCGAACGGAGCACCAGGGGGAGATGTTTTTTTCACGGCAGCGGTCGATCCAGACGGTGTAGGGATCGATCCCGCGGTCGTTTAAGAGCTTGGCGTTGGCCGGCCAACCGTCCGTCGGCTCGACCCCGTCGCGGTTCGGCTCCCAGATCGCCTCGCGAGCGGGATTGACGACGTTGGCGCGGCTGGCGTTGACACAGAAAAAAATGTGGGTCACCGCGGTTCCCGCGTACTGATCGACGAAGGCGTTGAGTCCCTCGACGCTCATTTCCTCGGACGAACGGGTACCGAAGAAATGGCTGTTGTCCTCGTTGAGGATCAGCGCGTCGCGGAACATCTCCTCGGCGAAAAGAGCCGAGGAGATCAGCAAAAGAAGCGGGAGGGCAAGCCGCTTGAGCATCATCGGAGGATCCTTGGCGTCTGGGGGGGGAATGATCAAAGCTGTTTCTTCCGGAGGGGATTCTTCCGTTATCGCCGGCCGATTACTCTTAAGCCGAATCTTCGCCGAACATCTTTAGTCGACGGCGAACTGATACTCGGAGGCGATCTCGACCATGCGGGCGGTTTCCTCCTCGCTGAGCTGTACCCGGCCGGCCGCGGCGTTTTCGCGAACCGCCTCGGCGGTGCGCATTCCGCACAGGACGTGCCCCTTGTCATAGCGGGAGAAGTTCCACGCCGTGGCGAGCTGACCGAGCGACAGCCCGTGCGCCTCGGCGATGGGGCGGAAGCGGGTGAGCATCGCGTTGACCTTTTCGATGTTTTCGGCGGAGAATCGGGGGGAGTTTTTGCGAAGGTCTCCCTCGGGGTAGACGCGGTTCGGCGAGATGTTGCCGGTCAGCAGGCCGTTTTCCAGCGGGGTGTAGGCGAAGAACGAAACTTCAGCGTCACGCGCCAGGTCGATCAGGCCGTTGGACTCGACGTGGCGGTCGAGCAAGCTGAAGCGTTCCTGAAGCAGGTCCAGCTCGCCGGAGGCGATGTACTGCTTCATCTGGTCATTGCTGACATTCGAGCAGCCGATGGTGAGAATCTTCCCCTCGGCCTTGAGACGAAGTAGCTCGTCGATCGACTCGTCCAGCGGCGTGGTCGCGTCGGGGGCGTGGGTGAAATAGATATCGATGTAGTCGGTCCCCAGACGGCGCAGCGACTGTTCGACCTCCCAGCGGATCGATTTGGCCGACAGATAGCGGCGGCAGACCATCGGACCGTTCGGGTTTAACCCGCGCTCGTCGTAACGGAAGTGAAATTCTCCCGAGTCTTCGGTGAAGTCCGGGCCGTTCCAGCGCAGGCCGCACTTGGTCGAGACGACGAACTTCTCGCGTTTGCCCTTCATCGCCCGTCCCAGCAGTTCCTCGGAGCTTCCCCATCCGTACAGCGGGGCGGTATCGAAGAGGTTGATCCCCAGATCGAGGGCCTCGGCGATGGTGTTCAGCGCGGCTTTCTCGTCGCACCCCCCCCACATCCACCCTCCCAGGGGGAAGGTTCCGAAGGCGACGACCGAGGCGGAGATATTGCTCTTTCCAATGGTTCGATAGATCATCTTTTGTCTTCCTGTAATAATGTTTTCCTCGAAATGACGCGGTGCCGTCACCGCCACCGTTCTTTGGTCGATTCTAACACACCCCCGCGCGCGGTTCAATTGATCGGCGCCCGGCGCGGGGTCTGTTGTGATCGCCTCCGAAGGCGCGGCTCCCTCCTTTCTCATCGGTGTGATACAGGTAAAATAGCCCACTGCGGGCTTGTTGAATGATCGACCCGGCCCCTGTCTTAAGCCCGCGAATGATTGCGCCGCGCACCGCAGCGCGGTTTTACCGTGAATTGTTTTCGCCAATTGCCAGGGCCTTCGCTCTGGTCGGCCATGGCAGATCCCCACAAAGGTTTACCAAGGAGAGGATGGCACGATGACGGATACTACTTCTGCGCAGGATGCACGCTGCATCACTCAGCGTCCGGCGACCGTTTACGAGAAGCTCAACGCTCTGGCCCACAATATGTGGTGGAGCTGGCACCCCGAGGTGGTGACGATTTTTCAATCGATTGAGCCGACCCGCTGGCGTCAGCTGGGCCACAACCCGATCGCCCTTTTGAAAGAGTTCTCCCCCGAACGGCTGGAGGCCCGCGCCTACGAGCTGGCCCTGCACACCCGGGTCGACCAGGCGTATCGCCGCATGGTCCAGTATATGACGACCCGCCCGATCTGGGCCCAGCAGAACGTCGGGGTCCTCGGTTCGAAGCCGGTCGCCTATTTCTCGCTGGAGTTTGGTCTCCACGAGTCGGTTCCGATCTATTCGGGCGGTTTGGGGATTTTGGCCGGCGACCACATCAAAAGCGCCAGCGGCCTGGGGGTTCCGCTGGTGGCGATCGGCCTGTTCTACGATCAGGGTTATTTCCGTCAGTATCTCGACGCCGAGGGGTGGCAGAAGGAAGAGTACATCGACACGAAGGTCGAGTATGTCCCCCTGGAACCGGCGCTCGACAAGGACGGCAATAAGATCACCGTCCAGGTCGAGACCTCGAACGGGCCGATCTACGCCCGCGTCCGCAAGATGGCCGTCGGCCGCGTCAATCTCTACCTTCTCGATACCGATATGGAAGAGAACTCCAAGGAGGACCGAGAGCTGACCAGCACCCTCTACGGGGGGAACAACCGCACCCGTATCCGTCAAGAGATTGTCTCGGGGATCGGCGGGGTGCGCGCGCTGCGGGCCCTGGGAATCACCCCCGGCGTCTATCACCTCAACGAGGGGCACAACGCCTTCGCCACGCTGGAGGTGATTCGCGAGAAGATGGACGACAACGGGATGTCGTTCGAGGACGCCGCCCGTGAGGTGACCGAGCAGACGGTCTTCACCACCCATACCCCCGTGATCGCCGGTCACGACTACTTTGACTCGGCCCTGATCGAAGAGCACCTCGGCCCCCTCGGCAAGAAGCTGGGGCTTTCGCACGACGCGCTGATGGCTCTGGGACGCAAGAACCCCTCCGACCCGAACGAGAACTTCTGCATGACCGTCCTCGGGATGAATCTCTCCCGCTACGTCAACGCGGTCTCGTGTCTGCATGGGAAGGTGACGCGTCACATGTGGCGCTGCCTGTGGCCCGAGAAAAAGTCGGAGTCCGAGATTCCGATCGGCCATATCACCAACGGTGTTCACGTCCCCAGCTGGATGGCCTGGCAGATGAAGACCCTCTTCGAGCGCCATATGCCCGGCTGGACCGAGGAATCGATCGATCCGGCGGTTTGGGAACAGGTCCACAATATCGATCCCGGCGAGCTGTGGGAGACCCACGGTGTGCTGAAGAATCTGCTGATCATTTTCATTCGCCTGCGCCTGACCCGCCAGCTGCGCAGGGCCAAGGCCTCGGAGGACGATATCCTCAAGGCCCAGACGATCTTTGACCCGAACGTCCTGACGATCGGCTTCGGGCGCCGTTTCGCGACCTATAAGCGCGCGACCTTGATTACGCAGGAGCCCGGGGAACTGGCCTCGCTGCTGAACGATCCCGATCGTCCGGTGCAGCTGGTCTTCGCCGGCAAGGCGCACCCGGCCGACAAGCCGGGCAAACGGCTGATTTGGGAAATCTCCCAGCTGCGCAAAGACCCGCGCTTCGAAAACAGAATCGTCTTCCTCGAAGACTACGATATCAATGTCGCCCGCCACATGGTACAGGGGGTCGATGTGTGGCTCAACAACCCGCGCCGGCCGCTGGAGGCCTCCGGGACGAGCGGGCAAAAGGCGGTCTTAAGCGGCGCCCTGAACTTCTCGGTGCTCGACGGCTGGTGGGCCGAGGCGTACGACGGGACGAACGGTTTTGCCATCGGCAACGGCTCGGCGCACACCTTCGACGCGATCACCGACGAACGGGACCGCGCCAGCATGATGGATGTGCTCAAGAACCAGATCATCCCGATGTACTACGACCGCGATGAGGACGGGCTGCCGCTGGAGTGGATCGAGCGGATGAAGAACTCGATCGCCACGTTGGCCTGGCGTTTCTCGGCCCACCGCATGGTCGCCGACTACACTCAGAAGGCGTATTTGCGGGCCGCCGGCGGGATCACCGCCGAGATTCCGTGATTTCATCCTCTTTTACCCTTTTTCGGGCGTGATTCTTTATTGACACGCTTTCGGAAAAGGGTAAAATGAGGAACGTAAACGATAAATTTTTATCGATTACAGGAAGATCAACTCACCAAACCAAGTATGAAGGAAGGTGGTCGCTATGGCTAGAATCGTCGTGCTGGATAATCTTTCCCAGGACGGGCTGGATTTGTTGAAGAACGCCGGTGTGGAGTACGAAGAGCGCATCGGCTTGAAGGGGGAGGAGCTTCGCCAGACCCTTCTGGAATTCGACGGCGCGATCTGTCGCAGTGGTGTCAAGATCACGGCCGATGTTCTCGAGGGGAACCGCCGGCTCAAGGCGATCGCCCGCGCCGGTGTCGGTGTCGATAACATCGATCTGAAGGCCGCGACCAAGAACGGCATCATCGTGATGAACACCCCGGGCGGGAACACCATCTCGACCGCCGAGCAGACCTTCGCCCTGATCCTGGCGCTGAGCCGCAACACCGCTCCGGCCTATCAGTCGCTGATCGAAGGCCGCTGGGACCGCAAAAAGTTCACCGGTCACCAGCTCTTCGGCAAGACTCTCGGCATCATCGGGATGGGGCGCATCGGCCAGGTCGTGACCCGCTTCGCCAAGGCGTTCGGCATGAACGTCGTCGCCTACGACCCGTTCCTCCCGCAGGCCCGCGCCGAAGAACTCGGCGTGAAGCTCTTCGACACCGTCGAGTCGATGCTCCCCGAGTTCGATTACCTCACCGTCCATACCCCGCTCAATGATCAGACCCGCAATCTGATCGACGCCCCTCAGATCGCGAAGATGAAGAAGGGGGTCTGCCTGATCAACTGCGCCCGCGGCGGCATCTACAATATGGACGCCCTGGCCGAGGGGCTCAAGAGCGGCCAGCTCGGCGGCGTCGCCCTGGATGTCTACCCCGAAGAGCCGTGCACCTCCAGCGAGCTGTTCGGCATGCCGCACGTCGTCTGCACCCCGCACCTGGGGGCGAGCACCGAAGAGGCCCAAACGAACGTCGCGCTGGAAGCCGTTCAGCTGGTGATCGATTACCTGACCAAGGGGATCATCAAGCAGGCCGTGAACTTCTCCTCGCTCGATCCGGAGACGCTCAACGATCTGCGCAGCTGGCTCGATACCTCGTACCGTCTCGGTCTGCTGGCCCGCCAGGTCACCAAGGCCGCGATCAGCTCCTGCAAGCTCTGCTACAAGGGGGACATCGGCAAGAAGAACACCCAGCTGGTGACCAGCGCTTTCGCCGCCGGGCTGCTGACCGCGGCCACGGGGAGCGACGTGAGCATCGTTTCGGCGATCCCGATGATGGCCGAGTACGGTATCAAGGTCGTCCAAGAGACCTCGACCGAAGTCGTCGACTTCAGCTCGCTGATGACCGTTGAGCTGACGACCGACAAGGGGATGGTTTCCCTCGGCGGCACCATCTTCGGCAACACGATGCCCCGTCTGATCATCAAAGACGGTCTGCGTCTGGAGGCCTACCTCGACGGCCACCTGGCGCTGTTCGAGCACAAAGATGTCCCGGGCGTCATCGGCAAGGTCGGCAGCATCACCGCCAAGTACAATATGAATATCGCCCGTCTGTCGGTCGGCCGTTCGGCCAGCAAGCCGGGTACGGTCACCTTGGGTATCCTGTCGCTCGACAGCGTTCCCGAGAAGTCGTTCGCCGACGAGATGCTCCAGATCGACGAGATCGAGTCGGTGACCTTGGCCGAGCTGCCGAAGGCCGGCGAGTATCCCGCCTGGATGGCGTAAGGAAAAACAACCTCCTTCGCGGCCTTTATCCGGCCGTGAAAAACCGAAAAAAGCCCCGCTTTGAAAGCGGGGCTTTTTTTGTTGGCCTTCGCGCGGGCGCCGCAGCGCGCCGCGGGGTTGCTCCTTAAGCGGAAGGCCCGCCGTCGGCGTCATTTCCGTCGGCGTCATTTCCGGCAGCAGCATTTCCGGCAGCAGCGCTGTCGGAAGCAGCACTGTCGGCAGCAACACTTTCGGCAGCGGCCTGTTCCTCAACGATCTGTTCCGGCGGGATGCGGTTGATCGCCACCAGCTGATCGTTGGCGTCGACCTTCATAATGCGAACCCCCTTGGTATTGCGGCCGTTGATCGGGATCTGAGTGATCTTCACCCGCTGGACCTTTCCGCCGGTGGTGAGCATCATCATCTCATCGTCTTCGTTGACCGAGACAATGCCGATGACCCGGGTTTGACGTTTCCTCACTTCGATGTCGCGAAGACCAAAGCCGCCGCGCGTCTGAGTGCGGTAGGAGAAATTCGACTTGACGTCGTCGGCTTCATTGGCGGGGTCGGTGTCTGCGCCCACCGCGTTTGGGCCGAAGGGGGTCCGCTTGCCGATACCATCGGCGCAGATCGTCAGAAGCGTCGCGCTTTCGTCGGCCACGGCCATCCCGACGACGCTGTCCCCCTTGCGCAGCTTGATGCCGCGCACCCCGCTGGAGTTGCGCCCCATCGAGCGGGCGTCGGACTGACGGAACCGAATCGCCATGCCGTGGGCGGTGGAAAGGACAATCTCGTCGCTGGGACCGCAGAGGGTCGCGTCGATCAGCTCGTCGTCGTCCCTGAGTTTGACGGCGATGATGCCGTTCTTCTTGGGACGGCTGTAGGCCGACAGCGCGGTCTTTTTGACCAGCCCCTGCTTGGTGGCCATCACCAGGAAGCGGTCCGGTTCGGCCAGGTCTTGAACCACCTTCGGGACGGCGATCCTCTCGATCACCTCGTTCTTATCGTTTCGCTCAAGCCGCAGAAGGTTCATCAGCGAGCGCCCCTTGCCGTCGCGGGACCCCTCCGGGATCTTATAGACCCGCATCCAGTAGACCTTCCCGCGGTTGGTAAAGAAGAGAATGTAATCGCGGTTGTTGGCGACGAACAGATGCTTGGCCCGATCTTGATCTCGCGAGGCGGCGCCGGTGAGCCCCATGCCGCCGCGGTTTTGCGTTCGGAATTCGGCCGAGGGCGTCCGCTTGATGTAGTTGTTCTCGGTGATCGTGATGACCATCGTGTCGTCGGGGACGCTCTCCAGATCGTCGCCGGGGCCGAAGGTCCCCAGTTCTGTGCGACGCTTGTCGGAGAACTTCTTTTTGATCTCCTCCAGGTCGCTTCGCACGACCGCGAGGATATTGCTCTCGTCGGAGAGGATGCGGCGGTATTCGGCGCGGTTGTCCAGAAGGGTATTGTATTCGCCCGAGAGTTTCTCCTGCTCGAGGTTGACCAACTGGCCGAGCGTCATCTTCAAAATAGCGTCGGCCTGAACCGGGGTGAGGGAGTAGGTCTCTTCGCGGGAACCGCGGTTTTCGACGAACGCCTCGAATCCGGCGTCCCCCAGGGCGCGCTGAAGCAGCGCGGCGGGGGATTGGATTTGACACAGACGCTCTTTCGCCTCGGCCTGGGTCTTGCTGGTTCGGATGATGCGGATCACCTCGTCGATATTGGCGTGCGCGATGAGGAGCCCCTCGATCGTGTGAAGCCGTTTCAGCGCCCGGTTGAGGAGGAAGGTCGTCCGCCTGCGGATCACGCTGGTCCGGTGACGAATGAACTCTTCGAGCATCTCTTTGAACGAGAGGACCCGCGGCTGATTGTCGACCAGCGCCAGCAGGATGATCGGGTAGGTGGTCTGCAGCGAGGTGGTGCGGAACAGCTGATTTAACGCCAGCTCGGGGTCGGCCCCCTTTTTGAGCTCGATTTGGATACGGACCGGCTCTTTGAGATCGGAGAGGTCTTCGGCCTCTTTCGAAACCCCGTCGATCTTCCCTTCGCTGATCGCGGTGTTGATTTGGGTGACGATCAGATCGCGGCTTTGCTTATAGGGGATCGAGTGGATGATGATCCAGCACTTCCCCTTTTTCTCGACGATTTCGGTCTTGGCGCGGACGAAGACGCTGCCGCGGCCGTCGAGATACGCCTTCTTAAGCCCCTTGCGCGAGACGATGCCGCCGGTCGGGAAGTCGGGACCGGGGCAGATTCTCAGCAGTTCGGAACCGGAGATCGAGGGGCGGTCGATCACGGCGATCGCCGCGTCGCAGACTTCACGGATATTGTGCGGAGGGATACTGGTCGCCATCCCGACGGCGATACCGTCGGAACCGTTGATCAGGAGGTTCGGCGCCTTGGAGGGGAGGACCGTCGGCTCGAGATTTCGCTCGTCGTAGGTGGGGATGTAGTCGACCGTGTCGAGTTTGAGGTCTTCCAGCAGCGCCATCGCCATCGGGGAGAGGCGCGCCTCGGTGTATCGCATCGCCGCGGCGGGCAGACCGGCGATCGAACCGAAGTTCCCCTGTTTGTCGACCAGCAGGTAGCGCATGTTCCACTCTTGGGCCATGCGGACCAAGGTCGGGTAAATGATCGCCTCACCGTGGGGATGGTAGTTACCGCTGGTATCGCCGGAGATCTTGGCGCATTTGATGCGGTGGCTCGAGGGGCTGAGCCCCAGATCGTTCATCGCTACCAAAATACGCCGCTGCGACGGCTTTAAACCGTCGCGGACATCGGGGATGGCGCGGCTGATAATGACGCTCATCGAGTAGTCGATGAAGCAGTCGTGCATCTCCTCGACGATGGGGCGCTGCTCCAGGAGCGTTTTGTCGGGAAGGTAGTAGCGGTCGTCCTTCGGGTTGTAGATCGGCTTGAGCGGGGGGTATTTCTCGGGATCGTCCAGGGCGCCGGGGATCTCGTTCCCCTCGCCGTCGCGGGGGACCCAGGAGAAATCTTTGGAGTCGGAAAGGAACTGGGACAGATCGTCGGAACTGTCGGAACGATCGGGATTATCGGAGGGCTCACCGAAGGAATTTTCGGGGGTATTATCGTTCATATCGTCGGAAGACAATGGGACCTCCTTTTCGAAGCTGCGGACGGCTTTCTGTGCCCCGCCTGCGGCGGGGGAAGGGGTTCCGTCCAAAGGGAACGTGCGCTATATACGGGGAACATGCGCTATATATATTGTCTATTATAGCGCAAAAGCGGAGTTTTAACAGGGTTTTGGGACGATTTCGGCCCGATAAAAATCCGGTTTCTCCCCCTTTTTTTACCCCCTCCCGATAACTGTTTCGGGATAGTAGACTTTGAGCGTTTGATGTGTTATACTCCCTAGCGGAGTGCTGTCTTACATTTTTTTTCCATTTTTGATTTATGAGGCCGTAATGATATTATTGATCCTTCGATGTTTGTTCCTGCTGGTCACCAGCGGGATCGGTGTGGTTATCGTCCGCAGCGGCGGAATCGCCGGCGGCAACGCCGAAATCAATCTCACCACCTTCTTCGCGCTGATGATCTTCGCGGTCGCGCTGATCGTGATCGATATGGCTTTCCCCAAAAAGCAGGTCCAATGGATCGGCGCGATCTATTTCGGGCTGCTGATCGGGATGGTGATGACCTACTTTATGGGGATGGCGCTGGAGCCGTTCTTCAACGAGGGGATCAACGAAGGTCCCTCGGATCTGCGCCGCAACGTGATGGCGATTATGCTCCTGTCGTTCAGTTATTTGGGGGTCAGTTTCCTCCTCCAGACCCGGAACGACTTTCGGTTTATCATCCCCTATGTCGAGTTCCAGAAAAACGTCAAAGGGATTAAACCGCTGATTTTGGATACCAGCGTCGTGATCGACGGCCGTATCGCCGACGTGATGGAGACCAAACTGGTCGATTCCCCCCTGGTGATGCCCCGATTCGCGATGATCGAGCTTCAGCACATCGCCGACTCGCCCGACCGCTCGCGCCGTTCCCGCGGCCGCCGCGGTTTGGATATCCTCAACCGGCTGCAGAATATGCCGGGGGTCGATCTTCAGATCGACGATACCGAACTGCCCGAATATAAAGGCCAGCCGGTCGACCTGAAGCTCGTGGCGCTGACCAAGCACCTCAGCGGCAAGCTGGTGACGAACGACTTCAACCTCAATAAGGTGGCGAAGCTTCAGGGCGTGGTGGTGATTAACCTCAACGATCTGGCGAACTCCCTCAAACCGGTCTTCCTCCCCGGGGAGCGGATCGAGGTCGATATCATCAAAAGCGGTGAGGAAGTCGGCCAGGGGATCGCCTATCTGGACGACGGCACGATGATGGTGGTCGACCAGGGGTACAGCCATATCGGGGAGCGTGTCTCGGTCACCGTGACCAGTGTGCTGCAGACCAGTGCCGGGCGAATGATCTTCGCGCGGTACGAGCACACCGTCAAGAAGCTCACGGGGATGTCGTTTGTGATCGGCAAATGATCGAGAGCCCCGCCTGAGGTTTTTCTTCCGCGCGAAGAAAGCGTCACGAGAACCGGTATTCAAACAAAGGGGAACGCCGGTTCTTGAGGGAAAAAAGATGCCCCTTAGTTTCGAGGTCAAGACACAGCCATGGGAAAGGCCGAGGAGTTCGAAAAACTCCTGACGCGGGATAAGCGTTATAAACGCGGCGCCTACATTTTTGTCTCGAAAGCGCTCGAATACGCCGTCCAGCGGCGCCGAGAGGAAGCGCGTGTTTCCGGGGAAAGCATCTCCGGCCCGACGCATGTCAGCGGCCAGGATCTGTGCCTGGCCGTGAAGCAGTGCGCTCTTGGGCAGTACGGCTTTATGGCGGGGATGGTTCTCGGCTCGATGGGGATCCACAAGACCGAGGATATCGGCACGATTGTCTTCAATATGATCGATGTCGGGCTGATGAGTAAAAGCAGCAGCGATACTTTTGAAGACTTTGTCGATCTGTTTGACCTTCCCCAGGAGCTGGAGGAGGGGTTCGCCTTTAAGTATTGATCCGCGCGGGGAAGGGGGGGCTCTTTCCCCGGTATTTCTTTTTTTTGATTGTTCTTTTCGCCGATTTGGATTGATTTGCCTTTCGCGCCGCGGCTTTGTATAATCAAAGCTGGTGTCTTAAGGGGGGGTGTTTTTACGAAAGGCGGCAAACGAGCGATGGGCAGCAGACGTGATTTTTTAAAGACCTCCGCCGCGGCCATTGGGGCCTGCGGGGTCGGCGCTTGGGCGGGAAACATCGGCGGGGCCGAGGAACTTATCGGCCAGACCCTCCCCGATTGGCGGGAAGGGGAGATGTTTCTTCACTTCATCTATAACGGGGTCGGGGAGAATATGTTCTATGTCTTCCCCGACGGGACGACGATGCTCCTGGATACCGGGGAGCGCGATATCGATCAGGAAGAGCACTTCCCGGTCCTGCCGAACAAATCGCGTTCGGCCAGCGAGTGGATCGCGCGCTACGTCGCCGCGGTGAAGCCCAAGGACAGCGACCGCTCGATCGACTACATGATGCTCTCGCATTACCACAACGACCACGGCGGGGACGACAAGCATTTCCAAGCCAAAGCCGACGGTCGGGGGGACTACGCGCTGTCGGGGCTGGCGAATATGGGGGAATTTTTCGACTTCGGCGCCATCTATGACCGGGGGAATCCGAATCAGCCGAAGTTTGAGCTGAGCGAGTCGTACGAGAACCACACGAAGTTCGCCGAGTGGAAAGTTTCTCAGGGGGTATCGACCCGTCCGCAGTTCGCTGTCGGCGCGCTGGATCAGATTCACCTGACCAAAAAACGCGAGAGCTACCCCGATTTCCATATCAGAAATTTGGCGGCGAATATCGTCGTTTGGAGCGGGAAAGAGGGAGAGAATGACGATCTTCGCCTTCTTATCCCCGAGGCGAACGTCTACGAGAACGCGCTCAGCTTGGCGATTCTCATCTCGTACGGGCCGTTCAAATATTACACCGGTGGTGATATTTCCGACTGCTACAACGATCCTCAAGGCGGCAGTGCCAACGTGGAGGGGCGTGTCGGGACGGCGGCCGGGGAGGTCGACGTGTGCAAGACGAATCACCACACCTATAAAGACGCGATGCGCAAAGAGTTCACCAGCGCCGTGCGCGCTCGGTTCTACATCACCAACGTCTGGGATTATTACCACCTGTGCGACAACACGATGGCCAACATGACCGAGGGGCGCACAACCGACGAGACGACCGTCTGCCCGACCTGGGTCGCTCCCAAGCGTTTGGCCGAACTGGCCGACTGCCCCTGGCACGGGTACCTTCAGCCGGCGTACGGGCACGTGGTCGTGCGCGTGGTCGACGGCGGTCAGCGGTATTTTGTGTATCACCTCGACGCCACCGACGAGCGTCGCCGGATCAAGCGGGTCCTCGGCCCCTTCGAGTCGAAAGGGAAATAATCGGCAAGGCGGTTGTGTGCTCATAAACAGCTGTTGGGGGGGTATTTTTTGAAAGGGGACGAACACGATGGGCAGCAGACGTGATTTTTTGAAAACCTCCGCCGCGGCCCTGGGGGCCTGCGGGGTCGGCGCCTGGGCAGCGCACGGCGGGGCCGAGGAACTTATCGGCCAGACCCTCCCCGATTGGCGGGAAGGGGAGATGTTCCTCCACTTCATCTACAACGGGATCGGGGAGAATATGTTCTACGTCTTCCCCGACGGGACGACGATGCTCCTGGATACCGGGGAGCGCACCACCGATCAGGAGGAGAATTTCCCGATCCTGCCGAACAAATCGCGCTCGGCCAGCGAGTGGATCGCCCGCTACGTCGCCGCGGTGAAGCCCCAAGACAGCGGCCGCTCGATCGACTATATGATGCTCTCGCACTACCACCTTGATCACGGCGGCAGCGGCAAGTATCCCTCGGCCAGGGCCGACGGCCGGGGAGATTATGTCCTCTCGGGGCTGGCGAATATGGGGGAGTTTTTCGATTTCGGCGCCATCTACGACCGGGGGAATCCGGATCAGCCGAAGTTCGAGTTAAGCGGGGCGTATGAGAATTTTACGAAGTTCGCCGAGTGGAAAGTTTCCCAGGGGGTGTCGACCCGTCCGGGGTTTGTCGTCGGCGCGCTGGACCAGATTCACCTAACCAAAAAACCCGACAGCTACCCCGATTTCCATATCAGAAATTTGGCGGCGAATATCGTCGTTTGGAGCGGGAAAGAGGGGGAAAATGACGACCTTCGCCTTCTCATCCCCGAGGCGAATGTCTTCGAAAACGCGCTGAGCTTGGCGATTCTCATTTCGTACGGCCCGTTCAAGTACTTCACCGGGGGCGATATCTCCGACGACTACAAAGATCCTCAAGGCGGCAGCGCCAATATTGAGGGGCGCGTCGGGACGGCGGCCGGCGAGGTCGACGTGTGCAAGACGAATCACCATACCTATAAAGACGCGATGCGCAGGGAATTCACCAGCGCCGTTCGCGCCCGGTTCTACATCACCAACGCCTGGACCTATCGCCACCTGTGTGACAACACGATGACCAATATGACCGAAGGGCGCTCGGTCGACGAGACGACCGTCTGCCCGACCTGGGTCGCTCCCAAGCGTTTGGCCGAGCTGGCCGGCTGCTCCTGGCACGAGTACCTTCAGCCGGCGTACGGACACGTGGTCGTGCGCGTGATCGACGGCGGCCGGCGGTACTTTGTCTATCACCTGGACGCCACCGATGATCGGCGCCGGATCAAGCGAATCTTGGGGCCCTTCGAGTCGAAAGGGAAATAACGCTCGGCCGAGGCGTTTCACGCCGCTTGGGGGCCGGCCGCGCTCTTTATTCCTTGATTTGCGTTTCGCGCCGCGGCTTTGTATAATGAAAGCCGTTTGAGGGGATTTTTTTACGAAAGGACAAAGACGATGGGCAGCAGACGTGATTTTTTGAAAACCTCCGCCGCGGCCATAGGGGCCTGCGGGATCGGCGCCTGGGCGGCGAAGGGGATAGGGGCCGAGGAGTTCGCCGGCCAGACCCTCCCCGATTGGCGGGAGGGGGAGATGTTCCTCCACTTCATCTACAGCGGGGTGGGGGAGAATATGTTCTACGTCTTCCCCGATGGGACGACGATGCTCCTGGATACCGCTGACCGCCTCTCGAAACAGGAAGACCAGTTTCCGATCCTGCCGAACAAATCGCGTCCGGTCAGCGAATGGATCGCGCGCTACATCGCCGCGGTGAAGCCCCAAGACAGCGGCCGCTCGATCGATTACATGATGCTCTCGCACTACCACGCCGATCACTGCGGCAGCGGCAAGTATCCCCCGGTCAAAGCCGACGGCCGGGGAGATTACGTCCTCTCGGGGCTGGCGAATATGGGGGAATTTTTCGATTTCGGTGCCATCTATGATCGGGGGGACCCAAAACAGCCGAAGTTTGAGTTATGCCCGACGCATAAGAACTACACCAAGTTCGTCGAGTGGAAGGTTTCTCAGGGGATATCGACTCATCCGGAGTTCGCCGTCGGCGCGCTGGACCAGATTCACCTGACCAAAAAACGCGAGAGTTACCCCGATTTCCATATCCGGAACCTGGCGGGGAATATCGTCGTGTGGAGCGGGAAAGAGGGAGTGAATGACGATCTTCGGCTGCTCATCCCCGAGGCGACCGTCAACGAAAACGCGCTGAGCTTGGCGATTCTCATCTCGTACGGCCCGTTCAAATATTTTACCGGCGGAGATATTTCCGACGGCTACAAAGATCCCGCCGGCGGCTTTGCCAACGTGGAGGGGCGTGTCGGTACGGCGGCCGGCGAGGTCGATGTCTGCAAGACGAATCATCACACCTATAAAGACGCGATGCGCAAGGAATTCACCAGCGCCGTTCGCGCCCGGTTCTATATCACCAATGTCTGGGATTATTACCACCTGTGCGACAACACGATGGTCAATATGACTAAGGGACGCTCGGTCGACGAGACGACCGTCTGTCCGACCTGGGTTTCGCCCAAGCGTTTGGCCGAGCTGGCCGACTGCCCCTGGCATGAGTACCTTCAGCCGGCGTACGGGCACGTGGTCGTTCGCGTGGTCGACGGCGGTCAGCGGTATTTTGTGTATCACCTCGACGCCACCGACGAGCGTCGCCGGATCAAGCGGGTCTTGGGGCCCTTTGAGTCGAAGGGGAAATAAAAGGCCGCACCCGCCGGGGGCGTCGGTGATCCGTCCATCGTGAAAAGTTCCATCAATCGTAAAAGTTCCAACGAAACTGCCAAACCGCGTTTTCGCCGCGCCCTATGATGAGAAAGGAATTCGTTCTATGAAAAAATCGATGCTCTCCCGTCGTGACTGGATGAATTGGACCGCCCTGGGCGTGTTTTCCGCGGCAAACGCCGTCGCGCTTCGGGCCGTTTTTCGGCACCGTAATAAACCGGGTCCCAAATCGAACGGAACGGTGTACGACGGTGTCGGCGCGGCGCCGGCGCGCCGGGCCGACGGCAAGGTGACCCGCCCGGTGCTGGAGGTTCCGCAGATCTCCGAGTGCGATGTCCTGGTGGTCGGTGGTGGTCCGGCCGGCTGCTGCGCGGCGATTTCGGCGGCCCGCGCCGGTGCCAAGGTGACGCTGGTGGAGCGGTACGGCCATTTCGGCGGTCTGGCCACCGGCGGTTTGGTCTTGAACATCCTCGGCCATTGGGTCGCCGGCGACGACGGCCCCAAGCAGGTCCTGGCCGGCATCGGTGAGGAGATGATGCAGCGTCTGGAGGCGATGCCCGACGGCATTGTCAACCGAAAGAAGG
>JAFRFG010000039.1 GCA_017434455.1 Thermoguttaceae bacterium | reverse complement strand
TACGCCGCCCACGCGTAGTCGATCCGGTACGCCGGCGCCGCGGCGAGCTTCTCCGCCTGGCGCTTTCTGCGTTCGGTGCTTAGTGTTTCGAGTCCGAGGCCGGGAGCTTCCATGATTCTATTCTTTCTCTCAGCTGGTTAAAAAAGTCGATAATACGGATACGTTCCTCCCCAATACGATCCTCCGTATCGATATCCGGTTCCGGTTGGACATTGTCCTCTGGGGCATCCCGGATTCCCACGATCTTTCTCAGCAGCGATTTCATCCTCGCCGCCAGCGACCGGTTGATCTTCGACTTCGTCTGATCCTTCAGCGTCCACAGCGCCAGCAGCATCGCCAGTTTCAGCATCAGCTTCAGCAGTGCTTTCTTCATCTTCCTTGGCTCCTTCCACCGTGTCTATCAGTGCTTCAACGGCCTTGACCACCCCGAAACATCCTGCCGCTTCTCTGTACTCTCCCGCCAGCGCGGAGGCATCCCCGCCTTGGAAACGCCCCGTCAAAGCGGAGATAAACGCCCGCCAAGCGGCCGCGTCCGAAACCTCCGGCTGCACACGCGCGATCGTATCGGCCGCCGCGGCCGCTCGCAGCGGCAGGCACTGTTTCCCTTGGTCATTCTCCGCAGCCGTTCGCCCGACGGGCTCATCTGAAGGCCAACGGCCGAACGGCTGCGCTGGACAGCCGTGGGAATAATACCAGCCGGGGTTCCCGGCCAGCCGTTCGGCGGTTCGGCGCAGCTCGGCCCCGACGGCCGGATAGTCCGCCTCCAGGCCGGGCCGGTTCTTCTTAATCCACGTCGCCAGCGGTGTGGCGTCCTTCTCACGGTCGGGCCATTCGATCCGGATCGTCGGCAGACCGCGCTCGATGAGCGCACGACCGGCCTTCCATACGCCGAATAGGAGCGACCAGACAACAAGCCAAAACACGGCACCGCGAGCCGCGGTGGGCAATATGCCCTTAGCCATTTTGCCGCATTCGTTCGTGCCGTTGGCACTCATATCATCTGAGGCACATCGCGCCGAACGGCTGCCCTTGGACTGTAAGGGAATATCGCTTGCGGGGGCTCCCCGCCCATTTGCTCTTGTCTTTTTGCTTGCCATACCTTATATTTGCCCATAATGGAGGAACACGCAATGCGAATGTATAAAATTCCCCGATGGTACCGAATATTGTGGGTTGTTATTGAGGTAGTTCTTGTTCATCTTTTTTTCAGCATTACAGCAGTGGCGTTTATTCTATATGCAGATTCCCTAGCTAATTAGAGAATTGTTTGGGGTGAGGAAAATCACCCCAAACAAGCGCACGCCCGGCACTGCCGGGTGCGACTATTTACTTAACAATTAACCGCAGCCGTTCGCGCTGTTAGCGCTCATACCATTCTGAGGCACATCGTGCCGAACGGCTGCCGCTATCCCGTCGGGGGCATACCGCCCGCCGGTGCTACCGGCCGGCTCAGCCACCGCCGCCCTGGCCTTCGCTGGAGCTCGAGCTGGAGCTTTCGCTGCTGGAGCTCGACGAGCCGTCACCGCCGTAGTTCGCCATGCAGTCCAGACGCAGCCGGGCGGCGGTATCCGAACTGGTCACCGCGGCGACGGCCGGGCCGAACTTGCAGGTCGTATCTTCACCGCCGAGCGTCTTCGCCGCGACGGTAACGATTTCCCCCTGGCTGGCGGTCACGCCGCTGACATCGACGTCGTACTCCCCGACGAGCTGAATCTCGCCGTAGGTGTCCTTCTCGATAGGCCGAGTGGCGACTCCGACCAGGCCGTTGACATAAACCACCGTCCCGCAAGCGAGCGACGCCGACGGAATCACGGGGATACGAAACGAATCATTCCTAAACACAGCACCCATAGAATTTCTCCCTATAGTTTGTTCTTTTTGTAAGAGCTTTTTCTCTGTTCCAGCGAACAGCGTGAGCGGTATCGCCGCGGGGACCTTCCTATGCTCAGGAAGATCCCCCTACGGCAACCGCCCGCAGCTGCTAGCTGCCGGCGCCGCTGGAGTAGCAGGCGGCTCGCACGTCGCCGACGCCGATGCCGAAGGTCCACCAGATACCGATTTCGATCCCTTCTACCTCGTAGCGGCCGGGTACCGTCTTCATGGTCGGTTCCTTCGCGCCGTTGAGGTAGGTGATAATCATCAGCGGCAGGTCGGTCGGGTCGGCCATGAGCAGCCAGCCGAGATCGGCGAACTTCGCGGTCGGGATATTCGACCCGGTCCCGAGGAACGCGCTGGCGACCGTCTCGAACTGGTTCGTCAGGTTATTCGGCACCATCGAGATTCCGTTGGGCGCCGTCCCACTGACGACCATCTGGCCGTTCTGGATATTCAGCGCGGTCGCTTCACTGGCCGGGGTACAGACCAGGTACTTTCCGCGATTGACCAGCGGATGACCGTTTTCGTCCTTGGTCTTCTTAAGCGCGGCGAAGGCCGCGTTGAGTCCATTGAGCGACAAAGCGGGATTGCCGCTGAGCGAGGCGACCTTACCGGCCCCGCCGCCGAGCTTCCCGGCGAGGGTATTCCACCAGATATCCTGCTTCGAGTTGCGAATGAACCGGCCGAGGAACTGCGGCAGATCGGCGAGCGCCTGCTGATTATCGTTGACGATATCGTCGTAGCCGATCTTCAGCTTATTGCCGTAGGTATTCGGGGTCACCCAGACGCCGGTATCCTTCATTTCGAGGGAAGTCAGCTCGCCGTTCTCCCGGACCTGCTCCATCTTCCCCTGCGGATTGAGCGTCCAGAAGAGCTGCCCGCGCTTATCGACGGCGGTCCCGACCTTCGAGAGCTTATCCGTCGGATCCTCGTTCTCCTTGAACCCGATGAGCATCTCTTTGTGCATCGTATTCATCAGCACGTTCGGCAGGTCACTGTTCGACAGCGTCCCCGCGGCGGCCCCGGTACGATACTGGCCGGCCTGATACGACGGATTGAGCCGGTTCTGAAGCATTCCGCTCTGAAGCACCGCTCCGACGGCGTCGACGTCGCGCCAGTCGGCCCCCTTCAGCGCGCCGCTGCGCCAGATGAACCGGCTGGGCGTGAGCCGCTGATTCTCGCCGGTATTGGCCGCGTCGATCTCCGCGTCGGTAAAGCCGACGAGCTTCAGCTGCTCGTCGGTCGCGCCGCCGTACTTAATCAGCGCGGCCTCGGCGACGCGGCACTGATGCGGCCGGCCGCCGCCGGCAACACTCGGCCCGGCGAACGCGCGCAGCAGCCGCGCCGCGGCGGTTCGAGTCCGGGCGGAGCGGCGGATCCAAGCGCGCATCTTCGCGGCCCCCTCCTTCTTCTCCTCGTCCTCGTCGTCGGCCTCGCCTTCTTTCTTCTCCTCGCCGTCCTCGTCGTCGGCTTCGCCTTCCTTCTTCTCCTCGCCGTCTTCGTCGTCGGCCTCGCCCTCTTTCTTCTCCTCCTCGCCGTCACCGTCCTCGGCGGCCGCGCCGAAGGCGATAGCAAGTACAGCGAGCTGCTCTTCGGTCAGAGCGGCGGGGTCGAAGCCGAGCGACTCAAGCCAGGCGAGGAATTCCTCGTTCTCGCACAGCGCCTCTTCGGGCTTTTCGCCGTTGCCGTTCGGCCCGTTGGGGCCATTCTCATCACCACAACGTGCCGAACGTCTGCCGCTGGCCGCCGCTCGGCGCTTGGAGCCAAAAATGTTAAATTTCGGCATAGCAAATCCTTTCATGCCGGCAGGGCCGGCGTCCACCATTCCCTTAGGAATTACACCACTGCCGTTCGTCACGTTGTTCCTCATACTGTCTGAGGCGCAACGCGCCGAACGGCTGCACACATTTTGCCGTGGGCATATCGCCCCTCGCTGCAAGCGAGCTGAGATGGAAACGCTCGTGTCCTTATCAGCGCCGAGCGTGACGATAGAAATCTCTCTCAGAGAGAATTTGCGGACCACTTCCACCGGTCCGTCGAAAGTCCGATTATTCACGAAGACGGTTTCTCCCTCGCCGAACCGCTCGCAGTCGGCCGGGGCGATCAGCGCGGTGCGGATCGACGCCTGAAGCGCGACGCCGCGCTTCGCCAGGGTAATCACCTCCTCGGCGGCCGGGTCGATACCCAGATAGACCGCCTTCCCCTGGGCGTTGATCTCCTCGGGGGTGTAGTCGATCGCGGTCGTCTGGCCGACCCGCTTCTCATCCTCGTGATCTTTGAGGATCGGGATGTTCTGCACCGGATCGGTCACGCCGGCCAGATCGAAGACGACCGGCAGCGGCCACTCGTCCCCGCCGAGATTCGTCAGTCCGCCGCTGTACGCCGGAGTGAACAAAATCGTCGGGATCTTTTGAGTGCTGTCTTGGGATATCTCAAGATCAGCCGTCAATAGCGCCTCGCGCGTCTTCTTCGCTTCTGTTTTAGCCATACCTCACTCCCCATTCACTCCCCATTCTGAACGGCTGCCATCGGATTCTCCGTGGGAATAGTGGCCGCCGCGCCTACGCGGCTTCGCTCATTCTCCCATTGCGCGATCTGATCCGCGTAATCTTTCCGCTCGCGGCTGTAGATAGCGCGCAGCGTTGTCGATCCGTTCTTGAGGCGGATATCGTCCGCCTGGGCGCTTTTCAGCTCATCGATGCTCTTCGGCTCCGGCCAGAGCCACTCATGCCGAACGCGCTCGGGGACGCGGGCGCGCAAAAGAAACTCGTCGGCGATCTGGTCGACCTCGGCGACCGTATCGAGCCACTGCTCGAAGATCGGATCGAGCACGTCGTCGCCCAAGGTCGCCTGGACCATCTCGATGATCGTGTTGTCGATCTGCATATCCATCTTGGCGCTGGAGAAGTTGTAGGCGGAATGATCGTTATTGATCTTGCCGCTGCCCAGGCCCAGGCCGGCGCCGATATCGGCGGTAATCACCTTTTTGAACGTATCGAAGGTCGAGCTGGGATGTTTCGGGTCGGTGACGGTCGCCGAGTACCCCGGGGGCGCGAAGATCACGCCGTCGTTCATCCCCTGCCGATAGAGCCCTGTGCCGCTGCCGAGATACGCTTTAATCGCCGGCTGACCGTCGGCGTCGGTCACCCCGGAGAACGCCTCGATGAGATCCTGGTTATCGGTATGCAGGAAGATCGAGTACTTCGCCGCGTTAATCGCCGCGTCGAGGGTGGCGCGAATCAGCTGGCGAAGCTGCGCCAGGCGCGGAAGACCCGACTGGACCGAGGGGCAGCCGCGATGCTGCTGCGGGAGCATCGGCGAGAAGACGTGGATAATATCGCACGCGGGGACTTCCTCGTACTCGTAGGTGACGTGGATCGGATTGACCGATTCTTTGAGGATGTAGTAGCAGATCGGCGAGGCGCCGTCCCCGGGCCGGTCGAACCGGATACCGTCGTAGACGCACTCGTCCTGCGTGAACGCGAACGGATTACCGAGCCGCTCGGGCCGAATCGCGACGTACTTAAACCCCTCGGTCGTCGTCCCGTCGGCGACCTTGCGCAGAATAATCTCGCCGTGATAGATCAGTTCCATCGGCAGCAGCTGAAGCAGCCGCCGCAGCTTCACGTCTTTGCACCAGTCGGCCCAGAGGGTTTCGAGATACTGGCACTTCGCGAGCTGGTCGGCCGGGGCGGTTTCGCCGAACGCCAGCCGGGGACCGTCGATCTTCAGCGCCGGTCCGACGCCGACCGACAGGGCCGCGGCCTTCAGGCACGCGCCGTAGAGCGTCACTTCGTTGAGATACTCGTACTCGCAGCGATGCTGCGCGATCTCGCGCGTCGAGCGGTCGAGCGTCACGTCGGCCGGCCCGCCGTGAGCGAACGCGTAATAGGCCGCCGCCCGGTCACTCATCGTCGTCGAGTCAAGAGCTGCCGTCGCCTGGCGAATAACAGTCGGGCCTCCTGCCGCTTTTTTCTTCATTAAAACCTCTGGTTATCCCAACGCATCGGTGCCTGAGATTTAAGCGGATGATAGTTCATGCGATTGCGAAGCATCTCCGCCTCGACCTTCGCTTTCTCATCGCTGCCGCCGCGCAGCGTAACGGTCGTGCCGGCGGAGGAAATCGACGCGATCTCGTCCTTTCGCAATCCTGCGAGCGGGCCGGTGCCCCCGCTGGCGGTCGTACCGGTATTTTGTGAATTTGGTGCACTCATCGATAAAACCTCTCGCGCTTATTATAAATCATCATTTTCTAATCCAGGTAAAAAAGATCGATATAATCCTGGCCTTTTAGGCAGAAAAAGACTTGACGTAAATTCATCTTGAGCCGAAAGGCGATATCGACGGGATAAAGATGCTCTGACATCTGCCGAACTTTATCGATCTCTTCGATCGTCAGCCGGCGATCCGGATAGGTGAGATGAGGGGGCAGCCGTGAATAGATGATAGATGCTCTTGAATATCCGAGCCGGCCAAAGGCGTATATCGCGCCTGTTTGGGACTTATAGCCCGCCTCCGCGGCGAGATGAAAGAACTCGCTGGACGGAATTTTACCGCCGTCGTATCCGTACTCCCGCAGTAATTCTCCGAACCGGTTAATCTTGGACATTTCGGATAATCGCAATGTTTAGCTTGGGCCTGTCGGATGGAGGCGGGCCGGCAGCGCCTGCGGGCGAATCGCCCGCCGCCGCTGGCGGCCGAACAACAGCGACCGAACGGCGAGGCATCCCTGCCTTCGCCCCAAATTCTAAGCCGGCGTAGTCGGCCAAAGCCCAGGTTCCCGCGTCCGTGTCGAGAAACTCGTTATCAGCGACCCTCGGCCGCTTCATTCGCCAAACATTGTATACCATGTTCGATTTGCGGGTCTCAAAAAACTCCTCGGAGCACTGCTGCCGCGCGAACATCGTCAGGTACTCCTGCTCCGGCCAGTCGAACAGCGAGGCGGCCCCCGGCCGATCCATATCCGTCAGCCAGGCGGCGTTTCGCCGGGTTTTCGCCGTATTGGCGTCGTACAGCAAAGAGACCGGGATATTCGCGAAGTTGCGGCGGATACCGCTGGACCGGTCGGGGTTCTCGATCCAGTCGCAGGTACCGGTCTGCCGTCGGCCGCGCCGCCACTCCCCCCGCTTCAGGTCGTAGTAGCGCAGCAGCCGGCTCTGGGCGGCGTCGCCGTAGCACGGCACCGCGCGGGCGTACCAAAGGCCGTTGTCCAGGCGGTGAAACCGATCGATCGCGCTCCACAGCGAAAACTCCATCTCCCCGTCGGAGCAGTCGACGCCGCACACGGAGAGAAACCGAAACGGCTTGTTCTTATTGCCGTGCTGCGGCAGATCGGTCTCGAAATGCACGTCGAACGGCTCGCCGCGATGATCGAAATACTGCTGCGTAAAGATCATCTTCAGACAGTCGACCACCGCGTCGCCGACTTTGTCGAAGGTATTGCCGCGCGTATAGACGTCCTGAATATCGCGGCGGAACGTCTTCTTCGTGATCTCCGGGAAATCCTGCTCCGGCCAGATCCCGAAATCGACGACGTGAGCGAACGAGTACCCCGGACCGAACGCCGTCACCTGGTAGTTGTGGTAGTGCTCGCCGCAGTCGATATAGGCGGTCAGCAGCTTGGTGTCCTTCGGGATCTCGTACCGCTTCAGAGCGCGTGAATTGAGTTTCGGCGTGCGATGCCGCTTCTTGCGGGTGATGAGCACCGGCGCCAGGCCGCCGGCGGTCTCCTGCGAGGCGCGGACCGCGTCGTTCTGAAGTTCGCACCAGAACGCCTTTTCGCTCTTGCACCACCATTCCAGCGCGTAGTGCGTCGCCGAGACCTGGCCTTCCTCGAATAGGGCCGGGTTATCTTCCTCGACCCCCGCCTCTATTTCGGTCCGGTGCTTATTGTAATACCGCTTCAGCAGCGGGATCACCTTCTCTTTGGAGTTATGCCGACGATAGACCTCCTCGCGATACTCGCGGTACTTCCGCCAGGGGGCGAAGTCGGAGGGTATCCGGCGCAGGAAGCGATAGATCCTCGTACAGTACTCCGGGTGCTTCAGCATCCGTATCGCCACGTCGTCCGGTTGGTTCTGCGTCAGGGCCGAAAGGATGATCAAGCTCTGCTTCTTCCCCGTCGCCCGGTCGAGCCCGGCCAGCCCCTCGATCGAGTTTTTAATCGTGTTTTCGATGTTATCGACCTCGACCTGGCTTTTGGCCGTACCGTCCGACTGGACGTCATCGATCATCACGATATCGGGTCGGACCGAGCCGACCCCGGGGATCGTCCAGAGCCGGCCGCGGATCGCGTTGGAGTGAATCGACGAGAAGACGATAATCGAGTGCGAGGAGGGGGAGCCCGGAATGAGGGGGAAAACGACCTTCTCGGTCTTCAGTTCGATGCGCGTATGCCTCCCCTGATAGAGCACCGGCCGCTGAGCGACCCCGTCGCGCCACGCGATCGGATAACAGATCTCCGGATAATCCTGAGCCAGCGGCTTTTCCGGCCGATAGAACCGCTCGTCGTCCACGTCGAGCATCGGCTCGAAGAGCGCGTCGGCAAAGAAGGCGGCCGCCTCGACATTGACCGAGTCGATCGAGCTGACGTAGAAAGCGTAGCGCGTCAGCCCGATCGCGTGAGTCATCAGGACCAGCCCGCGTTCGATCGTCGTCTTGCCGAATCCGCGGTAGGCGTTGATATTCTGATACGCGCGGTTCTGAATCGCGGACCACGCCGCGCGAATGAAATCGCTCTGACTATCGGAGAACGGCATGAAGAACTGATCGGGCAGATAAGTCCGCAGCCACAGCTGCGGATCGCGCTCGCAGGCGCGCCGGCGCTCGGGATCGACGACCGCGGGAATCTCGCCGATCTCGTTGACATCGCGCCGCTTTTTATCCCGCAGCCGAGACTCTTTCTGCCGTTTGTCCTCCAGACTTCCCACGCCGCGCCAACCTTCCCCGCTAAACCTCCCAGCTTACCGGCGACCCCGCCAGGTTGTGTATATACCCCCAACGCGGGCGCGCCCCGCCACCTTTACGGTTTGAAATCGTCGAGGAGGACCCGAGAAACTTCGATTCGACTTCACGATTTCGATTGAACGTCGATCGATTGGTGAAAATCCGTTTCATCTCAGTCTCCGTCGGTCCGTGTGGTCGTAGCGGATCACTTCGCACATCTCTTGGATCCTCGACGCTATTCGTGCGCCGTAGCGCGCCTCGATCTCCTTACCGCTGGCCGCGTTGGTGGTGATAAACGTTAAAACGCCGCGGCGCTGGTAGCAGTCGTACCGCCATGAAAGCCAGTCGGTCAGGTCGAGCGTGGTGCCGTACCGTTTCACGTCGGCTCGCTCCGCGCCGAGGTCGTCGAGAATCAGGTCGCTGCCGCTGAACATCCTGCGGTCCGCGCGGAAGGAATCGGCGTACTCCGCCGCGTCGCTGAGGATGCGAAGCGCCGAAAAAAACGGCAGACGCGATTTGGCGAACGCCCTGCGAACCAGCGTCGTCTTGCCGCAGCCCACGCCGCCGAAAAGGATAAATCCCTGCTTCGGGCGCTTTAAGTCGTTTTCCATCGTCAGCTGAAGCCGCGCCGCGTGCGTGGCGACTTTTACGAACACCTCCAGGGGATTGAGCTCTAACTGCTCGATCTCCTTGAGGCGGTAGAGAATCCCGTTGCGTCGGCGGAGAATCCGCTCTGCCGGGATTTCATTGGTTTGCGGTTTTTCTTCGGCGGGCGTCCCTATGACGCTCGCGATCAGTTCGTTTGCGTTGATCATGTTACCCTTCCTGGCCGGGAGCCCCGGCTGGCGATATTCCCTGCGCTATCACCGGCAG
Organism: Thermoguttaceae bacterium; assembly: GCA_017434455.1. Taxonomy (GTDB): domain Bacteria; phylum Planctomycetota; class Planctomycetia; order Pirellulales; family Thermoguttaceae; genus RUG695. The sequence goes on along the minus strand of JAFRFG010000039.1, from coordinate 5,298 downwards.
CCGTTCGCCCTGTTAGGGCTCTTATGACGACCAACGGGAGGAACGACTGTGGTTTTCAGCTATGGGTATACCGCCCGCCGCTGCTAGCGGCCGCCCCAAAATTCACCTTCGGTTGCGTATTCGGTTTGGCTGTGGACGGGGATCACTGGACCTGATCTCGCGGCCGCTCGGACGTGCCGGGCGTTTTCGCCCTCCGTGAGAAGCATCCGGACGTTATCCGGCTTGATCGCGGAATGAAGCTGCCAGGATAGGCGGGGAGTATCGCGCAGCACGCTGAACGCCCGGCGGAATTGGTCGGGGGTGATCCCCTCGGCGTGCGCGTCGATAAGCGCGGCGCGGTAGTTCTGCTTGAGCGGCTGGTTGACGGCGACGACTTCGCGCTCGGTCCCGTGGAAGGTTTCGTTCCACGCGGCGCAAACCTGCTCGGAGTAGGTGAACATTTCTTCCGGTGATGAACACTCATCAAAAGCCACGCCATCCTCCCCCGCAGGGGGGGATTTAGGGGGGGTAATAGCTTTACTTTTCTTTTCTTTAATTTTATTTGCCGCGAATAACTCGGAATCCTTCGCGAAACTTTCCGAGTTATTCGCGAAAGTTTCTGAAGAAACCCTAAATTCCTCCGAAAGCAGGTTAATCTCCGGGTCGATTTCCGCTTGGCGGTGCGCCGCTTTCATCGCCATTTCCCAGCGGGATTGAATCCCGTGGCTGGTCAGTTTCCCGGTCCGCTCGTACGTCGGTGCGTCGAAGAAACCTCGCTTCATCAGCGAGGCGACGATCGTCTGAGCCTGCTCGACCGTGACCGTACCGTGGCAGGTATTCATCGCGAAGAGCATCGCGTTGTCATCATCCCACGGCAACCAATAGCCCTCTCGGCCGTAAATCTCGCCGAGCAAACGAAGAACGACCGAGGCGACGATCGGACCGTGTTCAAACATAACCAAAGCGATCTTCGGGTCGTCCAAAATACGAACATCGCAGGCGAAGTAATCCAATGATACTTTCGTTGGCCTGGCCATCGTGGCGTTTCCTTATCTGAGCGCGAACGACTGTGGTTGAATTTCCATATCAGGCCCTCCCGGAATCGAACCGAGAACCTCCGAGGAAAACGCGCGTCTAACATCCTCGGCGCTCAAACCCATGAGCTTGGGCCTTTTCTGAGCCGCAGCGCGGCGAACGACTGCGGTTGATTTGTTGAGGGCAAAGTGCCCCCGCTGCTAGCGGGCCGTTATTGAGCGCGACGGTCTCAGCGCGCTGCCCGGCTACCGCGCACGACGGTGAAAAAAACAAAGCCCGCCGGCGTTTCGCCTCGGATGATTGCCATTCATCCCTTGGCTCCCCGGGTGTACGGTCTTAAGAGCCCGGGGCTTAGAGGATTACAGAACAGGAGCGAAGTTCTGTTTTCGGCCATGCTCTTATTTGTCGAAGCTCTTGCGCATTTGCGCGGCGATCGGGCGGAGGAAGTCGAGGTCCGCCGTGCCGAGCTTATTGTCGGTGCCGATCTCGATCTCTACCGCCTGGAGGTCCGCCATCGTCATAGCGGCGCTGAGCCGCTCGGCATAGTCGATCACCTTAATGTCCGGTTTGTAGTTAGGATCGACGGTCACCGGCCGGGAGGCCCGGCGGCCTTTACTCCCTTGGCTGGTCTTGGGCAGTTGTTCGTCACGTTGTTCCTCATCTGAGGCGCACCGCGCCGAACCGCTGCCCTCGGAATTGCCAAGGGAATAGTCGCCGCCGGTCGCACCGGCTTCCGCCGCGGCGATATCTTCCGCCTCGCCTTCGACGGCGAATCCAAGCACCACGTCGGGGCAGAACGTCCTGGCGAAAAAGCTCGCCGCGCGGTATCTGAGCATGAGCTCCGGCATGCTGCGCCATTTCGGGTTGTTCTTGATCCAGCCCTCTTTTTCCGCCATTTCGAGGGTGACCCACGGACCGTAAACCTGCTTGCCGGTCCCGCGGCGGGTGACCGTGACGCGGCAGCCGGTGAGCTTCTCGCCGTCGCGCTGCTCTTCGTAGTCCACCGGCGAAAACCGGCCGCTCGCGTTGATGCAGCTGATATAGAAACTGCCGCTGAACGCCGGCTTGCCGTGGACGACGTAGATCGACTGGCAGACCGCCATGACGGGCAGCGCCAGACGGTCGGCCAGTTCGACGGCGATCAGGACCGCGCCGGGGTTGCCGCGGAACGCATCCGGTAAAAACGGCGCGTTGGCCATGATCTCGGCTCTTTTGAGTTGAACTTCGAAGTTGGAAACCTCCGCCATCGGCGCGAGGTTCGTGGGGGTGATTACCGCTGGTGTTGACATTGTGTTACTCCTTACTCGTTGAATTTACCAAAACCTTCTAAAGTCGGATAATTATCCTCATCTGGTTCGTCCGTCGGGTATTGCATCAGCCCGATGAGAACCCTCGGATGTTTTTTGTCTACTTCTGATTTCCTCGCGCTGATGGTACGCACTTGCGAGTCGTCGTCCCAGACGCCGAAGTGCGTCAGCGCGTCGAGGACCGCTTTGATTCGGTTGTCGACGTCGTACCGCCGGCGGTCCGGCGCGTAATAGACAAGTGATACGTCGATATTGTCCCCTTCCAATTTGCGGCCGTCCCAGAAATCGGTTTCGTAGTAATTGTGGCCACAGTAGGTCCCCTTCGTGATGTTCTCTTGAACCGCCGCGGCCGCGCGCGTGAGGAAGTCCTTATACCGCTTCGAGCGGTAGGTGCGGGTGCGGCCGTTGATCACCGCGCTCTGCCAGATATGGTTCGTCGTCGGCGGCCAGGGGAGAATGATGGTAGCTCGTCTCATCTAAACGCTCCCCTCTAGGAATCGCCGGGCCTTGCCGTTGGTCTCGATATCGCGCCGCTTCTTCACCACGCCCGACCACCAGGTAAAGCGGTCGAGCCACGATTTGTATTCCTTCTCGGTCAGATAGACGGTGTAGCGCCGGCCGGGGTTGACGTGCATACGCTTATCGCCGCTGGCCTCCTGCATCTGCTTGTCAACGATGTCGAGCAGCTCGATGAGAAGCTCATTCCACTGATAGCGCCCTTCTCTGTCGATGGGCATATAGCAGGTGTAGATTTCGTTCTGGTAGAAAAACTCAAAACGACTCTCTTCGTAGGGGTCGGCGTAGTATCGGATGAAAAACTGCATATAGCCGTCAGATTCCATTCTTGTTTGTCACAGGTGGTCTATTTCTCTTCCTTGTCCGCAATTAACCACAGAAGGCAATAGCCGATGATATCTCGGACGGTGTCCCGCAGCGGTTCCTCGACGACCACCTCGTCGGTTTCGATGAGCCGCTGCATTCTCGCGAACTTATCGCCGAGGCGAACGAGGATCCCTTCCTTAGCGGTGAGCTGCGGGCAGAGCGTCGGGGCTGTCAGGGCCGAGTTGCCGTATCGCTCGTTCTTGGTGATGATCAGGCGGGTGAGCTCTTGGACTTCCTGAACCAGAGTGTTCTTAAATTCTTCGTGCGTCATGTCGGTTGCACCGACGGGCGGTATGCCCGTCGCCTTTCTTTGGGCAGCCGGCCCGGGGCCCGGGCTGGCGATATACCCTTGGTTATCACCGGCAGCCGTTCGGCCCGTTGTGCCTCAAATGAGCCCAACGGGCGAATGGCTGCCCCTGGCTGGCCAAGGGTATACACGCCGCCGGTCGTACCGGCCGGCTGCGGTTGATTATTTAAGGGAATAGTCGCCCCCGGCCGTGCCGGGCACGGGCTGGGGGACGGCCTCGGCTGGTGTTTGCAAGGTACCTCGGCCGCCCCCCAAGAGAAGTTCGAGGCGGTTGATCTCTTCCTGAACGCTGCGGCAGTGCTGGCCGGTGACCTGTCGGGCCTGGTAGTCCCGCAGCACGTCGGCGTAGGTATCGGGGTCGGTATACGGCTGAAGGGAGGTAATGAGCACCCGACCGTTCTTGGTCGTCTTTACCATCCCCTCTTTCACCATGCGGCGGGCGGTCGCGTACGAGACGTTCATAATCTTGGCCGCGTCCGTGATCGTGACCACAAGACCCCGATACACCATCTTCTTCATTGTCCCCTTCCCTCTAGTCTTTGAGCCCGGGCGGTGCGACCGCCGGCGGGTATTCCCATGGCAGTTTGTGGGCAGCCGCGCCTCCCGTTGGTTGTTGTTTTTAGTCTTTCAGGCCGTGGGCCTGGTGGTAGGTGATTTCCGGCACGCCGTCGGATGCGTAGGTCGGCTCGGGGGCCGGCGCGCAGACGCGGCGCAGCTGCTCTTGCAGCGCCTCGCGCTCGGTCCGGGCCAGATGCCGGGCCGACGCCGCGGGGATTTCGTTGGTTTTGCTGGTCGGCGGATACCAGGTCATTTCTTCGCTCCCTTCTTGCAGGCCTTCTCGCAGGGGCGCTTGGCCGGCGCCGCGGCGGGCTGCTTTTGGACCGGGGCCGGGTCTTCGCCGGATTCGAGGCGGAATTTAATCACCTCGTAGGTCTCCGGAGCGAGCTGCTTCTTCAGCGCGGAGAGCGGGATCACCAGTTTGGCGTTCACCGTCTTGCTGGCCAGCTCGCCGGTCGCCGTGCGGCGGTAGATCGTGCTCTTGCCGACGCCCAGGATGCTGGCCGCCTGCGTGGCCGTTAATACCAGTTGTTTGCCCATCGTTGAGTCCTTTCGTGTTTGAGTGCTTTACTTTTCCAGTGCCTTCAGCTGCGCCGCGGCGGCAAACGCGACGGCACAGATGTCCGTGAGGTGTTTGATTTGCTGCTGCCTCGGTGCAGGGCGAAAGAGTATCTCGACTTCTTCTGGCATCAGTAACTGTTGTGCGCCATACTTTAACGAAAAGCCCTGTCTCTTAGCGCTGTCCAGGATGCCTAATGCACCGCCGAAGGCGAGCGGAAAGATCTCGTTAGAGATGATGTCTACGGTCTTTTGGTCAGCCATCACTTCACCTCCGGAACATCGCCGGCCATCTTGGTCACCGGCGGCTTGGGGAGGTCTTTCGGGGCGGCGAGTCGGCAGCGGCCGCCGAGGCAGCACCGGCCACCGGGGCACGTCTGCTGGACCGTCGGCGTTCCGACGAGGCGCTGCGGGTACCTCACCGGGTACTGCTGCCAGAAGGGCCAGAAAAACGCCAGGGCGGCGAGCGTGATCATCATGCGGGTCATTGCGGGTCTCCTTTCACTTCGCGATCTCCAGGAACGCTAGTATCACTTTGAGGATGGTCAGAAACAGGTCCATGTTTGTCTCCATTGGCTATCGTGACGCCCGTCAGAATGTCGTCGAAGCGCTGCTTCACCGCGTCCGACGCGCTGCGATAGATCTCTTCAAATCGTTCGATCGTTGTCATTT
>JAFRFG010000001.1 GCA_017434455.1 Thermoguttaceae bacterium | reverse complement strand
CCTCTATTGGGGAGAGGGCATTCTACAATTGTGAAAACTTAACCGAGATCACGATTCCCGACTCGGTCACATCGATCGAAGACCATGCTTTCGACGCCTGCCCCGCACCGATCATCGCCGTGCCCGATTCCTACGCTTGGAACTACGCACAGGAAAATGACATCAAAGTCGTCGCTGCGGATAAATCAAATCACAATATTAACTGAGCAGATGAGTAAAACCATGACAAACAGCAATAATGATCCCACAAACGTTACAAACAAAGAAGTGCCCTGTCTTCGGAAGAACTCGAAGACCGTTGGAAAGTTACGTTTCTGGGGTCTTGTGTTCGCCGCGTTGTTTATAATCGGTTTCCTATGGTGGCTGAAAGTGTGGCGCTTAGGCGCTGTTCGCTACTCCAAAGATGGGACAACGCTTCTTGACTATTCTCCCACACCTCTGAGTGGAAAAACATTTCAGATTCCCGACTTCGTTACTTCGATTGATAGTTTGGCATTTTATAACTGCAGATCTCTGACCGAGATCACGATCCCTAATTCCGTCACATCGATTGGGGCTATGGCATTCAAAAACTGTACCTCCCTCACCTACTTCACGATTCCCGACTCCGTTACCTCGATTGGGGAGGGGGTATTCTCGGGTTGTGTATCCCTGAATCATATCAACGTTTCCCCCGATAATCCCATGTATAGTTCCAATGACGGTGTCCTCTATTCTAAAGATGGGACAAAACTTCTTTGCTTTCCGCCTGCGAGCGAAAAAAACTTATTTCAGATTCCCAACTCCGTTACATCAATTGCGGAGGATGCATTCGCTTACTGTAAATCTCTAACTGAGATCACGATTCCTGACTCGGTTACATCGATTGCGGAGTTGGCATTCAATCGCTGTACCTCCCTAACTGAGATCAAGATTCCCGACTCCGTTACATCGATTGGTGAGGCTGCTTTCTTTGAATGTGCATCTCTAACCGAAATCACGATTCCAGACTCGGTTACATCGATTGGGAACGCTGCTTTCTTAGGCTGTAGTTCCCTGACCGAGATCACGATCCCTGACTCGGTTACATCGATTGGGGATGATGCATTCTCTCTCTGTAGTTCCCTGACCGAGATCATGATACCAGACTCCGTTACATCGATTGGAAGGTCTGCGTTCTCTCTCTGTAGTTCCCTGACCGAGATCATGATACCTGACTCCGTTACATCTATTGGGGAGTATGCTTTCTTTGAATGTGCATCTCTAACCGAAATCACGATCCCAGACTCTGTTACATCGATTGGAAGGTCTGCGTTCACTCTCTGTAGTTCCCTGACCGAGATCATGATACCTGATTCCGTTACATCGATTGGAAGGTCTGCGTTCTCTGACTGTAGTTCCCTGACCGAGATCACGATTCCTGACTCGGTTACATCGATTGGGGAGGGGGCATTCAGTCGCTGTAGTTCTCTAACCGAAATCACGATTCCTGACTCGGTTACATCGATTGGGGAGGGGGCATTCTGGGGCTGTAGTTCCCTGACCGAGATCACAATTCCTGACTCCGTTACATCGATTGGGAATTGGGCTTTCAAAGGCTGTACACATCTAACCACGATCACGATTCCTGACTCCGTTACATCGATTGAGTCGTATGCTTTCTGCGAATGTACGTCCCTTACCAAGATCACGATTTCTGACTCCGTTACTTCGATTGGGCAGTCGGCATTCGAAGGCTGTACATCCCTAACCGAGATTACGATCCCCAATTCGGTTACATTCATCGGATATGGTGCATTTTTTGACTGTACATCCCTAACCAAGATTACGATCCCTGATTCCGTCACATCGATCAGATACGAAGCGTTCGACGCCTGCCCCGTAACGATCATCGCCGTGCCCGATTCCTACGCTTGGAACTACGCAAAGGAAAAACACATCAAAGTCGTCGCTCCGGATAAAGAATAATCGCACGATGAGATGAGTAAACCATAACGAATAGCAATGGCATCGATGAATAATCCGGTTCTCCTTAATTGGCTGATTGGCTGTTAGAAGTCATTATTCATTGGCCGTTTTAGGGTAATTTATAGGCAAGTGACCAGAGCAAAAGCGCGATACAAGGCAATCTCGGGGGAGAACGTTGTCTATGGATATTGAGGGCAGCAATGAGGCGTTACCGGACAAGGTGATACGGTCGTTGGCGACATAAAAGGGACTCCCCCATAACGTCGGAAGAGCCCATTTTATCTATCTTAATTTCTCAAAATCTGCCTTAAGTCGTGGATTTTCTTAGAAAATCCAAGAAGAAGGTATCGGGAATCAATAGTAAGGCGGCCGGTTCTCGACGGTTTTGAACGACGCGGTGATTGGTTTGCCTTCGCCGCCGAAGAAACTGATCGGGGTGACGGAGACATCGTACTCGGTCTGCGGCTGGAGCCCTTCCTCGAAATGCTCGATCGAATCGGGGACCGGGTATCGGTAGAACTCGGACCAGACGTATTTTTCGAGGGCCGGTTCGCCGTCGGTTTTTCCCTTCTGGCGGAACGTGATGCGGTAACTTTGGGTATTCTCGCGGTTCTTCGTCTGCTCGAAGCGGAAGCCGCCCCCGTGCTCGGAGGTGTAGGGGACCTTAAGAACCGCGCCGTCCTCCCAGACGGGGACCGGGTACGAGTCGATCCGCGCGTCGGTGTAAAGGTAGCTATCCGGATGCCCCGGCGCGGGGATGACGAACGAAAGCGGAAGGATCGTTTCGGTCGCCAGGTTGACGATCTTAAGATGGACCCGGCCGCTGCTGTGGACCTCGACAATATAGAATTGGGCGTACTCGTACCTCCCCTCGGGGTACTTCCAGTACGGTTCCTCGAGCATCTTCAAGTTGGCGAGCGACCCCGTCCCGAAGGCGCTGAAGCGATCCTGCCAGGCGGAACCCGGATCGCAGATCGGATAGTGTGAGTCGCCGGCGAAGTCGATCACCTGGGGGAACTCCTGGAAGAGGCCGAACAGGTCGCTCGGTCCCCAGTTGGCCTTATGGCAGCGGATAGTCGAGCGGCCGTAGAGCCATTGCGGCTGGCGATTGGGATCGCGCGGCTCGGGGAGGGAGACCGGGTAGTGCTGGAAGAAAAAGATCGGTTTTTCCGGATCATCGGCGGCGGCGTCCTTGAGCTGCTGATGAACCCAGTCGATCTGGTCGGCGAACATGCCGTCCCCGTAGCGGGTATCGGGGGGCGAGAGGGTGATGAAGTGATAGCCGCCGATCACCTGGTGCGCGCTGATCGGCGTGCCGAAAACCTCCTCCCAATGCTCCCGCGAACTTAGGTAGAAACCGTGGTCGGCGACCGTCAAAACCCGCTTGGTCTCGGGAGGAAGCCCCTGATCCATAATGTCGCGAAATGGGAGGCGCTCGTCGTCGGCGCCGCTGTCGGTCATATCGCCGTTGACGGCGAAGGCGTCCAGCCGCGGATACCGGTGCGAGAAACTGTAGCGGCAGACCCAATCGATCATCTTCCTGAACCGCCGCTTCTGAATCACCTGGGTATTGCAGGGGAAGGCAAAAATGGGCTCCCTCCCCGGAGGGTTGGGGAAGTGGACGTCGGAGGTGACCGAAAAGCGGAGCACCACCTCGTCATCGTCGTCGATCGTCTCGCCCGCCGCCTGACGGCCGAGCATCAAAAGCGGAGAAAGCGCCGCCGCGGCGAGGAAATTTCTTCGGCCTTTTTGGCGGCGGTTCGGTTGATGGGTGGGAGATTTCATGGGTGGCTCCATTGTTAGTTGTTGAGCAAATTTTTGGTGGCAGTGGCGGTAAAACCGCACCTCATTTATTTTATCCAGTACTTAACTCGGATTTCAAGCTATCGCGCGCGGAGAGGGGACCGAGAATGTTTCTTTAATACTCCCTCGATATACAACTCGGAGCATCAAAGGAGATCACCCTTGAATTCGGTTGAGGTTAGGGATAGAATGGCGATTATCACAGTGTCGAAAATCCGGAATCAAGCACGGAAAAGGGAAATAATCAATGGCCGCAGTCACCTATAACAAGCTCGTGCGTGATAAGATCCCGGAGATTATCCGCTCGCGGGGGGCGGATTGTGAGGTGGAGGTCTTAAGTCCCGAGGAGTATCTTGCCGCGCTGGATCGGAAGTTGGACGAGGAACTGGCGGAGTATCACGCCGATCACAATCTTGAGGAACTGGCCGATCTTCTGGAGGTGATCGCGGCGGTCGCGGCCGCTCGGGGGGCGACACTGGCCGAGATCGAGGCGATTCGTGCCGAGAAGGCGCGTCAGCGCGGTGGGTTTGAAAAACGGCTGTTTCTTAAGCGGGTGATGGAGTAGTCGGCTCTGGAGTGTTGTTGAGGGTATTGCAGAAGTGACCGAGTATCGCTCAGCGTCGGGAAGTCAGGCGGAGAATCTCTTTATCGAGCTGTTCGCGGAGTGCTTTGGGGCCGAAAAGGCCGGCTATCTCTGTTCGCAGTACCATTTCTTCGACATCTACCAGAACAGCCGCTACGCCGACTTTCTTCTGGAGGCGGGTCCGCGGCGGATCGCTTTTGAGATTGACGACGACGCCTCGCACCATCCGGGCGCTGTTTCGAAAGATAAGCATCAGGATGATCTTCTCAAGCAGAACAGTATGATTTATCGCGGCTGGCTCCTCTATCGATGGACCGTCCGTCAACTGCAAAAGCAGCCGGAATGCGTCAAAGATGAGCTGCTGGTCTTCCTGGGGGCTCACCCGCGTTTTCGCCAGATCGAGGATTGCCTCCCCGATCAGCGGGCCAGAGAGATTGACGGGCGCGATCTGACGCTGAAGGAGCACCAGGCGGCTGCTTTGGCCGCGCTGGAAGAGATGCGCGCCGGCGGGGAGACGATTGCGCTGCTCCACCACGCTACCGGCACGGGGAAAACAGTCACGGCGGTGAGCGACGCGAAAAAAGTCGGGGGACGAGTGCTGTTCGTCGCCCACACGATGGAACTGGTCGAACAGGCCGCGGAGACCTTCGCGCGGCTCTGGCCCGAGGTGACAGTGGGGCGTTTCACCGGCCAAGAGCACCAAAGCGACACGTTTGTCGTCTGCGCCAGTGTGACAAGTGTTGCCCTGCATTTGGAGGAGTTCCCCGACGAGGCGTTCAAATATCTCATTGTTGATGAAGCACACCACGCGTCGGCCGAGACGTATCAAAAGGTTCTGGCCTGGTTTCGGCCGAGTTTCACTTTGGGACTGACGGCGACCCCCGAGCGAACCGACGAGATCGATATCCTCGAGATCTTCAAAAAGACCGCCCATAAACTCGATCTGAAGACCGCCGTGGAGATCGGCGAGCTGGTCCCCGTTCGGTGCATTCGAATCCACACCAATATCGATCTGCGGTCAGTCCGGTTCAACTCGATCCGGTACAATGTACGCGATCTGGAAAGCCGTATCTTTCTCCCTGATCGCAATCGCCTAATCGTCGATACTTGGTGCCGATTTGCCCAGGGACGACGGACGGTGATCTTCTGCGCTTCGGTGAAACACGCCGAAGAAATCGCCGAACTTCTTCGTGAGCGAGGTATCGCCGCCGCGGCAGTTTCAGGGACGATGAAACAATCACAGCGGCTGGAGTTCAAAGATCGGTTTGCGGCCAAGGAGATCACCGTTCTTTGCGCCTGTGATCTTCTCAACGAGGGTTGGGACTGTCCCGAGACCGAGGTCCTCTTTATGGCCCGCCCGACGATGTCCAAGATGCTCTATACCCAGCAGCTCGGCCGCGGCATGCGGCGCGCGCCCGGAAAAGAGAGTGTCATGGTCTTCGATTTTGTCGATAACGCGGGGATATTCAACCAGTCGTATTCGATCCATCGGCTCCTGCGCCTTAACCAGTACAAACCCGGAGCTTTAGTGGCCGCGCCCAACGATCAGCGGCGTGCCGAGGAAGATCTCTATACCCGGGGAGAAAAGCCCGAGGCGCTGATCGACTGGCCGGTCGACGCGCTCGATTACGAGGTGGTCGACCTGTTCAATTGGCAGGAAGAGGCCGAGGGGATGATCTCGCAAATGGAGTTTATTCGCCGGGTCGACGTTCAATCGGAGACGGTTCAGCGCTATATCGATGAGGGAAAGCTTGTGGCCGATCTGACGGTTCCGATGAGCGCGCGGCGCAAGTTCCACTATTTCAAAGAAGAAACCCTCTTGGCCGCCGCCGAGCGGTTCGGCTGGCGTCTGATTAACGACAGCAACCGCAAGGATATGTTTATGGAGATGATCCGCGAAATGGATATGACATTCTCCTATAAACCTGTCCTGATCAAAGCCGTGCTCCAGGCGGCCGACGCCAAAGGGATGGTGAAACTCGATGAGATTGTCGCTTATTTCCGCCAGTTTTACGACCGGCGGCGCAAGGCCGGACTGGTGGTCGAAAAAAGTACCAGTATCTACAACGACCCGAACTGCACTGACGCGCAGATTCGAAGGAATATCCTCGCCAATCCGTTCAAGCGCTTTGAGGATCGCCATATGCTGTCGCATACAAAGACCCTCGGAATAATCAAAGTCGACGAGGCCGTCTGGAAACGGCTCAGCGCCGATGACAAGGAAGAGATCATTGTTTGCTGCGACCGGGCGCTGGAGGCGTATTACGCCAAGCTGCAAAAGTCGTGATTACTCCCTTTGGGCCGGGGGCTTTTACGCTCTTTTTCTATCCCGCCCCCGCCAAAGCCAGAGAATCCCTATGGCGGCCAGTATAATCAACGGCGGGATGGCGGGGATCCGGTAACGCAGCGAGCTGACGAAGATCACGTGCAGGCAGGTGACGTAAAGGGCGGGGAACAGCAGCAGCCGGGCCGCCGAGCCGTGCCGGAAGGCCACTATCGCGCCGATAAGCGCCAAAAGCAGGATCGGGCCGTAGGTCAGGAGGATCCCGAGCCGGATCGGCGCGGAGCGGAACGACGGCTCGTTCGGCCAGAGGTTCCACAGCCGGCAAAACTTCACCCACCCCAGACGCAGGGCTTCCCGCTGATGCGCCTTGGCCCAGGCAACCGAGGCGGTTTTCATCGCCCGGTCGAGTTTTATCTCGTACGCCGGGTCGTCGATAGGCGGGTTGGTATATTGGGGGGATTCCCGAAGAATCTCTTCCGTGATCGCCTCCCGGAAGGTATCGACAAAGCGCATATCGCTGGCGCCGGTCGCCTCGGGGGACAGGCCGTCGTAGAGGGACGCGCCCCCTTGCAGCGTCGTGGCGACAAAATGCCCCGTCACCCGCCGGCAGCGCAGCCACCAGGGAGCCATGGCCAGGGCGAAAACGACGATCACGATCAGGGCGGGGAGAGTAAAACGCCGCAGCAGCGAGGCGAAGGAGCCCCCCTCTTTATGCCGGATCTTATCGGTCAGCGCCAAAAAGGCGGCAAGGACCAGGGCAAAGGGAAGGAAATCGAGCCACCCCGGGCGCAGATAGACGGCCGCGGCGCTGGTCAAGCCCAGAAGAAAAGCCGTCAGGAACTTTCGTGCCGCCGAATCGCCGCTTTTCCGCCGTGAGAACCGGACCAAAACCGCCAGCTGAAGGAGCATCACGGCGGTGAACGCCTCGTCTGAGAGGATCAGAATCGACTGAAAGATCAGCGTCGGGTCGACCGCCGCGACAGCCCCCGCCAAAAGAGCCGCGGTGCGGCTGGCCGTGATCTGCCGCGCCAAAAACGCGGTGAACAGAACCGTCAGTGTGCCGAGGAAGGCCCCTAAAACACGCCCCCAAAAGACCGGTGGGTTCTCCCCGCCGAGCCAAAACAGGGGGGCCAGCAGGGCGGGGTAGCCCGGCATGCGGAAGACTTTCCAGTGGCGCTGGGGGTCGAACCGGTAGGGACGGCCGAAGGCCAGGGCGCGGCCGAGTTTCCAGTAGGTGTCGCTGTCGCCGAAGAAGAACGGCCCGTCGGTGTACCGCGCCCCGGCGCTTTGTTCCTGGGCCGCGGCGGCCGTCTCGACGCGCTTTTCCCACCACAGCGCCGCGGCCAGACGCAGACCCAGCGCCACGAGAAGAACAGCCGTCAGCGGCCAGGTCAGTCGGCGGGGGGATGACGGTTCGGACATACGCGGTTTCGCTGTTTCCCGTACTCTTTCGATCGGGTACAATAGGGGGTATAATTGCCTCGGCGCAACATAAACGCGGCGGTATTTATCCTAACCGCCGGACGGGAGGACTTCAAGGATGGCTATCGAAAAATCTCAAACGCGAATCGGCTGGGTCGGAACCGGTGTGATGGGGTGCGCTATGGCGATGAACCTCATTCGCGCCGGCTGGAAGCTGACAGTGAACAATCGAACCAAAGTCAAGGCGCGTCCCTTACTGGAGGCCGGCGCGATTTGGGAGTCGAACCCGATGCGCGTGGCGATGCGTTCGGATGTCGTCTTTACGATGGTCGGCTATCCGGCCGATGTCGAAAAGGCGATCCTCGCTCCGGACGGGATTCTTGCCGGGCTGAACCGCCGGCCGTCGGATCAGGTTCCGATGGTGATCGATATGACGACCAGTTCACCGGCCCTGGCGCGGACGATCTACGAGCGGGCCGTCAACGGGGGGATCGACGCGCTCGACGCTCCGGTCTCCGGAGGGGATGTCGGCGCCAGGAACGGGACCCTCTCGATTATGGTCGGGGGCGATGAGCTTGTCTGCGAGATCGCGCTGCCGCTTTTGCAGGACCTCGGAAAGACGATCGTCTATCACGGCCCGGCGGGGTCCGGTCAGCACGCGAAGATGGTCAATCAAATCCTTATCGCCGGAACGATGGCGGGGATGGCCGAGGCGCTGCTTTACGCGTTTCGTTTCGGGCTCGATCCCGACCGTGTCCTCGCCTCGGTCTCGACCGGCGCGGCGGGGAGCTGGTCGCTGTCGAACCTTGCCCCGCGCGTGCTTCGCGGCGACTTCGCCCCCGGGTTCTATGTGGAGCATTTCATTAAAGATATGGGAATCGCCCTGGAGGAAGCCGCCCGGGCCGGACTGAAGCTCCCGGTCCTCGCCGAAACCTGCGAGCTGTACAAACAGCTGATGGCTCAGGGCTCGGCGCGAGAGGGGACGCAGGCGATCGTCAAAGGTGTGGCCCGGTATAACCGTCTGGAGTGGAAGAATATGATTCGCGGCTGGAAGCTGTCGAAGGTCGATAAAGTGAAGCTCCCCGAGACGATTTCCGCGGAAGACGATTCCCAGGACGAAAACCAGTCGAAAGAATAAACTTTTTAACCCCAAGGAAAGGTGGTGCTCGTTCGATGAAAAGGCGTCATTTTCTTTCTTCCTTCGCCGCCGCGGCGATCGGCTGTCCGCTGATCGGCTGCGCCCCCGGTTCACCGAAGGGCGATGATCAGCCGTCCGAAACAAATACTCCCGGCCAGGCCGCCGGCGGCGCCGGTGAGCAAAGCGCGGTCGATTACAGCCAAAAGAAGAAACTGGTGATCTATTTCTCCCTGACGGGGAACACCCGTCATGTGGCCGAACAGACGGCGAAGCTTCTGGGGACCGAGATCTTCGAGATCGTTCCGACGGTCCCCTATCCGACCGAGTACGACGTCGTCGTCAAGCAGGCCAAAGACGAACAGGATCGTGACTTCCGCCCCGAGATCGTCTCGCTCTGCGACCGGCTCCCCGACGCCGAGGTTGTTTTCCTCGGCTCTCCCTGCTGGTGGGGGACCGTGGCGATGCCGGTGATGACCTTTCTGGAACGGTCCGACTTCGCTGGGAAAGTCATTGTTCCGTTTATGACCCACGGCGGAAGCAAGTTCGGACGGACGCTCGCCGATTTGGACCGGTTCTGCCCGAAGGCGACCCGGCTCAAAGGGCTCACCGTTTTGGCCGACGACGTTCCCCAGTCCGATCCAGAGGTTCAGCGGTGGCTCGCCTCGCTGGGGATGATCACCGCCGAGGCGTAAAGAACAACCGCTTTATAGATGGAGGCCCCCT
Source organism: Thermoguttaceae bacterium (assembly GCA_017434455.1). Lineage (GTDB taxonomy): Bacteria > Planctomycetota > Planctomycetia > Pirellulales > Thermoguttaceae > RUG695. The sequence continues at coordinate 10,239 of JAFRFG010000001.1, read as the reverse complement.
ATGTCCCACGACGATCACCACCAGCAGCGTCACGAACATCGTCACGATCACTCCTGCGGCTGCCCGCACTGCCACGACGGCCACGACGGCATCGATGTGCCCGACGTCGCGGCGCAGTTGTTGCACCGGATCGAGAAGAATCAGCGGCTCTTCGACCAAGAGGACTATTCCTGCGCCGAGGAGCTGGCGGATGACTGCCTGACGATGGCCGTCAGCGCTCAAGACGAGGGGGAGGTCACCGAGTCGACCGACTGGTTCGCTCGGGCGATCGAGGTTCTCGAAAAGCGGATCGCGCAGGGACAGACCGACGATCTGATCCATCGCCTCGGTCTGGCTCACCTCGGTTTCGCCGTGATGCTCAACGACGAGGAGAAAAGCGACGAGGCGCTGGAGGAATACCAAAAGGCGGCCGCGGTCCTTACGCCCCTGGCCGACGCGGGAAAAGAGGACGTCGCTTTAGATTTAGCCGGGGTCGAGCTGAATATCTGCACTATTCTCTATTCCCTGGGCTCCGACGCTTGGGACTGGAAGGGGCGTCTTCTAACCGATCGCATCGCCGGGGTGCTGGCGCGTTTTAAGTCCTTAAGCGGATCGGAGGCGCTCTTTTACAGCGCCAAGACCTTGATGCTCCGGGCGGCTGTTCTGGAGAGGGAGTCTCCCGTCGATTCGCTGGACGCCAGCCGGCAGGCGGCCGATATTCTTCACTCTTTGGTTCGCGACGGCAAGGAAGAGTACAAGAGCGACCTGGCCGAGTCGCTGGCGATCCTGGCCGAGCGCGCCAAAGAATTCTTCCCCGACGATAAAGCGCGCCTCAGCGAGGCGCTCCCCGCCGCGCACGAAGCCGCCAAGATCTTCCGCGAGTTCGCCGAAAGCGGAAACCTTTTGAACGTTCTCGACGAGATCGACGCCCTTTTGATCGAGGCGTATCTGCTCGAATCGCTCGGCCGCCCGGAAGAGGCGCTCGATCTGTACGAGAATATCCTCGACGAGGTTCGTCCCTATGGGAACGAGTCGGTCGATATCCTGACCCGGTCGGCCGAGTGCTACTCCAGCCGCGCGAAGCTGGAACGAAAGCTGGAGCGCTTTGATGAAGCGCGCGGCGACTGGGGGCTGGCGATTGAACTGTATCAAATCATCCTGGAACAGCCGTTCGACGGTGAAGACGAGGAGCAGGCCGACTTTGTCTCGGGGACCCGTCTGTCGCAGATGCTCGATCGGATTCAGCACGCCGAGGTGTCGCTTTCTTTGGGGGATGAGTCCTCGGCGGCTGAGGATTGCCGCCTGGCGCAAGAGGCGCTCGACTCGCTGGCCGGATACCTGGGAGACGACTACGCCGGCTATCGGAAAATCTTTGAGGCCGCCGTGGAGGGGCTCGGCCGCAAGGGGTAGCCGCGGAAAATCTTTTGAAGAGAAAAAACCGCGCCGCGGGGGCTTTTAGCCGCTCGCGGCGCGCTTTTTTTGTGAGCTCTAAAGAGCTAAACGGCCGGTTTTAGTTGGCGGCCGGGCGGATTGCCTCGACGGCCTTTACCCCGGCCTTGAGGCCTTCGGCCAGCGATTCGAGACCGTCGCCGATGTTGGTCTTCAGGAAGACGTCGACCGCCTCTTTGGCCATCCATTCGCCCCAGATCATCGCGCCGAGGCACAGGGCGTTGGCGTCGTTGATCGCGCGGCACATCCGGGCGGCGAAGACTGACTCGACGACCGAGGCGCGCACGCCGGGGAAGTGATTGGCGACGATCGACATCCCCATGCCGGTGCCGCACAGGAGGATGGCGCGCTCCGCTTCGCCGCTTTGCAGGACTCTGCAGGCGTTCGAACCGGCCTCGAAGTAGGGGACCTCTTTCGATTCACTCGAACCGACGTCGATCACCGTGTGACCGAGTTCGTCGGTAAGGTACGGAACAAGGGCGTTCTTCAGGGAAATGGCGAACGGATCGGCCGCGACCACAATCTTCATCGGGGGACTCCTTTTCTTTAGAATACTTGCTTGGGTAACTGTCGGCTTTTAAGCGGTCCCGTGCGGGCTTTACATTATCGGCCGCGAAGGGAACACAAGCGCTATTCTAAAGGAAGCGCGCGCGGAAAAAAAGCTATCCCAGCGGTTTTTTATGATCGTGACGGCAAGAAAAACAAAAAGACGCCGGAAAACCCGACGCCTTTGCTGCGATAACCGCGCTTTACTTCACAGCGGAGGACACGGGACTCGAACCCGCAACCCCGTTAAGGGCACCTCATTTCCAATGAGGCCGCTAGCCATTCGCTTATCCTCCAAAAAAACCCCTGCGTCCGAGAACGAAGGCAGGGGCTTTTTGACAGTTGCGGGGACAGGATTTGAACCTGCGACCTCAAGGTTATGAGCCTCGCGAGCTACCGGGCTGCTCCACCCCGCGGCAAAAATGAACACCGGCATTTCCGCCAGCGTCATTGAGCAAGAGTATACCTTCCCGCGGCGTTCTGTCGAGGGGAGGGAGGTTTTTTTCTCATATATTTTTTCTTTACCGATATTCCCCATCTTTCTTTTCCGTTATAATTCAGCATAATAAGGGGGGTGGATTCGACCGTTTGCGCGACATCGATAAAAAGGGAAGATTGGATGGAGAACAACAGACCCTTCGATAAAGATTTTTTGACCCTGCTTTTAAGCGGCACGGAACTGTCGCCCGAGCAGAGTGACCGCCGCTCGCTGCTGCGCCGCGAGGAGGTCCAACGGCCAACGCTCTTCTTCGATACCGGTTCGGCCGAACGCCGCCGAGGCGAGGAGACTTTTGAGCGCGGAGCCGCCGCAGAGTCTACGCTGGCGGCGGTGCGAAGCTGGTTTGCCGACCGTCAGGTCGATATCAACGACTATGAGCTGGTCGAAACCGGTTCGTTCGGGCTGCGCGGGGCCGAGCCGATGGTCGGGATTCAGCTCCCCGGGAGGAATCGTCTGATCTTCCGCGAGGTCACCGAAAGCGTCGTTCCCCTTCTTCTGTCGCGCTTCTTCGCCGTCGACGAGGTTACCCCCGCCGAGGCGGCTGCCGAGGCAACTGACGTTCCGGCGTCGCCTCAGGAGCCGGCGGCCGTCCCGGCGCAGGAAAGCGCCGCGCCGGCCTATCTTAAGCCGGTTCTTCGCGTCCTCCCGATCGAGACGTTCCCCGACTCCCTGGCCCGGCATCTTCTCTTCCAGCTTGGGGAGAACAGCTCCGCGTCCCGACGCTGGGCCAATGTTCCCTTCATCGATGAGCATCCTTTCTTCGCCCGTCAGACCCGTCAGGTCCTGGCTCGCTGCGCGATGGTCGATCCTGTCGCGATCGATTCGGCGGCCGCTATGGGGACCTACCTCGCGCTGACTCGGATCCTCCGCGAAAAGCGATCCCCCGAACTTCTTTGCCAGGAGGTTCTGCGAAGCGGGCTGCGCGGCCGCGGCGGAGCCGGTTTTCCCGCGGGAGAGAAGTGGCTCGCCGTCACACGCGCCTCGGGCCGTGACCACTACATCGTCTGCAACGCCGATGAGGGGGCTCCCGGTTCGGGGATCGCCCGCATGCTTTTGGAGGGGGATCCTCACGCGGTCATCGAGGGGCTGGCGATCGCCGCCTACGCCGTCGGCGCCAAGCGGGCCTTCCTCTATGTTAGAGACGACTGCCGTTTAGGGGTCGAGCGGTTCCGCGCGGCGGCCGATGCCGCCCGGGCCGCCGGTCTGCTGGGGGAGCATATTCTCGGCACGACGTTTTCGTTTGATATCATGGTCGAGAACAGTGTCGGCACTATGGTCGGCGGGGAAGAGACGGCGATGATCCGCTATCTCGAGTCCGAGTCGCTCGAGGGGGTGCGCGGCGTCCCATGTCCCCGGCCGCCGTACCCGTCCGAAAGCGGTATTTTGGGCCAGCCGACGGTGGTGCACCATATCGAGACCTTCGCCAATATCCCGATCATCTTCCGAGGGGAATTCAACCGCTCGTCGGTCTACCGCTTCGAACAGGGGCACCTGGGATCGAGCCCGGGGACCAAGCTGCTCACCCTCTCGGGGAAGAGCGTCTACACCGGTCTGTTCGAGGTCCCGCTCGGGACGACCCTGCGCGACGTGGTCTACGGGATAGGCGGCGGGATTTTAAACGAAAAGCGTTTCAAAGCCGCGCTGACCGGCGGCTGCTGCGGGGGGTGCGTCCCCGAGACGCAGCTCGATACCAGGGTCGATTATGAGTCGCTGGAAAGCGTCGGCGCGCTGATGGGCTCGGGGAACGTCGTCGTGATCGACGACGGCAGCTGTATGGTCGATACCGCCAAGTCGCTGATCGATCTGCTTTTGAGCCAGTCGTGCGGCAAGTGCGCTCCCTGCCGGGAGGGGCTGCGCCGGATCGCCGATATCCTCGAGCAGATCACCCATCCGGCTCCCGACCCGTTTGTCCCCGGCGTCGCCGGTCCGGCGATGAGCAATCCCCCCGGCCTGCGCTGGTCCGACTCCTTGCCCCTCCCCGAGGCGCTGGCGCGGGGCGGTGTGATCGAGCTTCTTCGGCAGCTCTGCGAGGTGGTCCGGCAGACCTCCCTGTGCGGGCTGGGAAAGAACGCCGTCAATCCGGTATTATCGACCCTGCGCTGGTTCCCCTCCGAATACGACGCGCACGCCGCCCGGCTGCAGTGCCCCTCGGGGGTCTGCCGCGATCTGACCGCCTACCAGCGCCGTCAGAAGAACTAGCGCCGAAACATTCACGAAAAAACGGACTTTGAATAAGTTTGCAAGCGGCCGGCGGGGGCTTTTCCTCCGGCGGCCTTGCCCAATAAGGAATAAAGGTTGATGGCTTCTATCGAAATCAATGGCCGGCCGACTCAGGCCGAAGCGGGTGAGACACTCCTGACGGTGATCCGGCGCGCCGGGGTCGATATTCCGACCCTGTGCCACATCGAGGGGCTTTCGCCCAGCGGCGCCTGCCGGCTGTGCGTGGTCGAGGTCGACGGAACGCTTCTCCCCTCCTGTTCCACCCCGGTCTCGGAAGGGATGAAGGTCTGGACGCACAGCGATCGCGTCATCGAGGCGCGCCGAACGATCCTCGAACTGCTGCTGGCCGATCACCAGGCCAGCTGCTTCTCCTGCCCGCGCGGCGGGAGCTGCCCGCTGGAGGCGATGGCCCAAGAGCTGGGGATCCGCTCGCGGACGTTTGCCTCGAAAACAGCGGCGCAAGAGTCCCCTCTGTCGCCCCTTTCGCGAAAGTGTGTCGATTGGGTCGATTCGGCCCTGGCGATCGAGCGCGACCCGAACCAGTGCGTTCTGTGCGGCCGCTGCGTGCGTGTGTGTGAAGAAATTCAAGGGCTGGCCTGTCTCGATCTGCTTCGTGTCGACTCTTCCGCCGGAGCGCGGACGAAGATCGGCCCGGTCAACGAGGGAGTCACCGCCGACGAGGGACCCAGCCAGAACGAGGCCCCCGGCTTCGCCGAGTCGCTGCGACTGAATATCTTCGCCCGCTCCGACGCGCTGACTCGTTCGGAACAGACCGTCTTGGCCGATCCCGGGACGAGTGATTATCCCTTCACCCCCTGTGTCAACTGCGGACAGTGCGTGATCGCCTGTCCTTCCGGTGCCCTGCGCGAGACCTCGCACATCGACCGCGTTCGCGAGGCCCTGCGCGACAACAGCCGCCACGTGATGGTGCAGTTCGACCCGGCGCTGGCCGTCTCCCTCGGTGAGGAGTTCGGCCTGGCCCCGGGGACCGACGTCTCGGGAGTTCTGTGCGCGGCCCTGCGCGGCATCGGGGCGGAGCGTGTCTTCGACACCGGCTTTGCCGCCGACCTGGCGGTGATGGAGGAAGCGACCGAGCTGGTTCGCCGTCTTCGAAACGGCGGGGAATTCCCGATCCTCTCCAGCGCCTCCCCGGCGTGGGTCTCTTACGTCGAAACCTACGCCCCGGAGTTCATCCCGAATCTCTCAACCTGCAAGAGCCCGCAGCAGATGCTCGGCTCGCTGATCAAGACCTACTACGCCGAAAAGAGCCGGGTCGTTCCCGAGTCGATCTTCTCGGTCTCGCTGACCCCCTGCCTGGCGCGCAAGTACGAGATGCAGCGCCAGGAGTTCAAGTGGGACAGCTTCTATCGCTCCAACGCCACTCCCGCCTACACCCAGCCGCTGGCCGCGGCCGCGCCGGCGGGGGAAGGGCGCGGCGAGGTCGACGCGGTTTTGACCACCCGCGAGCTGGCGGCGCTTTTGAAGATGTACAGCCTAAATTTAGCGGCCTTAACCCCCGAGAAACCGAACCCGCCGTTTGCCTCGCGCAGCAGCGCCGCGGCCCTTTGCGCCGCCTCCGGCGGCCTGACCGAATCGCTCATCCGGACGGTCTACTACCTGATGACCGGCGCCGACCTGGCCGAGTCGGCCATCGAGGCGCTGCGGGGGACCGATGGGATCAAGGAGGTCGGCTTCGAAATTCAGGGGGTACACGTCGGCGCCGTGGTGGTCAGCGGATTGATGAACGCCAGGAGGATCCTCGACCAGGTTAAATCCGGACAAAGGAAGGATATTCACTTCATCGAGGTCACCTCCTGTCCCGGCGGCTGTGTCGCCGGCGGCGGCCAGCCCTACGGGACCAACCTGGCCCGCATCCGAGACCGGATGCGCGCTTTGTACGACGCCGATCAGCACGAGCCGCTTTTGGCCGCGCACCGCAATCCCGACCTTCAGCGCCTGTATAAAGAGTATTTCGACGAGCCGTGCAGCGAAAAGGCGACCCTGCTGCTGCACACCCGCTATCACCAGCGGCTGACGCGCTGAAAAGGCGCTTGGGGGCCGGTTGAAAAAAACGCCGAGGGAGAAATCGTTTCCCTCGGCGTCTTTTATTTATGACCGTTTTTGGGGGCTACCGGTGAAAAGGAACCTCTACCGGTCGCTTTCCGGAAAGCCCAAATCTTCCCCCCGGTGGGTCCAAATCTTCCCCCCGGTGGGTCACCAGCCCGATCTGTTCCACATCCGCTTTGCGGCCGTTGTACCACAGCCGCCAGAGATCTTCCTCTTTGTCGTAAATGGCGAACGGCTTATAACAGGCGTCGCCGTCCCACGCGTCAGCGGTCGGGGAGATAATCGGGTTGCACTCAAGGCGTTCCCAGCCCGTGGCACCGTCGCGCGAGCGGGCGATCCCGATGCGGGCCAGATTCTCATTTTCAAAACCGATATAGAAGAAATAGTACCAGCCATCTTTTGGGATCACCTGGGCGGCGGTGACTTTATGCTGCTCCCAGACAATCGCCGGATCCGATTGAAAGACCGGATTGCGCGCGTCCTTCGTCCAATGAATCCCATCCGGACTGGTCGCCAGTCCGATGGCGTTCGGTTCTAACTGTTCTCCGGCGGAATACCACATCTTGTATTCCTGTTTCTCCTCGTCCCACAGAACGTGGGGGCACATCGACGAGGTTTTTTCCCATTCCTCTTCCGATGTCAGTACCGGTCCTTCCCCGGCCGGTTCCCAACCCATTCCATCGGCGCTGGTGGCGTAACAGATCACCGATCTTTCCTCCGATTGGCTGGTGTACCACAGGTGATAAACACCGTCGCGCTTGAGGATTCCGGGACGGTTGATGTTGTAATTCCAATCGTCCGGGGAATCGGACCCCGGGCCGATCACGATCACCGGCTGCGACCAGTGAATCCCGTCGGCGCTTTCGGTATAGGCGATCGAGCGGGTCGACCGCCAGGAAAACCACATTTTGAAAAGCCCGTCTTCCTCGAGCATGGTCACATCGAAGCAGACCCCCAAGTCTCCCCCCAACACGGGACTGGCCGGCGATTTCTCCCAGCCGCCGGAAGTCGATTCTCCTCCCAGGGAGATAACGGCGCCGGCGTAAAGAACCACAATTGCGGCGGCGATATATCTTAGAGTACGGAACATCTGATTTCTCCTGGGGTGAAAGCGGGAAAGAGGAAGCTCTTCTTTGAGTGTAACCCGCGCCGCGTTCGGGCGCAACAGGCAGGCCGTGTGATACCGCCCGTTAAAAGGGGAGGGCACGCCCGAACCGCTCCTTTTCCTTAGTGTTTTTCACTTGTTGTTTTGATATAATGGCAAGGGAAGAAATGTGTGTTTGGGATCCGTCCGATCCCGCGAGCGCCGCAGCATCTGTAAAGAGGAGGCCTTTGACTGATGTCTTCCCACCGGATTTCGCCGTGTTTGTCCCGAATGATTCTTTCGGTTTTGTGCGCCGCCGCGCTTTTGACCGGCGCGCCTCACACCAATGGGGAAGAGCCCCGTGACCGCGCGGCGATCCTCGCCGAGCTTCCCGAGGCGATTCTCTATGTCTCGCGGCGCCAATACCGCCCGGACCATCACAATACGGCGACCCTCTTTCAGACCGGGGAGATCAACACCGGGAGCTTTCAGGGAGGCGCGGCTCTGAAGGTCTGGTTCCCCAAGAACGACAGCGTCGAAACGCTTTTGACCCTCCCCGAGGGGGTGGTTCGTGACCCGACGGTCAGCTTCGACGCCAAGCGGGTTCTGTTCTCTTTCCGCAAATCGATTCAGGACGACTACCATATCGGCGAACTTGTCCTGGGCGATCTTTCTCCCGAGGGGGGGCGCGAGCCGATCGTTCTCGGTCCCGATACCTCGACCGAGGGGATCGACGGCTTCCGGCAGATCACGTTCCTAAGGGGGATTTCGGATATCGACCCGATCTACCTCCCCGACGGGCGGATTTTGTTCTCCTCGACGCGCGAGCCGAAGTACTGCATGTGCAATCGTCACATTATGTGCAATCTGTTCGTGATGAACGACGACGGGACCAATATCGAGCAGATCGGCAAAAGTACCCTCTTCGAGGGGCACGGGAGCTTGCTCCCCGACGGGCGGATCCTCTACGACCGCTGGGAGTACGTCGACCGCAACTTCGGCGACGCGCAGGGGCTTTGGACGACGAATCCCGACGGGACGAAACACGAACTCTTCTGGGGGAACAACACCGCCTCCCCCGGCGGCGTGATCGACGCCCGTATTCTTCCCGGTTCCGATTCCGAATTCATCGCCATCTTTGGCTCCTGCCATGACCGTCCCTGGGGAGCCGCGGCGCTGATCGACCGCCGGCTGGGGACCGACGGGAAAGAACCGGTGCTGATGACCTGGCCGCCGGAGGCGCGCAATTGGATCGTCGACGCGCCCGGTGAAAACCCGCTGATGGAGCGGTTCCTTTACGATACCTTCTGGCAGGCCCGTCCCCGCTTTGAAGACCCGTATCCCCTTTCCGATTCGCTGTTTTTGGCTTCGGGGAGCACCGATCGCGAGGAGGAGATGGCGATCTGGGCGCTGAGCGACGACGGCGGCATGGTGACGCTGCACGAAGATCCCGAGAGCTGTTTTGACCCGATGCCGATCGTCCCGACGAAGGCACCGATGGTGATATCCGAGCGGGTCGATCGTACCCAAACCACCGGCGTTTTCGCCATCTCGAATCTCTACGAGGGGATGGGGATGGAGAACGTCCAGCCCGGGTCGATCAAGTACCTGCGGGTGATCGAATCCCCCGAAAAGCGGTATTGGACCCCGCCGGAGTGGCAAAATCGCGGCGGGCAGTCGCCGGGGATGAACTGGGACGACTTCGCGAACAAGCGGATCCTTGGGACCGTTCCGGTCGAGCCGGACGGCTCCGTCCAGGTGGAGGTACCGGCCGAGAAGTTCCTCTATTTCCAGGTTCTCGACGAAAACAAGATGATGATCCAGTCGATGCGCAGCGGGGTGATGGTCCGTCCCGGCGAGACCAGCGCCTGCGTCGGCTGTCACGAAAGCCGAATCGACGCGCCGTCCTCGGCGAATATCTCCCCCAGCGCCCTGGCGGGTGAGCCCCAAAAACTCCGGCCTTGGCTCCCCCCGCTTCGTCCGGAGGACGCTCCCGAGGGAGGCCCGGACGCGCCGCGGCTGTTCAGTTATCGCTGTGAGATTCAGCCGATCTTCGATCGGTACTGCCTCGCCTGTCACGACTACGGCGGGCCCGGTGCCGGGAAGGTTATCCTCGCCGGCGATCGGACGATGATCTTTTGCAAGTCGTACGAACAGCTGCGATCCAAGGGGTTCGTCCGCGTTCCCGGGGCGGGGCCGCACAACCTGCTCCCCGCCGGCTTTTGGGGCTCGTCGCTGAGCCGCCTGACCAAACTGCTCCAGAGCGGCCACCCCGACCCGATGGTCGACAAGAAGCGCAAGGAGATGGGGCTTTGGTTCGACGCTCAAAGCGATCCGGAAAGCTTCGAGCGAATCATCACCTGGATCGACCTCAACGCGCCGTACTACCCGACCT
>JAFRFG010000038.1 GCA_017434455.1 Thermoguttaceae bacterium | reverse complement strand
CTCGGTTTTGTTCGTCCCCAACTCGGTCAACTGCCTGACCGACAGCGATAAGCTCCCCGATTCCGAGCACTTCGGCGGCGCTAACGCGCAGACGACCACCTGGTACATCTCGAACGAACCGGAGGGGGTCAGCCCGTACGGCGTCTGGGGGGCGATGGGGACGATCAACGGCGGTGAAAACCAGTCGCTTTAAGCTCAAAGGCCGAATAAGAAGGGACTTTCCATGCGCGGTGAACATCCCCCTCAAAAAACGCCTTCTTCCAAGCTGGGCGAATACCTCCCCTATCTTGCACTGGCCGCGGGAATTCTCCTGGCGGGGTTCTGCCTGCCGGGCCGTCTCCTTTCGCCGGCTCAGTACGGCCGAAAGATTTATTTTCATCTTCTTCCGGCGCACTGGCCGGCCTGGTACGCCGCGATCCTGTGGCTTGCTGCCCTGTGGATCTTCGGGGCGTTTCGGTTCCGTTTCGGGGGGAGGGTCTTCCTCGCCCTGCTGGCCGCAGCGGTCTTTCTTTGCTCCGAGCTCCTGCGGCCGGCGCGCCAGTTCATTTTGGGCAGCGCGGTCGCGCTGGTCGTTTTTCCGTATAAAAAACTCTATATCCCTTTCGTTTACCAACCGCTGATCGAATACAACCTAACCGGAACATTCACCTGGCGTCTGCTGACACTCCCCCTTCTGGGGGCGGCGGTCATCGCGGCGGCATGGGCGGTCAACCGTTATGTCAAGGGCAAAAAAAGGAACCAGAACAATGAAACAACCCATTCGCAATCTCAAAGGTGAAATCGTCGACTACGTCGGCGGGAGCGACACCCAGCCGTGGTGGCACCTGTCGACGAGCACCTGGCTGTTGATCGCCGGTCTGGTGATTCTCAACATCGGCTGTTTCTTCGACGCGGCGGCGCTCGACCGCCTCTTTCGCTGCCTCGACGTGCGGCAGTGGCCATGGTGGTACTTCCCGATCGTGCTGGTTGTTTTGACGCTGCTTTGCCGCTGCGGCTTCATCGCGGCGCATTACAGCGAGTATGACAAGTACGAAAGGGACGAGGCGAAGAAGTTCGTTCGACTGACGATCTTCGCGCTGATCACGGGAATACTTCTGATCGTCCTGCGCTTCTTCAACTTCTGGTGGGAGATGCTCTACGCCTTTAAGGACTGGTTCGCCCACGGTCAGTTCTCGAAAACGGCGCTGGTGTTTTTTCTCATCGCGCTGACCCTCGCCGCCCTGGCCGTCTACCTTGTCGTCAGCTGGCTGGTGGCGTTTTTGGGAAGAAATCTATGACCGCCGCTTTCCGAACATTCCCCTTTCGCCGGATCCTCCTCCCGACCCTTCTGGCCGCGGCCGCCGCGCTGCTGTGCCCCGGCGGCGCGCCGGGCGCCCCGCCGATCGAGATGATCGAGCCGGCCGCCGGCGGTGTCAAAGACGAGATGTTCGAATGGATCATCGGCGACGAATCCCCCCGCCAAATGGGGGTGGACGGGTACCGTGAAAACGAAATGGTTCTGAAGCTCTTCGCCGCGATGCAATACCGCTTCACCGGCGGAAGGTTCCGCGACGAACCGATTCGGTTTCGGATGCACTTCCCCTCCAAGATTCTCCCCGGCAAAAAGTACCCGCTGATTATGTGGCTTCACGGCGCGGGAGAAAGCGGCACCGACAACCATCTCCAGCTGGCGCACATGCAAAAGACCGCCTGGCTGTTGGGGGGCCGCAGGGAGATCCCCTGCTTCATCATCGCGACGCAATGCCCCATCGGACAAGACTGGGACCAGACCGAGACGACCGAGGGGAAAGACGACTCTCCCCTGACCATCGCCGAGGAGATCCTCCGCGCCGCGCTGGTTCAGTACCCCATCGACCCCGATCGGGTCGTCCTCTACGGAATCTGCTCCGGCGGCAGCGGCGCGCTGCGGTTCATCGAGCGCTGCCCCGGCACGTTCGCCGCGGTCGGCACCTGTTCCACGGCGTTCTCGGGGAATCTCTCGCGCTTCGAGCACGCGGCGCTTTGGGGATTTCAATGCGACGGCGACGGGGACTCGGGCAAATCGCTTCAAAAGTTGGTCGACTACATCGACGCGCGGGGGGGGGCGGCCTGCCTGACCATTCTAAACGAATCGACGCACGACTCGTGGACCGCGTCGATGCACAGCGGGGCGGTCGGCTGGCTTTTGTGCCAAAACCGCTCGCGCTGCTCCCCGCCCCCGGGGGAACACTACCGCTTCCGATCCCGGCAAAAACAGTTTCGGCTCTTCGGTCTTCCGGCCCTGGCGATCGCCGCGGGACTGATCTGCCGGGGTATCGGACGGTCGATTTCTTTCCTCCGGCACTGCGGCGGCCGACACTTACGGCAAGAACCCTGACACTCACGGTAAAGAAACCAACACTCACGGTAAAAAAATGGAAAAACAACCCTCTTGGTCCCCGCTGATTTTTTTCACGCTGGCGGCCGGTTTGTTTCTCTTCCGCGTCGAATACGACTTTACCGTCTACAACCGCGGCGGCACGCTGGAGGTCTATGGGGAACCCCCCTACCGATACCTTCTGCACCTGCCGAAAGGATACACCGACTTTGGCCCTCCCCGTGCGCTGCTGATCTTCCTGCACGGCGCCGGCGAGGTGAACAAAGAGCTCTCGCTGGTCGGGACGATGGATCCGGCCTTCTACGCGCGCAAGGCCGGCGAGGCGGAAAACTTCCCCTTCATCGCCGTCTCGCCGGTAACCCCGACGGCCGGGTGGGAACCGGACTTGGTGATCGAGTTTCTCGACCGCCTGCTGGCCGACCGGCGTTTTCGCTTCAAGATCGACCCGACCCGGGTCTATCTCACCGGGTTCAGCATGGGGGGGTACGGAACCTTCCAGACCGCCTCGCGGTACCCCGAGCGGTTCGCCGCCGCGGTCCCGCTGGCCGGCGGCTGTCTGCCCGACGATCCCGAGACGCTGAGAGATATCCCGATCTGGACCTTCCACGGCGATGAGGACGACGTCACGTCGCTGGAAGATACCCGAAAGGTGATCGAAACGCTCACCGCGCTGGGGAACCGCGACGCCCGTTTGACGGAGCTTCGAGGGTACGGCCACGGGATCTGCGAAAACGTCTACTCCCGGCCGCAGCTGTACCGGTGGATGCTCCAAAAGCGTCTCCCCCGCCGGCGGGGCCGATAGATTCACCGCGCCGATAAATATTCCCTTTAGGAGAAAAAACGTGTCGGAACAATATTCCCATCAAGATCACCCCTCCCCTCCGGCGAGGCGCTTCTCGCCGTGGGACTGGGGCTTTGTCAAACTGGCCGCGGCATTGGTCCTGCTGACGGCCGCCTCGATGAAGACCCACCAGCTGATCACCTTCCCCGTCCTGGGGGAAGGGATTCTTCAAACCCGCTGGTTCCAGATCGTTTTGGTCGAGTTCGAGTTCACCTTCTCCCTCTGGCTGCTCGTCGGGATCTTCCCCCGCCTGGCTCGATGGGCGACGGTGCTGCTCTTTGGCGCGTTCTTCCTGGTGTCGTTCTTTAAGGCGATCGCCGGGGAGGAAAGCTGCGGCTGCTTCGGGGCGGCCAAGGTCAGCCCCTGGTTCACCACGACGCTCGATTTGGTCTTGGCGACATTCGCCGCGATCGCCGAGCGGCGGCCGCCGGCGCGGCGCGTCTCCCTAAAAAAGCGGGCGCTCCTGCTAATCGCGCTTTGGCCGACGATGTCGGCGGCGCTGATCTATTTCGCCTTTCTCCCCTTCCTCGGGCTCGACTGCGCCGAGGCGGCGTTCGACTTCGGCGCGTGCCGCCAGCGCGATGAACTGACGCATACCTTCGAGCTGACGAACCGCTCGAACCGGCCGGTCGTCATCACGGGGATCAAGACCTCGTGCGGCTGTATGATTCCCGACAACGAGGCGGATCTGCTCGGCCGCGCTATCGAAAGCGGCCAGACCGTCGCGCTGACCATCCGCCTGAAGACGGGGCTGTCGCGGGGAAAGATCACCAAGGCGACCTTGGTTCGCTATCGGGGCAGCGCGGCGGCCCATCGCGCGGGAAGAGTGCAGCTGCAGCTCAGCGCGACGGTACAAGAGGACTACACCCTCGATCCCCCCGTGGTCGATCTGGGCCGGCGGGCCGTCCCCGGCGGGGAGCCGATCACCTCGACCGTCACGCTGCGCAAGAGTATCCCCGGGCCGATGAAGATCCTCGCCCTCAAACCGTCGAAAAACTACATCACCGCCGAGGTCCTGAGCCAGTCGGACGAGGCGATCGTCCTCGAGGTGCGCGTCGATCTCGGCGCGCAGACGCTCTCCGCGGAGCAAGACGCCTATGTCGTCATCGAGACCGACAGCCGATCCGCCCCCTCTTCCGTTCTTCCGATACGCTGGACGGCGGTCTCCCGCGCGGAATTGTCCCGCGACTCGATCATCATCCCCTCCGACGCGGAGGGAACCGTCTCGGAGACGGTAACCGTCAAAACCCAAACCCCGTCGGTCATAGAAGAGATTACCTGTGACGATCGGCGGATAGAGATATTTCAAGAAGAGGATCGTTCCCGGCGGGAACACCGCGTCCGAGTCGAGATTCCGGAAACGGAAGAGTCGCTCACGGGGACGGTTCGAATCGGCGTTCGAGTCAAAGACGAGGTTTCCGGCGGAGAGGATCTCTTCGCCGCGGAACTCCCCGTCTATCGTTTCGCGCGGGAAAGGAGGGAGATATCGCACGCGGCGGACGGAAACGGGGAGGAAAAAGCACACGAAACAAAGTCACGCTAACGGAGGCAAGAAATGATTATCAAACAAATGACCAACAAAGACCCAACCCCCCAAAAGCGCCGGAGGATGGTTTTCCTCTTGGCGGCGGCGCTGCTTCCGCTCCTCGGCTGGGGGTTCGCCCGGCACGCCTCGGGCCAGGGGGGATGCCAAATTCCCAACCCGAACACGAAGCTCTGCAAAGAGGATATCCCCTCCGACGCGGTGGCAAGCTGCGATACTTTGACCAGGAGTCAGGCAGGGTGCCGCGCCGCGGCTCGGGGATTTGTCTGCGAGATCAACTCTTTCCCGGACGGGACCGTCGAGTCGGACTTCGGGCATACGGCCCAGGTGCCGGCGCCCTGCTGGCGAAAGAATTACTGCATCTACAACGAAGCGTCGATGCAGTGCGAGGCGAGCGGACGTTCTTTGGACGGCTTGCACCCCAAATCTCGGTACGTCCTCAAGGACACCGAGCCGTGCGGCGGTGAAAGCGAAAACCAAGGGGAGGAGAAGCAATGAACAGCCAAACCGTACACGATCAGCGTAAAGCGCCCCGCGGAAGCGCCCGCCGGCGGCCGCGGTGGGAATGGCTTCTCTTGTTCCCCCTGCTGCTCAGCGCGCCGATCCGCGCGGCCGACAGCGCCCCGCGGGCCGAGGCGCTGCTCAAGGGGGTTGAGAATCGGCTCGGCGAATACCCCTCCTTCACCGCGGCCTTTGAGGTCGAGGACAGGAAGCTTCCCAAACCGCTGGGCATCTACACCGTCAAGGCCGATTATGACAACGGGAAGATCCTCTTCCTCGTCGAGTACCCGCAGCGGGACAATAAAAAGGCCGCCTTCCTCTTCAGGGACGAGACGGTGACGATCTTCGATGACGCCGACGAGTATGAGGTAAAGGTCGTCGACCTTCAAACCGCCCTCGGCCAAATCAGTCCCACCGTGTTCGACCCCAGGACGATCGGCCTGTCCGATCTGCAGTCCCTTGCCGCTTCGATCACCGCGTGTCTGTCGCTCGACGGCCGGGCCGACGAGTACCGCGTCGAGACGGTATCCGAAGGAGATTCCGGGCAAAACAGTTACGCGGTGACGGTCGTCAGTTCCTCGCCGATCGGGAAAGTCGAAAAGACCTACCAGATTCAGGAGCCGTCCTTTCGGGTCGAGAAGGTTCGATTCCGCACCGAGAAGGGGGACCTGACGATCGAGGTCGACAATCAGTACGACGACAAAATTTCGCCAATCCTCCCCTCGGTCAGTAAAATGCTCCGAACCGATTCCGGCACGGTCGACGTCGACAAGACCATCAAGGTGACCGGCTTTCAAAAAAAACTGTTCCGTGACGATCATTTTTCGGAAAAATCGATGAATATCAAACACAATGCCCAATTCACGAGCTATGGTCTCGCTCAGGCCTCCGGCTATTGGGACGCCGAAAACGGAACGATCATCGGCCGCCTGGAAGCGCCGCCGCGGCCAAAATCGAAGCGACCATGGAAAATGGACCGGTACTTCTGGATCAAAACCGTCTGCTGGACCGGTTCCCTGGTGATACTGGTGATTCTCATCCTCCGCGTCAAGCGCTGGTGGAACAAAAACGGCCTGAAGGCCATAAACTGACAAGTACCGCATCGGGCGGTATTTCGATAACTTTAGTCCTTAGAACAAGGAGAAACAATCCATGAAAAAGAAAAGAACGTT
Source organism: Thermoguttaceae bacterium (assembly GCA_017434455.1). GTDB lineage: Bacteria > Planctomycetota > Planctomycetia > Pirellulales > Thermoguttaceae > RUG695. Next base: position 9,784 of record JAFRFG010000038.1, on the reverse strand, counting down.
TCTGTTGTTGGGGGTGATGATCATCACGCTGATGGGCTGGGTGTTCACAAAATCCGCGTCCGGGACGGGGAACTGTCAGATCCCCAATACGAACGAAGAGTACTGCCGTGATTACCCGGATGACGCGGTTACGAGTTGCAATTCGATCGAACCTGGGGACGGCGGCTTGGGGTGCCGTGCCGCCGGCGCGAGGTTCGTCTATACGATCAACTCCTTCCCGGAAGGAACCGTTCCGTCAGATGCCGGACACACCAAGCAAATTTCGGAACCGTGCTGGGCGCGATTCCTGTGTGACTACTGCGAGCTTGTGGGAAGATGTGTGGCCCATACGGCCCCTGCTGACGGCTGGCACCCCAAATCAAAATACGTCGTCAAAGATAACGAACCGTGCGAATGATTTTCGCTCGCGATTCAGTGTACCTAATGTGAGGTGAACCGTGACGTTCGAACACAAAAGTACTCTGGTCTCCCCGGCCGCCGTTTGTCGGCCGGGGGGGGTGGTTTTGTTTCTCTTGCTCTGGGCCGCCGCGGCCGCGGGCTTAGGCGGCGACGGTACTCCATCGGCCGAAGAGCAGCTGACCAGGGGAACGGCCCTGCTGCGGGGGGTGAAGAAAAAGCTCTCCGCGGTCGATTCCTTCCACGTCGAGATGGAATTCGAGGATCGTCTCAGCAGCGATCAGACGCGCCGGTATCTTGCCTCGGCCGACTGCTCCGACGCGGGAACCCTCTTTCTGGTGGAATGGCCCGATTACGGAGAAAAGCACTCCTACCTTTACCGCGAAGGGGAGGTGATGATCTACTCGGAAAAAGAAGCCAATCTTAAAATCTTCGACGCCGAAACGGCGGTCGCTCAGCGGGGGCCCATTTTATTTGATCCTCGAGTGATCGGCCTGAGTGATTATCTCGTTCTCGGGGGAAACATCGAGCGGGCGCTCTCCCTCGACGGGCGGGCGGAGTCGATCACGGTGGAGGAACGCCCCGGCGGGAATCGCCCGGAAAGCGTCTTCGACGTGACGGTCCACAGCTCCTCGCCCATAGGGAAAACGCGCAAGACCTACACCGTCGGCGAACCTTCCTTCCATGTCGAAAGGGTTCACTTTATCAACGAAAAGGAAGATTTCGTCTACGACGTCGAGAATCAATATGACCCGAGCGTCAGCGATCTCATCCCGGCGGTGAGCAAAGCGTATCGGGTCGATACGGACATTGTCGCTGTCGACATGACGATCACCGTGAAGCGCTTCGAGAAAAAGTCGTTCCCCAAAGATTACTTTGAACCCAAGTCGATGAAAATCCAGCACAACACGACTTTCTCGGACTACCGTATTCATAAGACCATCGGCTACTGGCACGCCGGTAGGCAGGAGCTGATCGACCACTGGACCGACCCCGAGGAGATAAACAACCCGCGGCCGGAAATCCCGCGCCGCGACCGCGGTCTGCTGTTTCGCTTCTGCTGCGGGATCGGTTCGCTGGTAATACTGGTGATCCTCATCCTGCGCGCCAAGCGCCGAATGGAAAAAGCGCGGCACTAAAAAGGTTTAAGTTAAAACACGTTTTTCCGGCGCGATGCGATACGCTCGTTTATAGTTCCGGTACCCGGGCGTTTCGGCGAGCGTTCTCAATGAATTTTTCGGCCGGGCATATCCGCCCGGTCATTCGTTCCCAATCCTTGTCCCCGTTTGGAGGATTGTCTATGAAGAAAAACGGCTTTACCCTTGTCGAGCTGCTGGTCGTCATCGCGATCATCGGCCTTTTGATCGGTCTGCTTCTGCCGGCCGTTCAGGCCTCGCGCGAGGCCGCCCGCCGTATGAAGTGCACCAACAATCTCAAGCAGATTGGTCTGGCCCTGCAGAACTACCACGACACCCACAATAAACTCCCCGCCGCCGGCGGCGGGCCCCTCCAGGCCCCCGAAAGCGCGAAGGTCAACGGTGCCTACAACGACGACAACAACGGTATGCTCTGGTGCGCCGACAGCTGGCACCTGGCGATCAATCCCTTTATGGAGCAGAACCCCCGCTACGAGGCGATCGTCACCTACGGCATCGTCTGCTGGGCCAACAGGGAGGGGGACCTCAACGGTTCCCGATGGTCCGGCTGGGACAGGGACGAGTACGTCAAGACCCCGATCGAATCGTTCTGCTGCCCGTCCGACGGCAATTCCCGCTCCCCGGCCTCCCGCGGAAACGGCTTAAACGCCCGCCACAACTACGTCGTCTGCACCGGCGACGAGGCCACCGGCAGCGAGCAGGAGATCCCCGGGCTGAGGCGCGGGATGTTCCAGGGTATGTTCCAGTACACCTCCATGGCCGATGTGACCGACGGTCTTTCCAACACGATCGCCGCCGCGGAGACCTGCACCAGCGCCACCGGCGGTGTCCTCGGCAACGGGACCGACATCAAGGGGAGCGTCGCCATTGTTCCGGTCAACGGCGGCAAGGGGTGGATCGACAACGCCTCGGCGGTGAGCGACTCGATCGACGCCAATGGGATGGAACTTAATATCTTATCGCCCCGCGCGGTCGATCCGACCTACTGCCTGTCGGTGGTAGGCACGGTTCCCGGCGGCAGGCATTTCGCCGACTCGTACCGGGCCGGGGAAGAGGCCTCGCGCGGCGACACCTTCCGCAACGGCGGCCCGTGCTCCACCTTCCAAACCATCCTCCCGCCGAACTCCCCGAGCTGCGCGGTCTCCAACGGCGGCGACGGCGCTTATGACGGTCTGGAGAACCCGAAGCACAGCCGCACCGCGATGTACTCGACGACGAGCAATCACCCGGGGGGTGTCAACGTGGTCTTCGGCGACGGTTCGGTTCATTTTATCAGCAACAACGTCAACTGCGTCACCGAGGGGATGGCCCGCCTGACCCCGACGACTTCCGACAAGAGCCCGTTCGGCGTCTGGGGCGCGATGGGCACCGCCAGCGGCGGTGAGGCGAAGGGGCTGGAAGAGTAGTGCTGCCTTTCTTAACACGATTCGCCTAGCCGGTGTATGGCATTGGAGGATGATACCCGCGTGCTGATTGAAATTTCTTCCCCCAAGGACTATTTCCAATATCGCTGTGGGTATCACCCCAAAAGCCAAAAAACTATCGGACCGCCGTAATCGCGTCCGGTTCCTTCCCAAAATGTCTTCCTAACCTTAGGGTTTTTGCTCTATGTCCAGGTCTCTCTTTGTCTGTTTCTGCTTGACGGTCGTTCTCCTTCTTTCGGCCTCCTCCGGTACATTCGGCGACGACGGCGCGGCGGCCGACCGGCTCGATTGGGAGAGCGTCTCAAAGGAGATAATCGCTTCGTATGAGAGGATTTCCTCTTTCTATCACGCCAAAGGGGTGAGTATTTCCGGAGAGAAATTCAATTATTGGAGCGATGGCGAAGAGCGCCACACCGACATAACGATCGCCGTCCTTAAAGGGATGGAATTAGTGCGGGTTCATGACCCCAAGGAAGGGCTGTCTATCGTCACCGCCCACAACGACCGATACGCTTTTAGAGTATCTAAAGAGGACGACGATTCCCCGTGGGAAATCGTCGATCAGACCCTCGACCCCTTCGGGATGAACAACAGGGACTACAGCCACCTGAATCTGATCCTGCTGGAGGATGGGCTCTTTGGCGGTTTTATCATCTACGATTTTCTCAAAGATATCATCCAATCCGATACCTTTGTGTTAAAGTCGCTGCGCGCCGCCGAGGACGGAAACGGCGTCGTCTTTGAGTTCGAGGCGAATTACTCGGTCTCCGATTTCATCCATATTTTCGGCGGGAAAGTCGAGCTGATGAAGCCGTATTGGGTCATCAAGCACTATGATATTCACTGCCCCTGTTTCTACGAAGGGAATCCCCCCCAAGAGTATTTCGACACCGCCGATATCGACTATTACGTGATCGACGATATCCCCTACCCAAAAAGCATCACCCACACTATCTCCGAGCCAGAGAATAAGGAGAGTAAGCACGGCTTTTTGTTCGAGCAGCCCCAAATCGGTCATGTAAACAAGAAACAGTTTCGGCTCAGTTACTATGGCATTGCGGAACCGGAGAATATCAACACCCTCAGTGTCAGAACCCGCGTCGTCGTAGTTTCTGTCGGTATCGTGCTGCTGCTCCTCGGCTGGGGACTGCGCCGCCGTGTTTTGGCCGCCGGCCGCGGCGCCGAAACGAAGGGGGATATCACTCAGGAATAAATCCTTTGGCTTCGGCAAAAGGGCCCCGATGATGAGAAAAATCGGCCCTCCCGCCGCCGTGATCGGTGGGGATAATATTTTATAGAAAAACCCGTCCGGTATATTGACAAAAAGACGGCTGTCTGTTATACTTCATTTGTGTCACTTGGAGAATCCGTCCGCGCGTTGGTCTGGATTTTCGCTCCAAGGAGTATTTTCCATCTTGGCAACCTCTCTCAGACCGATGATTCGGGATTTTGGCCCTTTATCGGTCTTTGTTCGAGGTACGATGTTTTAGGAGGACAACGATATGGTCGATCAGAAACAAAAGTTTAAGCTGTTTATCGCGCACCTCGTGATGAACCTCGGCATTATCCTCTTGCTCCTGCCGTTGTGTGCGTCGGTGATTACCGCTGTCGCTGACAATGGCGGGATGACGGCAGAGGGCTGCAGCGGCGGGTGTGTAAAGGATGTTGACAGGAAGTGTAAGAATCCTGATTCAGACTCTTGTTCCGGAGACGGATGCAGCTGTACTATTAACTACACGATTGATGACCATTGCCCCTGTGGTTATCATTACAATGGTCAGAAATAAAATTCGAATAGCCGAGATTATATCTGGTTTCTCCTGAGAGTTGTCGTCAATTCAAGGATATTTCCCCATGTCCAGGTGTCTCTCTGTCTGTCTGTGTCTGATGATTGTTCCACTTCTGTCGGCCTCCTCCGGTGCCTTTGGCGACGACGGCGCGGCGGCCGACCGGCTCGATTGGGAGAGCGTCTCGAAGGAGATAGTCGATTCGTATGAGAGGATTTCCTCTTTCTATCACGCCAAAGGAGTGAGCGTCTCCGGAGAGCGATTCAATTATTGGAGCGATGGCGAAGAACGCCATATCGATACGACAATCACCGTCCTCAAAGGGATGGAGTTGGTTCGGGTTCATGACCCCAAAGCCGGATTGGCTATCATCAACGCCCACAACGATCGATATGCTTTCAAGATAGAAAAGCAGGACGATGATTCCCCATGGGAACTCGTCAATCAGACCCGTGACCCCTTCGGTCTAAACGACAAGGCCAACAACCACCTTGATATGATCCCGATAACCGAAGAGCTCTTTGGTGGGTTTATCATCTACGATTTTCTCAAAGATATCATCCAGTCCGACTCCTTTGTGTTAAAGTCGCTGCGCGCCGCCGAGGACGGCAACAGCGTCGTCTTTGAGTTCGAGGCGAATTACTCGGTCTCGGAATTGATTCATATTTTCGGCGGAACGGTCGAGCTGATGAAACCGTATTGGGTCGTCAAGCACTATGACATTCACTGCCCCAGTTTCCACGAGGGGCAGCCCCCCCAAGATTATTCCGATAACACCGATATCGACTATTACGTGATCGACGATATCCCTTACCCCAAAAGCATCACCCACACTATCTCAGACCCCGAGAATAAGCAGAGCAGGCACGGCGTTTTGTTCGAGCAGCCCCAGATCGGCGGGGTGAGCAAGAAGCTGTTTCGGCTCAGTTACTATGGCATTGCGGAGCCGGAGAATATCAACACCCTCAGTGTCAGAACCCGCATGGTCACGGTCGCCGTCGGTATCGTACTGCTGCTCCTCGGCTGGGGACTGCGCCGCCGCGTTTTGGCCGCCGGCAGGGGGACCGAAAAGAAAGTGGATGTCACTCGGGAGGGGTAAATCTTTGGGCGTTGGCAAACTGGGCGGCGATGATGAGAAAAAACGGCCCTCCCGCCGCCGTGATCGGTGGGGATAATATTTTATTGAATTACCCGACCGGTATATTGACAAAAAGACTGCTGTCTGTTATACTTCATTTATGGCACTTGGGGAGTCCGTTCGCATGTTGGTCTGGATTTTCGCTCCAAGGGTATTTTTCATCTTGGCAACCTCTCTCAGACCGCCGATTCGGCTTTTGCCCCTTTATCGGTCTTTGTTCGAGGTACACTGTTTTAGGAGGACAACGATATGGTCGCTCAGAAACAAAAGTTTAAGCTGTTTATCGCGCACCTCGTGATGAACCTCGGCATTATCCTCATGCTTCTGCCGTTGTGTGCGTCGGTAGTCGCCATTGTCGCTGATAATGGCGGAAGGGCTGCGGAGGGCTGCCGCGGCAGGTGTGAACCAGATTCTAGAGGTGGGTGTTCGCTTCCCGATTCGTTTGCCTGTTCCGGAGACGGATGCAGCTGTCCCGCGAAGATCACGGTCTATGGTGCTTGTCCTTGCGGTTACCATCCCTATGGCCAAAAATAAATCGCGGACTGTCAAGCGCGTGTCTGTTCCCCGCGAAAGAGGTTTGCTCTATGTCCGGATTTCTTCGTCTTTGCTTCTGCTTGACGGTCGTTTCCCTTCTTTCGGCCTCCTCCGGCGCCATCGGCGACGACGGCGCGGCGGCCGACCGGCTCGATTGGGAGAGCGTCTCGAAGGAGATAATCGATTCGTATGAGAGGATTTCCTCTTTCTATCACGCCAGGGGAGTGAGCGTCTCCGGAGAGAATTTCTATTATTGGAGCGATGGCGAAGAGCGCCATACCGACATAACGATCTCTGTCCTTAAAGGGATGGAATTAGTGCGGGTTCATGACCCCAAGGAGGGGCTGTCTTTCGTCACCGCCCACAACGACCGATACGCTTTTAGAGTATCTAAAGAGGACGACGATTCCCCGTGGGAAATCGCCGATCAGACCCTCGACCCCTTCGGGATGAACAACAAGGACTACAACCACCTGAATCTGATCCTGCTGGAGGATGGGCTCTTTGGCGGGTTTATCATCTGTGATTTTCTCAAAGATATCATTCAATCCGATACCTTTGTGTTAAAGTCGCTGCGCGCCGCCGAGGACGGCAACAGCGTCGTCTTTGAGTTCGAGGCGAATTACTCGGTCTCGAAATTGATTCATATTTTCGGCGGAACGGTTGAGCTGATGAAACCGTATTGGGTTATCAAGCACTATGATATTCACTGCCCCAATTTCTATGAGGGGCAGCCTCCCCAAGAGTATTTCGACACCGCCGATATCGACTATTACGTGATCGACGATATCCCCTATCCCAAAAGTATCTCCCACACTATCTCCGGGCCCGAGAACAAAGAGAGCAGGCGCGGCTTTTTGTTCGAGCAGCCCCAAATCGGCGGGGTGAGCAAAAAACCGTTCCGGCTCAGTTACTATGGCATTGCGGAGCCGGAGAATATCAACACCCTCAGTGTCAGAACCCGCGTGGTCACGGTCGCCGTCGGTATCGCGCTGCTGCTCCTCGGCTGGGGACTGCGCCGCCGCGTTTTGGCCGCCGGCCGGGGGGCCGAAAAGAAAGAGACGACCGCGCAGGATTAGGGAGAGCGCTCTAAGCGGCGGTTCGGGGATTTCAAGGTTTTTCCGAAAGACCCCGAATCGCCCCGGACGATTTCCGCGCGTCGATCTCCTCTTGCGTGAGGTGGTAGACATACATCGTCTGACCGATCACCGTCACGGGGGTGAACTGTCGAAAATAGCGGAAACCGCCGTCCTCGCGGCAGAGAAAATCGCAGCCGATGGCGTACCAGCCGGGAGCGGGGGTGTCGAAAGGAACACTCTTTAGGGGAAAACCGAGCTGCCCGGGGGGGATGCTCCCGTTGGAGCAGACACCCAGCTTATCGATCCCGTTTTGGCGGCGATACCAGCGCAGAAGATTCAGATCCTCCTGTCCCCAGTCGATGTTGGAGTCGCTCAGATGCCGCAGGCCGTGTCGCGGACCGGCGTTGAGCAGACGAACCGGCGCGGGGCTTTTTTCCTGAGCGGGAATCTCCGGGGAGGCCGGCGTGGGAATCAGGGCCGCCAGTTCGTTGAAATAGGCGATCGAATGAGGATAGATCCGAAGCGCGGAGGCGGCGCTCCACAGCACAAGAAAAATCACCAAAGCGCGAAGCCCCCGAGCCGGGGAACGGGGCCGGCTCTTCGCGGTAAAGAGCCGGGCGATTTTCGACGTCCAGATACAGAAAAAAGGGATCGCGGGAAAGATCGTTATCGGGGGGCAACACGTTTCGTGAGAGGTTAGGATTATTTGGGGGGACGGCGGCCGATTAACCTTTGACCGTGAACCGGGAACGATCCCCAATCCAGAAATCGGAAAAACCGGTTACGCGGTCTGCCGGCCGGCGCGCCGGCGGCGCAGATAAATACCCGCCGCGATAAGGAAACAGGCGGCGGCGATAGCGGCGATCTTATACCAGCGCCCCCTCGTCACCTCCGCCGGCGCGCCGAAACCGTAATAGCGCAAATAGAACTGTTTCTTAGGCAGCGGCTGGCGCGTCACCTTTGTCACCTTATCCGTCCGGGTAATGCCGAACGGCGTGCCGTCGGGGAGAACAGTGGTGAGAAAAATCTCTTCGGGGAAGGGTATTCCCTCGATCATTTGATAGGTTATCGTACTCTTGTAATTATACTTTTCCTCCACCGCCGAGTCGACCTCCTCGGCGTCAAACTGATATTCCTTCACCATCCAATAGTATTCGGGAATCAGGACGATACGCCCCCCGGTCATTCGTTCCGCATCCCCCACCAGGTACTCACTCTTGAAGGTAAACTCGGCCAACCGCCGGCCGGAATCGGGATCGTCGATATATTTCGCCGAAAGGATTTGGAACGTCGGGTCGGTCACCACCTTTTCGAGCCAGGCAATGCCGCCGAGACGAATCCCATTGAAGATCTCGACATAATCCAGCCGTTCCTCGTCGCCGGCGCTGTCTTTTACCTCGGTCTCTTTGAGCCGATAGGAATGGGATGTACCGTCTTCTTCCAATAGAAAGGTGTACTTATCGTTCCCGCAGGAAAGCGTGTTGGGACGCTCGGGGATTTGATCGAAATGTCTTGACCACAGGAGATTCCCCTTGAGGGAGACCTCCTCCCGAAGTGATTCTTCCTGGACCTGCTTGCTCGTCGGGAATTCACACCGTATGCGCGTGTCTATACTGGCGGTGAATCCCTCGAGGTACTTGTTATAGATCTCTTTCCACGCCGCCCGGGCCTCGTCAATCGTCGGTGCCGCGTCACTTCCGGCCGGGGGGGCGTCTTGGCCGACGGCCATACTCAACACCGGCAGCGACACTAGGACGAAAACAGACAAAAAACGCTTGATCGTAGATGGCATACCCATAATATCAGAAACCTCTCTTCTTTGCCCGCGCGGCTTGGTCGTTCGAGCGCCGCGCCCCGTACCGGCCCCGCGAAAAACCGGCTTGTCTCGGATCATCGGTCCCGGGGTTTTCCCTGAGGGGATACACCGAAGGGGACGTTTGCGCTGTCTGTATTGTATAGTATAGGGGGGGGGGGGGGAGTCAAGTCTTTATGACGATATTTTTTCTTTTCTTCGGAGAAATTTTGGGCTTTTCCTCCCCCCGCCCCGATCGCGAGGCGAAATTCGGGAAAACGAAAAGATAAACCATAGAAAACGGGGCCCCTTTGCTGTATGATAGATGAGGAATCGAGACGGCGGGGGGATCAGGCAGCCGAAGAACTCAAACAACGGCCGGTTTTCCGCCGGGATTTAACCGAAAGCGCCCCAAGGGGGAGAAGGGGAAGATGATGAGAAACGGACCAAAACCGACGGCGGCCCCAAGAACCGGGG
>JAFRFG010000037.1 GCA_017434455.1 Thermoguttaceae bacterium | reverse complement strand
CGCGGCGTTCCTGGTCTGGCACCCGGCGGTCTACGCCAAACTGCTGGCCGACAATATGCAAAAGTACGACTCGCGCGCCTGGCTGGTCAATACCGGCTGGGCGGGGGGGAAATACGGCGTCGGCAGCCGGCTGTCGATCAAGCATACCCGCGCCATCGTCGACGGTATCCACAGCGGGGAACTGGCCGGCGCGGAGTGCGTCACCGATCCGATCTTCGGTCTCCATGTCCCGAAGCACTGCCAGGGGGTTCCCAGCGAGGTCCTGCTCCCCTCCAACGCCTGGAGCGATAAGGCCGACTACGAGAAAACCGCGCGGGGCCTGGCCAAGCTCTTCCACGAGAACTTCGCCAAGTACGAAGACCTCGACAGCGACATCATCCAGGTCATCAAAAACGCCGGACCTCCCCGGCTGTAATCAGGTATTTCAGGCGAACCTCCGTACCCTTTAGGAAAGCCCTCTATGACCGAGCCCCAGGATCCCCAGCAAGAGCAAACCGTCAAGAAAAGCCGCAATCCCCTGCGGCGGCTCTACGATTGGGTGTTGTCATGGGCCAATCACCCTTTCGGTTCGGTCGCCCTGTGCGTCCTGGCTTTCGCCGAGAGCTCTTTTTTCCCGATCCCCCCCGATGTCCTCCAGATTGCCCTGTCGATCGAACGGCCGAAGCGCTCCTTTTTTTACGCGCTGATCAGCGCTGTTTTCTCGGCCGTCGGCGCGCTTTTCGGCTGGTTCATCGGCTGCGCGCTGTGGGCATGGCTCGAGCCGGTCTTTGTCCCCCATATTATCTCTCAGGCGAATATCGACACCGTCAAGCACGCGTTCGATACCTGGGGATTCTGGGCGCTGTTTGCCGCCGCGTTCACCCCGATTCCGTTTAAGGTCTTCACGATCACCGCCGGGATGATGAAAATGTTCATCCCGACATTCCTTCTGGCCTCGCTGATCGGGCGGTCGATGCGCTTTTTCATCGTCGCCTCCCTTCTGTACTTCTTCGGCGCGAAGGTCAAGGGGTTCATCGACCGCTGGTTCGGCCCGCTGACGGTCGTGCTGCTGGTGCTGATTCTGTTGGGTTTCTACGCGATCAAATATCTTCTGTAGTTGTCCGCGTTTTTCCCGCCGCCGCGGTCGTTTTTAACGATCCTTCGGGTCAAGCTCACCCGAAAAAGGGGAATTTCCGTAAAAATCGAAAAATTTTTGCTTCAACTGTTGGAAACGGGTGTTTAAGAGAATATAATCCCTCTGTAGGGGGGTGGTGTTTCTTGGGGAGAGGTCTGTCAAAAACCTTCATCAACCAGGGAGGTCACGATGACAATTAAAGTCACCTGTCCAAACGGACATCGGCTCGCGGCCAAAGACAGCAAAGCCGGCATGGTGGTCCATTGCCCCGCCTGCGGCGTCAAACTGCGAATTCCCCAGCTGGAATCGAAAGGGTGCACCGACAGCGCCGTCCTGCGAATCCTCGGTATCGGCGATAAGCTGTCCCACGCGCGGATGAAGTCCGACGACTCGATGCAGGTCCCCAAAGACTTCCTCATCGGTTCGACCTTCAAACAGGGAAAGAAAGATATCCCCGTTCGTTCCACGCAGGTCTGTCCGCAGTGTGACTGGGAAATCGACGCCGGCTACCGGGTATGTCCGCACTGCCACTTCTATCTGATGGGCGGGCAAGAGTAAACAAACAGGCAGGAGTAAACAATTGCCGCCTCGGCAAAGAGAAAAAGGGCTTTCCGCGTCAAAACGGCGGAAAGCCCTTTTATTTGTACCCCCTAGGGGAATCGAACCCCTGTTACTGGACTGAGAATCCGGTGTCCTAGGCCACTAGACGAAGGGGGCCTTTAAATCATATCGACCGGCGCCTGCGCGCGGGCGATACAGGGGGGATTATCCCCGATACCGCGCCTTCGTCAAGGGGGTAAAGCCGTCTGTTTCGATTATTTCTTGAGAATCAGCCGGCCGTAGACGCGGGGAATATGGAACTCGGCGTGGTCAAGATCGGGATCGACCCACGGAATCCACTGCTTCACCTCCGGACCGTCGCCGCCGGTGGTGTAATCGGCGCGGAAGAACCCCGTGATGACCGACTGATCTTCCCCAACCAGCCCCAAAGAGCGCAGCGTCGACAGCGGCACGGCCACCTCCACCGTGTAGCCGGTATCGGTGATCTGGCCGGCGTGGATCAGCCCCGGGAGACTCCAGTCGTAGTCGAACTTCCGGAAGAACTTGGCGCGGTAATCGAGCGCCGCCCCCTTGGGGGGAACTTCGGCGCAGTAGTAATAGTCGTCGGTGTCGTCGGTGCGGAAGAAGAACTCCACCCGGTCCTCATTGACGACATCGAGTTTCTCCTGCGAGTCGGCGAACACCGGGGTCGAGTCCACCACGGTCCAGAACATGTAGAGGTTCTCGTCGTCGCGCATGAGTTTTACCGAGGTCGGCTCGCAGGGAACGTCGGACCAGGGAGCGGAAAAATCGGTGACCTCCGCCGCCTTTTCCCAGAGCGCTTCGGCGGCGCCGTCGATCTCCGGCGCCTGGTCAACGCAGGGAACCTCTGCCTGTTTTTCCTCGGGTTCCTGCGAGGGCATCCCCAGCGTATCCTTCGAATCCCCGTCGTGATGACGGCGCGTGGCGCGCTGCTGCTCGGTCGGCTCCGAGACGGTGAAGGTGACCTGCGGCTCACCTGGGAAACGCCCCTGCTCGCGCAGGCGGCGGCCGATCGCGAAGAACTTCTCGAGCGTTTCGCCGTCGAGCTCGTAGCCGGGGAGGGTCGGCATCCCCTCCCAAACGACCCCGCCGAGCATCGGTTCGAGAAGAATCACGTGGGGAATCCCCGTCACGTGGATCGCGTTGGCGAACCGCCGGCCGGTATCGACCGCCAGGGAATAGTTGATATGCTCCATATCGTGATCACCCGGCATATTGCGGATCGCCTCTTCGTCCATCTCGCAGATCGCGACCACCGCCAGGTCGTCCTTATACTTCCCGGCGATGTAATTGAGGTAATTCAAGGAGCGCCGGCAGGGGGGGCACCAGGTCGCCCAGACCTCGATGAGAAGGTATTTTCCGGCGTAATCCTTCGGGGGATCGGTGAGCCATTTTTCGACCTCCACCGTCGGAACAACATCGGGGAGCGCGGCCCAGAGGAGGGAATCGGCCCAAACGATCTTCTCACGCTTAAAGACCGGGTGATTCGCCGGCAGATTGACGCTTTCGACCAGCCACGGCTGTGTCGAGAGGTCGACCTCCCGCTTTTCGCCGACAAACTCCGGATCGTTGACCTGCTCTTGCTCCCCCTCGGCGTCTTGACGCGCCGCCAGTTCCTCGGCCGTCAGGCAGGTTCCGTCGGGAAGACATACCACCGCGTCGTCACCCTCCCCTTCGGCCAAAACGCGCGCGCAGCCGAGCAGAGCAAAAGCGCCGAAAACCAGACCGACCGCGAATAATAAACGCTTCATTGATATTCCTCACCTTATTGTTGGAAAGAACAGCGAGTTCCATCGCCGATTTTTGCTGATAGCACCTTACACAAGTTTTACCACATCGCCATGAAAAAAGCCACACGCGGCAAGAGGAAGAAAACCTCTTTTTGCCGCGTGTTCTTTTTGGGGCGATTTAAAGATGCCTGCCGGCCGAACGCTACTCGTGGCGCAGCGCCTCGATGGGGTCCATCTTCGCGGCGCGCATCGCCGGGTACAGACCGAAGATCACCCCGATGAGGACCGAGATGAAGAAGGCCAGCGGAATCGACCAATAGACGATGATCGGTTTCATCTCCTGAATGATCGCCGGCAGTGAGTTGATCGCGTCCGGATTGGCGTAACGCAGAAGCGCCATCGCCCCGACCGTCATCGGGCGGCAGGTCAGACCGACCAGCACCCCCAGGCCGCCGCCGACCACCGACAGAACGATCGTCTCGATCAGGAACTGGCGGATAATATCTTGGCGCTTCGCCCCCAGCGCGCGCCGGATACCGATCTCGCGGGTCCGCTCGGTCACGGTGGCGAGCATAATGTTCATAATGCCGATACCGCCGACGACCAGCGATATACCGGCCATCATTCCCATAAAGATGGCGAACATCATGCGGGTCGTCTTCGCCTGCTCCAGCAGTTCCAGCGGGACCGTCACACCGTAGTCTTCGTACTTATGGTGATCTTTTAGGAGCATCTTGATCAGCTCGCTGGTCTCCATCACGTGATCGGTACTGTCAATCTTCAGCGTGATCTGCGACAGCTGAACGGTTTCCCCCTCGAACGAGCCGCTGCGGCGAATCACCACGGTATCGCCGATGCGTACCCGCAGGGTATTGAGCGGTATGTAGACATCGAGCGAAAAATCCTGGGCGGCGAACGAACCTCCGATCCCCGCGCTGGGCGCCCGCTCGGCCATCACGCCGATGACTTTGTAGTTGTAGTTTTCTCCCAGGCGGACCAGCTGTCCCAGCGGTTCTTCGGTGGGGAAGAGCAATTCCGCGGCTTTCGCCCCTAAAACACAGTAATCCCGCGCCTGCTCGTTGTCCTGCTCGTTGATGAAACGACCATCCAGCAGCGTCAGCTTCGTGATCTCCATGTATTCGGGGGTACAGCCGACCAGGCGGCCGTCGACCTGATGCCGCCCCTTTTGAAAGGTCTGGCGAATCTCCCGCACGGGAATCGCCTGCTTCACCGTCGGGATCGTCTCGGCCAGGCGATCGAAATCTTCCCGCGTCAAACCGTACTGCGGAATCTGCATCCCCCGCCCCTGGGAATTTTGGCTGAGAACCTCGTTCGGCGGCTTGATGCTGCGGACGATGATGTTGTCGGCACCAAGACTTTCGATCTGTTCCTGCGCCTGCTTGCTGATCCCCTCGCCGATGGCCAAAAGCCAAATAACGCTCGCCACGCCGATAAAAATCCCCAGCACGGTCAGCAGTGACCGCAGGGGGTGGAGCAGCAAGCTCTTGGTTCCAAGTATCAGCGTCCGTATCCAAAGCATAGTAAGATTCGGGTCCTTATATCATTTTTGGAGGGCGGCACGACGACGCGCGGTATCGGGAATGGGCAATCGGCGATGGTCGCTTTCGATAAGGCCGTCGCGCAGGCGAACCACCCGCCGGCTTCGGGCGCCGACATCGTCTTCGTGGGTCACCAGAATGATCGTTCGCCCCTCATCGTTGAGCTTATCGAGCAGTTCCAGGATCTCGTTGGTCGTCACCGAATCGAGGTTCCCGGTCGGTTCGTCGGCCAGTATGAAGTAGGGATCGTTCACTAAGGAACGGGCGATCGCCACGCGCTGCTGCTGCCCCCCGGAGAGCTGGGTCGGACGGTGATTGAGACGCTCTTTGAGCCCCACCATCTCGGCCAGATGAATACAGCGCTGGCGCGATTCGGCCTGGTTCACACGATGGTTGGTCTGGTAAAACAGCGGCACCTCGATATTTTCGATCACCGTCAGCTGGGGAATGAGGTTGTACGACTGAAAGACAAAGCCGATTCGCGTCGCGCGGATTTCGGACAGATGCCAGTCGTCCAGGGACGTCACGTCGTCCCTGCCGAGAAGAATCCTCCCCTTCGTCGGCCGATCGAGGCAGCCGAGGAGGTTCAGCAGCGTACTCTTCCCCGAACCGGAGGCCCCCATAATGGCGACGTAATCCCCTTCGGGGACGGCCAGATCGACGCCGCGCAGCGCGCGAACCGTCTCCCCCTTGAGGACATACTCCCGTGTCACTCCCTCTAAAAACGCCGCGTACACCTCTTCCGAGGCGCAAGGTGGAGGGGGAGACGGCGGGGACGATGGATTTGTTTTGCTCGACACAGAAAACCTACCGTAACACAGTCATCTTCGCTGACAGATCATCAAAAACGGCTCTATTAACGCCTCGGGGCGGAAGCGGCACCCGCGCCGCCGGAAGCGCCGCCCCCCTTCATCTTGCTCTGGAGCAGTTTCATCCCGTTGGAGAATTCCTCATGGGTCACCGAACCGTCGTGGTTCTCATCGAGCTTCTTGAGGAAGGTTCGATAAAGTTCACCGTTTTCTTTCGGAAGCTCATCTTCCGTCCAGGTATTATCACCGTTGGAATCGACCAGGGCGAAGAGCTCGGACGGGTCTTTGTCGAGGAACTCTTTCACCCCTCCCGGTCCTTTGTCGGCCTCTTCCTCGGCCTCTTCCTCGGCCTGTTTCGTCACGGTAAGCTTCTGATAGGTGATCCGCGATGTGCAGAACCCGATCACCAGATCGGTTCGGCTCAGGCGGCCGTCGCCGTTGCGATCCCACTCGTCGAAGAACGGGGCCATCTCGGGGAAGGTTGACTGCAGCTCCTCACGGGTGATGAACTTATCGTTATCTTCGTCGGCCCGCTGGCAAAGCTCCATGGCGGTCAGATCGAAGTCTTTTTTGATCGGTTCCAGCCGCGCCAAAATCTCGTCGGTATCGTCGTCCTGGGCAGCGGCGTTCGGTTTTTCTTCTCCACCGGGAAGCTTGGGTCCTTCTTCCTGATCGGAGGACGGCCCGCTGGACATATCACCGCCGGGCATACCGCCGCCAAGACCGCCAGGACCACCACCGGGCATACCCCCGCCGGGACCGCCGGAAGCACCACCGGGCATACCCCCACCGGGGCCGCCGGGTCCTCCGCGGCCGCCTCGGCCGCTCGGTCTGGGCATCGCCTTGAGTTCTTTCTCGTCCAGGAAACCATCGCCGTCTTTATCGGCCTTCTTCATCGTTTCCCGAATTTGCTCGGGAAGTTCCGAAGGCAGGGAAGCGATCTCTAACTTGCCATCTTTGAGCAAGTTGGCAAAGGGCATACCCCCTCCGGGGCCACCGGGGCCGCCGGGACCGCGGCGACGCTCGCCGGGCTGCCGTTCACCGCCCCCCTCGCCGGACATACCGCCGGGACCGTCCGACATCGGACCGGGGGCCTGATCACCGGTATCACTGCCGCCTTCCTCGGCCGTTTCCTCATTGATCGTATCCGGAACATCTACCTCCGGCTTCTCTTCTTTCGGGAAGCGAGAGGGCTCTTCGGGACCGGGGAAGACGACCTTGTCTTTATACTGGCGGGCGCCGGTGACGACCTTCTCTCCCTCATCCAGCCCTTCCTCGATAATGACCTGCTTGTCGTTCGACAGCCCCAAACGAACCTCTTTGCAGCTCCACTGGCGATTGCTGCACTGAAGGACGTAGCTGCGGCCATTGACCTCCACCACGCACTGGACCGGGAGCATCAGGACATTGGGGATCTTTTGAGCGATCACCTTCACCTCGGCCGTCAGTCCGGAACGAATATCCTCGGCGCCGTCGTCAAGCCGAACAATGCAGACATAATCTTTGGCCGATGACATCCAGGTGATCTGGGGATACTGATTCACCTTGATCACGGTTCCGGTGAACGTTTTCGACGAGAGCGCGTCGAAGACAATGACCGCCTTCATCCCCACCTTGACACTGGCGATATTCGACTCGTTGATCATCGTCTTGACCTGCATCTGCTGCGGGTCGGGGAGTCGAATGAGAACCTGCCGCTCACGGACAGTCGACCCCTCCTTGATCATGTCGGACTCGTTTGACCACCGGCCTGAGTCCTGGTTGGCGTAGACCACCTGGCCGGCCTGCGGCGCGCGGATCGTGCAGTTTTCCAGCTGCTGTTTGTAGTGTTCCAACCGGCTCTTTGCCAGTTCGTTCGTGTAGGTGTCGGAATTGAGCTTGGCGCGGGCCGTCTCGATAGAGGCCATCAGCTGGGTGATCTGCTTCTCACTGGTGTAGCGAAGAAGAACCAGCTGCTCGAGAAGATTGCTGCGAACCGTATTGAGGTACTTCTGTTCCGAAACCTGCTCGGCCTCGAGCTGCGCCACCGTCGTGTAGCCAAACTGGACCAAACGCTCGGTGTAACGGACGGTATCGGCCGCCTGCTTTTGGTTCTCCTGAGCGTCGTAGATGCTGTTTTCGATCTTCATCCAGTTCTGCTCGAAGGTCCCCTCGATATATTCCTCGAGCGAGAGCTCGGCGGTTCGAAGCGACGCCTGCGACGAAGCGACCGTTGCCGCGTTGGAGTTGCAGGTGATCTGCTGGGTACTGACCTTGTCTTCCAAGTTGGAGGAGTCCAGCAGAACAAGCTCGTCCCCCTCCTCCACCATCTCCCCTTCGGGGATGATCCAAATGACCGTGGTCCCGGTGTTGCTCTCCACCTGGCAGGTGATGTCGATGTTCTTGGCACTTTCGGCGTTCCCCTTCCCCGCGACCTCGTGCAGGAAGGTTCCCCGTTCGACCGTGGCCATAATCACGCTGGAGGCCGAGGTGTGCGAGGAGGAATAGCGCTTCCACCCATACCAGCCGCCTCCTACAACAACAGCCGCCGCGACGACCGCGGCGAGTACCGGCTTGAGCGCTATCGCGCGCCGCGATCGGTCATGTCGTTTCCGATGGCTCATAGACTACCCTTTTATCATCGCCCTATGGCAAAATTCTTATTCTCAACCTATGCGTCTGTTACACCGCAGTCTATTACACTACAGCTTATTATAGACTACTCTGGGCCCGGGCGCGCTGCAAGTATTTTGTTTCCCCTCGATCGACCGCGCCGTCAGCAAACAATTCTACCCAGAACAGCACAAAACAGCCAGACACCTGTTTTTATCTATTTTTTGCATAACCACTGTTTTTGTCATTCAACCGAAACAGTCGCTCGAAAAACCGCTTTTATCGTAATAACCGTTAAAATCTACCGTTTCGGCCATTTTTATTTTCTTTTTTATCGGGCCCTGCCGATACATAGATTAACGGCTGGGTCCGCGGCGGATACATACCCTTAGGACACAGCGGGAGCCCTATATATTCAACGCCGCCATAGGCGGGATGTTTCGCCATTTTAAGGGGATTCTTCGCATGATATCGACTCGCGGCATTATCAAAAGAGGATGGCTCGCGTTTTGCGCGCTTGGTCTGCTGACCATCGCCGCGCTGCCGATCTGCGGTCAGGCGGATGTCGATTACGGTTCCTCCGTTCCGGTGATCAACGCCGATCGAACCCTCTCCTTCTCGTTTGAAAACGTCGACAAGTACCCGGTCATTTCCTCGGTGGCCTTCGCCCCCGACGGTTCCTATCTGGTGACAGGAGGGGATGACTGCCAGCTCTACATCTGGAATACCTCGACCGGTCAGATGATCAACCGCATCGGCGGCCAGGAGGACTGGGTGCGCGGCGTGGTGATCTCCCCCGACGGCGCGACGGCGGCCTCGGTCGGTCAGGACGGCCAAATCTGCCTTTGGAATACCGCCGATTGGAAGAAAACCGCCACCTTCGCCGAAAAAATCACCGGGGCGCACGCCATCGCGTTCTCCCCCGACGGATCGAAGATCGCCGTGAGCGGTTACGACAGCTATATCGCCACCTTTGACGCGAAAAGCGGGAAGCTCCTCGGCAAATGGAAGATGCCGGAGACCGGCAAGGTCCTTCCGGGGACGAGCAATACCACGCTGAGTTTCTCCCCCGACGGTTCGCTGCTGGCGGCCGCCGGGCGCGCCGGTATGGTGCGCGTCTGGGACGCCGACACGATGAATGTCAAATACAACCTCCGCATCTCCGAGCGCCGGGTCCACGCGGTGACCTTCAGCGGCGACGGGCGCCTTCTGGCGACCGCCGGGGAAGACTCGGTCATTGTCGTCTGGGATATGCAAACCGGCAAACCCGCCGCGAAGTTCGAGACCACCATCGGCAAGACCTTCTCGCTGAGTTTCTGCGGAAAGTATCTCGCCTCGGGCGACAGTCTCAATACCATCCGAATCTGGGATCTGGCCAGTTCGCGGGAGGTGGCCCGCTGCTTCGGACATACGGGAACCGTGGCCGCGATGATCTATCGCGCCGAGGACAACACGCTCACCAGCGCGGGCTTCGATACGACGGCCCGTTTCTGGTCACTCGACAGTATCCAGTAACGACTCGAGACAATCAACTTAACACTGTGTAAGGACTAAAAACTGAAGCGCGGCGCTTTTCGTCGGCTTGAGATAAAAATTCAATAACAAGGGGTTAACCGTGGGTCTGCTAAATCACCTTCTTCGCCGTCGTTCCGAATCGGTTCAGATTCAGCCGGAGGCACGTCCTCTGGAGCGTTTCCTCGAAGGAGACAAACGGGGAAAACTGATTCGCAAAAAGGTCAGTGTGCGCGGATTCGAGCATCGCTGCGGCTTCGAGCCCCTCGAAGAGCGTCAGCTCCTGTCGGCCGACGGGCTGAACGTCACGATGGCCTCGGTCTATTTCGAGTGCAGAACCGAGTACATGGGGGACATGTTCTCCGTCTGCTGGGTCGGCGACCAAAATGTCGAGGAATCGACCCAGATGACGAAGCTGACCATCAACCTCGGCAACGAGGTCTATTTCGACACCACCGGCGAGGCCCCCGGCGCCGGCCGTGTCCAGGAGAGCGATGGCGTTATCCATTACCCCTATGCTCCGTTCACGCTCGTAACGAAGGATCAGGACCCGTATGGACTGGGAGAGGTCACCGAACAGTTCAGTACGATCGGACTGGATGATTTCTCCTACTACTTCGACGGCGACCCCGCGAACAAAATCGGCAACGGCGCCTCGACCCTGACGATCCTCTTCAATGAAGGGGTGATGACCGAAGGGGAAAAACTGGTCTTCCTGATCGATGTCGACCATCGTGAGGTGACCGAAGACACCATGACCGTCGAGGACCTCGACCTGGTCAGCTCCGGGGCGACCATCACCACCTGGTTCACCTCCGACAGCTTCGTGATGAACGAGCAGGTCTATGACCTGGCCAATCAGACGAGCGATCCGGCCTTCTACATCGCCGATTACTCCCACGATATCCGCCCGGATATGGATGATGTGATCCAGAGCGAGAAGGTCCATCTTCTTCCCGACGGCGGCTACGGCGCGGAAGTGTCGGATAACTACGGCAATACCGCGGCGGTGGTCTCCAACATCTACCTGGCCCCCAAGCCGACGATCTCCGGGTATGTCTACGCCGACGTCGTGAAGAACTGCTACTTCACCGACCCGGAAGATTATCCGATCGCGGGGGTCGAGGTGGCGCTGCAGCGCTACAACGCCGATTCGGGGATCTACTCGACCATCGCGACGACCTATACCAACAGCGACGGTTACTACGAGTTCACCTCGCTCGATACCGGAACATACCGGATCATCTCCGAATCGAACATTCCGTACACCGAAGGCGGCGTCACCTACGTCTACACCGATTCGTGCGCCCGTTCGCAGACCAATCCGGTCTCGTCCGATCCGCTGGTCCTCACCACGAGTGTCGATATCGGAAGCGACAGCACCCAAAATAACTTCGGCAAGGTGCTTCGCGGTTCCATCGAGGGGAATGTCTACGAGGACTGGAACGACGACGGAAGGTTCGACCCGAACGAAAAGGGGATCAAAGAGGTTACCGTCGGGCTCTTCTACCTCAATGGGAATGGGGAATACGTCGCCTACGAGGAAAACGGCGTCGCCGTGACCACCAAGACCGACATCAACGGCCACTACAAGTTCGACAACCTGAAGGTCTACGACAGGGATAACGGGAATCTCTATATGACCTACGCCGTGCGCGAAGTCCAGCCCGAGGACTACATCGACGGCAAGGACACCCCGGGTACCATCAACGGCGTGGTCGTCGGGGAAGTCACCGGGAACGACTACATCACCAAGATCCAGCTGGGGTGGAATCAGCATGGGATCGATTACAACTTCGGCGAGCTGAAGCTCGGCTCGATCGAGGGGAATGTCTTCGAGGACCGCAACGACAACGGCTGGATGGACTCGGGCGAGCCGGGAATTGCCCAGGTGAAGATCGAACTGCTCAAGTGGAACGGCACGCAGTACGAGGTGATCGACTCGCAGCTGACCGACCACACCGGCCACTACCGCTTCGACAACCTCGCCATCAACGGGGAATACGCCGTCCGCGAGACCCAGCCGACCGAATACGTCGACGGCAAAGAACAGCTCGGAACCTTCAACAACGTCCCCCGCGGCGTGGTGGGGGAAGACCAGTTCACCAAGATCAACATCGGGTGGAACGAGCATGGCGTCGAGTACAACTTTGGCGAACTGCTGCTCGGGTCGATCTCCGGCTATGTCTTCGAGGATCACGACAACAACGGCTTCTATGAACCGGCCGCTCAGGGGGGAGTCGATGTTCCGATCGCCAATGTCACCGTGACGTTGTACGTGAAGGGGGCGGATGGGAGTTACACCATCGCGCGCGACAAAAACGGTGATCCGCGCACCGCCCGGACCGACGCGCTCGGTTACTACAAGTTTGACAACCTCGATATCGAGAAGGTCTACGCGGTCCGCGAGACCCAGCCGAGCGACTACTCCGACGGCAAGGAGCAGCTCGGAACCTTCAACGGCGTCAACCGCGGCATTAAGGGGAACGATGAGTTCACCGAAATTGACGTCCATTGGGACGACCACGGCGTCAACTACAACTTCGGCGAGCTGAAGCTCGGGTCGATCTCCGGTTACGTCTTCGAGGATCACGACAACAACGGTTTCTATGAGCCGCAGTCCCAAGGCGGGGTCGATGTTCCGATCGCCAATGTCAAGGTCACCCTCTATCGCAAGGATGCCAACGGCCATTACGCCGCCGTCTACGACGCCAGTGGAAATCTTCGCACCACGATGACCGATTCGCTCGGCCACTACCAGTTCGACAACCTCGACATTGAGCAGGTCTACGCGGTTCGCGAAACCCAGCCGGCCGGCTACACCGACGGCAAAGAGCAGCTCGGAACCTTCAACGGTGTGGAGCGCGGCGTGAAGGGGAACGATGAGTTCACCGAAATCGCCGTCCATTGGGATGATCACGGCGTCAACTACAACTTCGGCGAACTGAAGCTCGGGTCGATCTCCGGCTATGTCTTCGAAGATCACAACGACAACGGCGTCTACGAGCCGCAGGCCCACGGCGGTGTCGATATCCCGATCGCCAATGTGACCGTTGCCCTCTATCAGAAGATCGGCGGCGACTACGTCGCGGTCCTCGACGTCAACGGTGTGGCTCGCACGGCCCAGACCGACAAGAACGGCTACTACGAGTTCAGCGGCCTTGATATCGACCAGGTCTACGCGGTCCGCGAGGCCCAGCCGGCCGGCTACACCGACGGCAAGGAGCAGCTCGGAACCGTCAACGGCACGCAGCGCGGCGTGAAGGGGAACGATGAGTTCACCCAGATCGGTCTCGGCTGGGACGAGCACGGCATCAACTACAACTTCGGTGAGCTGAAGCTCGGGTCGATCTCCGGTTACGTCTACTACGACGCCAACGACAACGGCATCTTCGACGCCGGCGACATCGGTCTGGCGAACGAAACGGTGACGCTGCGTGTTCTGGTCGACGGGGAGTACACCAACGCGGTGGTCGGCACGACCGATTCCACGGGGTTCTACATCTTCGACAACCTCCAGATCAACAAGATTTACTCGCTCACCGAGACGCAGCCGGCCGGTTACCTCGACGGCAAGGACTCCGTCGGTACGATCTAGGGTATCGTGGTCGGAACGCTGGTCCACTCCGACTACATGAACACCATCGCCGTCGGCTGGGACGACCATGGGAT
>JAFRFG010000036.1 GCA_017434455.1 Thermoguttaceae bacterium | reverse complement strand
ATACGGCAAGGAGACCCCGTTTTCTCAAATTTAAGTTGTCCAAAGTCTGCCTGAGATCGCAGATTTTCTTAGAGGGTACAAGACGATCAGTAAGAGCTTGAAAGGAAGAACCGTGCCATTTTTTTCAGTAGTAGTCCCGGTTTATAAGTCCCGCCAGTGGGTGGGACGAGCGATCGAGTCGATACTGGCCCAGACGTTTGAGGATTTCGAGCTGATCTTGATCGACGATGGTTCCCCCGACGACAGTGCCGAGGTGATCGCTCAATATACCGATCCGCGCGTGAAGCTGATCCGACAGGAGAACCGCGGCCAGGGGGAAGCCCGCAATCGAGGGATCGAGGCCTCGACGGGGGAGTGGATTGCCTTTCTCGACGCGGATGACCAGTGGCTGCCAGGTTTTTTGGAAGATCATTATCGTGTCATCTCTAATCATCGGGGAATTGACTTCTGTTATTCTTCTTATCGCAGAATATATCAAGACGGGCGTTCCGTCCCTGGGTTTAATATAGAGGGAATCGATACACCAATTTTATCCGAGGACTGTTTCCGGGATGGGTTGTATGGTCGGTTCGTTCCCTGGATCGGAACGATAGCCGTTCGGCGCGCGCTTCTCGAAGAGACAGGCCTTTTTCCTTTGGGTCTGAGGCTAGGGGAGGATAGCTATCTTATCATACGTATTGTGCTTAAATCACGGCAAACAGCTTTTATTCCTCGGGAAGAGACCCTCTATCACTGTGATCTTGGTGTGATGGCCCAATACGCCCAAGAAAAGCTGAAGCAGCGGGGGCAGTCGCACTATCCGGCGACACTGCTGTCGATTGAGCAGTGGGAATCAGAAGGGAAGATCCCCCCCGAGCGCCGCGTCTCGGTACGGCGGTTTGTCTTACAGTGGTTTATCCCCTGGTTTATCTATCAAAAGGGGTTCGATCGGGCGTACGGCGTGGCTTGGACGATGCTGCGCCGGCATGTTTCTCCCCTGCGTCACCCGATCTGCTATGCGCGGGCCCTTTTGTCGTTCGGCCACGGGTGGCTTCGTTCCTTCTCAACCCTTCGCGCCATAGCCCGCCTGGTGACGGGGAAGAGGAAACGCGCCGCCGACTGAAGAGGGAGTTTATCGGTTACGGGCCGACCGTTCGGATCGAAACATCGTCGAGTTTCACCGTTCCGAGCCCCGACATGGCGAAGGTCAGCGTCATCTCGCCATCCCAGGCGGCGAAACGATAGAACGCGAAAGGGTTCCACCCGGCGCGTGACCATTCGTCCGCCCGCTCCATATCTCCCCCGACGAGTCGATTTTCGGTTCCGATTTTTACCCGGCGCGAGGTGATTTTTCCGCAGGTATCGATGTACGCCGGGAGGGTCTCGAAGCTGATCGAAACCGGAGGGACCGGGATATTCTGGTCGAATCGGGTGGTCTGTTTGCGCAGCCGATGCGCGGTGCCGCGGATCTCCCGCGTCGAGCGTTCCGCCTCGAGATAGGCCTGGGGAAAATCGTTCTGGCTGTAGTAGTCTTCGGCTTGGGCGATCGACTCGCACGCCCGGAGGAGAACGGTGGTCTGCTCGGTCAGCGGGAGGAGCGAGCGTTTATTGACTGTCGGAATCCCCACCTGCTGTTCCATTTGCTGATAGGGATGGTCCTTCTCGGCGTTCTCCTCTTCTCGTGGGTGGCGGTTTTTCAGCTGGTCAATCTCTCGGTGGAGTACAACGCCAGTGCCCGCGCCAAACAGATTCTTCCCCAATTGGGGATCGTCTCGGAAGGGCAAATGCCGATGATCCGCAAAGTGCTCGGTGCCGCCGCTGTGACGTACGCCGCCGCGACTGTCTCGGCTGTCACGCAGGTCCTCTGCTTCGTGCCTCGTCTGTTTGCCGGCTCGCGGCAGCGCCGCCGCTAGCCGGGGAGGGGTACCTAAATTTAACGGCGGTTGACTTAGAGGGTTAAAAGTTTATACTTTACCCAAGCTGGCTGTTGTTTTTATCGTGAACCGACAGCTAAAGATTCCGTAAGATAAGAAAAATACAAACGACCGTGAAAGGCAGGAACGCGGGATATGGCGAAGGCATCGGCAAAGCACGAGCGTGAAAAAAATTCACTTGAGGTCTGGCTTCTGAAGTTTATTCAGCAGTGCAAGACGAACCGGCAGCTGGTTCTGCAGTATGTCCTGATCATTCTTGTGGCAATCGCCGCGGTCATCTTTGTCCGCTACTTCACCGGAAGAAAGAATCTGGCTCAGCGCCGTCTGGATGACGCCTATTATCAGGCCTCCTCCGGCGGGATGTTCGGCTCTGTCGATCCGGCCCTCGCCGCCGTTGGTTATCGCCAGTTGGCCGACCAGTACAAGAGCGGGGATATCGGTGCCCAGGCCCGTATCGCCTTGGGCGAGGGGCAGCTGAATCAGGCCGATTCACAGGTCGCCCAGAAGCGGGCCAACAGCAAGGCCCAGTACAACGATGAGGCCGTTGCCGCTCTCGATCCGGCCGCGTCGTACAACGAGGCAATCGCTACACTCAAAGAGGTCGCCGACTCTTCGATGGCCAAAGACCCGAGCTTTACCGCCCGGGCTTTGTTCGGTGTCGCCACGGCCGAAGAGGGGCTCGCCGCGATCGCCGCTGACGACGCCGCCGTCGACACCGCCTTGGCCAGTGCCAAGGCCGATTATCAGAAGATCGTCAGCTCCTTCGTCGCGACCCCCTACGCCGAGCGCGCCCAAGAGCGTATCAACATGCTCGACGCTCCGATGACGGTCGCCTACTACCGTCAGTCGGCCGATCAGTTCCGCAATATGCCGGTTCCTCCGGCCCGTCCCGCCGATGAGTCGATCCTCCCCGAGGGGACGCACGATAACCTCGATCCGTCCGACGACAGCGCTTTTGAGGCGACCAAGGATATCCCGGCTACCGATGCCGCCGATGCGCCGGCTGATGAGGCGGCCGCCGACGCGACCACCGGCGACGCCGTGCCCGAGGCCGAATAAAAACAGGTCACCGAAAGGTTCGGCGGCAAAACGTTCCAAGTGCCGAAGGAGGGGAAGGAGATGTATCACAAATACGGCCTTCCCCTCCTTTTTTTGTTCCCTCTTTTTGGGGGAACTCTTTTTTTTGCCTCCTCCTCCCGAGCCGATCGGCCCGCGTTTCCCCTTTCGGCCGAGCAGCAGGCCGCTTGTCTGCGGGGGGCTGTTCATCTGGATCTTCCCGGCACTGTGACCGCGGCCGAAGACGGGATGCTCTGGGCCGACCTTTCCGTTCGCTGGCAAGACCAGGTACGCACAGGGGGCGAAGCGCCGATATCGGTCACCTTCTACCGCCTTACCCTGGCGGCCGAAACCTTGGTTCTGACCGACGAACAAGGGGAACGCTGGATCAGCGCCACCGATTCACCCCGGACGATTTTCCCCGAAGCGGGCCAGACTCATCGCGCGCTGAGAGTGAAACTCCGCCGTGAAGAACCCCTAGAGGAGATCTTTCAAGCCGGTAAGGAACCTCCCCATTTCGTTCGGATCCGGGCCGTCTGCGAGCTGTTGGTTGGCTGGTCGGTGATGCCGATGGTCTTCTCGGATATCCTGGCGCCGCGCCTCGGTTCGAAGGGAGAGTACCTTGAGCGCTGGGAAGAGGGGGATTTCCGTGTCACGCTGATCGAGGCCCTTCGCCAAGAGGGGACACTTCGTCTTCGCGCGGGAGTGAACTATGGCGAGGCGGCCGATTTTTTTGACTCCCACCGGCAGCGAGCCGCCGCGCTTCGCGCCTATTTGATTGACGCCGGCGCCGAGCTTTCGGCTCCGGTTGAGCCGAAGGGTGTTCGTCCACTGAAAGTCAGCGATACGGGGACGGAATTGGAGTATCTCTTTGAGATTCCCGAGGGGAACCGAACCTGGAATTTTGTTATCGAGCTCCCGATGAAACTCTCGGAGCTCTCCGTGGAGCTTAACGGCCCGGATGATCGGTAAGAGGTTGAAAGGAAAAACGATGCCATTTTTTTCCGTGGTAGTCCCGGTCTATAAGGCCCGCCAATGGGTAGGCAGAGCGATTGAATCGGTCCTGGCTCAGACGTTTGACGATTTTGAATTGATCTTGGTCGACGATGGTTCCCCCGACGACAGCGCCGAGGTGATCGCCCGGTATACCGATCCGCGCGTGAAGTTAATCCGACAGGAGAACCGCGGCGAGGGGGGGGCCGCAACCGTGGGATCGAAGCCTCTTCGAGGATGTGGCTGACCTTCCTCGACGCCGATGATCAGTGGCTGCCGGGTTTTTTGGAAGATCATTATCGTGTCATCTGTGATCATCAGGAAATTGACTTTTGTTATTCTTCTTATCGTAGAATTTATCAAGACGGCCGTTCCGTTCCGGCGATGAAAACAGAGGGGATAGACAAACCGCTTTTATCTGAGGACTGTTTTCGAGATGGGTTATTTGGTCGGTTCACACCTTGGATCGGAACTATCGCCGTTCGGCGTACGCTTCTCGAAGAGACGGGTCTTTTCCCTGTTGGACTGAAAATAGGGACCGACATCCACCTTATTATGCGTATCGTGCTTAAATCACGGCAAACAGCTTTTATTCCTCGGGAAGAGACCCTCTATCACTGTGATATCGGCGTGATGGCCCAAAACGCCAAGGAAAAGGTCAAGCAGCGGGGTCAGTCGCACTATCCGGCGACCCTGCTGTCGATCGAACAGTGGGACGCTCAAGGGAAGATTCCCCCCGAGCGCCGCGTTTCGGTGCGGCGGTTTGTCCTGCAGTGGTTTATCCCCTGGTTCATCTATCAAAAGGGGTTCGATCGGGCGTACGGCGTGGCGTGGACGATGCTGCGCCGGCATGTTTCCCTGCTGCGTCACCCAATTTGCTATGCGCGCGCCCTTTTGTCGTTCGGCCACGGTTGGCTGCGATCCTTCCCGGCTCTTCGCGCTATAGCCCGCCTGGTGACGGGGAAGGGGAAACGCGCTGCCGGCTGAAGAGGGGCTTTACCGGTTACGGGCTGACCGTTCTGACCGAAACATCGTCGAGTTTCACCGTCCCGAGCCCCGACATAGCGAAGGTCAGCGTCATCTCGCCGTCCCAGGCGGCGAAACGATAGAACGCGAAGGGGCGCCACCCGGTCCGATCCTGGTAACGCTGAGCCAGCGCGATTCCTCCGTGGTTATCGTAGACCATAAATCCGTCGACCCCGCTGGTGAGGGTCTGGGGGATGGCGATCCACCCTTCGACGCAGAGCATCTCGCCGGTATGGACCGGGAACGAGACGCTGACCGCCAGCGGCGGATTCGACAGCTCCGCCGGAGGGACGCTTTCGGTGGACGTGAGGGTGAAGAGTAGGCCGAACGAACCGGAGTGGGCCGCCTCGCCGGAGCGGTTGAGGTGGGACTCTATCCCGGGAACCAGTGTCTCTTGTCGGCTCCATCCGGCGCGTGACCAGTCGTCCGCCCGCTCCATATCTCCCCCGACGAGTCGATTTTCGGTTCCGATTTTTACCCGGCGCGAGGTGATTTTTCCGTAGGTGTCGATGTACGCCGGGAGGGTCTCGAAGCTGATCGAAACCGGAAGGACCGGGACATTCTGATCGAATCGGGTGGTCTGTTTGCGCAGCCGATGCGCGGTGCCGCGGATTTCCCGCGTCGAGCGTTCCGCCTCGAGATAGGCCTGGGAAAAATCGTTCTGGTTATAGTAGTCTTCGGCTTGGGCGATCGACTCGCACGCCTGGAGGAGAACGGTGGTTTGCTCGGTCAGCGGGAGGAGCGAGCGTTTATTGACCGTCGGAATCCCCCCCTGCTGTTCCATCTGCTGAAGGGTCCCGATCGTCTCTCGGAAGAGATCCAGCCGCATCTTCGCCAGTCGAATCGCCAGTTCGGCCATCCGTTTCCCCAGGACGGAATTGCACTTTTCCGCGGTGACGCGGGTATACCACTCGGACTGTGCCATATAGACGAGGGAGTTCATGCTGATCTCGTCCATATCGAGGTGTATCCCCCCCGCCTTTCGGTGGGAGGGGACGGTTCGAATCGCGCCGGGGAGGAGAAGGTCGGATCGGCAGCCGTCTCGGGCCGGAACGATGAACGATCGATTGGTCGCCGCCCCCTGGCTGAAGACGAACTGACTGTCCGATTCGGTCGACAGCGGCAGAAGCAGACTTGTCCGCTCGGTGGTAAGGATCGCCGCGCCAATGGTTCCGTCCTCCGAGTCAATCATCTCTTCGGCGCTTCCGGAGGCGAACCAGGAGTCGATCAGCAGCAGCTCCAGGTTGATCAGCTCCAGAGCCGCCGCCCGGTATTGCGATTCGTGGTCGGGGCCGCACAGCGCCGAGCTGGAACTGAAGATCAGGCCGTGGATTCCCGCGGCCAGCGACAGACGGACTTGCTGGCGCATCTGTTCGTACGAGACGATCCCGGGGAGTTCGTCGGTGGCGCCAAAAAATCGGCATTGGGCCAGCAGGGAGGAGTCCGGCTCGGTCTGGATTTCGTTCCAGTAGGGGTAGCCGGGTTCCCCAATCTTCTGATAGTCGCTGAGCCAGCGGCCGTAACGGGAAAAATCGAGAGAACCGAGCATCGGCCGGCGCTCGAGGACGATGGCGTCGATACCGCTTCCGTACGACGTATAGTTGACCACCCCCGTGGCGACGCGGCCGATGATCGGCCGCTGACGGGTGTCGAGCCGGTGGATGAATTCGGCGGAGCGTCGAACCAGCTCCGCCTGGTCGGCGTTGAGGGTGCTTCCAAAATCCCAGGCGATCACCGGATCGTAGGCACTGTCGACCTGTGCGCGATTGAAGTAGGGGAGAACCCCTTCGGGCGGGTCGGCCGGCGTGCTGTTGGTGCTCGCGATCGTCTGGCCGCCAACCGGAGGGGGGGCGATCAGCCACAGACGGTTTTGGCGCGCCTCGCTGAGCTGCTCACGGGTCGGCGGGGTTTTCAGCCAGATGGCATTGAACTGGAGCCCCTTGAGGAAGGAGAACGGTTCCCCCTGGTACTCCACGGCGCGAATGGCGATCGGCTTGGTTCCGTTGAACGTGAGAAACTGCTGATTGAATCGTATCTCCGGAAAATCCTCCGACGGTTCCGGGAACGAATCGGCTAAAAGCGACCCCGTCGGCCGGGTCCCGCTCCCGGAGATGATCGCCGCCTCATCGGAAGTCTGGGGAATATTTCCCGGGCGCGCCTCGAAGGCGGTTTGCCGGATCGCCTCGGGGGAGTCGTGGATCAGCCCGTTTTGGGGACGCGCGACCGCCGCAGTGATATCGCCGCGCATGAAGGAGGGGAGACGTTCCTCCGGCTTCTCCTCGTCGGCGGTCCCGGCGTTTTGGCCGATGCCGAACGGTTCCTCGGGGAGGAGTGTGGTGTCGGCCGACTCGACGGCGATGGTCGAACCGGTCGCTTTAAACCGAAAGGCCAACAGATTGATCGGATCGAATCGCGCGTTCTTTTCCTCCTGGCGGAGGAATTCCAGCGGGCGTGAGGCGTGTTCGGTGATCCGCAGATCATCGACCCACACGGTTGCCTTTCCCCGGCCGGCTTCCGCGAAGAGAATCACCTGGCGGATGTAGGCGTTGGCGGTGTTGATGGCGATCTTATGCTCAAACCGGATCGCCTGGACGGTCAGCTCCAGCTCTTGGTGCAGTTTCTCACCGAAAGTGAGCTCTTCCCACTGGCCGCTTCCGGATGAGGTGCTTCCCGACAAAAGAAGGGTCAGGGGGGTACGCGTGTCGGGGCGGATCGTCTTGGGAAGAACAACGAGAACCCCCAAAGTGACGGGGACCCCTTCGGTTCGGACCCAAACCGAGGGGCCGGTCTCGTCGACCAACAGGGGGTAATCGACATAATGCCCGAGGAAGCAGCAGCCCGATGAGCTGATCGACGGGCCGCTGTGTTGACCCAAGGGGAGGTTTTCACGGCTGAAGTCGAGCGTCAGGCGCTCACTCTGCCGGCCGGAGTGCGGAAAATCGCTCGAACGGACCTGTTCGACCAGCCGAACGCCGTTGATTTGATAGAGCGGAATCCAACTGATCCCCTCGGTCTCGAACGATTCGGTCCACCCCGCCGAGGGGGACTGCGCTTCGGCAAACGTCATGACGGCAAACAGCGCCGCGGCCGCAGCGGCCGCGCGCCAGACCGAGGAGACGGTTTGCGCAAGGGAGGACACGTTTCCGGAAAACCCTTATATCTTGAAGAATCTTTTAATTTCAAAGAATGCCGAAGGGGGGCAAAAACCCACCGTAATGGACGGTACGGTAGCGAAAAAACCCCTTGGCGGCAAGGTCATTCCCCTGAAAAACACCATAGAAACACCCGCGTGTTTTCGCCCGCGGCGGAAGCTTTAGAAAAAATCCGGAAAATATCCACAAACCGGTGTTTTTTTATCTTATAATAGGGATAAAACCCAGGCACCGGACGTAACAAGAACAGCGCTCCGCGCCCCTGGGAGAGCTCCTCCGAAGAAGGGGGAGTCGATATTACAGAAACAAAAACATCCGCTGACAGCTTTCGTCCCGTGGGGACGAGAGATAGTTAGGAGCAAACGTGGCTATGGAGTCGTCCTCAGAAAAACAAAAGGTGGTGAAAGTCGCTGAACTGGCTGAACTGGCTTGCTTGATCGAAGAGCTGCCGCCGCAGTACCGAACCCAGTTGTCCGCCGCGCTCCAGCGCAGTGAGGCCTGTTTAGACCGCCGCCGCCGCATTTTGACTTTTATTCAGGACGCGCTTTCTCAGCTTCGGCTCGATATGAAGTATCTCCTCTTCGATCTGGAGGCGACACGAAAAGAACGGGACGAATACCGCCGCCAGCTGGAGGAGATTCGCTAAAAACATCCCTTGTCGATCGGATTGCCTCTTCCCCTTAATTTAGAAGGGGGAAGAGGCGCTTTTGGCGCTTTTCCCCAGTCTGTTAATTTATCTGCTCTCCTGTTATAATCCGTTCGGGGCGTTGTCTTTTCGGATAAGGCCGCCGGACGTTTTTGCGGGGGTGAATTTTTGGGTGATTCAAAGAGGGTGCCGATGTTTTGTGTCTCGCGCGATTTTCATTTCTGCTACGGTCACCGGCTGGCCTCGCATCCGGGCCGGTGCCGCCGTCTGCACGGGCACAATGGGCTGGTTCGCGTGACCCTCTTCACCGGGGAGCTCAATGCCTCGGGAATGGTCTGTGATTTTACCGATTTAAAAGCCATGCTCGGCGGATGGATCGACCAGACACTCGATCATCAGATATTGCTCGATCGCGATGATCCTCTTTGCGCCGTTCTCCAAGGAGCGGGGGAGTCGGTAGTTGAGACGGACGGCCCGCCGACCGCCGAGCGGATCGCGCAGATGATCTTTCGACAGGCCAAGAGCCAGGGGCTCCCCGTGCGGTGCGTGGAGTTTTGGGAGACGCGAAAATGCCGCGCGATCTATAGCGATGACCCGCTCCCCCGTGGTCCGGAAGGGGCAAAATAGGGGGACGGGCCTGTGAGAGATCCTCGAAACGACGACGGTTCCGGCAGTAACGGTGATTATCTCGACGGCGAGAACCTCCCGGACGATGAACTCTGTCCTCTGCCTCCCGCGGGGACGGGATCGCAGACGTCCTTCTTTGAAAGAGGTTCTCTCCCCGAACCGGGGCAGACGATGACGCGCACCGTCGAGGATGCTCAATCCGGATGGCGGCTGGATCTGTTCTTGGCCCATTTCTATCCCCAGTACAGCCGCGTCTTGATTCGCCGCGCTATCCAGGCCGAGGGGGTCGATGTCAGCGGGCGTCACGGCAAGCCGTCGTACCGCCTCCGCCCGGGCGAGGTGGTCTCGTTCACCCTTCCGGAACTTCCCCGGCAGTCGCCGATCCCCGAGGATATCCCGCTGGAGGTTCTTTACGAGGACGATGTTCTGGCGGTGATCAATAAACCGGCGAACATGGTGGTTCACCCCTCCCGAGGCCATTGGGCGGGGACGCTTGTCGGCGCGCTGGCCTATCGGTACGCCGGACAGCTCAGCACGGTCCGTGGTCCCGGCCGCCCCGGGATTGTCCATCGGCTCGACCGGGATACCAGCGGGGTGATCCTGGTGGCGAAGAACGATGAGATTCACGCCCTTTTGGCGTCGCTGTTTCAGGAGCGTCAGATCCATAAAGAGTATTTCGCGATCGTCTCCGGGAATATGTCCGCCGATCGCGATGTGGTCGACCAGCCGATAGGCCATCATCCCAAAAGCCGCGAGAAAATGATGGCCGCACCGTTCGACCCCGAAGCCAAAGAAGCCGAGACCTACTTTGAGGTGGTCGAGCGGTTCCGTGGGTTTTCGACCGTCCGCGCGCTGCCCCGCACCGGGCGTACCCACCAGATCCGTGTCCATCTCGCTTATAAAGGGACTCCGGTATTGTGCGATCGGCTCTACGGCAATCACCGCTCGCTGACCCGCGGAGAGATTGCCGGGGTTATCGGCAAGCCGGTCTTCGGCACGACACCCGAGCAGCAGCGTTCGATGGCCGAAACGCTTCTTTCCCGCCAGGCGCTTCACGCCCGCAAACTGACCTTTGTTCACCCTATTACGGGAAAGAAGCTGGTGGTCGAGGCGCCGATCCCCGAAGATATGACAAGAACCCTGGAGGCGATCCGAACCTTTCGTGCCGAGTGACCCCCAAACGAGCCATCAACAGAGGATAAACCCTATGCCCGCAGATCGTACGTCCGCAGATTCTTCCCCCGGGGCCGAGGCGCTCGATTTACGTCTGAAGAACGAGGAGCTCTGGCGTCCTCTTTACCCGTTCCAGTCCCATTATGTTCAAATCGGCGGTTTCGCCCTGCACTACATTGACGAGAAGCCCGAGGGGGAATCCTCCGGCGGCCTGCCGGTGCTGCTCATGGTTCACGGCAATCCGACCTGGTCGTTCTTCTTCCGGTCGCTGATCGAGAAATTCCGGACCCGGTATCGAGTGATCGCCGTCGATCATATCGGCTGCGGTCTCTCCGAGAAACCGCCGAGGTCGGCCCATCCCTATTCACTCGACCGACGGGCCGGCGATCTGTGCCAACTGATCAAAAAACTGAACCTGAAGAACATCACGCTGATCGCGCACGACTGGGGGGGGGCGGTCGGGATGGGGGCGGCGACCCGGCTGCCGGAGCGTTTCTCCCGTCTGGTACTGATGAATACCGCCGCGTTTCGCTCTCAGCGCTGCCCGATCCGGATTCGGATGGGGCGCATCCCTGTGTTGAGCCGCTTTTTGATTCAGGGGATGAACCTTTTCTGCCGCGCGGCGGTCCGGATGGCGACCAATCGTCCCGAGGGACTCCCCGAGGGGGTAGTCGCCGGTTTGCTGGCGCCGTACAACTGCTGGAAAAACCGCGTGGCGGTCTGTGAGTTTGTCCAGGATGTCCCGCTGTCCGAGCACCACCGTTCCTACAAGACCCTCCGGGAGATCGAGGAGAAACTCCCGCTGTTTCGCGACAAGCCGGTTCTTCTTTTGTGGGGGGTGCAGGATTGGTGTTTTCCGACCGACTTCCTCAAGCGGTTCCTCTCCTATTATCCGGCGGCGGATGTCGTTAAACTGGAAAGAGCCGGGCACTATCTCTTGGAGGACGCTCCGGAAGATACCTGCGGCGCGATCGAGCGATTCTTGGACAAGTAACTTTCCGCGCGGGGGATCCCATGAAGCGTATTCTCATCACCGGAGCCGCCGGGTTCATCGGTTCGAACCTGACCGACCGTCTTTTGGCCGAAGGGGCCGAGGTGACGGGGATCGATAACTTCAACGACTTCTACGACCCGGCCATCAAAGAGCGAAACCTCGCCGACGCCCTTGCTCACCGCGGCTTTCACCTGGTCAAAGGCGATCTCAACGACACTTCCCTTTTAGAGCGCCTCTTTGCCGAGCGAAAGCACCCCTTCGACGCGGTGATCCATTTGGCCGCCCGAGCGGGGGTTCGTCCGTCGATTCTGGCCCCCGAGGTCTACTGCCGCGACAACATCTCGGCCACCGTCTCGCTTTTGGAGGCAATGCGCAAAAGCCCCACCCGCCGTTTTATCTTCGCCTCGTCCAGTTCGGTCTATGGGAATCGCCCCGAACCCCTTTTTTCCGAAGACTTCGATGTCACCCATCCCATTTCTCCGTACGCGGCGACGAAATCGGCGTGTGAACAGCTCTGCTACACCTGGCACCGCCTCTATGGCCTGTCGGTGACCGCTCTTCGGTTTTTCACGGTCTACGGACGACGCCAGCGTCCCGACTTGGCCATCGCCAAATTCTGTCGGAAGATATTATCCGGGGAACCGATCCCGGTCTACGGCGATGGAAGAACCGTTCGGGACTACACCTATATCGACGACATCCTCAACGGTCTGACGGCGGCGCTCGATTATGACGGCTCACCGTTTGAGATCGTGAATTTAGGCGGGGGAGAGCCGGTCAGTTTGGCGCGGATGATCTCTGAAATCGAGACCGCCCTCGGGAAGAAGGCGGTGATCGATCGCCGGCCACCCCAAATGGGAGACGTGGAGCGGACCGCCGCCGACGTCACGAAGGCCGGGCGGCTGTTCGGTTACCGGCCGAAGACGACCTTTACCGAGGGGATTCGCGCGTATGCCCGGTGGCTGGAAGAGAACCGTTAGGGATACAGGGCTCTTTGCCTATCCAAATATTCGGGTCTCCCAGAGACATACAAAACTGACTTAAGTGATACAATCAAAACAATCGAGGCAGGTATTCCGACTCCTAGAAACAAACCCCTTTTTTATGAAAAAAGAAAAAAGTTAGGAAAATTGGGAAGTCTGTCCTTGAAACATTCGGTTTTGTTCAATAAAATAAAAACAAGGTAGATACTCTAGGCAAAATACGCGAGACGTTCTGTCGGACAGTTTCCTCTAAGGACGGGGAACTCCCGGCGAGACCTTTCGTATGAAGTCTGGGGGGGTCTGCCCAACTTAAGCGGGTACTTCCCGGTGCCCGATGTTAAGGAAAACGAACGGTTATGCGGAACACAGACGACGAGCAGGGAAAGCGGCAAGACAGACGCGACGGCAAAAAAGGGAGCGGCTGGTTGTTCTGGGGTATTCTTTTGGCCCTGGTTCTGTTCAGCCACTTCCGGCCCGATACACGAGCGGCTTTGCAGAATACCGGCTTTCAAGATTACGCGCCTGCCGTTCCCTCGGCGACGGCACAGGTCTCCCGTCCTCTGGAGGTTCCCGACCTCTATGCGTTTGAGCATGTCCTGGAGGGTGGGATTCGGCAGATCGTTCTGGTCGATTCCGAATCGAAACGGATCTGCGTCTACCATATCGATCTGCAGGGGAAGATCGAGTTCGTGGCGAATCGAAATTTTGAGTGGGATCTAAAAATGGAGGATTTCAACGGGACAGGGCTGACTCCCGGTGAAATTCGCGAAGCGGTTCAGCGCTCCGCCTCGAGCAGGACCGGCCAATAAAACATTTTCGGGCAGCTTCAAAGCAACCTGGATCGGAAAGCACTATGTATTATACACTGGAACAGGCGGCAAACGTCCTCAAGATCACCCCGGGCGAACTCAACCGAATGAGGGAGAAGGGGCTTTTGCGCGCCTTCAAAGACGGCAATACGTGGAAATTCCGCAAAGAAGATATCGACACCTATCTTGCCAACCAGATCAAAAGCCGAAGTGATTCTTCCGCCTCGCTGGGCGCCGCTGAGTCGGATCTTCTGAGCGATACCGACGATGAGGCCGTGACCCAGACGGCGGATACGAACTCCTTTGAGTCGCTGGTCAGCAATATCCCGATCAGCGCGCGAAACGACGGTGGCGACAAAGACGTTGTCCTGGTCGACGATAACAGCGGCATCTCGGGCAACGACGATGATCTTTCGTTCGAAGAGGCCGCCGACAGCGGTATCTCACTGCTGGATGAAGATGAGGACGTTGTTCATACCTCGTCGGACAGCGGCATTTCGCTCGACGACGATATTCTGGGCGGATCGAACGTCGATCTGGGGGGGATGTCCGATGCCGACGATTTTATTCTCGGGGGCAGCGGCAGCGGAATGAACCTGGGCGGCGACAGCGGGATTTCGCTCGACGACGGACCCGATCAGGTGAACGTGGCCGGTGCCAGCGGTATCTCCTTGATGGAAGACGACGACGATATCTTCACGACCGCCGACGAGGAACCGACCCGAATTCAGGGGGCCCCGGAGAACCTCGGAAAAGGCGCCTCCCAAGAAGTCGAGGAGCTGCGGCTTGCCGACGATCAGCCCGAGGAACTCACCCTCTCCGATTTGCCGCAGTCGAACGACGATCATCAGGAAGAATTCCAGCTGGCGACCTCTCCCTCCGATGACGAGTCCGATTCCGAAAGTTCCTCTCAGATCATTCCGCTGGCCGATGACAATGCCGCGGCCGTGATGGATGACGATCCGTTCGTCACCGTCACCGATGATGAAACCGATGCCGGCGGCGTCTATGGCTTGGCCGGCGGGGAAACCGATCCCTCGCCGAAGCCGGCAGCCGACGATGCCCAACCCTCCGAGGCGGCCGCCGGTCTGGACGGAACGTTTGGCAATGACTTTGCCGAGAGCGGCTTTACCGAAACCGATCCCTCGACCGGTTTTGGTGACGGTTTCGGCGAAGGCGGCCTCGATGATGGCGGCTTCGGCACCGGCGGCTTTGGGGCCGAAGAGGCGGGCGGTGGTTTCGGCGGCCTTCCTTCGGTTGAAACCCCGGTCGTGGACGGGGCGGGTGACATCGGTGCCGAACCGGTGGGAGATTCTTTCACTCAGCCGGCTGCGGCGGCTCCCGTGGTTGCCGACGCCGAATATTCCACCATGTCGGTCTGGCTCGGTTTGATTCCCTGCCTCCTTCTTTTGTGTCTGGCTGGGATCGGTGTCTATGAACTGATCCGGACGATGTGGAGCTGGAGCCAGCCGTTCGCGCTGACCGGTACCGTTTTGGAGACGGTCGGCAATTTGCTCAAATTGACTTAATCTGATATAATCCCCCCGTCAGGGGATGCGTCGTACGAACGAAAACGGGTGTCCCGCGGCATGCCCAGCGCGCGAAGGGGACATCCGTTTTTGTTTTTTAAACGCTTTCCTCTTGCGCCGATTGTCTGGAACGTGGTGAAAAACGGTTTTATCAAAACGCGGAAGGGTTTCCCTGGGATGAAACGAAACAGCATACGAGTCGGTCTGGCGGTCTCGGCGGCCTTTTTTTCACTGATTCTTCTCTCGTCCGGCTGCCAGCGGGAAGAGACGAATTTTGGTTCCGGTCAGCGGGCCAGTCAGGCCGAACGGCTCCAGCAGGATCAAAAACTGATCAATCAGTTGGTTCAAGCCGCCAACGAGATGCAGGAGCATGTCGACCCGACTTATCTTCAAAACAATACGGCCCGTCTCAACGGCTGGCTTCGTGAACAGCCCGCGGTGGAAGATTTTCGTCCGCTGGACCGGGTCGCTTCACTCAAAGAGCAGCTCGGCGCGCTTGCCCCCTTGGCTTCGAATATCGATTCGTCG
Source organism: Thermoguttaceae bacterium (assembly GCA_017434455.1). GTDB lineage: Bacteria > Planctomycetota > Planctomycetia > Pirellulales > Thermoguttaceae > RUG695. The sequence continues at coordinate 173,987 of JAFRFG010000036.1, read as the reverse complement.
CTTCAGGCGTTTTTAACCACCGAACAGCCGACCCAGGAAGACGGACAGGCGCTGGTTTCCCTGCTGAACGATTTTTCCCAGCAATGCCGTCCCCTGGCCGAGCTGTTTCACGCCCGTTCTTTAGTCCTCAGCTGCCAAACGGCCGAGGCGTTAAAGAACGCCCTTGACAGCGCCTCCGAGTTTCAGTTTATGGACAAAGGGCATCTGATGCAGGATGCCTTGAAGAAGTGTGAGTTTCCGGTCGGTTTTTCCTTCATGACGGTCGCCTCCGGACTGACCGAACTGTCGGTTCTGTGCCGCTTGGATGGCCGGGAATTTCGTCCCGCCGACGCCTATCACCTTGAAGAGTCGGTCTGGATGCGCAGCGCGACCAACTGGATTATCGCCGACTGCCAGAACGATACCGAGATCGCGCTTCGCCTGTTTGATTGGTCCTGTCGTCTGGTGGCCCTTCGCGCCGCGGGTGTCACCGGCCCTAAAGGGGAGATCCGGCAGATGCCGTGGCAAACCCTGATCACCGGACAGGGGACGGCGATAGAGCGCGCGGTGGTCTTTATGGGGCTGCTGCGTCAGTACCGTATCGATTCGTTCCTGGTCCAGCCGGCGGCCGGTTCCGCCGAACAGCTTGCGGCCTTCCCCCCGGTGGTGGCGGTGGTGATCAACAATTCCACGGCGCTGTTCATTCCCGGACTTGGTCTTCCGATCCCCGCCGCCAACGCGCTTGAGCTCCCTGGCGAAGGGGAGGATCGATCGATTCGGATCACAAAAATCGCCTCGCTCGACGACGTGGCCGCCGATGATTCGCTCCTGCGTCAGCTTGATTTGTCGGAAGAGAACCCCGTCCCCCTGAAGGCGGAAGATTTTGCCTCGGTCAAGGCGCTTGTTCTGGCCGGACCGTTTGAGCTTTCGGAACGGATGCGGATTCTCGAGCCGGCCTTCAACAGCGAACAATATATGGACGCGACGGTTCTGGCCGTTTCGTATGACCAGCTGGCCGAGCGATTGGGAACGATCTCCCATGTCAGTACCGTCGAGCCGGCGATGGACCTTTGGTCTCCCATGATCGATCAGCTCCTTTTCCCCGAAGAGTCGCAGCTCTTGATGGAACCGTATCTGCGCACGATCGAGGCAGGGGCCGATCTGTCGATCGAAAACGACAGCAACAGTAAGGAGGCGGCTCCCGAGGGGACCAGTACCGGAAGTGACTTCACCTCGGTGCTGCATCAAAACGAGGTGACCTACGCCCCTTTATGGGGGGGAAAGATTCTCTTCCTCGCCGGAAATATGGTCGGTGAAAACAGCGCGGCCTACTGGTTCCAGCAGGGAAAGATTCCCGACCGGTTGCTGAAGCAGACTCTATCGCAGCTCCCGCAAAACGTCTCGATGCTTGTCGCCCAGGCCGACCAAGAGGCCTCGCAGCGCGGTGAACAGCTCAGTGAGGACAATAAGCGGGCGTTGGCGGCGATTTATACGCTCCAGCAGTGGAAAGAGGTTTCGCTCCAAGAGTTCTTCCGGTCGTCGATTCGGTTTGATCAGGCGCTGGTCGCTGTGTCGCAGGGGAATCTTTCGACGGCTCGGGAACATTTGAAGAACCAGCTGGAGGATATCTCTTTATTCAGTCAGCTTCTGGATGTGGCCGACCGTCTCCAGCTGCAGTGCAGCCAGCTGCCCAACGGTCAGGAACTCTTTGCGATGGCTCAGGTGCCGGGCCAGCTGGCGATGATTCGGATGTGGCAAAGCCCCTCCGGCTTGCTGCTCGGTCAAATCTGTGAACAGCAGGGTCAGTACGAGGAGGCAATCGATCTGTACGGCAAGGTTGCCGTTCCGCTCGCTTACGGCGCTCGGGTGAGAGGCAACTGGCTCGCGAATCTGGCGGGAATCGAGCGGAAAGACGAAGAGCAGCCGGTCGCTGAGGATCAGCCGTCGGAGGCTCCGTCCGATGAACCGGCCGCCGAGGAACAGCCGTCGGAAGCCCCGTCCGATGAACCGGCCGCCGAGGAACAGCCGTCGGAGGTCCCGGCCAGTGAACCGGCCGCCGAGGAACAGCCGTCGGAGGCCCCGTCCGATGAACCTGCCGCCGAGGAACAGCCGGCGGAGGCCCCGGCCAGTGAACCGGCCGCCGAAGAGCAGCCGTCGGAGGTCCCGTCCGATGAACCGGCCGGGGAGGATCAACCGGCCGCGTGAGGGAAAGAGCTTATTGAGAAACTTCCCGGCCCATGATTTGGAGGAGCAGTTTGATATCCTCCCACGTTTGCCGCTTGGCCGCGGGGTTGCGCAGGAGGTACGACGGGTGGTAGGTGCAGATCACCCGGGCGCCCCGATACTCATGCACGCGTCCGCGCAGCTTCCCTATCGATTCGGTCGTCCCGAGCAGGGACTGCGCGGCCGTGGCGCCGAGGAGGCAAAGGTATTTCGGACGAATCACCTCCAGTGTCGCGTCGAGGAAGGGGCGGCAGAAGGCCGCCTCCTCGTCTGTGGGCCGGCGGTTCTCCGGGGGGCGGCACCGGACGATATTGCAGATATAGACCTCGGACCGGGAGATACGCATCCCCTTTTCGATGATATCGGTCAGCAGCTGGCCGCTGCGCCCGACGAACGGGAGCCCCTGCGCGTCCTCGTCGGCCCCGGGGCCTTCCCCCACAAAGACCAGTTCGGCGTTCGGGTTGCCGCTTCCAAAGACGGTGTTTGTCCGCCGCGGCGCCAGAATTGGGCAGCGTGTACATCCTTGGACAACCTTCGCCAAAGCGAGGAGACACTCTTCGCGCTGGTCGGAAAGGGCAAGAGCGGCCGCGATTTTTGCCTGCGTGGCGGGGTCGGAAGGAACCGTTTCGGTGGATTTCGGTTTGGGGGACATAGGGTCATCCATCAGGTTGAAAGTCGATCTTTTGGGAGAGGCGGCCGCAGGCCTTTGGCTTGCCGTGGGGGGTGAGGGGGCCGCCGGCGGGCTGACCGGCGGCGCGGCGCCGCGGGGCTGGTCGATGGTCAAGAGGGTTTCCATCGGCCGGATCTCTTCCGGCGAGCAGGACCGGAGGCGGTCGATACCGGCGCTTTGGAGGTCCTCAAGACAGATACGCAGGGCATCCGACAAACGGATGTCGTGAACTGGTCTTTCCATAACGAGAGACTTTCCGTAAAAATACCTGTAGACTACAACCCCAAATTCTATCAAAAACCGGTTCCCGACGGTAGACCCTAATCCGAAGCAAGTCCCGGGACTGTCTTCGGGAAGCCGTTTTGGGAAACAGGCAAACCACAAGACCGATTCTTACAGAGCGATGGATCCATCTATACCCGAAAGTGTCATCATCATTCCCGCCCGGCTCGCCTCGACCCGCCTGCCGAATAAGCTTTTGCTCGACCAGACGGGAAAACCTCTGATCCAATACGCCTGGGAATCGGCCTGTCGCAGCGCTTTGGCCCGGCAGGTGATCATCGCCTGCGATCATGAAAAAATCTATGAGGCGGCCAAGCGCTTTGGCGCCGACGTCCGCTATACCGATCCGAACGCCGCGTGCGGCACCGATCGAATTGCCGAAGTCGCCGAAACGCTCGACGCCGAAATCATCGTCAATGTTCAAGGGGATGAGCCGCTTTTGGCCCCGGAGTCGATTGATCGGCTGATCCGGCTTCTCGCTTCCGATCCGGCCGCCTCGATGGCGACACTGGCCACGCCGATCCGTGAGGAGGCAATTCTCATGGATCCCGCCTGCGTCAAGGTGGTTTTTGATCGGCGCGGCCGGGCTCTTTACTTCAGTCGAAGCCCGATTCCGTACCCTCGCGCCGGCGCGGCCGCCTATCTGAACGCCCACGAACCGGTCTTTTTCCTCCACCTGGGAATCTACGCCTATCGGCGTGATTTTCTGCTGAGTTACCGATCGATGCCGAAATCGACCGTCGAGAAGATCGAATCCCTCGAGCAGCTTCGAGCGCTGGACAACGGTCACACGATTTTGGTCGATGTGGTCCAGGAACGCTCCGTCGGAATCGATACCCCGGAAGATTACCGACGGTTTAAAGAGTACTGCCGAAAGCATTAAGCCGGGGAAGAGAAAAAGAGCAAGGAAAAAACGGCGGGGGCCCATACGTCTTTCGCGGCAGAAACTTCTGTCGCGAGAGGGCGGCGAGACGGCGGACACCTGTCCCGGCCGAGAATGTCTCGTCCCCACGCAAATGGTTGAACCTCCGGCGAAAAAACGCGGTTACCCCCGCCTATGTGGTATTATAGCGCCGTTGTCCGCCAAGGTAAAGAAGAAACAGCCGTTTTAGTCTTGTGGGAGGAACTTTTGTGACCGGCGGCTGCCGCGGCAAAGAGGACGGGCAAAAGAGCCCGTCGGCGCCACCGACCTTGTATAAATCCCCTTTCTTTTGTACATTACCCGTTAAAAAGGACGAAGATGCCGCAAGAGGAATGGTCCGACAAGGATCCGGCGGGTCCTTTGATTAGGTTAGGAAGGTTCGTTCATGAGTCAGTCCCCATCCGATCATACGACACCGGAATCGGAAAACACGAAAGGCCGCCGTACCGATGCCCGAAAAATGGCTGCCGAGCAGAAGGAGATCTCTGTCAGTGAATTTTTCGCCAAAAACCGGCATCTTCTCGGTTTCGACAACCCGCGCAAGGCACTCCTGACGACCGTCAAAGAGGCGGTCGACAATTCCCTCGACGCCTGTGAGGAAGCGGGTATCCTCCCCGAGATATGGGTGCGTGTCGAGATGACCGCCCCGAACCGCTTTTTGGTCGGGGTTCAGGACAACGGTCCGGGGATCGTCAAAAAGCAGATTCCGCTGATTTTCGGCAAGCTCCTTTACGGATCCAAATTTCACCGTCTTCGGATGAGCCGCGGTCAGCAGGGGATCGGGATCAGCGCCGCGGGGATGTACGGCCTGCTCACCACGGGGAAACCGGTTCGGATCATCTCGAAAGTCTCCCCGCGAAAGCCCGCGCACTATTACGTGATCCGGATGGATACGAAATTCAACCGCCCCGTGATCCTCAACGGCGACGGGGACGGGATTGATATTCCGCCCAATGATATCGGCCGGCAGTTCATCAGCGACAACCAGATCGAATGGATAGAAGTTCCCCACGGAACCCGGGTGACGATCGAGCTGGAGGCGAAATATCAGCGGGGCCGCGGAAGTGTCGATGAGTATCTCGAGCAGACGGCTATCTCTAACCCGCACGCCTGTTTCCACTACGTCAATCCCGATGGTGTCGAGACACTCTATCCTCGAACGCTCCAAGAGATTCCCCGGGAGCCGACCGAGATCAAGCCCCATCCTTACGGGATTGAGTTCGGGCGCTTTTTAGAGATGCTCCGCGACACCACGGCGCCGACGCTGCAAAAGTTCCTGACCGACTCGTTTTCGCGCGTCTCCAAGCCGATTGCCAACACCCTGGCGGCCGGCGCCAAGCTCTCTCCCCGAACGGTTCCCGGTGAGGTGACTCGTTCCGAAGCCGAGGCCCTGTTTAAAACAATCGCCGAAACGAAGATCCCCGCGCCCTCCACCGACTGTATTGTCCCGATCGGGGAGGCGAATATTCTCGCCGGACTGCACAAGGTGGTTCCCGGGGAGTTTTTCGCCTCGGCGACACGGCCGCCCGCGGTCTATCGGGGGAATCCGTTTCAAATCGAAGTGGGATTGGCCTACGGCGGCGGTCCCGCGACCCAGAAGGTTTCCCGCGAGACGCTGGCCGAACTCCTGCACGAAAGCGACGCGCGGACGATCCGGCAGTTTCTGACCACCTCGTTCGACGGGATCGGTGCCGATGGGGCCGATAAGATAATTAAAAACGCGAAGATTCGTCCCCGTGTCTCCCCGGCGAAGATTTCGCCGAAAGAGTTCGACGCTCTGGCCGAGTCACTTCGGACGCTGAATCTCAACGAGGGGCAGACGATGAACATCTATCGTTACGCCAATCGTGTCCCGCTGCAGTTTCAGCCCGGCGCGTGTCTGATCACACAGCAGGTCATGCAGATGAACTGGCGCCCCTACGGGCTGGCGCAGTCGCGCGGCCAGCTCCCCCGCGGGCCGATCACCGTGATGGTCCATTTGGCCAGCGTCTGGGTTCCTTTCACCAGTGAGTCGAAAGAGGCGATCGCCGCCTATCCCGAAATTCAAAAGGAACTCCGTCTGGCGCTGCAGGCGGTCGGCCGTAAAATGGGGGTCTTCCTCAAGCGCCGCGATCGCGTCAAGCAGGAAGGGGAACGCCGAAGTATTTTCCTCCGTTACCTCGGGGAGGTGGCCGATGCCTTGGCCGATATCTCGGGGGAGGAACGAAGCGGGATTATGGATGACTTGGTCTCGGTGGCTAAGAAAAAGACCTCCGCCGCGGATATGAAACTGGGGGAGGACGGCAAACCGATCGAGGAGGAAGGGGTCGATTTTGGAGAGAACGTCCTCATCGTCAGCTCCGACGAACCTTCTCCCCCGCTGGCCCAGGTCGTTAAACCGACTGAGGAACGAAAAGAGGAATCGGCCGAATCTTAATCACGAGCCGGTTTTCGTCAGCCCGTCCCCCTCGCGGCCAAGAAAGACGTGTTGGGGGGGACGGTCTGCGGTATAACCGTTAAAACCGCTAAACTTAAGCTTTTTTATCTAAAAAAAGCAGGATGGTTTAAATACAAACCTTGTAAAACCCCACGTAACAAGTAAAATCGTAATTGTAGAGGTCTATGCGCGGGAGATTTGTATCGGCTTTTTATCTTGCCCATTTTGGGCAGATGCTTTCTCCTAAGGGTAGGGTAGACTGTTTAACCGTTAGCGGTTAAGCGAGAAATTCCAAGAATTTTTAAGGATCGCGCCGCGTCGACAGGAACGAGCCCATGGCCAGTAATCATATTGTCTGGGGAATCGATATAGGGAATACCTCTTTAAAGGCCTTGCGCTGTACGGCAGGGAGTGAACCGGGGACGATGCAGGTTCTTGGGTTCGACTACATCGAGCACAGCAAGGTTCTGTCGCAGCCGGGCGCCGACGCGGCACAGATCATGGCCGAGACGATTGCCCAGTTTCTGTCGCGCAACGATATTGCCGGAGAGAAAGTGGCGATCTCGGTGAGCGGACAGAACGCGCTGTGGCGTTTTCAGCCGCTTCCGCCGGTCGATCCTCGCAAGCTCAAAGACCTTGTCAAGTATGAAGTTCGTCAGTGGCTCCCGTTCGATTTGGATGAGGTGATCTGGAATTACCGTCAGGTGGGCGGTTTCCAGGAGGGGAACATCCTTATTGACGCGAACATCTTCATGTACGCCATGAAGAAGGAGCTGACCAACAAGACCCTCAATCAGTACGAGAGCAACGGTCTGTCGGTCGACAGCATCCAGGGTGTTCCGATCGCCCTGTATAACTGCTATGTCAACGAGCGGTACGAACCCGGTGAGCTCGACGGCGCTGATCTTTCGTCCCTGAACGACTACGATGTCCTCATCAATGTCGGAACCGATTCAACCGAAGTGGTGATCACCAACGGTGTTTCCGTTTGGCTGCGCAACATCGTTTTGGGCGGAAACGCGTTCACCAAAGCCCTGACCAAGTCGCTGAAGCTCACCTTCTCGAACGCCGAGCATATCAAGCGCAACGCCGCCACCAGCCAAGATCCGAAGGCGGTTATTTTGGCGATGCGGTCGGTCTTCAACGAGCTGTACGCCGAAATCGACCGTTCGATCAAGTATTATTGCAGTCTCAATAAGCGGGCAAATATCAGAAAGATCTACGCGTTCGGCAACGCGATGAAACTCCCCGGTCTGCGCCAGTTCCTGGCGAAGAGCAGCGGCTACGAGGTCGAGATTCCCTCTCGGTTCAAGCGTCTGGAAGGGCAGGAGGTTCTGGCCAACCCGCAGTTTACCGGGAATCTCTCCTCCTTCTCCATTGCCTACGGCTTGGCGCTGGAGCAGCTCCATCAAGCGACCCTCAGTGTCAACCTGATGCCGAAAGAGGTTCTCCGCGAGCGCTATATCAACAGTAAAAAACCGTGGGCCCTGGCGGCCGCCGCGATACTGATTTTGGCGATGGCCATTCAGTACATCGCCGCGACGATGGCCTTCAGCAAAGTCGATACCCCCGAATACGACAGAGCGTACAGCGCCGCGAAAGACGCAACCTCTTTGTCCCAAAAGATCAAGAAAGATGTCTCTTCTCAGGTCTCGGATTTCAAGACAATCGACGAGGTGGGCAAAACCTTAACCAGCAACGTTGAGGGACGGCTTACCTGGCTGGAGTTCCTAACGGTCCTCAACACCATCTTCCCCGCCGATTCTCTCCCTCCCGACGTCTTTAGCAATGACACGCCGACACGAAAGAAGGCCACCGAGATCACCGCTCAAAACCGTGTCTATATCGACAATATCGAGGTTCTTGCCTGTGAGGAACTGTCGACATGGTTCGAGGGGGTTCGCCAGTGGTATTCGATTGACGACATTGAGGCGAAGTGGTTCGAGGAAGATTCCCCCGTCACCCTGGAGGATGGGTTTAATTTCACTCCTACCGCCGAAGAGCTGATCCCCGTTTCCACCAAGGCCGGTGCCAAGGGAAAGAACGCCAAGGGAAAAGGAAAGCTCGGAAAAACCACGGCCGGGAAGACCACTGCCAAGACCGCTGCCAAGCCCGCCGCGGGGAAAACCACGGCCAAATCGACCGCCGCCAAGGGTAAAACCGGCGCCAAGGGGGGCAAGCCGGGAGTCGGCGGCAAAGGTGGGGCGGACACATCGATCGCCGAATATACCGAGACCAGTGACGCGCGTCTGGCCCTGATTCCCGCGCCGACCGGGCCGGGAAGGATCGTTCAGCTTCACTGCTACCATTACCATAACCCCGAGAGTCTCGATGACCCCAATCGCGGCCCGGAGTATGTGCGCCGCGTCTTTTTGCCTCGAATCAAGCACGGTTCCATCGAACTGCCTGTCAGCTTGGAAAAGCAGAGAATCGAGGGAAAAGGCCTGACCGAGACGTGGACCTACAAAGAATTCGGTCTGAATTATCCGGTCATGCTGGATCCCGGCCCCATCGATAACAACTACCGCGTCCTCGACCCGGAGGCGGCGGTGGAGCAGTTGCGCAAAATCCAAGAGACAAGAATCAACGGGACCAGTGGTACTTCCTCCCGGAGGGGAATGTCCATGGGAGGTCCTTCCGGTCCCGGTCCGGTCGACCCCGATACCGTCAGTATGGGGCCCGGCGGCATGATGTCCAGCGGTATGGGACCCTCCGGTCCTACCGGTCCCGGCGGTCCGAGCGGCCCCGGTCCCAGCAGTATGGGAGGCGGAATCTCCTCTTCCGCGCTGGGGAATATCGCCAACCAGATGAGTGATGAGAAGATTCTCAAGCTCCGTCGTTTTGATTTTGACGTCCAGATGGTCTGGGTCGAGACGCCTCCCACCCTCCGAGAGAAGCAGCGCGCCGAGCGTGAGGCAAAGCGCCAGGCCGACGAAAAATCCGGCGCGAAGAACGGTGCCAAGGGGGGGAAACCGGGAGCCGGGGCGAACAGTGACAACGCTGCCCAGACCGAGGGCGGCGAGGGAGCCGATGAGAGTGCTTCCGCCGGCACCGCTCCCGCCGCTGAGAATGCCGAACCCGCCGCCGAGGCCGAGGAGCAGGCCGCTCCTCAGCCGGAAGAGACGCCGGCGGAAGGCGGCGGTGACGCCGCCGAGCAAGCGGCTGATGACGAGAACTAACGGTCGTTGTCCAGCGATTGGACTGTTGAACGAATTTCCCGAACAGAACATCAAAATACCATGGCAAAAGCGACCACTGTCAAAGCGAATAAGACAAAAATGACCCTCCAGGACGTGAAGCAGATCGGCTTCTGGGTGGGGGTGCCTGTCGCGGTTCTTCTGGTTTTGTTCTTTGGTTCAAAATCAATGAACAAAATTAAGGAAGAGTACACGAGCAAGACGGGTCAATACGAATCGGAGAAGTCCGCGACCGATAAGATCGCTTCCGACGCGAAGCATCCGAACGACGAAACCATCAAGCTGATCCAGGATGAGAAGGATCTCCTGGCGGGGAACATCTTCAGCGCCTGGTCCTCGATGTACCAAGATCAGCGGACTTACAACCGCTGGCCACAGAAGCTCTCGCGTGAATTCCTCGATTTTGTTGAAGATCCGAAGACGAAGTTCGGGACTCCGATTGACCCCAAGCGACCGTATTTGCTCGAAGACTATGGGTACTATCTGGTCAACAACATTCCCGAGCTGCTCAAAGATATCAACTTGCGCCGTGCCCAGCTGAAAGAATACACGCTGGTTACCGACAAGAGCCAAAATCCCCCGGTCAGTCGTTTTCAGCCGGTCTTCCAAGATCCCGAAGAGGGACTTCTTTACGTCGTCGCCTGGAACGGGACGGTCTATCTCTACGACGACAAAGAGTTCTACCTCGAAGAGGTGGAAGACAGCCAGCTGCGCAGCCGTCTGGCCGGTTTGACTGATCGCGTTCCCTTCTATCGTGAACTCGATCCGATGATCTCCTCCCCGCGTGATTATGTCACCAGCGGCGCGGTGTCGAGGTCGTCTCGAATGTCGCCCGGCGGTCCCGGCGGCCCGATGGGGGGACCCGGTGGTCCCGGGGGGATGGATGACTTAGACAGCCCCGGTGGTCCGATGGGCGGTCCGATGGCCGGTCCGATGGCCGGTCCCAGCGGTCCCGGTGGACCCGGCGGCCCGATGGGGGGGCCCGGGGCGGGGACGGCCAGGTCTTCCGCGCGTGGGGGAATGGGATCCTCCATGTTAGGTTCGAAGAGCTCTATTCCCGGGTACGGGATCGATCCGGCAGTGATGCAGGTCCAAGCTAGGGCCGCGGATGATCTTATTTGGGATCCCGACTATTCCTTTGATGAGACCACCGAACTTTATCCCGGTCTGCCGATGTACGAGCAGCGCGTTCGAATCGTCGGCAATATCGACTGGACAAGCCCTGAGGTCTTCAAAATGATCACTTGGGGAGTGAACGGTGTCCCGATGTCGGTGGAGGTCTGGTACCTCCAGGAAGATCTGTGGGTCTACAACTCGATTATCGGTATTTTGGTGGAGACTAACCGGTATAAGCCCGCCAGTGACGAAATGCAGTGGACCGACGAGGATCGAGCCAAAATCGAGTTGGCCAAGAACGATATTGCCCAATCTCCGGTCAAACGCATTGAGCAGATGCTTATCGGTCAGGATGCCGGTGCCGCGTGGCAGACGATGGTCAGCTCGACCACGATGGCGACGTACGACGTCTCGGCGGCCGGCGGCATGGGAGGCCCCGGAGGCGGCATGGGCATGGGTATGGGCGTGGGCGTCGGTATGGGGGGCTCTATGTCCTCAGGGGGCATGGGATCATCCGGATCCGGCTTTGGTTCCAGCGGTTCCAGAACCATGTCGGGCGGTTCCTCCGCCGGGATGGCCGGCGCCGGCTCGACCCAGAAGGAACAACAAGAGGCCGCGGCGCTGCAGGGGATTCTCTACGGGCGCTATCTCGATGAGGCAAACCAGCCGATCTACGATGGCTCGGGAGCTTCCCCCTATGCCGAATTCAAAAAGATGCCGGTGATGCTTCGTCTGGTGATCGACCAGCGTCGGATTTCCGACCTTCTGGTCTGCTGCGCCAACAGCCCGATGCCGATCGATGTCCGTCACCTTCGTGTCTGCCTCAATGGGGAAACGGGTTTCGGTACGGCGGCCGCTTCGATGCGAATGGCCGGTCCGAGCGGCCCCGGCGGACCCGGCGGCCCGATGGGTGGTCCGAGCGGTCCCGGAGGTCCGGGCGGCCCGATGGGCGGTCCGAGTGGTCCCGGGGGGCCCGGCGGCCCGGCGGGCGGTCAGGGTGGTTATGTGGACCCCGATATGATGGACGGTCCGAGTGGTCCCGGCGGTCCCTCCGCCGCGAGGAATCGTCCCAGCAACAACTCGGGCGGGATCTCTGTCGGTCGCGGGGCCCGCACCGCCGAAGAGAGTGAGTATGGCGCCGATGTGATCACGATCGAACTGTATGGGGTGATCCGTCTGTATACCGAGCCCGACAAGGAGCTCCTGGGAACAGGCAACGCCGAAGAGGGGGAAAAGGATGAGGGGAAGGCCGATGCCGCCGGACAGCAGCCCGGTCCCAACGGCACCGCCCCCAATGGACCGGGCGCTGATCAAGGCACCTCGGAAGGTGCCGAGGACGAAAGCGGTGAAAACACCGCGGGTCAATCCGATGCCGGCGCGGCCGCCGCTGGGCAGAACCAACCCTCCGCGGCGCCGCAGGCCCCTTCGGGGAACGACACCGGTGAAGACGACTCGGATAACTCGGAAGAGGAAGAAGAGTAGGCAGTGGCCGCGCGGCGCGCGCGATCGGCAATGGCCGCGCGCCGGAATTATTCACAAGCAAGAATATAACAATCCAAGAATACAGCAGCGGGTGTAGGTGATGGCTAAGAAAAAAGGGAGCGGTTCTTCCTTCCAGAATTTCCTCTCGGCGCACTTTGAAAAGTTCCTTTTCGTGGTGCTTCTTGCCCTTGCCGCGATGATGGCGGCAAAGGGGAGCGGTCTGGAGAAATTCAAACTTCAGCCGCACGACATGGAGGATTCCGCCAAGAAGGCGAAGCAAAAGATCCAGGAGAATAAGGTCGGCCTCGATGATGTCGACAACACGCTGAAGGTCTACGATTACAAGGCCTACTCCGATTTGATCAAGACCGCTCTCAGCCCCGAGCAATACCGTACCCCGATCCGCTGGGAAGATTCGCTCTTCCCCGAAATGATCAAGCGTCCCAGCATCGATAATCCTCTTCCGGTGCGGGGGTTGCGAGCGGTCTCCTGCATCGGCGCGATTCAATACGTCCCGAATACCCTGCTGAAAAGCGGTGCCTTCACTATTGGGGGCGCTATGGGCGGTTACGGCGGCACCGGCGCCATGGGCTCCTCGTCGGCCGCGGCCGGAAGGATTCAGGGCCGAAACTGGATTGTCGTGACCGGTCTGGTTCCGGTTGGGGAACAGCTGCGGATTTTCAACGAAAAATTCTCCAAGGCCCAGTTCACCGACGTTGACCGTGATTTCCCCGTCTACGTCTCCTTCGAGATCGAGCGAGGGGTTGTCGGCGAAGATGGCCAAGTCCAAAATTGGGACCCCCTTAATCTTGAGGAAATCTACGAGGACGAGGTCGATCAATGGAACGGCTATGGTGTCGATCCTGTCTCTGAGGATCATATCGCTCCTCCTTTTGGCGCGCTTCCCGAGCTGGCGATGCCCTGTCCTCCGATGCTCAACAAGGCGTTCCAAGACGAAGTGGCTTATCTGCCGGAGATCCCCCTGATGGATACCGAGCATATAGAGGAGCAGGCCACGATGCTCAAAGAGCAGAAAAAGCAGGAGGACGAGGTTAAAGAGCAGCAGAAACGCGACTTTAGTCTCTCCCGCGCCCAGTCCCAGTACGAATACGGCGGAGGAAATACCGCCGGCGCCCGCCAGAATCGCCGTTCGGGCGGTATGATGGGCGGGCCGATGGGTGGGATGGTGTCCGGTCCCGGTGATCCGGAAGGCCCGAGTATGGGCGGTCCGAGCGGCCCCGGTCCCGGCGGCGCCGGTATGATGGGGCGTTCGCTTGGCCGCCGCGGCATCAATGGTCAGCAGCAGGTTAGGAAGCTCAAGAAGGCGGAGGAGAGTTTCTATCTGTTCCGTTTCTTCGATTTCAACGCCGAACCCGGGGTGACCTACCAGTACCGCGTCAAGCTTATCCTGTTCAACCCGAACTGGAAGCTCGAAACCAATCTGGTGGAAGATCCGACCACCGTGGACCAGATGACCGTTCAATCGGCGTTCAGCGAGCCGTCCAACTCGGTCGCTTTGGGGACGGAGTCGCGCGTTCTGGTGGAATCGATTACCCCGGCTTCCTCGCCATGGCTCGATCCGAAGGTGACCGTCTCCTCCCTGTTCTTCAGCACCGAAGACGCTCAGGAGTCTGTCGCGGAGGGGAAGAAACTGGCCCGAGGCCAAATGGCGAACTGGCCGCGTGAAAAACACAATCCGATTGATCTCAATGGCGCCGGGATCACCCGTATGGACTCCGTCCTCGGCACCACCGGTAAGAAAGACAAGAAGGGGAAGGGGGTCGACAACCATCATTCCGACCTGTGTCTGATCGACGCCTTCGGCGGTCAAGAGGTCCAGGCCGGCGCCTATAAGGTACAGACTCCTTCGGAGGCCTTCTTCCTCGACCCCAACGGCCTGATCAAGATTCACGAATTTCGGACCGACAATCGGGAACTCCAGCGGTATAAGCCGTCCGCGTCCGGGATGACGGGAGCCCAAATGCAAACGCCGGCTTTCTCACAGTCGAGCGACTATTAAAAGAGTAAAAACAAAAAAAGGGGGGGAGACCCCCCCTTTTTTTTGCTGCCTTTTCGTTGTAAGATAGGGAATCTTCTTAGAATAAAGAAGATATGTCGATTAAAATGGTCGCTGTGGATGGCTGATCCATGGTCTGACGCTGTTTTTAGTCGAAAAGGGTAAAAGCTCAGGGGGAAAAAGCCGTTAATTACACTGAGCGTTTGCAGGCGGCCTCCTTGGGAGGTCTCCGGCAAGCCCTTTGAGGTGCCGGCTAAAGTTTGCCGGTTATACCGAATAGGAAGGTATTTGCTGCGGGCGTGAATCAGCAGGGAAGAAAAGTTTTCGTTTTTTCCTTGAAAACGCCGAAACGCAATGTATACTGGACTAAAGAAAGTGTTTGGGCAGAGTGTGAAAAACCGCTATGCCCGGTAAAATACGAAACGTACCTTGGGTTGTAAAAGCTCGATGGCTGGCTGTCGATAAGAACCCTTGGAGAAGTTTGTTATAGGCGCCGTGCCTAAAATCTGTACCCCAAGTTAGGAGATTTACTGATGAAGCTTCGTAACCTTCTTCCGCTGTTTGCCGTGATCGTTATGGTTTCGGCTTGCGCGGTTCTGGCCGACTGTGGCGCTTGCGCCCCGGCTGGCTGTGACGTCCCCGCTTGCGCTCCGGCCTGTGCTCCGGCTCCGGCCCCGTGCTGCGCTCCTTGCCTGCCGAAGTTCTGCTTCCCGAAGCCGTGCTTCGCCTGCTGCGCTCCGGCTTGCGCCCCGGCTCCGGCTTGTGAGCCCGCCGCCTGTGAGCCCGCTTGCGCTCCGGCTGCTCCGGCTTGTGAGCCCGCCGCTTGTGAGCCCGCCTGCGCCCCGGCTTGCGCTCCGGCTCCGTGCTGCGCTCCCTGCCTGCCGAAGATCTGCCTGCCGAAGATCTGCCTGCCCAAGCTCTGCCTGCCCAAGCTCTGCGCTCCTTGCTGCGCTCCGGCTCCGGCCTGTGCTCCGGCTTGCGCCCCGGCTCCGGCTCCGGCTTGTGCCCCGGCTTGCGGTTGCTAAGCGATCGTTCATTGAAAGAGGCCGTCGTTCGGCGATGGCCTCTTGCCCTTAAAACCTCATTCGGTATCGTTGATTGAGGTCTCCCTGGGCTAACAGATTAAAAGACCACCCGCTCGCGCGGATGGTCTTTTTTTTTGGTCACTATTGAAAGAACACAAATACTCTTTACATTCTAGGAAGAGGGGGCAGCCGGCCCCTTTGTTCACAGCGGTATCTATCAAGGAAAGGAATACTTATGGCGATTGACGCTCTTCGGATCATCGGTGAATCGATCAATGACTCGGTTCCCTCGACCCATCAGCTCTATGAGGCGGAAGATTTTGACGCGATTGGTGAACTGGCCCATTTCCAGTCGGAAAACGGTGCTTCGGTGATCGATGTTAACGTCGGCAGCTACTCGGCCGATGTGATGCGCCGCGCTGTCGAGGTGGTTCAGCGCCGAAGCCCTCTTCCCCTTTCGATCGATACCCCCGACCCGGAATTGGCCGAAGCGGGGCTGCTTGCCTGTGACCCCGGCCGAGGCAAACCGATCCTCAACTCCATCTCCCCCTTGAGGGTGGAGATGTTTGAGCTCTACGACCGTGTCCCCTTCCGCCCTATTCTGCTGGTTTCCGAGCGGCGTCTTCCCGATGGTTCCGGCGGGCCGTGCCACAGCGCCGAAGAAACGTATGAAGCGGCGCTTCAGCTCTTCGAGCTGGCCAAATCACGCGGGATTCCGAACGACGATATCTTCTTCGACGCGGGGATCGCGCCGCTGGCTTCCGATACCGAGGGGAATCTTCCCCGCCTCTTAGCGACTCTCGAAAAGATCCATAATAACCCCGAGATGAGCGGGGTTCACGCCTCCGTCGGTCTGAGCAACTTCACGGTGATGCTCCCGCCGAAGCGGAAAGTGGACGGTTCCCCGGTCAAAAGCCCGCTGGAGAGCGCTTTTCTCACCCTGGCGATGCCGCTGGGACTCGACTATGTCATTGGCTCGGTGAAAAGAAACTATCGGCTTCTGAGCGATGACGACCCGGCGATTTGCTGTGTGAACGAAGTTCTTCAGCTGCGCGGCGTCCAGGCCCTCAAGCGGGTTCGAAGCTTCTACCGGTAACGCCTTGCCGCAGGAGAAATTTCTCTTCCCGGAATTAGTGAAGACCGGTACAATACGGCAGGTGGGAGAGTTTTTCGCTCTCCCCGCGCCAGGATACGCGCGCCGGCTTCTTGCCGCGCGCCTCAAGCAGGAACCGCCTCATGGATACGATCCAACCCGAAATTATCACCAACCCGGCCGCGCTCCAAGAGCGGATCGGCGCCCTTCGCGCCGAAAACAAGTCGATTGGGCTTGTCCCGACGATGGGAGCCCTCCACTACGGCCATTTAAGTCTAGTCTTAGCGTCCAAAGAGGAGAACGATGTGACCGTCGTCTCGATCTTTGTAAACCCGACACAATTCGCGCCGGGGGAGGATTACGAGAAATATCCGAGGACCCTCCCCGACGATATCGAGAAGCTCGCCGAAATCGGCGGGGCCGACATCGTCTTTGCCCCAAGTCCCGAGGCGATGTATCCGAAGGGGTTCGACGCCAATGTTCATATTGGCGGGGTTACCGCGGTTCTCGAAGGAAAATTCCGCCCCACTCACTTTGACGGCGTGGCGACGGTGGTGCTGAAGCTCTTCAATCTGACGCGTGCCGATCGCGCCTACTTTGGGCAGAAAGATTTTCAGCAGATCGCCGTGGTGAAAAAAATGGTGGACGATCTCAATGTCCCGATCAAGATCGTCTCCTGTCCGATCATTCGCGAGCCGGACGGTATCGCGATGAGCAGCCGAAACCGCTATCTCTCCGAGAAAGAGCGGCAAGACGCCCTGGTACTGAGCCGCTCGCTGACGCAGGCCGAAAAGCAAATCGCCGCGGGGGTGCGCGACACCGCGGTCATCTGCGCCGATATTCGCCAAAAGATCGAACAGATCGAGGGCGCGTCGGTCGATTACGTCGTCGTTGCCGACCCCGATACCCTCACCGAGATGGAACGCGTGGCGGGGAATGTGGTGATTCTTTTGGCGGCTCGTATCGGCTCGACACGACTGATTGATAACCGCGTTATTACTCCGAAGCGTTAGGAAGACCCCCGGAGGAACTTCTATGCGTCCTACCCTGTTCCACATTCCCCCCGAGCTGTTCGGTATCCCGCTGTTTGGGTTTGGACTCCTCTTTTGGGGAATTGTCGCGGTGACCGTCGTGATGTCGCTGCGTTCGGTACTGGCCGGCCGGAAGGAGGATCTGTTAAGCGATCTGCTTCTCGGCGCGGTGGCCGCGGCGCTGGTCGCCTGGGTGGCGCCGGTGGTGGGGGACGCCGAGGGATTTCCGATCCGAGGGTATGGTCTGTTCTTGATGCTGGCCATCGTCGCCGCCTCGCTGGTGGTGGTAGCTCGGGGAAAAAAACAGGGTTTATCCCCTGAACATCTCCTTCCGATCATCGTCGTCCAGGTGGTCTGCGGCCTGATCGGCGCCCGGATCTTCTATCTTCTGGAGTATTGGGATCAAATCCGATCGGACACGCTCATCCATACGGTGATTCGCGCGATCGACCTGACCAAGGGAGGTTTGGTCGTCTACGGCGGAATCATTGGCGGCATTGTCGGCAGTTACGTCTACCTGAAAAAGAAAAAGCTCCCCATCTTACAGACACTCGATGTTTTTGCTCCCGCTTTGATGCTCGGGATCGCTTTGGGGCGGCTCGGCTGTTTTATGAACGGCTGCTGTTTTGGCGGACCGTGCGACTGCCCCGTCGGGGTTCACTTTCCCGTCGCCTCGCCGGCGCACTTCGCTCAGATGGAAAACGGCCTCGCGCCGCTGGGAGGGTTCATCCTAGAGGAACCCTCACAGCACGCCGAGGCCAAGGGTTCTATTTTTTCGATTAAAAAGGCATACCCGCGGCTGCGAGGCGATATTCCCGGTCCGGTTCGAATCGCCTCGGTCGTCCCGGACAGCGAAGCCGCCAAAGCGGGTTTGGTTCCGGGGATGACGGTGCTGCGTGTCGGCCTGATACCGGCCGAGGGCCGGGAAGAGCCGCGTCCGAGCGATCAACAGATTGAGCAGGCGGCTACCTTCCCGATCCGATGCAACGACGACCTCTTCCGGTTTATGCTCTACGAATCGGGTTCCCTGTCGAGCTCTCCGGTGGTGATCTTCGATGTCGAGGACCCCAACGCCGAGAAACCGTCCGACGCCGAGAAGCCGTCCAACGCCGAGAAGCCGTCTGACACCGCCGATGCCGCCGATGCCGATTCGGCGAAACAGAACGATTCTCGTTTTGTCCGTTTGGCGTTTCACGCCGGGCCGTACACGGTTCTTCCGGTCCATCCGACGCAGCTGTACAGCAGCGTTAGCGCGCTGGCGCTGTTTGTGATATTGCTCTTGCTTTCACGGTGGTGCCATCGCCCGGGGGTACTCTTCGCCTGGATGTTGATCCTCTACGCGCTGACGCGTTTCTGTTTGGAGCTGGTCCGCACCGACGAGCTGTCGTTCTGTGGGACGGGGCTTTCGGTCTCGCAGTGCGTTTCGGTGGTGATGCTGGTGATCGCCATTGGACTGTTGATCTACTCCCGCCGCGCGGCGGGTGAGCCCTCTGTTTCCCCGGGGAACGCGTCCCGGACCGATGGATCATGAGAAGGGTACCCTTCGGACCGATTGCGCCGAGCCGCCGGAAAGAGCGGGGAATCGCGATGTTCGTGGTGACGATCATCATCGCCGTGCTGACCCTCGGTGCCGCCGCCCTTTTGGGGCTGATGAAGATCGAGCGGCGCACGACGGCCAAACGGCTCGGTGAACTGAAGACCGTCTCGGCGAATCAGTCGGGAGCGACCTTGCTGCGTGTCCTTGCCGGACTTAGTGACAAAGAACGCCAGCGCCTTGGCGGCGTCTATGACAATCCCCGCCTCTTCCGCGCCGTGCCGGTGGTTCCCGAGCAAAGCGAGGGAGGGTTGGAATCGGGGGAACCCCGGTTTACCTTTTTGGCGCCTAAGTTCACACGCGACACGGTCGAGGGGCTTCGCTACGGGATGGTGAACGAGTCCTCGCGGCTAAATCTCTCTTCCGTCCTGGCGTGGGAATTGGAATCCCCCGGCAGCGGCCGCGAGGCGCTGATGGCTCTCCCCGGGATGACCGACGTGATGGCCGATTCGATCCTTGACTGGATCGATCCCGACGAAAGGACCCGTCCCCACGGGGCCGAAGCTTCGTACTACGCCGGAAAACGTCTGCCGTACAGTCCACGCAACGCGGTGCCGGTCTTCCTGGAAGAGATCCTCCTGGCGCGCGACGTGACCCGCTACCAGCTCTATGGGACCGACGAGGCGTATTGTTTTGGCCTGAAAGCCGATGGCCGCCCCACCGCCGCGCCGCAGGGAGAAGTGATCGGGTCACTGCGCTCGGTGCCGGGAGAAAAGACGGACGAAAAGAATCGGACCGATCCGCTTCCGTGGTCGGAACTGCTGACGGTCTACAGCGCCGAGCGGGACGTCGATCCCGAGGGGCAGCCGCGCGTCGATCTGAACGGTTCGGATTTGCGGTTCCTCCACGATGAGCTGGCCGCCTACACCAACGATGAAATCGCCGCCTTTGTGACGCTCTATCGTCAGTATGGACCGGCCGATAAGTCGGCCGGCGGCCAGACGAAAAAAGCGACCGCCGAGGTTCTCGATTACTCGATTCCACCGACCGCCTCTTTGGGGACCCCCTTAGATATTGTCGGCGCGAAGGTCTTTGTCCCCAGCGCCGACGACCCGGCGGCCGGAACCCTCTACCGGTCCCCCATCGACGATCGGCGATCGTCGGCCGATTCGCTGTTCGCCTATCTCGATTACGTCTCGACGGCCCGCTCGACGGTCATCACCGGGCGGGTAAACGTGAATCTCGCCCCCCGGCCGGTTTTGGCCGCCATTCCCGGAATGACCTCGCCGATGATCGACCGGATCATCGGCGCCCGGCCCGCCATGGATCGACCGGTGGAGAAGAATTTCCGGCACGCCGCCTGGATCTATGCCCAAGGGCTGGTCGATCTGGAGACGATGAAAAAAATATGGGATAAAGTTACCGCGGGCGGCGATGTCTGGAGTACCCAGGTGGTCGGCTACCTGGCGGGGACACGAATGGTCCGGCGGTCCGAGGTGGTGGCCGACGGAACGGTATCCCCGGCCAGGCAGGTATTCTATAAAGATCTGTCGATGTATGGCCTCGGGTTTTCGATGTCGGTGATCACCGGTGCGGCCTCTTCCGAGCCGTCGACCGAAGATGTTCTGTCGAATCTCCTCCCCCAGGGGGACTTCTCGGATCAGGAGGTGGAATTCCCCCAGGACGACGCAGGCGAGGCGCCGATGCAGGGCGACCCGTTTCAGGTCATTGAGGCGGGGCAGTTCAGATAATAATCGAACGTGACACGAACAAACAAGACCATATTAAAAACTTAAACAGAAGGTCAGTGAACAATGGACAAACAACTCACTTGGCTGGGGCATAACTGCTGGCAGATTCGGTTGGGAAACAGCGTATTGGTGGTCGATCCCTTCCTCCCCGACTCGGCTCCGGTCCGTTTTGACCAGGTCGAGGCCGATTATCTTCTCGTCTCACACGGCCACGCCGACCACTGTGCCCAGGCCGTCGATATCGCTCGAAGAACCGGCGCGACGATTATCGCCATGGCCGAACCGGCCGGCTGGTTCAACCAGAAGAAAGTCTCACGAACCGAACCGATGAATATCGGCGGGACGATCCCGCTGAAGATCGATTCCGGCGAGGAGGGGCTCTCCGAAATTTATGTGACGATGACCCCGGCGCTGCACAGTTCGACGATGCCCGACGGTTCATCGGGGGGAAACTCCTGCGGTTTCCTTGTTTCGATCCCGAAGGCACCGTGGAACCGCGGCGCGATTGTCCCCTTCTCTCAGCGCGCCGCCGACTGCTGCAATCTTTATTTCGCCTGCGACACCGGTTGGTTCTCCGAGATGGAATACATCGGTTCCCTCGGGCTGGAGCTGGCCGTCCTCCCCATCGGCGATCGGTACACCTTCGGTCCGGAGATGTCGCTCGACGCGATCCGCGCACTGCGCCCGAAACGGGTGATTCCGACGCACTACGGTACATGGGCCCCCATCGCCCAGGATCCGCGGCTCTGGGCCGAGGCGGTGAAGGAATACACCGAGGCCGAGCCGGTGGTACTGCGGCCCGGTGAACCCTTCTCCTGGTGAAGAAGATTGACAAAACGACGGCGATTGCTCTGATGACCCAAGCCAAGAACGAAAACAGGCCGATGATTGAGGCCGACCACCTGGTGAAGACCTACGGCCGTTTCGCCGCGGTGACCGACGTGTCGTTCCGTATTTCGGCCGGGGAGGTGGTCGCTTTCCTCGGGGTGAACGGCGCGGGAAAGAGCACGACGATGAAACTGCTGACCGGCTACATCCCCCCGACCAGCGGGACGGCACGGATTGCCGGGATCGATATGACGACGAATCGTACCGAGGGGGCACGGCATTTGGGGTATCTCCCTGAAAACGGTCCGCTCTATCCCGATATGACCCCCGAGTCGATGTTGTCGTTCTTCGCCGGTCTTTATTCAATCGAACGGCCGCGCCGCGCCGAGGCGATCGATCGGGCTATCGAATTGTGTTCACTCGAGCCGGTGCGCCGCAAGCCGATCGGCCGTCTCTCCAAGGGGTATCGTCAGCGGGTGGGGATGGCCCATGTCCTTTTGCATCAGCCCGAGGTTCTGATTCTCGACGAGCCGACGACCGGGCTCGATCCCAGGCAGATTCTTCAGATGCGGGAGACGATCCGCCGCATCGGCCGAGAGCGGACCATTCTTCTGTCCACCCACATTCTTCAGGAAGTCAGTGCCGTGGCGACGCGCGTACTGTTCATCAACAAGGGGTGTCTGGTCTTTGACGGGCCGGCGGCAGAGTTTGACACGGCCCGGGCCGAGAAGAGATTCACCGAACTGTCGGCCGATTGAACGGAAGATATCTCCAACAAAGAAAAGATATGTTTGCGCTGTTTAAGAGAAACTTCACCGCCTACTTTCTGAACCCGACCGGGTACGTCTTTCTGTGCGTCTTTACCCTGGCCTGTTCGTGCGCGGCCTTTCTCCCCGACGAGTTCGTCAACTCGAACCTGGCGAACCTCGATCAGCTCAGTCGTCATTTTCCGCTGATTCTCCTTGTCTTTATTCCGTCGGTCACGATGGGGATCTGGGCCGATGAGCGGCGCTTTGGCACCGAGGAGCTTCTGCTCACCTCACCGCTGACCAGCTGGCGAATCGTTCTGGGGAAATTCGCCGCCGCGGTCGGAATCTACGCCGCGTCGCTGGCCTTCGCGTCGCTGGCCGCCTGGCTGGTTCTGTCGTTCCTCGGCAAGCCCGATCCGGGACTGTTTTTGACTACCTGCATCGGGTACTTTTTTCTCGGGATGACGATGATATCCCTCGGGATGCTGGCGTCGTTCTTCACTTACCAGCTGACGATCGCCTATTTGGCCGGGGTTCTGCTGAATGTTCCCCTGGTCGTTCTGCATTGGGCCGACGCGCTCCCCTTTCCCCCAAAGATCGTCGATTTTCTTCGGGCCGCCGATATTCAGACGGCGTTCGAGCCGTTCAGCCGCGGAACGGTCGCCCTCTCGTCGCTGGTTTATTTCGCCTCGGTAACCGCTCTTGGGCTTTGGGCGGCCAATCGCCTGCTCAAGCGCCGCCGCGTCGACCACGGAAGCGTTCTGTTTTGGGGGCATACCCTCGTTCGTCTCGTGTCGTTTGTGATTCTGGCGGCGATTCTCACCGGTGTTCTGCGGCGCTGTGATCTGCGCAGCGACTGGTCGGCCGAACGGCTCAGTACACTCTCGAAGGAAACCATCGAGGCGATCGACTCGTTCCAGTCCCAGTGGCCGGTGACGATCGAGGCGTACCTCAGCGGCGAGATTCCTCCGGAGATGCTCAAAACACGGACCGACCTTTTGTCGTTCCTGGAGGAGATGAAAGATCGTCTCGGTTCCCGATGCTTTCTCTCTATCCGACGGGTGGAGCCGAATACCGAGGCGGCCAGTCAGCTGGAGAAACGCTATGATATCCGTCCCAAAACCATTGTCTGCGATCAGCGCGGCCAGGCGCGTTCGGTCCCGGTCTTTATGACGGTGGTTTTTCGAAGCGGGCCGAAGACGTCGGTGATCCCCTTTATGCACCGGGGGCTTTCCTCCGAGTACGAGCTTCTTTCCTCACTGCTGAGTGTCTCCGATCGGCCGCGCAAGCGTATTGGTGTCGTGATGACTGACGCGGCGCTGTTCGGCCGCAGCGACGCCTACGGCGACCGGGTCTCGGGCCCTTGGCCGATCCTCGAGGAACTGTCACGCCGTTATTCGGTCAGCCAGATCGATTGTTCGGAAGATGTCGACCGCGGCTCGTTTGATCTTCTTCTGGCGGTTCAGCCGTCGACGCTGCCGCCGGCGGCGATGACGCGGTTCATCGACCTGGTTCGGCGCGGGACACCGACTTTGATTTTCGAGGATCCCTGGCCGCTGTTCGTCGCCGATGTTCTTACCGGCACGACGGTTCCGAAGCGTCCCGGCATGCCCGGTTTCACCACCGAGAAGGGGGATATCCGGATCCTCTGGTCCTTGTTGGGGGTCCTGTTCGGAACCGATCTGGTCTGGAGGGATTACAACCCGTACCCGAAACTCTCCGGTCTATCGAACGAGTTCGTCTTTGTGGACGACCGTCCGGCGGTGATCGGCGCGGGGGACGAAAAGGGCAAAGAAGATAAAGAGCTTGCCAGCTCATTCGATACCAAAGAACCGGCGGTCGCGTCGCTGGAACATCTTCTCTTTCCCTTTACCGGCTATATCGTCCCCGATCGTTCCTCCGAGACACTCTGTCGGCCGTGGATTCAGACCGTCGGCGGCGGGACCGCGTCGGTCAGCGATATCGTCTCGCTTGGGATCCGTTCTCAGGCGCGCACGCGGACCAGTCACCCGGGAATCTATACCTTGGCGGCTCGAATCACCGGCAAGATACCGCCGATGTTTCAGCGTCCAGAGGAAGAAACTCCCCCGGAACTGAACACTGTTTTAGTCGCCGACCTCGATATGATGACCGGGGGGTTTTTCGCCCTGCGCGAGACGGGGACCGACGCGGATCGCGGGATGGCGCTGGATTTTGACAATGTGACATTCCTGTTAAACGCGGTGGACCGTTTGATCGGTGACGACGGGCTGATCGCCATTCGGAGCCGGCGGACACGCCATCGCCGGCTGGAGGCGCTGGAGGACGCGACCGGCGGGATCCGGCAGCAGGCCTCGGAGTCGCTCATCGCCATCCAGAAGGAGTTCGAGGCCGGGTGCCGCGCCGAGGAGACGCGGATGAACGAGCGGATCGCCGAGCTGGTCAATCGGAAAGATTTCGCTCATCGTGACAATCCGGGGGAGGCCCCCGAGCTGCAGTCGGAAATGCAGTCGATGCAGCGGCGGTTGAATATGCTGCACGATGATAAAAAGAAGGAGTATGACCGAAAAGCGGCCGAGACCCAGCGCCGTCTGGCCGAGACCATTCGGACGATTCAGGGGCGATATAAACTGCTGGCGGTTCTCCTTCCTCCGATCTTGCCGCTGATCATTGGGATCGCCGTGGGGATTCGCCGCAGAATCAACACCGTGAGGACCGACCGCCGCTAAAGAAAGCGGCCGGCCTCCTCGGCCCGCGCCGGTTAGTTCGTGTGATCTTTTACGAGGTTGTACAGGTCGTCGAGCAGCTCTTTGTCCTGATCGGGGAACTGATCGGACCCAAGAAGCATATCGTCGATCTGCCGAAGCTGGGGGCCCCGAAGACGCAGGCCGTATTTTTCAATATGTTCCCGGCTGGTTTCGAGGAATTTCTTCCGTTCGGCGATGGGGATGCTCCGATCGACACAGGCGGCGACCAATTCGGTTTGAACGGTGCTCGTTCCGATTCCCAAAGCGAAGGCCCTTGCCTCATCCCGCACCTCGCCGCGATGGAGAAAATTGACGGCGATCTTATCGAGTGTCTCCGGCTCACAGAACGACTGCCCTTCGGCCAGACGGCGGCTGAGCATGTCGATCGCCTTTTTGGCCTGTTCGAGGCGAACCTCCACCGGCTCCTGCTCGGGGTTGGTCTGGCGATAGAGTTCTTCTAAAGCCCACCGGCCTGTTTCGCGGTCTTGGGGGAGCGGGAGCGCGACGGCGTTCGGCGCGGAAGCGGCTTGAAGGTCGGCCCGGGGCTCGTAATACTCCTCCTCGATCGTGACAAAAATCGGAATATCGCTGGTGCGGTAGTCGACCGC
This sequence comes from Thermoguttaceae bacterium, assembly GCA_017434455.1. Classification (GTDB taxonomy): domain Bacteria; phylum Planctomycetota; class Planctomycetia; order Pirellulales; family Thermoguttaceae; genus RUG695. The sequence continues at coordinate 148,338 of JAFRFG010000036.1, read as the reverse complement.
CATCGCCTGGGCGATGGTCATGACATCGGGCGTCCGGAGGTAGGAGCTGGCGACAACATACTCGACATCGGCGTTGTCCTGAGCCAGACGCATCAACTCACCCCCGGTGGTCGTCGGGACGATTCGGACCGAACCGTCGGCAAAGACATTCCCGATGAGGGAAGCGATTTCCAACTTCGATGTTCCGATCACGGCGTACCGCTTCCCGCTGGCCGTGCTGAAGTGCAGCAGGGAATTGATCACCTGCGAACAGCCGGGGAAGGAGACCGGGGGATCGATCCGGTCGATCGCCGAAAGGGCGGTGAAACGAAGACGGCGGTCTTTTGCCGAGGCGGCGCGAACCAGGGCAGTCGGCTCGGCCGGGTCGCCGGCGCCGGTGACGAGGGAAACATCTTCGGTTTCCCCCAGAAGCATCGCCGGGATGATTCCTCCCTTCTCATGACCGCTCAAGAGCGCCTGTTCCAGCGCCAGGAGCCAGTCGTTTGGTTTCTCCCGGCCGAAGCGCTCCCTGAAGGCGTCCAGATCGACCGGCGAGTCGAGCCCCCCTTGGTAGAGTGTCTCCTCGGCCAGAGCCAGCGCGGCAAACGAGGAGATGGAAAGCGAGTCGCCGTCGAGCGCCTTGGCGCAGAGGAATTCTTCGGCGGCGTTCTTCCGGCAGTACTGGTCAAAGGTGAGGAAAGAGCGCTTCAGCTCACCGGCGCTGTTGTCCCAGCTCCAGCAGGGGATAGCGTCGGGGGAGGAAGCGGGGCAGGGGACTTTTTTATCGAAAAAGCGCATCCCCTGCGCGGCGGCGTCGATCGCCGCCTGCGAGCGGTCGGGGATCCGGCCGAGCTGCTTTTCAATCGCCTCGCCCAGCGCTTCACGCGCCGAGTCACTGAGCCGCTCGTCCCAATAGCGGGCCAACAGCGGGTCGATACAGAGGAACCCCTTCGTCTGAGCGATGACGGCGGCAATTCTTTCCAGCTGGGAGTCGTCCCGCATCTGAAAAACCATCACCATAAGGGCGTCACGGGCCGACTGACCGAAACCGCTTAAGATCTCGGCCGCCTGATCGCCGCGCCGCCGGTCCTCCGAACACAATTCCGAGACCAGGAGGTTCAGCGAGGCAATATCCCCTTTGCGCAGGGCCAAAACGGCGTTTTCTTTGTCCTGCTGAGAACCGGCCATCGTTTGTTCGAAGGCCTGGCGGATAGTTTCAGGATTTTCCCACCACTTGCGGGATTCGGTCATGACCCGATCGATCACCTTTCGGGTCTGATCCCCCAACTGGGCATCGCCGGCCAGCGCGTAGAGTTTATCGGGGCCGACATCATCGAGCATCGCGGCGAATTGCTCGGGGGTTCCGGGCGCGTCGATCGACTTGGTGAACAGAAGCTTGGCCAGCGGTTTGCGCCCGACGCGGGAAATAATAACCGCGGCGCGGATCCACTCCGGCGCGGTTTGCGGCTGCGGGGTGAGAACCGCGCTCTCGGTGGGGGTGAGTGTTTTGTAGAAGTCCTCTTCGGTCATCTCCTCGACCGGCTTGTCTTCCGGCCGCGAGAAGACGACTCGACCTTGGTTATCGATGATCGGAATTTCTTCTCCTCCGCTTTGCCGGCGTATCGAAACGGCGGGGGAATCCTCAAAGCGCCGGAACATCTCGGTGGTTCCGGCAAAGGGGGACTTGTCGCTGCTGTCCTGAGCCGGTTCGGCGGCTCCCAGGGAAGGGGAGAGGAAGAGGGCCGGCGAGACGATCAAAGACCAGAACCCAACGCGGACGAGCAGAGCCAGACGGTTCGTCAGAAAAATGCCCATGAACGTATTTCCCTTCTTGGAAGACCCCGGCGAGGAACGTTGAAAGCGTGTAAGATCAAAGCCGTTATGCTGTTTATTGATTTTTATCGGCACGCGGGCAAGGTGTGGGGAATCTTCCTCTTTAATTTCGGAGTATAACGATTCCCCTCCGCCAGACAATATATTATGGGGTTCTTTCGGGATATACGAGGGCCCTTTGAGACGGTGTGGGGCCCCCTCCCAGGAACGATTTTAACGGTTGTATCGATTGTGCCGGATGAACGGGAGTTTTTCAGGAGAAAAGCCGCCGTGGCTTTCGTATTTGTTTTATCTGTTTTACCAGATGTGAATACAATTATGGTTAGATAGATTTCATTGGAGGAATCTATTATTTGCGCTTAAGCGGTTAAACCGACCGAAAGGATCTTGCCGTGTACCAGCGGGGACAAACACGTCACTGTGCCGAGAGCATCAAGGGCCGAGCTGTGCCGGTCCAAATGCTCTGTCTGCCCATCCTGGCGCTGATCCTTTGCGCGGCGCTGGGATGCCAGTCGCTGCCGTCGCTCGATCCGACGGGAGAGTCGCTGTGCAAGTGGCCCGAGGCCGGCGCCGATCGGCTTTCCAGCTCGCGCGAGTTGGAGCTGGAGCGGAACGTCTCGGGGAGTTCGACCTGCGGCGACACGATCCCCTGCTGGCAGAACGTCTCGCAGTCGGCGCCAATGCCCATCCATGGAGAGGAGTCGAGCCGATGGACGGCTCAGCATCCCGACGGAGCGGTTCTCTTCCCGAAAAAGTATGAAGGGACCGGTCCTTTGGTGGTCCTGGAGCCCCGTTCGATCATCGCGCAGGTCGGAACCGAGGTGATTATGGTCGCCAGCTACATCGGACCGGAGAACGAGTACCTGCGTGTCGGCGAAAAACTCGAATGGAATCTAGACGGTGTCGGCCGCTTCCTGACGGGGAATCCGCGCAACGGATGCCTCTATTGCGATATCACCAGCAGCAAGAAGATCGATGACCGTTCGATGCTGACGGTCACCTCCAGCCGATTGTGGAGGATCCACCGCGGGACGGCGTCTCAGACCGACGACGTCAGTATCCTTCGGGGGCAGTCATGGACGACGGTTCAATCGTTCCAGGAGGGGACCAGCTCGATTTCGGTGCTGGCGTCGGATATCGACAACTGGAATCATCGCACCGCCGGCGGCCAGATCCATTGGATCGACGCGTCGTTCTACTACCCGAAGTCGGGGATCGCGCCGATCGGCGAGGCGCAAACGCTTCAGACCGCGGTCTATCGGCGATCGACCGATGAGCCGCGTCCCGGCTGGCTGGTCCGCTACGAGGTGGTATCGGGGCCGCCGGTCGGGTTTGGGCCGAATTTTGACCAGACCGTCGAGGTCATGACCGACGATCAGGGGGTGGCGAAGACGATCCTCAACCAGCGCGAGGGGGCGGACGGATGTACCAAGCTCAAGGTTCAGATCATCCGGCCGGCGTCCGGCTCCCAGGAGCGGGTGGTGGTCGACGAGCGGATTATTTCGCAAACCTGGACGGGGAAGGCACCCCTGACGCTTCAGTTCGCCGGGGCGGAGCGGGTGGCGATCGGTTCGCGCGCGGCCTACTCGATGCACGTCACCAACCTGACCGATCAGACGGTCGACGCGGTGGTCCGCGTCAATGTCCCCAGCGGAATGACCTTCGCCGCGGCCCAGCCGGCCGCCGCCTACCAGGATGGTCAGACACTTACCTGGCTTCTGGACGGGATCCCTCCGCACGGCACGATACCGATTCAGTTCGATATGAACGTCATTGCCGCGGGGGTCTACGATTTCAACGCCCGCGTCGAGCGCCGAACCTCCTCGACGCTCGTCAACCCGGCCCAGCCGGTTGAGCCGGTGCAGCCGATCACTCCCAATTCGGGTGATCTGTTCGCGCCGACTCCCGGCAGCGGCCTCGGGGGCGATTCCGGCGGAGGAAGCACCCCCTCCTCGACCTACAACAATTCTCCCGCCCGATTGACGATGGTCGTCCCGCTTCCGGAGCAGGCGCGCGTTGGCGAGAAGTTCTCGGCGGTCATTAAGGCGATGAAGACCGGCCAGGTCGATTCGGCGATCATCTCGATGGTCTTCCCCGATGGAGTCTCGTACATCGTCGACGAGACCGGGGCGCGTCACACCGCCTCGGAAGACCGCCCCTTGGAGTTTGCTTCCATCGCCTTCGATACCGACTACCCGATCAATTTCGTCAGCCAAAATGTTGGGGTTCAGTCGATTGCCATTCGGCTTTTGGACGGACGGACCCGTTCGGTACTGGCCGAGCAGCATCTGACGATCAATGTCGTCCCCTAGTATCCACCGGCTGCATCGTCGAGTATCCCGAGGAAACGCGGCTTACTCCCCGGCCGCATCGAACCGGTCGGGGAGTAAGTTTTGTCGAATTTGCCTATTTTGTGAATCGTGTTCTTGTGCAGCATCTCCATATTGCCCATATTGTACAAAGAAGCGGATCGAGAAAGAAAATTTAGCGGCTCGACCGAAAAAAATCCTTCTTAGGGCAATTCTGATTCAACTGCGGGAGATTAAATCACCGATAATACCGCTACAGCCATAAGTAGGTGGCCGGGTGTGTACCCGGTGATTCGCTTATGGATGCATGGATGTTTCACTAAGCCTAGATGATGGGTATTGAACCATGTCGAAATTCAGGATGAAATGGGCTATTGCGGGTGCGCTGCTTCTTATGGCGAGCACGCAGGTATCCTGGGGTCAGATCTCCGAAATGCGGCTCTTCTCACCATACCCCGACGACCAGTTTGGCGGCGGGGCCTATGCTCGTGAAGGTCTCTACGGGAGCATCGGCGCCGGGTTGATCGCCGTGACGTTACCGTCGACACGGGAGATCGGGTTTGACCGCTACGGGAACAACGAGTACGGGGAACAGCCCTGGTACGTGACGAACGAGTTCGCCGGCGTCTACACGATGGCGCGGATGGGGAACCAGATGAACACATCTGAGTTCAAGTCCCGCTTCAGCAACACGACCGAGTTTGAGATCGGCCGTCAGATCGGGCACCACGGCTGGCAGGTTCGCAGCCAGATCGTGTCGCCTTACTCTGACAGGGTGGCCGGTCTTGACGCGAGCATCAACATCTACGACCCGCTGACGATCTTGGCGTCGGACTACATCGCCGAAATCACCCGCGGCAACGCTTCGGCCGACTACTACGTCTTCACCGGCGTCGGCGGCGGAAGTGTCGGGACGGACAGTTCGTTCAGCTTGGTCGACCCGCACTCGATGGCCCGAATCGGCCACCTCTGGGCGATCGTCGATATGAGGGGGAACAACAGTTCTTCGACCGAGTACGACAACGACTACTCTTCGAACAACACCAATAACAATACCAATAACGACAGCAACAATGAGTCGGGAACCGACACGCAGCGCGGGGTGTACGCCATTGTCCCGATTCCGATTGTCTACGACATGTACCAGATCGAGACCCATCTGAACTACTGGTCGGTCGAGGCGATGTACAACTACCGGTTCCACCCGTTCAACAGAGGGCTGCTCGAGCTGGAAGGCGGTGTCCGCTACACCTGCTTCGACGACGATATGAGCTTCTTCGGTCACTCGACCACCCGGACGTCGAACACCTACGACTCGGTTCGTGTCCAGGTTTTGTCTGACGGCCAAATGGCGGCCAGCAACGGCGGGGCGATCGGGACTCAGTCGGAAAACTACGCCGAGAACACCGAGACCAACGAGAGCTTCAGCGGTGCCGACCTCGGTTACTCGCTCTGGAAGTTTGAGGCCGAGAACCATATCGTCGGTCCCCAGGTCGGCGGCCGTTACTCTCTGGCCAACGGCCGGTGGCGGTTCGGTGCCGAGGGTATGTTCTTCGCCGGTTTCAACCGCCAGAACATCCGTGGATACGGTCAGTTTGGTCTGAAGGCCGAGGCGGATCAGGAGGGGAACCTCAGCGGGAGCAACAACAACTCCAATTCCTCCTCCAACAACGACAATGACAATGACGGTACCGGTGGTCTGTCGACCAAGTCCCCGCTCGGAACGGTCGCTAACCGCTTCAGCTACAAGGAGTACTTCAACCAGTTCACTCCTGGGGTCGAAGCCAAGATCGAGGCCTCGTGGTACTGGACCGAAGCGCTTTCCTTCAAGGTTGGTTACCAGTTCATGTACCTGGGCAATGTGGCCCGCGGGACGACCGTCAACGACTACGTGATCAACCCGAACGGGACCTACTTCCGCTGCAAGGAAGACAGAGACGAGCGGAACACCGACGTCCTGGCCCACGGCATTATGTTCACCGCGCAGATCAACAAGTAGCGCGGTCCGGAACAAGGGCTGAAACATCCCATCCTGTATGGAACGGCACTCAACCAACATCGCCCAGGTTGAGTGCTGTTCCATATTTTTTTAATACCTGGGAGCGCAGCGCTCGGTAATCCTCGTCGCTTAATCCAGGGTCCTTGTCGAGAAGATCGGCGGCGTCGCGGCGCGTTTCGAGCAGAATCTCTTGGTCACGAGCGATGTCGGCCACACGGAAAGAGCAGATTCCGTGCTGTCTTGTACCGAACAGATCTCCCGGGCCGCGAAACTGAAGGTCCCGCTCGGCCAGATAGAAACCGTCGGTGGAAGAGGCGAAAACATCCAGGGGCGTTTCCGTGTCGAGCAGATTGCCGGTGGTGTCCTTTTTTCTTTTGGAAGTGCTTTGCTTTTTCTGCCGTCCGGCGGTTTCTTTCGATTCTTGGCCGTCATCACCGGGGGGAATCTCTTCCTCGGTTCGAAAGACGGCGCAAAACCCCGTGTGTCGCCCGCGTCCTACACGGCCGCGCAGCTGATGGAGCTGCGCCAGCCCGAATCGATCGGCGTTTTCGATCGCCATAAGCGTGGCGTTGGGGACATCGACCCCGACTTCGATGACCGTGGTGGTGATGAGCACCTCGATCTGGCGTGAGCGAAAGTCGAGCATCACACGCTGTTTTTCCTCGGTACTCATCCTGCCGTGGAGTATCCCGAGGCGCAGCCCTTTGAGCGGCCCTTCGGAGAGCTCGCGGCAGATAGAATCGACGCTTTTGAGCGTCGAAGCCGATTCTTCCCCCGGTTCCTCCTCTTCCGTGACCCCGGAGGGCCGGAAACGGGGAGCCGAGGCGGGGATATCGGCCAAAACATCCTCTTCCCAGAGGATCGGTTCGGGGGGGAGGGGGGCTTGGTTTTCACCGACCCGGGGGACAACCACGTATCCCTGTCGTCCCCGCTCGATCTTTTCGCGGAAAAAGGCCCACCAGGCCTCCCGATCTTGGGGAGCGACGATATAGGTTTTGACCGGCTTGCGCCCCGGCGGCGCGGCGTCGAGGAGGGAGACATCCAGATCGCCGAAGAGGGTCATCGTGACCGACCGCGGGATAGGGGTGGCGGTCATTACCAGGTAGTGCGGGTCAAACCCCGCTGCGCTCTTGAGGCGTGCCCGCTGCAGAACCCCGAATTTATGCTGCTCGTCGATCACGACCAGCCCCAGATGGGCGAAGGTGATGCTTCCGGCGATAATCGCCTGGGTCCCAATAATCAAGTCGGCCCTCCCCGAGGCGATGTCCGCGAGGATCGCCGCGCGCTCGGCGCTTTTTTGGCCGCCGAACAGGCCGACGATTTTCACTTGGGAGTCTTCCAGCAGACGGGAGAAGGTCTGGAGGTGCTGCCGGGCGAGGATTTCGGTCGGGGCCATCAGGACCGCCTGATGGCGGTGGGCGATGACCTGCAGGATCGCCGCCGCGGCGACGAGTGTCTTTCCGCTGCCGACATCCCCCTGAAGGAGGCGGTTCATCGGTGTCGTTCGTCCCAGATCGTCGGAGATCTCACCGATGACCCGCTTTTGCGCGTCGGTCATCTCGTAGGGGAAGCGGCTGAAAATTCGCTTCAAAAGCGCGGGAGAACCGGGGAGCGGTTCGGCCTTGAGCCAGGCGATATGCTGACGGCGGCGAAGCCCCAGCGCCAGCTGAAAGAGGAAGAATTCCTGATAGATGAAACGCCGCTGCGCTCGGCGCAGCGCCTCGATGCTCTCGGGAAAGTGGATCGAGCGAATCGCCTCGGCCAGCGAGTCGAGGTGGTGTTCCCGGCGGAAGGAGTCGGGGAAGACATCGCTCAGCAGCGGCGGGAGGGTATCGAGCAGCGGCCGGATGATCCGCTGGAGATGGTACGACTTGAGCCCCTCGGTCAGCGGGTAGTTCGGCAGGTAGGGAGGGAATTCTTCGGTAGGGGACTCTTGGGCCGGGGAAGGGGCGCCGCCGCTGTCGCCTTCGCTTGTTTTTTCTTCCTCCGGCATCGGGCGCCAGATCACCTTGGGATTGGACAGCTGCCAGCGGCGGCCGCTTTTTTCGAGCTTCGGCTTACCGAACAAAAAACAGCGCCGGCCCGATGAGAGCTGCTCCGAGAGCCAGGGCATATTGAACCAGACCACGTCAAACGGCGTGCCGGCGGGGTCGGTCATCCGCGCTTTGAGAACCGACAGCCCCCGACGGCGGGGGATGAAACGCAGATCGGAAGAGACGACGGTCGAGGCGACGGTCAATTCCAAACCTTCTTCGAAGCCGTCGACGTTCCTCAACCGGGTGAGGTCTTGGTAGGAGCGGGGAAAGTGGAAGAGAAGATCGACGGGACGAACAATTCCCAGCCGCCTGAGCAATAACGCCCGGGCCGGCCCGACCCCTTTGACATACTCAATCGGGCCGAAGAGCGACTGGTACTGTTCCTCCGTCATAGATTTTTAGGGGTAGGAAAACGATCGGTTATTGTTGTTCGGTCAACGCGCCGAATTTGGCCATATCATCGTCGTACATCTGCTGGTCGCCGGCCTGAAGCGCGGCGGAGCCCCGTTCGTAGTAGAGCTCACCGTCAAGGGGATCCAGCTCGATGGCGCGGGTAAAGTCGGTGATGGCCTGCTTCCATTCCCCCTGGCTCTTGAGGCACATCCCCCGGTATTTGTACCCGGCGGCCAAAGTGCCGTCTTTTTCGATGGCGGTATTGAAGTCCCGCATCGCGTCGTCCCAGCGGCCGGCTTGGTAGTGGGTCGAGCCGCGCGTGATGTAGAGGATCGGATCGTCGGGACTCAGCGCGATAGCGTCGTTGAAATCGGCCAAGGCGGAATTCGGCTGTTCCAGCCGGCGGTACAAGGAGCCGCGGTTGTGCAGGTACAGGGCGCATTTCGGGTCTTTGGCGATACAGGCGTCGAAGTCGTCCAGCGCCTCTTGGAGCATTTCCATATGAGAACGAGCAAAACCACGGTTGTTCAGCGTGTTGAGGTCGTCGGGGGCGACGGCTAAAACGGCGTCGAAATCTTTGGCCGCCTCTTCCCACTGTTCCAGCCCCAGGTGCGCCTCGCCGCTTCCCCGCCGAGCGTCGATATTCCCGGGACTGAGGGTCAAGGTTGTTTGAAAATCACGCAAAGACGGCTCATAGTCTCCCAGCTTGAGGGAACAGATTCCCCGAGCCAGATAGGCGGCGGCGTTTCTGGGATTTGACTCGGTCGCCAGGGTGAAGAAGTCGATCGCCTCTTTGTATTGGCCGGCGTTGAGCGCTTTGATTCCATCGTCGTAATAGCCGTCGGACTGCCTTTTCGAGCAGCCGGTCAAAGCGGCGGCCAAGGCGGCTGACAACAGCAGGACATATCCCCAGCTTGTAAAGCGGCGCGGGGAGTTAAGGGCGCTTTGTGTGGTGAAGATCCTTCTTGGGTTCATCGAATATCCTCCTGACAGAGAAAAAGGGCTTTCGCGTTGTTATCTTGTACCCCTACCCCTTCTGGGCGGTGACCGCGTCGATCAAAGCGGGCAGGTCTTTTTCGTAGACCAGGGCGACGATGATATCGCCGGCTTCCAAGATGTCGTCCGCCCCGGGGACCGCGATGGCGTTTCCTCGGATACGAGCGATCAAAAGGGAGTCTTTTGGCCTGTCGACATCTTTGAGTTGTTTTTGGGTTAAAGGCGAATTTTCACCGACATCCAGTTCGACCAAGAGGATCCCGCCGCCGACCGCGTCGCTGTTTTTATAGCGTACCGGGCCGGTTTGGAGAAGACTTTCAACCTCTTGCTGAACGAGATAGTAGGGACTCACCGTCTCGTTGAGTCCCAATTTTTTGAGGACACTGGCGTAGTCGGAGTGGCGGATCAGCGTGATGGTTCGCTTCACACCGAGCTGACCGGCCTCCAGGCAGGTCATGACGTTATCCTCATCGTCGTCGGACGCGGCAATAAAGATCGTCTCTTCGCGGACCTCGGCGTCATTTAAGAGCGACTCGACCCGGCGCGCGTCAGCATGGAGAATGTCGCAGGTACCGGCGAGTTTTTTGGACAGCGCCTTGGCGCGGCGCTCTTCTTTTTCGAGCAGCCGAACCCGGTACCTCTGCGCTTTTAAGATCTTTGCCAGACAGACCCCCGAACGGCTTCCGCCGATGATCGAGACGGCTTGCTTGGCGCCGGTCTGCTCGAAACGCTTTTCGATCGCCTCGATCCACTTGGGGAGACCGATGATGGTGATTTGGTCGCCAAGTTTGATGACGGTGTCGGCGTTTGGGATGAAGGTCTCCTCGATCGGTTCTTCCGAATCTTCAGCCGCTGTTTTGCGGCGGATGGCGCCGATCCGCACCTCGGAGGGGAGCTTCAGCTCGCGCAGCGGGACACCGCACACCTTGGTCTCTTTGGTGATGGCGATATCTTGCACCTTGATGCGGTCGCGGGCGATGTGATCATTCATGATCACCGGTTCCCCGATCTTGCGCACCATCGCCGTGGCGGTGAGGTGTTCGACACAAAGGAGCCGATCGATCCTGAAATGGGAGGCAAAGTCAAACTCCCCCATGCCGTCGAAGATGTCGGCGTAGACTCGGGCGGCGACCCGCTTGGCCCCCATCCCTTTGGCCAGAGAAGCGGTGACAAGGTTCAGTTCGGCGTTTCCGGTGAGCGAAAGACACAGGTCGGTATCGCTGATGTTCGCGTCGTCGAGAACGGCGGGGGAGAGCGCCGAACCTTCAATCACCGTAGCTTCGAGCTGTATGCTGAGCTGCTGGGATTTGTCCGGGTCTTTTTCAATCACCGTGACGGTATGTTTTTTGCTGCTGAGGAATTCGGCGATCGCCTTGCCGATGACTCCTCCCCCGATAATGAGAATTTTCATGCTTCTTACCAACCGCTCCTTATCGAATAAGTTTCCGGCGCCGGTTCACGTCAGGTGAACCGGCGAAGAAGAATGTAGAAGACCGCCGTGGCCGCGACCGTCCACAGAAGGACCTTAAAAGCGTGCCGGAGGATCGTCTCCGGCCGTTCATGACGCGACGCGGCGTAGACCAGCGCGAAGGCGACCACCGGGAGGATCGCCAGCTTGAAGGCGGAAAACTCAAAATAGGCGAACAGCGCGCTCATATTTTTTCCCCTTATTTCTTTCGCTCAATCACGTCGCAGCCGACGCAGGGACGCAAAACCTCGGGGACGACGATCGATCCGTCGACCCGCTGGTAGTTCTCCATAATCGCCACCAACGCCCTGCTCACGGCGATCGCCGTACCGTTGAGCGTATGAAGGAAGTGGGTCCCCTTTTCGTCCTTGTTCTTGTAACGGGCGTTCAGGCGGCGGGCCTGGTAGTCGGTGCAGTTCGAGGTACTGGTCACCTCACCGTAATCGCCGCGGCCGGGCATCCACGCCTCAAGGTCGAACTTGCGGTAGGCCGGGCCGCCGAGGTCACCGGTGGCGGTGTCGACGACACGATAGGGGAGACCGAGATTGTCGAAGATTTCCCGCTCCATGGACAGAAGCTCGTTGTGCATCGCCTCGCTCTGTTCTGGGAGGGTAAAGGCGAACATCTCGATCTTGGTGAACTGATGGACCCGATACAGGCCGCGCGAGGCGCGCCCGGCGGCGCCCGCTTCGGTGCGGAAACAGTGGCTGGTGCCGCAGAACTTCATGGGGAGTTCCTCGGCGTCGACCACCCGTCCGGCCAGCAGACCGCCGAGGGTGATTTCGGCGGTGGCGACCAACGACAAGTCGGTATTCTCGATCGAATAGATCTGGGTCTCGTTCCCGCGGGGGATATAGCCGGTTCCCTGCAGAATCTCGTTCTTCGCCAGGTCGGGTGTCGAGGCGGGGGTAAACCCGTGTTTCATCAGGAAACTGACGGCATACTGCTGAAGCGCCAATTCCAGGAGGACCGCCTCGTTCTTGAGGAAGTAAAAACCGGCGCCCGCCACGCGCGCTCCCCCCTCGAAATCGATCAGATCGAGCCCCTTGGCCAGTTCGACGTGATCAAGCGGAGTAAAGTCGAATTTCGGCAGCGGGGTCTTCCCGTAGGCGCAGGCGGTATTGGCGGTGTCGTCATCGCCGATCGGCGCGTCCGGGTGCGCCATATTGGGGATGGAACGCTGGAGCAGATCAACTTCCGCTTCCGTGTTCTTCAGTACCGAAGCGAGTTGACTGATCTGTTCACGGAGCTTCTTCCCCAGCTCGATCGTCGCGACCCGCTCCTCGGGGGTGGCGCACTTGCCAACCTTTTTCGCCGTGGCGTTCGCCTCTTGATTGAGTTCCTCCAGGCGGCGCTGTCCCTCTCGACGCTCGGTTTCCAATTTGATGAACCGGTCGACGTCGGCGGTCACATTGCGGTTTTTGCAGTTGAGTTTCACCGCCTCGGCATTTTCGAGGATGAATTTTCTGTCAAGCATAGCTCTTTGATTCCTTAAAGCTGATCCTTCTTATTTTGGCGTGTGGGTTATCGCGGCTGTAGAGTCCCGATCATGTCCAAGCTGTTGATTCGCTAATCGATCCCCCGCATTCGGGCGAAGTCGGGAATGAGGAAGAGGTTTGTCCCGGGAATCGGTTTCCCGTGCGGCCAGAAAACGCAGACGGCCTTGCCGAGCATCAGCTGGCGGTCGACATAGTGAGGAATATCGTCGCGGTTTTCGGCCCACAGACGGCTGTCTTGGCTCAGTCCGCTGTTGTCCCCCAAAGCGAGGAAAGCGTTGTTTCCCTGACGGAAGAGGACCGACTTGGTGTTTCCGTAACCGTTCCACCGGCTGGGGTCGCTGTAGAACTCGGTGAGGGTTTCCTCACTGAGGTTGGCCAGCGGACGGGCGAAGAATCGATCGCAGCGCGCGTTGGAGCGCATCGAGACCAGCTGACCCTCAACCGCGCCGCGCGAGAAGATCGATTCGATCGGTTCCTGATGGTCTTCCCCCATCGCGATGTAGTAGATGTCGCGGAGAATCTTCAGGTGACTGACCTCGACCGCCCCGGCCTTGACGCCGATCGCCGCCGGCGACAGGTCAAGCCCGTTCGGGTCGCGGTTGCGCGGCAGCACCCCGGGCGTGCCGTTGGACAGGGGCTGGCAGAGATGGTCGTACCGGCCGTCATTGGGGAACTCGACCGGGCGGCCGTCGATGACCAGGCGCAGCTGCTCGTCGATATTGAGGAAAACCACCTTGTATTTTTTCTCGGGGGCTAGTGTGATCGGGGCCTCCAGCGGCGTGAAGAGCGGAATCGACGGGATTTCTAAAACCGCCTTCGATTCGGCCGGAAGAATTCGGGCGCGGAAGAGCGTTCCCCCTTTGACCAGCTCGAAGGTGATCTGTTCCTCCTGGCTGAAGGCGCCGAAACTCATCTGACAGGAGATCGCCAAATCCCCCGTCCAGTTGAACCCCAGTCCGCCGACCGATTTGTGCTGGGTCAAACCGCCATAGGTTTCGGCGCTGCGCGGATCCCGGACAGGGATACCGGTGTTGTAGGCCGTCATGTCGGTCACCAGCTGGGGATTGTTTTGAACCTTGCCGTTTTCCAGCCACGTGCCGGCCGGCTGCTGCTGGTCGAGCGCGTTCCACACCTCTGATGGGGTGACGATATGGCGGTAGCGCAGCCAGAGTGTTCCGTCGTCGGTGATCACCTTCTGCTCTTGGAGCTTTTGCCGCTCGGCGTCAAACGCCTCCATCGAGGCCGGTTCGAAACCCGGCGAATCCGGCGCCGGCACCGCCTTCCCCGAGCAGTAAAAACCGCCGTCGACCTCGACCCAGCCGGCATTGCCGCCGCCTGGGTTCTGGCGCGAGAGCTCATCCCGCCAGCGCGAGGGCCAGCCGGCCGCCAGCAGGCGGGCCGGTCGGCAGGAGTCGTCGTCGACCGTCTGGAGAATCGACAGGAGGTAGTCAAGCGGCTTATTGGCGATTTCAAACTCACCGCGCGTCCCGTCGGGATCGACGGCGCGGACAAAGATATCGCCGTACTGGATACGGACATCCTCGTTGGGGAGGCCGACGATCCGCTTGATATAGTTATTCTTAGGGACCGCGGGACAGCGGAAAACGGAGACATCCCAGCGGCGGGTCGGACGCATCGAGGGGACGCACTTATTGACGATGACGCGATCCCCCTTGAACGACGGGGTATCGAGAAGTTTTTGGGTATGGCCGCAGTTGGGGCAGGTTCCCGCGGCGACAACGATCCCGTTAGGGATGTTGTGTTCGTTGTCCATCTCTTCGCTGGCGTTGACCTGGAACCGGAAACCACACTCCGGGCAGAGGACATCTTTGTGGCGTCCCATCAGCGTGGGGGCCATCGAACCGGTCGGAATGACGTACGCCTCGGCAATGAAGAACTTAAAGAGGATCGACAAAAGAAGGGCGACCGCCAGCGTTTCGACCATTTCGCGAATGGACTGAAACATGACTCCCTGCTCGATCGACGTTTCATTGCGGATAATGTTTGGGGATTCCATGCGCGCTGTTCTATAGATGAACGGCCAACACTAAAGCCCCGGAGTCAGCCGGAGGAGCTGTGTTGGCGGGGCGGAAATTTCCAGAAAAAATGGATTGAACCATTATATTAGAGCAACTCTTTACAGGCAAGAGGTTACCGCGCCGCGGATCGCCCCCCTCGGGACAAACGCCGGCCAAAGGCGGCCGTCGATCGAAGTGGCCGAATTGTCCCCGAGAAGGAAGTAACACCCCCGGGGAACCTCGTAGACGCGCCCGGGGTTCGGCTCGCTGAAGCACCCGCCGCGCCGCAGCGTAAGCTCCTCGATTCCGCAGGCGGCCAGGAGTGCCTCGGGATCCTCTTGATCGATGGGGAGCCCCTCCGGGAGCAGGACCGCCGCCGGGGTGCTGATGGGGAGGTTCTTCCCCTTTTTCCAATCGTCCAGGGGAACGCCGGCGGGGACGATCAGCCGCGATTGACCATCGAGCAGAATTTCGGCGTTTTGGTGAAGAAAACGTATCTGCAGGCGGCTTGTTCCGCCGCCTGTGAAGAGGTTGCCCAAGGATACCGACGCGGCGGGGGATAGGGAAAAGTCCTCCGCCTGCCATTGGTCGATGGTATTATCGCTTTCCCCCGGCGCCTGCGCCACCGAGAGCTCTCCTCTTTTTCGATCGAAGGTGACCAGCCAGCGGAGATCCCCTTGATCGACGGCGATCCGTATCGGCTCCTCCCCCTTGGCGGAGGAGAGGGTGACATCCAGGACAAAATCACGAAGGTATTCCACGGCGACCGGCTGGGCTGTTTCCAGCCGGGGGATCTCGTTGGTCAGCGGGGTCGGAATCGGATCGGGACGAGGCAAGTCGGCTTGATCGTCCCCAAAGGGGACCGCGGCGGTGTGGGTGAACAGAAGGGCCCGTCCCTGGCAATGCGGTGTCATCGAGTCGAGCGCGGTAAGCTCCCGGTCCCAGGGAGCGTCCCGAACCGGCTGACCATCGATGAGGATATCCCCCCGAACGATCTCGACCCGCTCACCCGGCAGTCCTATCACCCGCTTAATGGCCGGGGGAGTATCTTCGTCGGTCGGCGGGGTGACCAAAACCACCTCCCCTCGTTTGGGGAAATGTCTCCACTTGGAGGTGATCTTCAGGGAACTTCCGGGGACCGTGTTTGGCTGAATCGGGACAAGGGTGTAGCCGCAACAGCGGCAGCCGCAACAGCGGAAATCGTCCAGATGGCGGAGGGTTTCCATCTCGGCGGTCAGGGAGGTCACTTGGCCGCAGACCGGGCAGCGCAGTTCCACGCGCGGGCCGGGCAGGGTCGGTTCCATCGACGAGCCGACCACACGAACCCGAAAGCAGCGCGGGCAAAAAATGCTCCCGACCAGAAGCGCCACCACCACGCCAAGAAAGAGGATCCTCCGCAAAGAAGCCCGGTCGGCACCAAGCGGTCTTATGGGGACGAAAGGAGTCATCGGGGCTGCTTCTTGCCGGGGGAGGGGTTTTTCTCAAAGGGGTATTGTAAGATTTCCGATTTCCCCCATAATACACCGCTAAGGAGGCGGTGGGAGACAGGATGTCTCTTGCCGCAATTTTTCCCTAAGGCGCCGAGAATCGGCACTTGTTACCCGGTGGTGTAATGGTAGCACCAGGGATTTTGGTTCCCTTAGTCAAGGTTCGAGTCCTTGCCGGGTAATTCCCCCCTTTCCCCTTCCTCTTTTGTGTCACGGTTATTATTTACCTACCCAGGCGCCGCAGTTCTTCATCGGCCCCGTCGTGTCCTTGAGCGGCGGCTTTGCGGAACCAGCGGACCGCCTCGTCGGTGCTGCGTTTCACCCCGTCACCGTGGATATAGTGCATTCCCAGGTAGAACTGTGCCTCGGCGTTCCCCTTCCTCGCGGCCTTATAGAGCCAGCGAACCGCCTTGGCTCCGTTGACTCTCACCCCCTGGCCGAAGGTATAGCACAGCCCCATCGCCAGCTCGGCGTCGGTCTGTCCCTGATCGGCGGCCTTGCGGAACCAGCCGAACGCCGTCTCCTCGTTCTTGATGACCCCCTTGCCGGTAGCGTAGCAGACCCCCAGCTGGTACTGGGCCGAGGGATGATTCTGCTCGGCGGCTCGGCGCAGCCAGGCGGCGGCCTCTTTGTCGGTCGTCTTCGTCTCATACGATTCCAGCAGGGAACCGAGCTCGTACTGAGCGTTGGCGTATCCCTGATTGGCCGCAAGCCGAAGGAGCCGCTTGGCCTCGGTCTCATTGCGCCTCCCTTCGGAGCCGTCGAGATAGCACAGCGCCAGGTTGGTCTGCCCCTTGGGATTTCCAAGCGCGGCGGAACGGGAGAACCAGCGGACGGCTTCCCCGATATTCTTCTCGACCCGCTTGCCATAGAAATAGCAAACCCCGATCAGGTTTTGGGCCTCGGCGTCCCCCGCGTCGGCCCGAGCGAAGAGAGCCCGCATCTGGTCGGGGACCGTCGAGGCGTCCTCCTCACCCTCCTCTTCCAGAAGCGGCGGTTCCTCCCCCAGGTCGTCGAGGTCGTCGTCCTCATCGACATCCTTGTCGTCGTCATCGAAGTCGGAGCTTAAGTCGTCCGCCAGATCGTCCTCGATGTCGGCGACGATACCGGAGACACTTTGGCTGTCGGCCGCGTCGGCCGCGGCAAACCACAGGGTGGAAAAAAGCGCCAGCGTCAAGAGCGCGGCAGCCCCGAGCGCCGGGCGAAGGAGAGCGGAAGATTTCATGGCTGATCCTTGTTTTTTGGGGGAAGGGGAGTGTGACCGAAACATTTCCATTATACACAAAAGCCCTCCCGCATACAAACGATTCGTGTCGTCGGGAGGGTAAAAACGGGATAGAACCGAAACACTTGACTTTGGGACGCACCTGGGATACCCTTTTCCGGAGGGACTCTCGGAAGAGAAGGAACGACAACGAACGAAAGGTTTTCTCTATGAACGGTAAAATGACGCGCTTTTTCCTGACGTTTCTGGCGGTGCTGACCGCGCTTTTATGGGTATCGCGTGTCCGCGCGATCGAGGTCAGCGACGAGGCGTTCGCCAACGCGGCGACCCATATCCAGGGGATCTGCTGCGATGAGGACGCGGTCTACCTCGTTTCGGCCAACGCTATCTTCAAAGTGGACTGGACAGGAAAACTCCTTTGCTGGAGAGAAGCCCCCTGGCATTCGGGAGACCCCGCGCTGCATAACGGCAAACTCTACGTATCGATGTCCTGCGAGGAGCATATCGGCCTGTTCGAATACGACACCGACTTGAACCTCCTTCGAAAGATCGATTTAACCGAAAGCCGCGGGACCGATGGAGTCACCTTCCTGGGTGATCATCTTTTCATCGGCGGTCCCTCCACGGGGGAGGAACATTCCGTCGATCGGGTGGCCGAGTACGACGCCGACTTTAACTTCGTGGCGGAATATAAGATCGACTTCGGCGCGAGTATCCACTACGGGACGCAGACGGCGGCCGCCTGGAACGACTCGATCATTTTCGGTTTCTATCGCAAAGACCCGACGGTGACGTACAACACCCTTCGGGTTGACCGTCAGATGAACGTGCTGGATCGGTATGAACTGGATGTCTCCACCGGGATCGATCTGGCTCCGGCCTCGCGCCAGGGGGACGATCCGAGCCGGCCGCGGTTTCTCGTGTGCCGAAGCGAGGGAGAGGGGAAAAATCTGGTCATCGACCTGCGCTGGTACGAACTGCGCGACGGTGCGTTTCACGAGATCCCCGAGCCGGCGGCTAAGAAGTGATCGACAGGCATTCATCGCGTTCTTCTTCGGTTCTTGGCCGGTCACACAGGGGATCGGCCGATAATCGAATTTCCGGAGCATACGCGTTTTCCGGGTGTTGGGCATGGATCACGCGGCCGGAAAGCGGCCGCTTTTTTCTTACGTGAATAAACGCGGGAAATACCCGCGCCGGACTTCATCCGTTCTTAGACAGCGAAAGAGGGGATGGAAATTTCCGATTCTCTTGCCGTCTCCTCGTTGACACGGGCGCAAAATCCGCTATGATCTATTAAAACAAAGAAAACATATAGAAATGCTATGATTTCTATAAAGGCCATCATAGAGGATGATTCCGATGAAAATATCCGCGAAAGGTCGCTACGGCATAGCCGCCATGACCTATCTGGCAAAAAACTATGACTCCGGTTCCCCGGTCACGATCATGACCATTTCCGAAAAAATGGGGATCTCCAAGATCTATCTGGAACAAGTCTTTGCCCTGCTGAAGCGTTCCAACCTTGTCGATTCCATCAAAGGATCTCAGGGGGGATACCTGCTTTCAAGGCCGCCGAGAGAAATCAGTGCCTACGACATCCTGTCGGTCATCGAGCTTACCCTTATGGAGAGTGCCTCCCCCGCGACGGGAGGCAAGATGCCGGAGATTGATTCCGCTATTGATTCCTTTATCTATCGGCCGATGGACGAAAAGCTCCGTGAGCTTCTCGCCTCTGTCTCCCTAGAGGATATTCTCGGCGCCGCCGACAAGGAAGCCGCCAGCATTATGTTCTACATTTGATATCAGATCATGTAGAACCAATCCCCGTCTTCCTCGATATCCGTTTTGTTTACGACGTTTTTCTTTCTGTCGTAGCGAAGTTCCTGGTTTTTCACGCTGATATGGGTAAAAGGCGCGACGGACTTCGTGACGAAGGCGTTGCCGCCAATGACGGCCCCTTTCCCTATAACGGTATTGCCCCCTAAAATGGAGGCACCGGAGTAGATGGTCACATGGTCCTCGATCGTGGGGTGGCGCTTCTGATTTTTAAGGTGGCGGCCTCCCTTGGTGGAAAGCGCCCCCAGTGTCACCCCTTGGTAAATTTTTACATGATCTCCAATGGTCGTGGTCTCGCCGATCACGATACCGGTTCCATGGTCGATAAAGAAAAATTTGCCAATTTTCGCGCCGGGATGGATGTCGATACCCGTGCGGCTGTGGGCGTACTCGCTCATGATGCGGGGAAGCACCGGCACCCCGAGACCAAGGAGCGCATGGGCCAGGCGGTGCACCGTGATGGCATGAATCCCGGGATAAGAAGAAATAATCTCGTCCTCGCTGTTGGCCGCCGGGTCGCCGTCCATGGTCGTCTGTACGTCGGTTTCTATGAAATCCCGAATCGTGGGGATCCCCCTGAGAAATTCCAATGTAATATGTTCAGCGCGCCGGTCAATGTCCTCATCCCCCTGGCCGGGTTTCAGGTTGTAGCGAAGCGCGACGGTTATCTGCTTATTGAGAAGATAGGCCACATCTTCCATGACCAAAGGCAGACTGTTTTTCGCGTGATAGATGCGATAAGATTTATCCTTAAAAAAACCGGGAAAAACAATACGGAACAGCTTTTCCGTCAACTCGGTCACCACCTGGCGGTCCGGCTGGCGGAACATATCCAATTTGTCAATGCTGCGTCCCTTCTCGTAATCCGACAGGATATCGTGAATAACGTCTTGAATGCCCCGCTCTATAATGTCCGGCATAGAATCCCTCATTTGTTTTAGTCGGCCGGCGGGCGGATCCAGATCTCGGTCTGGTCCCGCCGGCCGATTAAAGTCAACTACACGATTGCCCGGATGGCGCGCACCAGCGCGTCGATGTCGTCCGGGGAATTGTAAAACGCCAGACTGGGGCGAACCGTCCCCTCCAGCCCGAAATGGCGCAGGATGGGCTGGGCGCAGTGATGTCCTGCCCTGACGGCGATGCCGTATTGGTTCAGGTATTCACCGACACTCGCATTATCATGCCCTTCCAGTACAAAGGAGAGCACTCCCGCCTTGCCCGGAGCCGTACCGATGAGGGTTAGACCCGGGATTTTCGCCAGTTCTCTCATGGCATACTCCGTGAGCTCGCGTTCATAGCGGCTGATGTCCGCCATGCCGATACCGCTGAGGTATTCCAGGGCGGCCCCCAGCCCCACGGCATCGGCGATGCTTCCGGTTCCCGCCTCGAACTTGTTGGGCGCGGGGTTGTAGATGGTGCGTTCAAAGGTCACGTCCTTGATCATATTCCCGCCGCCCTGGTAAGGTCTGGCGGCTTCCAGCACCTCGGTTTTTCCGTAAACCGCGCCGATCCCCGTGGGAGCGAAAATCTTGTGGCCGGAGAAAACGAAGAAATCCGCGTCCAAGGCGGCCACATTCACGGGAAGATGCGCCACCGACTGAGCGCCGTCAATCAGGACGCGCACACCGTGACGATGGGCAATCTGTACCAGCTCATGAACAGGGGTGACGGTACCGAGGGTATTGGAGACATGGGTGGCCGATACAAACTTTGTCCGGCGGGAAAACAGTTTTTCATACTCCGGCAAAATCAACTGACCGCTGTCGTCGACGGGAACCACTCGGATCACCGCCCCCGTTTCCTCGGCGATGAGTTGCCAGGGAACAATGTTGGCATGATGCTCCAAAAGCGTCAGGATAATCTCGTCCCCCGGCCGGAGATACTGCTTGACGTAGCTCTGCGCCACGAGGTTGATCCCTTCCGTCGTGCCGCGCACAAAGACGATGTTGTCTTTGGACGGCGCCCCGATGAAATCGGCGACTGTCTGCCTGGCTCCCTCATAGGCATCCGTCGAACGCGCCGCCAGCTCATGGGCTCCGCGATGGACATTGGAATTCTCGTGGCGGTAGTAACGCACGAGACGATCGATGACGGCCTGGGGCCGCTGGGTGGTCGCCCCATTGTCCAGCCAGACGAGGTCATGCCCGTTGATTTTTTCCGAGAGAATCGGAAAATCCCGCCGGATATCCTCCAGTGACTTGCTGCCGACGACGATGCCGCTTTGTTTCGCGGAAGGAGCAGTCTTTTGTGTGTCCGGCGCGAAACCGTCCGCCTCCTTGACGGAAATGACGGAAGGCCGGTAGGCCAGCTCGTTTCCCGCGTTCACGGGCAGCGCGTCTGCCAGCGGCGCCCCCGCCGAGAGGGCATCATCGATCAGACGGGTGTAGTCGGCATCCCCCAGACGGAGTGTTTCTTCCGCCGCCGCGGCCTTGGCCGCGGCGTGGTCCAGAACCCGCGTATCCCCGCTGGTCAGAAGGGCATCGATTCCCCGGGAGCAGACTTCCGGCTCGAACTGGTTCGCCAACGCCAGAAGTTCTTCTTCCGTGGGAAGTCCTGCCGGAATGGACGGATGATTAGTCATATTCACCTACCTCCACATCCTCCAGGACAGCCAGGGCGTCATCGGCAAGGATGGCGGCCGAGCAATACAGCGACAGGAGGTAGGATGCGATACCCTTGTCGTCGATGCCGCGATAGCGCACGGACAGACCGCGGGAGGCCTCGTCTTTCATACCGGCCTGGTACAGCCCGATGACCCCGCGCTTTGTCTCCCCCGTACGCAGAAGCAGGATATTCGTCTTGCCGCCGAGACTCTTCGGCTCCTTGAGACCGTCGACCAGCAGCTTGTTGGTGGGGATCAGCGGGATGCCGCGCCAGGTGATGAAGGTGCCGCCGATAAGGTTCACGGTAACCGGCGGCACACCGCGTTTCGTGCATTCACGCTCAAAGGCGGCGATGGCGCGGGGGTGGGCGAGGAAGAAGGACGGCTCCTTCCAGACCTTCGTGATGAGCTCGTCAAGGTCATCCGGCGTCGGCGCGCCGTTCCTGGTCTGGATACGCTGGGAATCCGCAGCGTTCTTCAAAAGGCCGTAATCATCGTTGTTGATGATCTGGCTTTCCTGCCTTTCACGAAGACTCTCGATGGCGAGGGCAAGCTGCTCCTTGGCCTGATCGTAGGGAGAACTGAACACATCCTGCACCGCCGTGTTGACATTGAGGATGGTGGAGATGGAGTTTAAGATGTACTCCCTCGGCTCCAGCTCATATTCCACGTAGCCCTGGGGGATGATGTCCGACTTCTTCTCCGAACTGCAGAGCACATCCAGGGGAGTATCCCCCTCCACCACTTTGTTGACCCGGTAAATACCGGACTCAAGCCCCTTGAACTCCAAGAGCTTCGTGAGCCAGCGCGGAGTGATTGACTTGAACTGCGGCCGCGTCTTAGCGACGTCCGCGAGATTGTAGGCAACAGCTTTGCCCAAAGCGTTAATTTTCTTCACGTCTGCCATACTCGATACCTCCTAAAAACTTTCGAACCGCAGTTCCTAAACCGCTTAAGAACCGCAAACTATGTCAATACTGGGGCAGCGATCTGTCGACATCCCTGGCCCAGGTATTGATACCGTCTTTCAGATTAAACATAGGGCCCTGGTAGCCCGCCTCCCGCAAGGTGCGAATCGCGAGGATACTTCGTTTTCCTTCCTTGCAGATGAATACCGTGTCCACCTTGGGGTTCAGCTCGTTCTGCCGGCGGGCCAGCTGCCCGATAGGGATGACCACGGCCTTAGGAAACTTAACAATGGCCCTCTCATGGGGCTCACGGATATCCACGATGGTCAGGGGATCCCCGTCGTCCATGCGCCGTTTCAGTTCCTTGGCCTCCAGCCCCAGGATGGGCTCTTCCTTTTCTTCCTGCCGCAGGCCGCAGAACTCGTCGTAGTCGTACTCGGCGAGCTGCGCAATGGCCGGCTTCTTTCCGCAAAGCGGGCATTCCTTCTGTTTGGCGATTTTCAACTCCCGGAACTTCATTCTCCAGGCATCAAATACCAGCAGCCGCCCGATCAAGGGTTCTCCGCCTCCGACGATGAGTTTAATGACCTCATTGGCCTGGATGGTGCCCATAATGCCGGGGAGTACCCCGACCACACCCCCTTGGGCGCAGGAGGGAACCAGTCCCGGCGGGGGCGGGGAAGGGTAGACACAGCGATAACAAGGTCCTTCCTTGGCGTAAAAGACCGACGCCTGTCCCTCGAACTGGTACATGGCGCCGAACACATCCGGTTTTCCCAGAAGCGCGCAGGCGTCATTGATGAGGTAACGGCTTTTGTAGTTGTCTGTCGCGTCCGCGACAACATCGTATTCCCCGATGAGGTCCAGGGCGTTTTCGGCCGTGAGCCGCAGGTTGTACGCCTCGGTCTTCACCAAGGGATTGATATTCTTCACGGCCTCTTTCGCCGAAGCGACTTTGGGACGGCCCACATCGCGGGTGCGATGGATAACCTGACGCTGCAGATTGGAGGCCTCCACGTCGTCATAGTCCACAAGGCCGATCGTTCCGACCCCCGCCGCCGCCAGGTATTGCGCCAAGGGCGTCCCGAGGCCGCCCAGACCGACGATCAGTACTTTGGCTGCTTTGAGCCGCAGCTGTCCCTTGAGGCCAACCTCTTTTAAGAGCAGATGGCGGCTGTAGCGGGATATTTCGTCATTGGATAACTTTTCGCCTTCCCGTTCCCCTAACACACTTTTCCTGCCGGAGCCACCGGCGATGGCGGGAATAAGCATGATCTCCGTTCCGTCTTTGACTTCGGTTTCAAAGCCCGCCAGTTCTTTGATATTTCTGCCGTCCACGAATACGTTCACAAAGGAACGCAGTTTCCCCTCGCCGTCGAAAAGCGCCGTTTTCGTCTCCGGGCATTCTTTTACCAGGGCATCCAGAACCTGCGCCACCGTTGAACCGGCAAGAGCAAGTTCCGACCGATTCCCTGTGAAACCGCGCAGTGTTGTGGGAATGAGTACTGTCGCTGCCATATCAATTGTCTCCTTTGTCGATAGCGTCTTGCCAAACCGGCTCATCCAGATAGCGTGTCCCGCTGTCACACAGAACGGTCACGATGACCGAGTCGGCCGGCGCTTGTTTTGCCGTCTCAACAGCCGCCAGCACATTGGCGGCGGCGCTGATACCGACCAAAAGGCCTTCCTCTTTGGCCAGGCGGCGGGTCATGGCATAGGCCGCCTCCGTATCGACGGCGATTTCCATATCCGCCAGGCGCGGATCAAAAAAACCGCGCTGTGTCGCCGTGCCGATGTGCCTTAACCCCTCCAAGCCATGAAAGGGGGAATCCGGCTGCATGAGCACGCCGCGGATGTTGGGATTCCGTTCCTTGAGGCGGCGCAAGGTTCCCACAAAGGTCCCCGACGTTCCCGTCCCCGACACGAAGTGAGTGACGGTCCCTCCCGTCTGCTCCCATATCTCCTCGGCGGTGGTCTGGTAGTGCGCCCGCCAGTTTTGGTCGTTGTTATACTGATCCGGGTAGAAATACCGCCCCGGCTGTTCGGCGGCCATTCGGGTGGCTGTTTGCAGCGCCCCTTCCGGTCCTTCCAAGGGATGGGTCTCGATAATTCTTCCCCCGTAGGCCTTCACAATCTGTTTGCGTTCCCTGTTGACGTTCGCGGGCATGCAGAGGACCACGCGGCAGTCAAGCTGCGCCGCCATCATGGAGTAGGCAATGCCGGTACTGCCGCTGGTGGCGTCGAGTATCTCCATACCGGGCTTCAGGGCGCCGCTGCTCAGTCCGTCTAGGAGCATCGCTCTGGCCGCCCGGTCCTTCACCGAACCGCTGGGGTTCAGGAACTCCCCCTTGCCATAGACGCGGATGCCTCGTTCCTCCTTATAGACTTGTCGCAGGCGGAAGAGGGGCGTATTTCCTACGGCATCGAAAATGTTCATAGTCAACACGCTTTCTCACATATATCACATACGAATTATATATGAATTAACTTGCCCTATCATAAACCGCCGTCCCAAACCTGTCAAGGGAGGCGTACGCACTTTTCAAGATTTTTCCGTGAAAAATCTTAGGGAAACACCCAGAGCCCGGTATTTCTAGACTGTTTCGCTCGTTATGTCCGGGATCTAAACGCGTAAATTTCTTCCTTAACGTCTGTCCGCCGCAGATTCCCCTGTGTGAGAAACTCAGCTGCGGAGATTGCCCATTTTCCCCGATTACCCCCGATAATCCCTTGATTTGTCCTGCCGTATGACCGAAAACAGACTAATTACATATATGTCGGCATGTATATAAGCCGCCTCGCAGCTCGCTTGTGTCGCTTGGGAAAGGGGGTTGGTGGCCCGATCGATTCCCATCTGGCTCTTGAGATCACCCCCTGAGTCGAATCGCATCGTTATGCTCCTCGAGGACCCGAAGGGGAGTTCTTTGGTGAGGGCTTCAGAACATCGCGTCGATCATTGCGGGCTTGATTCTATGCAAAACGAGAAGCCTATTCGTATTGGGCAGACAGGAGACGAGGGTTACAATGACACGGAGGCGTGTGCCGCGCGCGTTCATTTAGGGGGACGTCTTGGTTTTTCCCCTCGCCGCGGGTCAATGCGGTGAGATGTTCCCGCCCAACGCGCCGTGTTTTCCTGTGTTCTGTGTTTGTTCACCGCATATTGTTATGAAAAAGCCAAAATTCGGCGTGTTATGGGGGAAAAGGTTGTTGACAAGGGGGTATAGTCGTATATAATGATGGCATAGTTCATAAGAACATATATGTTAAGTATGAAATAGGAGGGTGCTATATGAAAGTCCAAGTCAATGGGGAGGAACTGGTGCTGGATAAGCCGGTGAACATCAAGGAGCTCTTGGTGCTTGCCAAGGCGGAGCAGCCGGATTACGTGACGGTTCAAAAGAACGGTCAGTTTGTAGAGCGCGACAAATTCGAGGAGACCGTAGTGTCGGAGGGCGACACCATCGAGTTCCTCTACTTTATGGGAGGAGGCAGCCGATGAGTCTTTCCAATGAACAGCTGGAACGCTACTCCCGCCACATCATTTTAAAACAGGTAGGCGGGAAAGGGCAGGAAAAGATTCTCTCCGGCAAGGTGTTGGTGATCGGCACCGGCGGCCTGGGAGCGCCCGCGGCCATGTATCTGGCCGCGGCGGGGGTCGGAACCATCGGATTGGTCGACTTCGATGTGGTCGATCTGTCGAACCTTCAGCGGCAGATCATCCATCAGTCACAGGATGTGGGCAAAGCAAAGGTAGATTCCGGCAGGGAAACTATTGCGGCCATGAATCCTGACGTTAAAGTATATACTTATAACGAGTTGGTGACGGCCGCGAACATCAAAGACATTATCCGCGACCAGGAGTATGACTTCATACTGGACGGCACGGACAATTTCCCGGCGAAGTTCCTCATCAACGATGCCTGTGTCATGCTGCGAAAACCTTTTTCGCACGCGGGTATTATCCGCTTTCAGGGGCAGACGATGACCTATGTTCCGGACGCCGGGCCATGCTACCGGTGCGTGTTCAGGGAGCCGCCGCCGAAGGATGCCGTTCCCACTTGCCGTCAGGCGGGGGTCTTGGGAGTGATGGGCGGTATTCTGGGCACGCTGCAGGCCACCGAAGCTCTTAAGTACATCTTAGGAGTGGGGGAGCTGCTGACGGGTTATCTTTTGACCTATGATGCCCTCTCCATGACTTTCCGCAAGGTCAAGCTGCCCCGCAGCGGCGACTGCGCCGTATGCGGGGAACATCCGTCCATCACGCAGCTGTTTGATTATGAGAAGCCGACCTGTGAGTTTGGCAAATAAGGGAACCGGGTGATTCTGTGATCATTTTGACAAAGCAGCAGTACGATTCCATCGTGGCACATGCCCAAAAGCACGCCCCCCTGGAGGCGTGCGGCCTGATCGCCGGCCGTTCGCGGCACGAAACCGGTCCTTCCGGTGACACAGAGATCCGGACGGTGGAGAAGGTTTACCTGTTGACAAACACGGATGCCAGTGCCGAGCATTTTTCGATGGATCCCAATGAGCAGTTTGCGGCGGTCAAGGATATGCGGTCGAGGGGAATCGGACTGTTGGGCAATTTCCACAGTCACCCGGCGACTCCCTCCCGGCCATCGGAGGAAGATAAGCGGCTGGCCTATGATACCAGTGCCAGTTATCTGATTCTCTCCCTGGCCGGGGAGGAACCGGTACTGAACAGTTTTCGGATTGACGGCGATAAAAACGTCACAAAAGAGGAACTGACGATTCTCTGATGAAGCGTCAGATTGAGGAGGGGTTTGCGGTATGAGCATTCAAGCCAATAAATTCATCGACATCACGGATCTGGTCTGTCCCATCACTTTCGTCAAGACGAAGATCACCTTGGAGGAGATGGAGGACGGTGAAATTCTGGAGGTGCGTCTCAACGGGGGTGAACCTGTTGAGAATGTCCCCCGCAGTCTCAAGGAAGAGGGGAATAAGGTGCTGGAACTCACCCGGAACGAGGATGGAACCTATACCCTCTTTGTGGAAAAAGGCGATCTTCCATGAGACATCGGTTTGCGACCAGACTTCTCCATGAGGCGTTTCCGCCGGACAAGACGACCGGCGCCACCACCGCGTCCATCTGCCAAACGACGGCTTTTGCCCAGGAAACGGCGGAGAATATGGCAAAGATTTTTACGGGGAGAAAGCCCGGCTTTGTCTATACCCGCGTAGGCAATCCGACGCTGACCCTCTTTGAGCGGCGGCTCGCGGCTTTGGAAGAAGGGGTGGGGGCATTGTCCTTCGCCTCCGGCATGGCGGCGGTTTCCATGTCTGTGATGAACATTGTGGGAGCCGGTGATGAGATCGTGGCCAGCGGCTCCCTGTTCGGGGGGACAAGCTCTTTGTTTCGGGATCTCGCGTCCTACGGTGTTCACGTTCGTTACGCGGAAGAAAACCACCCGGATGCCTTCGCCGCCTGTCTTACGGAGAAGACAAAACTGATCTATACGGAGACCCTCGGCAATCCCAAGCTGGATGTCGCCGATATCGGGGCCTTGGCGGAAGTGGCGCATACCCATGGATTGCCGCTGTTTGTGGACAATACGGTAACAACGCCCTATCTCGTCAGGCCGTTGTCCCTTGGCGCGGATGTGGTGATTCATTCCACGTCGAAGGCCATCAATGGCAATGGGAACTCGGTCGGCGGTATCGTGGTGGTGGGAAAATTCCCCTGGAATGCCGAAAAGTTTCCTAAGCTCAAAGAGTTTTCCGCTTTCGGGGCCATGAGTTATCTGGCGCGCCTCGGCGCGTGTATGAGAACCGATTATGGCAGTTCTTTGTCCCCTTTCAACGCCTACCTGACAGGCATTGGATTGGATACCCTGGCGCTGCGAATGGAACGCGCTTGTGAAAACGCCATGGCTCTGGCAAACTACTTAAGATCGAAAGATACCGTGACGGTGAATTATCCGGGTCTGCCGGATCACCCCGGACATGAGCTCGCCCGACGGCAGTTTTCGGGCCGTTACGGCACGATGCTGACGCTGCGTTTGGGAAGTCAGGAAAGGGCCTTTCGTTTTATCAATCACCTTTCCCTGGCGCTGAATGTCTCTAATATCGGGGATGCCCGAACGCTGGTCATCCACCCGTGGTCAACAATCTATCTTCACGCCAGCGAGGAGGAAAAGGCACGGGCGGGTGTCACGGACGACCTTGTGCGGGTCAGTGTGGGGATCGAAGACAAAGATGACTTGCTCGATGATTTTGAGCAGGCCTTGGAAAAAAGCCAGATTTCTGAAAAACAAGAGGATGCTGTGTCGAAGCCAAAGATCTATAAAAGCGTTACGGAACTCATCGGCGGTACGCCGCTTCTGAGGGCGGTGAATTTCGAGAAAGCGAACGCGGTGGAAGCAAACCTCCTCGTTAAGCTGGAATTCTTCAACCCCGCCGGGAGCGTCAAGGATCGCATCGCCAAGGCCATGATCGAAAAGGCCGAACAGGAGGGAAAACTCAAGGAAGGTTCCGTCATTGTGGAACCTACCAGCGGCAATACCGGCATCGGCCTGGCCAGCGTGGCGGCTGCCCGCGGTTATCGGACCATTCTCACCATGCCGGAAACGATGAGCGTGGAACGGCGGAATCTCTTGAAGGCGTACGGCGCGGAGATTGTTCTCACGGAGGGGTACAAAGGAATGAAAGGCGCGATCGCCAAGGCGGAAGAGATCGCCAAAGAGACACCCAACGCCTTTATCCCCTCGCAGTTCACGAACCAGGCCAATCCCGCCGCCCATGAGGCAACCACCGGGCCGGAAATCTGGCGGGATACGGACGGGGAAGTGGATCTGTTTGTCGCCGGGGTCGGCACGGGCGGAACCTTGACGGGAGTGGGCCGTTACCTCAAGCGCCAGAAACGGTCGGTGAAGATCATCGCCGTGGAGCCACTGTCGTCTCCGGTACTGAGCCAGGGCAAGGTGGGGCCTCACAAAATCCAGGGTATTGGCGCGGGCTTTGTGCCTGAAACCTTGGACACAAGCGTCTACGATGAGGTGCTCCCCATCTCCAATGAGGACGCTTTCAAATACGGACGCCAGTTCGCGCGAACCGAAGGGGTACTGGTGGGGATTTCCTCCGGCGCGGCCCTGGCCGCGGCCGTGAAGCTCGCCGCCCGAGATGAATTCAAGGGCAAGACGATTGTGGCCCTGCTCCCGGATACCGGAGACCGCTATCTCTCCACGGGACTTTTCTCCGAGTAAGGACCGTTCGCAAGAAGCCCCCCTCGGGCATGAAATCCGCCGGGGGGCTGGCGTTTTGCCGGCGGAGTGTACGGTTCCCCGGAAGAGATTCTCTTTCTTCCTCTTGTTTTTTGCCATCCGGCCGGTGATGGCGGCAGCGTGTCGGGATGATCACGGCGGAAAGGATAGTTGTCCGGTTAAGAACCGTTTCTTGTTGCCTGGCAAAGACACAGGGACTACAATAATACTGGTGGGCGGCCCCGTTTTTCACCGTTTCCATTTTCTCGAATTGGTGCTTTCGATCACGGACTTTCTTGAAAGGACCAGCCAACGATCAGAACGACAACGAACGAAAGGTTTTTTCATGAACGGCAAAATCGCGCGCTTTTTCCTGACGCCGCTTGTGGTGCTGACCGCGCTTTTGTGGGGAGCGCGCGCCCGCGCTATCGAGGTCAGCGACGAGGCGTTCGCCAACGCGGCGACCCACATCCAGGGGATCTGCTGCGATGAGGACGCTATTTATCTTGTCTCGGCCAACGCGATCTTCAAAGTGGACTGGACGGGAAAGCTTCTGTGCTGGACCAAGGCCCCCTGGCATTCGGGAGATCCCGCCTTGCATGACGGCAAACTCTACGTTTCGATGTCCTCCGACGAGGGGATCGGTCTGTACGAATACGACACCGACTTGAACCTTCTTCGAAAGATCGATC
Source organism: Thermoguttaceae bacterium (assembly GCA_017434455.1). Lineage (GTDB taxonomy): Bacteria > Planctomycetota > Planctomycetia > Pirellulales > Thermoguttaceae > RUG695. Next base: position 117,832 of record JAFRFG010000036.1, on the reverse strand, counting down.
TGGCCGAAAGTCACCGGACCGACGGGATTGCCTTCCTGGGCGATCATCTTTTCATCGGCGGTCCCTCCCCCAAGGAAGAGCATTCCACCGCCCGAGTGGTTGAGTATGACGCTGACTTTAACTTCGTGGCGGAACACCAGGTCGACTTTGGCGCGAAGATCGCCTACGGGACCCAGACGGCGGTCGCTTGGAACGACTCGATCATTTTCGGTTTCTACCGAGACGACCGGGCGGTGAAATACAACACCCTTCGGGTTGACCGTCAGATGAACGTGCTGGATCGGTATGAACAGGTTGTCTCTACCGGGATCGATCTGGCTCCTGGCTCGCGCCAGGGAGACGATCCGAGCCGGCCGCGGTTCCTCGTGTGCCGCAGCCGGGGACAAAAAGATAATCTGACCATCGATCTGCGCTGGTTCGAACTGTATGACGGCGTGTTTCATGAGATTCCCGAGCCCGCCACCGAGCCGGCCGAAAAGTAAGTCCTAAACAAGCGTTCTTTCCCAACATCCCACACCATGGTCCCCGCCAGTACCCCGCGCCGGCCGCTGCGCTCCCTTTTAACCGGTGCTTTCCTTCAGGTGATCACCTACCTGACGGGGATCGCTTTGGGGCTGTTTCTCACGCCGTACCTGCTCCATACTTTGGGAGAGCGGCACTACGCCATCTTTCTTGTCGCCGGACTGTTCACTAACTGGTGCGGCCTGATCGACTTTGGGATGACCACGGCGGTGAGCCGGTTTGTGACTTACTACTACTCCGCCGGGGATGAGCGCGGGGTTGGCCAGATCGCGAATACCGCGCTGGTGATACTTTCCCTCTTGGCTCTGGTGGCCCTGTGCGCGGGGGGGATTGCGGCGCTTGTCGCCCGATTAGGGTGGTCCCAGACTCCGGATATCCACCTGTTTTGCGCCGTCTTTTTGATGACCGGCGCCACCTTCGCCGTCTCGAAGATCGCCGACGGCGCTTCGGGGGTGGTCAACGGCACCCTCCATCAAACGGCCACCGGCGTTCTGGCGCTGGCGCTTCGTGTGGCGACGGGACTGACGACCTTCGGGATCCTCTACTTCGGCGGGCGGATTACGGCACTATTGACCGGGAATCTCTGTCTGGCGATTTTGAACCTCATCGTGCTGGCGATTCTCGTGCGAATTGTCTATCCGCCGTTTCACCTTTCGTGGCGGCAGGTTCGTCCCGCTCGGGCCAAAGAACTGCTCGGGTACAGCGTTTGGACATTCATCAACCAGGCGGGGGATCTCCTGATTCAGCGGAGCGACCTGATCCTCATCGGCGCCTTCTTATCGCTGGCGGATATGACCTACTACAACTTGGCGGTCGTCGTCCTGATCAGCTACTACGGCAGTTTCCTCCAGGCGATGACCCTCTGGGAGACGAACTGGTTCACCCACCTGGCGCGAATCGGCGATACCGCCGGTTTTGAGCGATCGCGCCTGCTGTCGTACAAGCTCCTGACTTATATTTCGGTTTTGATGTCGCTGATGCTCATCTTCTGGGGGGGGGCGTTCCTGCGCCGCTGGGTCGGTCCCGAGTGCCTGGCCGCCTATCCGGCGATGGTCATCATCGCCGCGGCGATGGCGCTTTACCGGGGCAGCGCCGAGACCAATATTCGTCTCCTTCAGGCGGTGGCCCGGCACCGTTTCTTAGCGCTGATGATCCTTTTGCAGGGAGCCCTGAGCGCCGCGCTGACCGCTTTGCTTTTGTGGCTGGGCTGCGGCTTCCCCGGCGCGGCGATCGGGACGGCGGCTCCGGCGCTTTTGATCCACGGCGCCGTCGTTCCCCGCTACACCGCCGAGGTTTGCGGCGAGCGCTTCGGACGATGGATGGCGCGGCAGCTGGGGTATTTGCTTGGGGCGCTGGCGGCGTTTGTTCCCCCCTTTTTCGTCCTGCGATGGTGGCTGCGTGACGATTACCCAACGCTGCTTTGGACCGCCGCGCTGTGCTGCGCATTGTATGTGTCGGTACTCTTGATCATTGGCCTGTCGCGCCGGGAACGCCGTGATCTGTTCCTTCTTTTGGGACGCTTCCTCAAAGGGACAGACAGGCAGCGGGGAGGGAACGGTGAGCGGGGGGACACCGCGTGAGCGCCGCGGCACGATTTGAACGAGCTGGCGAAAGAAAGATCCCGCGCACTTTCGTTATTTTATTCACACTTTTCGGCAGCACCCTTTCGAAGAGCCGCCGGTCCCCGGAACGGCCCCTTAGGGGGCGGTAATCTGCGCGGCGTCCGCCGCAAGGGATAAAAAACTCACCCTGGGAATCGGCCGGGATCTCCACGTCCGGAGGGGGGACAAAACCTTTATTGTTTTGGCCGCGGAGGTATAATAGCATTAGGTCCGTTTGGCTTGGGGGAGCACCGGCCGAAGCTATAGTATTATTCCGACAACCGAAAGCGCTTAGATGACCGCAACTGACACAAAAGAACCGCTGGCGGTGCTGGTGGTCGACGATGAGCCGTCTCACGCCGAGGTGGTCGCCTCGGGACTCGAAAAAATCGGCGCTGTCTCTACGGTGGTTCATTCCGAATCCGAGGCCGCCGCCGCGGTGAGCAAGCGGCTCTACGATGTCGTCGTCACCGACCTTATGCTCGATTCCCCCACCGGCGGGCTGAACGTTCTTCGATTGGTGAAAGAGCGTCAGCCCGAGACCGAGGTGATCGTCATGACCGCTTTCTCCGGGATTGAGACCGCGGTGGAGGCGATTCAGCAGGGGGCGTTTAACTATCTTGCCAAGCCGCTCGATTTAAAGCAGCTGCGCGCCATTGTCCAGCGCGCCGGGGAAGGGTCGCGCCTGCGCCGGGTAAATCGCCAGCTCACCGAACAGCTCGACGAGCGGTTTGGGCTGGGGAAGCTCATCGGCGTTTCCAAGGCGATGACCGATGCCGTATCGCGCCTGAAGCGGATCGCGCCGACCGACGCGACCGTCATGATCCTCGGTGAAACCGGGACGGGGAAGGAACTCTTCGCCCAGGCGATTCACCAAAATTCCCCCCGCCGCGGCCGGCCGTTTGTCGCGCTGAACTGCGCCGCGCTGAGTGAGAATATTTTAGAAAGCGAGCTGTTCGGCCATGTCAAAGGGGCGTTCACCGGGGCGACCGACAATCGGGTCGGCAAGTTCGAGTACGCCCAAGGCGGGACGATCTTCCTCGATGAAGTCGGCGATATGCCGATGGCCACGCAGGTCAAGCTGCTGCGGGTCTTGGAGAACGGCGAGATCACCCGCGTCGGTTCCAACGAGGTGATCAAGGTGAATGTCCGGCTTCTGTCGGCGACCAACCGCGACCTGGACGAGGAGATTAAGTCGGGGGCGCTTCGGGAAGATCTCTACCATCGGCTCAAGGTGGTGACCCTGCGGCTTCCCCCTTTGCGGGAGAGGACCGACGACATTCCGATTCTTCTCGATCATTTCCTGAAGATCTTCGAGAAAAAATACAATAAGAAAATCAGCGGGGTGACCCCCGCGGTCCGCCGGCGTCTGTTTGCCTACGATTGGCCGGGGAATATTCGCCAGCTGAGAAACGCCGCCGAAAGCATGGTGGTGGTTGACTTTGACGGTCTGCTCGACGTCGACGATCTGCCGGAAGATATCTTGGCGGTCTTCCCGCCCGATTCCGGCGCCGATGTCACCCCCGGCGCCCCTGTCGTTCCTCCCCCGGCTCCCGCCGCCGCGGCGGCCGATGGAGGTTCCGCCGCGTGGCTGGTCGGCCGAACGATGGATGAGATCGAGCTGACGGCCATTTCCGAGACACTCAAAGCGTGCGGGGGGAACCGCGAGGCGACTGCCAAAATGCTCGGCATCGGCGAGCGGACGCTCTACCGAAAGCTCAAAGAGATCGAAAAGAAATAAAATCCAGAAAATATTCATTACCTTCAAGGATCGTTGTCACTATGGCACCGGAACAAACACCAAAAGCGGGACAGTCGCAGCAAGATAAAAAAGCGTGGGGGGGCGTCTTCACCGAGGCGACCGACAAGCGGGTGGAACTCTTCACCGAGTCGATCTCCTACGACAAGCGGCTCTACCATCACGACATCGTCGGATCGATCGCTCACGCCCGGATGCTTGCGGACGTCGGGCTTTTGACGGCGGAGGAATTCGTCTCGATCGAGCGGGAGCTCCTCGATATCGAAAAGCAGATCGAAGCGGGGAACTTTGAGTATACGACGGCCAAAGAAGATATCCACATGCATATCGAGTCGGAACTGACCCGCCGCTTGGGGGACATCGGCAAGAAACTCCATACTGCCCGCAGCCGGAACGATCAGGTCTCGACCGATATGCGCCTGTGGTGCCGCGACGCGATCGACCGGCTCGACACTCTCTTGGCCGGCCTGCAGCGCGCCTTTGTCGGCCGCTGCGACGGCGACTTCGACGTGGTGATGCCGGGGTACACCCACACCCAGCGGGCCCAGCCGGTCTTGGCGCCGCACTATTGGCTGGCCTACGTCGAGAAGTTCCAGCGCGATCGTCAGCGCCTGGCCGACTGCCGGCACCGTGTGAATACTCTTTCCCTCGGCGCCGCCGCCTGCGCGGGGACGAGCTTGCCGATCGACCGCCAAAAGAGCGCCGAATACCTCGGTTTCGAGTCGATCGGCCGCAACAGTCTCGATATCTCGAGCGATCGCGATTTCGTTATCGAGCTGGCGTTCGATCTGGCGCAGATTGCCCTGCACCTAAGCGGCTGGGCCGAGGAGTGGATCCTCTGGTCCTCGTGCGAGTTCGGGTTCCTCAAACTCCCGCAGGGGTTCTGCACCGGCTCGTCGATCATGCCGCAGAAGGTGAACCCCGACGTGCTGGAGCTGATCCGCGGGAAGACCGCCCGCGTTGTCGGCAATCTCCAGACCCTTCTGGTTCTCACCCGAGGTCTGATTTTGGCGTACAACCGTGATCTGCAGGAAGACAAAGAGCCGCTCTTCGATTCGTTCGATACCGTCAGCGCGGCGCTGGAACTGGCCGCCGGGCTGGTCGCCCAAACGAAGCTCAATCGTTCGGTGATCGCCGAGCGGCTCGACCGCGGCTGGCTGGACGCCACCAGTTTGATGGAGTACCTCATCCGCCGCCAGGTTCCGCAGCGCACGGCCCACGGGATCGTCGGCCGTCTGGTTCGCCTGGCGATGGATCGCGATTGCCCCCTGGCCGCCATCCCGCTGGAAGAGATGAAAACCTTCTGCGGGGAGATCGACGCCGATGTCTTCGAGATTCTCGGGGCGGCCAACGCCGTGCGCGCGATGAAGAGCTACGGATCCACCGCGCCGGATCAGGTTCGCGCCCAGATCGAATATTGGAAAGAACAACTCCAGAAATAACAACCAGGGAGAAGTACCCATGCAGGAATACGATTTTCTCACCACCCGCCTGCGCCGTCTGCGCTATAACCCGCGCGTTCGCCGTCTGGCGCAGTCGGTCGCCCTCGATCCGGCCAAGCTGATCCTCCCGTTGTTTGTCCGCACCGGGAAGAACCAGCGGGTTCCGATCGCCTCGATGCCGGGGAACTGGCAGCTGTCGATCGACGAGCTGGTCAAAGAGCTGGCCCAAATCCGTGATTTAGGGATCGGCGGGGTGATGCTCTTCGGTGTCCCCGAGCATAAGGACGCGATCGGTTCCGACGTGATGAGCGACGATGGAATCATTGCCCAGGCGATTCGCGCGTCGAAAGACGCCGTCGGCGACGATTTGCTGATTATCGCCGACGTCTGTTTCTGCGAGTACACCGACCACGGTCACTGCGGGGTCCTCAAAAACCGCGGTGTCGGTCCCAACGCGCCGATCGATGTCGACAACGACGCGACGCTTTCCAATTTAGTCAAACAGACGCTCGTTCAGGCGCGCGCGGGGGTCGATATGGTCGCTCCCAGCGGGATGATCGACGGGATGATCGGCGCGATCCGCCAAGGGTTCGATGAGAACGGCTTCGAGCACCTCCCGATCATGAGTTACGCCGCCAAGTACGCCAGTGCCTTCTACGGCCCGTTCCGCGACGCCGCCGAGTCCGCCCCCTCGTTCGGCGACCGGCGAACCTACCAGATGGACCCGGCGGCCGATCCCGGGCAGGCGCTTCGCGAAGTCGAACTCGATATCGAGGAGGGAGCCGATATGGTAATGGTCAAGCCGGCGCTGGCCTACCTGGATATCGTGCGCCTGGTCAAAGATACCTTCCCCGGTGTCCCGCTGGCCGCGTACAACGTCTCCGGTGAGTTTAGCATGGTCAAGGCCGCGGCGCTCAACGGCTGGATCGACGAGAAGCGGGTTGTTCTGGAGTCGCTCACCGGGATCACCCGCGCCGGGGCCTCGATCATCATTACCTACTGGGCAAAGGACGTCGCAGCTTGGCTGTAATCGGTGTATCGGACGGCAGAGGATATGACGACGATCTCTTTTACGACAACACTCAGCGCGGTGGCGGCGGCTTACGCCGTGATGGCTTGCGGGCCGGTGGTTCGCCGGCTCGGCTGGCTGAAGGGTGAGGCCGATGTCTCGCTTCTGAAGATTGTCGTCAATCTTCTCATGCCCTGCCTGATCGCCTCGAAGGTGCTTCGCAACGATGTCTTCATCATCGACTCGAGCAATCTCTATGTTCCCCCGCTGCTCGGTTTTTCCATCATCGCTTTCGGGATCGCGCTGGCGTACCTCGCCGCGCGGCTGCTGCCGATATTCTTCACCGGGCTCGATACCCCGGCCAAAAAGGGGACCTTCGCCGCCTGTGTCGGGATGCTCAACTACGGCTACGTCCCGATTCCGCTGATCGCCGATCTGTTCCCGAACGACGACCGGCTGATGGCGGTTTTGTTCGTCGCCAATCTCGGGACAGAGTTTGCCCTTTGGACCATCTGCGCGGGGATGATCCGCGGTCAATTCGATCGGGGGACCCTGCGCAGCATGCTCTCGATCCCGACGATCGCGATTCTTCTTTGCCTGGCGCTCAATGTCTTGGGGATCGACCGGTATATCCCCGATTTTTTCTTTAAGCCGGTCGGGATGCTCGGGGGTGCCGCCATTCCGCTGTCGCTTTTGTTCGTCGGCGCGACGCTCGGCGATCATTTCCGCAGCTGTCTGGGGCGCGGCGGCGCGCTCCAGACGGTCCGCCTTTCGATCCTCTCGATCCTTCTGCGGCTGGTGATGATCCCCGCGGTGATCCTCCTGGCGGCCTCGGCGATGCCGATCTCCCGGGAGATGAAGATCATTATGGTGGTCTACGCGTCAATGGCGTCGGCGACCTTCCCGGTGGTCCTCGTCAAACTTCATCACGGCGATATGGATACGGCCCTGAAGAGCGTCTTGAGCAATTCCCTCGTCGCGCTGGCGACGACCCCGATCTGGATCGCGCTGGGGCTGCGTTTTTTGGGAATTTAAAATAGATTAAGTTCCCCCTTCCACGGAACGATCATGCCGGAAACCAAACCGATAACGATGCCACAAACAGTCAATGAACAAAAGTCCCGGGACCGCGCGCTGTGGTGGGAAGTTCTGGCGATCTTCGCGCTGTTTGTTCTCTACGGCGCGTATCCCGTCCCCGACGTGAACGAGCAGTACTACATCGGGAAAGCGATTCATTTTTGGAACGCCGATTATTTTCCCAACGACCCGTTTCTCAACGCCCCCGATTCCCATTGGTTTTACTGCGTCGTCTTTGGCCTCTTCTCCAAGCTGATGGGGCCGACGGCGCTGGCCTGGTTCGGCCGGGTGATCATCTGGCTGGGAGCGGCCTTCGGCTGGCAGCGTCTCTCCTCGGCATTGGTTCGGCGGACCGGAATGTCGATCCTCACGGCGATGGGTTTTCTCTTCTTCATCGAGCATTTTCACCTTGCCGGCGAATGGGTCGCCGGCGGGGTGGAGGGGAAGGGGTTCGCGTTCCCCTTTGTTTTCCTGGGCCTGGCCGATGCGCTGCGCGGCCGATACAATCGCGCCTGGATCTTTTTGGGACTTGCCTCGGCGTTTCATGTCTTGGTCGGCGGCTGGGCGACGGCGGCGCTGCTTTTGGCGCTGATGCCGGTTATGTTCGGTTCGATGAAGCGTTTCGCCAAGGGTTTCCTCCCCGGTCTGGTCATCGGCGGCACCGTCGCGCTTTTTGGGCTGATCCCCGCGCTGATGCTCGATTTCGGCGTCCCGCGGGAGATCACCGACAGCGCTCACCAGATCTACGTTTTCGAGCGGATCGCGCACCACTTGGTCGCCTCTTCCCTGGGCTGGACCTTTCGTCTGCGCTTTGCCCTTTTGGCCGCGCTTTGGCTGCTGCTCCTGCGCCTGCCGAGCGACAAGCAAGATAAAACTTCCCCCGAATCGGTTTGGAACCGCTTCACCGGCGCGGCGCTTCTGTTCGCTCTCGTCGGTTTGCTGCTCGATTACGGTTCGCTTTGGCTGGTGAATCATCACCTTTGCGGCGACCGCCGCTGGGCCGCCTCGCTGCTGCGGTTCTATTGGTTTCGTTTGAGCGACTGGGTCGTTCCCGCCGCGGTCGCTTTGGGGGGTATCCGATTGATCACGGATAACGCCAAAGATTGGTTCCGCGATCGCTCACGTATCAGAAACACATTGCTGTGGCTCCCGCCGGCGCTGCTGCTTTTTGCCGGGCTAAAGTTCCTCTACCGTGCCGAGGCGGTTCGAGTCGCTTCGGCGGCGACGATCGATCCCCTCTGGCCGGTCCTTCCCCGACCGACCGACGGGGTCACCTTCCTCACCGTTTTGGTCTTTTTCTCGCTGGCGGCGGTGATCCTTCGGCACTTCCATCGCGCCGGGGCTCGGAATCTTTCGTTCCTCATCGCCGCGCTTGTCTGTACCGCCTCGGCCTTCGGCTCGATATCGATGCTCCAGATGAAGACCGAACCGATCGTGCCGCGCAGCTGTCCCCCGAAGGCCTCCATCGCCAAGGGATGGCTCGACATCTGCCGCTGGGCACGGGAGAACACCGATCCTGGCGCGGTGTTTCTCGTTCCCAAGGGGTGCGATTCCCTCAAATGGAACGCGCGGCGCGCCGACGCCGGCCAGTGGAAGGAGATTCCCCAAGACGCCCGCTCCATCGTCGAGTGGTACAAAAAAATGGAGGCACTCTATGTCCCGATTGGGGCAAAATCGTCCGCGCGCTGGAATCAGCCGTTGATTTGTGCTTTAATAAATAAGGGGAGGAATCGGTACGATCGAATCTGTCAGGAGTACCGGATCGATTACATCATCTCGGAGCTCCCCCCCTATCAGGTCATGACCAACGCTAAGGCGCTGGAGCGATACAATCAGTTCCTCGAGCGGGAGGTCTATCGGAACAGTCAGTTCATTGTCCTAAAGGCGCGGCCCGAGGAGCCAACCCAGGCCCCGGCCCGGGACGATGCCGCCGCTCAGCAAAAATAGTGATTTCAAACGAGGATGCCCATGTCAGCGAATAAGACTTTTTCGGCGATGCTTCTTCTTTTTGCCGCGGCGGCCGCCTTTTCGGCCTCCGGCGCGCTGCTGGCCGGCATGCCCGAGGCGGCCGGTCATTTCAAGGAATATATCGCCGCGGCTCCCACCGGGGAGCACCCGGCGGTGATCACCGCCGAGCAAAACGGCACCTCGGCGATCCTTTTGCGCGCCGACGGCGATTGGAGCGACCCGGCGTCGATCCTCTGGCAGTGGATCCCCTCCCAGGCGTCCGAGCTTACGGCGCAGCAGGCAAAGTGGTTCGCCAATATCAGTGACGTCAAGCCCGTGATGGGGGGGACGGCCCTTTTGACGGTCGCCTCCGGCGGCGGGGTCGCGCTGGTGAGGATGGAGGACAAAAAGGTTCTCTTCCTCGGTTTCGCCGGGGGGAATACCCATTCCGCCGCGCTGCTTCCCGACGGAAATATTGTTTCGGCCTCGAGTACCGGCGCCTTTTTGCGTCTGTTCGTCCGCTCGGACGATCCGTCCGTTGTCGCCGAGGTGACGCATAAAGATTACCCCCTCACCGACGCGCACGGTGTGGTCTGGGATCCTGCTCGTGAAATCCTTTGGGCGGTGGGGGAAAAGACTGTGGCCGGCTACCGGTATCAGGGGACCAAAGAGGACCCTGAACTGGAAGCGCTTTATTCGATCGATTTCCCCGAGGGACTCATCGGCGGGCACGACCTTTACCCGATGCCGGGGGAGGATGTTCTTCTCTTCACCACGAATACCGGGGTGGGGATCTTTGATCCGGCGACACGCGCCATCGAGAAGGTGAGTGGGCATAAACACATCAAGAGCATCTCGATCGATCCCGGCGGGGCGGTGATCGTGATGATTCCCGTGGAGCAATGGTGGTCCGATACCATCTCCTATTTCGCGCCCGGTGAACCGGCGGTCGGAACCTACCCGAAGGCGAAGTTCTACAAGGCCCGCTGGTGGATGCCGAACAGCTTCAGTGAACCGACGAACGAATAAACAGATCACAACAATCAAGACAAGGAGAAAACTAATGCGATACAGTTACAAAACACAAGGTGTCTGCGCCGCCGAGATTCATTTTGATCTTGACGGTGATGTCGTTTCGAACGTCCAATTCGTCGGCGGCTGCCCCGGCAATACCCAGGCGGTCGCGCGCTTGGTCGACGGAATGACCGCCGAGCAGATCCGCCAAAAGGTGGGGGGGATCCGCTGCGGAGGCAAGCCGACCTCCTGCGCCGATCAGCTGGCAAAGGCGGTGATCGAGGCGGTGCAAAGCGCCAAGCAATAAAGACGCAAATCTCTGTCCCCACCATTTTTGCCAAAAGGGAAGAAATTGCCATGGACGTTTCTAAGCGTGACTTTCTCAAGTCGGCTTTGGCCGCTGTTTGTCTGCCGGCGGGGCTGGTTCAGAGATTGAAGGCCGAGTCGAAGCATCGTGTCGTCCTGCGCTTCGCCGCGATGAGCGATATTCATGTCGATAAGGAAGACGAGCCCGATTCACCCCATCGGATTCGTCTGGCCAAGGCGATCCAAGCGATGAACAGCTATTCGTCCGGTCAGGAGTATCCCCGCTTCGATGCCCTGGTGGGTGCCGGTGACCTGACCAATCACGGCCTGGCCGAGGAACTCGACGCGTTTCGCGATATCCTTGATCGTGAGATGAAACCGGAAACGGCCCGGGTTCTGTGCATGGGGAACCACGAATATTACGGGGGAAACCGCTCGCTCTTTGAGGAGAAGCTTCAGATCGAGGCGAACCGGCACGAGGTGATTAACGGTTACCATTTCATCGTCATCGCCCCCGAGTCGGGGGAACCGCACGGGCAATATCTCTACATCCGTGACTATCTGGCTGGGGAGCTCCAAAAGGCGCACCAGGCCGCTCCCGACCGTCCGATTTTTGTGGTCCATCATCACAGTGTCTACGGTACCCTCTGGGGGAGCACCAATCAGCCGTACGACTTCGATCCGGGGGTGAAGGATCTGCTGGGCGTGATCGACCAATATCCTCAGGTGGTGGATATTTCGGGACACTCCCACGCGCCGTCGATTCATCCCCGTTCGATGTGGCAGGGAGCGTTCAACGCCGTCGGCACCGGTTCGTTCTTCTTTTTCATCAATTACAACGAGGGAATCGGCGGGATCGGCTATCCGGAGGGGATTGACTGCCGCCGGGCGGGGACGTTCCTGATTTTCGAGGTCTATGACGATCAGTCGATTCTCATCAAGCTCTACGACACGATCTCCGAGTCGTTCCTTGATCGGGAGTATCTCTTAATCGACCCGCGTGATCCGCAGACCTACACCTACACCGACAAACGGCTCGACACCGCCGCGGCGCCGGCTTGGCCGGAAGGCGCCCAATTGGAAGTCGCGCAGACAAGCGCCGATACCGCGGCTGTCTGGATTCCCGCGGCCCGAGATGATATGTGTGTGACGTACTGTACGGTGACGGTCGAAAAAGACAATCCCGAGGAGGGGGACTCTCCCCGCGTGGTTTATTTCTGGTCCGATTTCTTTATGAAGAATCGCGCCGAGCGGCTGAAGGTTGTCATCGATCAGCTCGCCCCGGGGACGACCTATCGCGTGAAGGTCACCGCGACGAACGCCTTCAAAAAGCAGACGCCAACCGAATTAACGGCCGAGTTAACCACCGCTGAAAGTTAAAGGACACGGGCGAGTTAATTCACATCCTTTACCCAATGATTCCATCATTCAAACCTAAAAGGGAAGAGATAAAGATGAGTATTTCCAGACGTAATTTTCTCCGGTCGGCCTTAGCCGCGATCTGCCTGCCGGCGGGCCTGGTCCAGAGGGTGAAGGCCGAAACGAACAAGAGCGTGGTGCTTCGTTTCGCCGCGATGAGTGACGTCCATTTCAACAAGGACCACACGCCCGAGTCTCCTCAGCGGATCCGTTTGGCCAAGGCGATTCAAACAATGTACAGCTATTCGGCTCAGCAGGCCTATCCGAACTTTGACGCCCTGGCGGTGGCCGGCGACTTTTCCGACCACGGCATCGCCGAAGAGCTCTATCCGTTCCGCGACATTCTCGATCGGGAGATGAAACCGGAAACGACACGCGTTCTTTGCATGGGGAACCACGAGCACTACGGCGGGAACCGTGAGTTCTTCGAGGAGACGTTCGGTACCAAGGCGAACAATCACTACGTGATCAACGGATACCACTTTATCACCATCGCGCCGGAGACCGGCAAATGCGATGAGGATCAGTACCTCTACATCCGCGACTGGCTCGACGCGGAGCTCAAGAAAGCCCATGAGGCCGATCCCAACCGTCCGATCTTTGTGGTACAGCATTACAACGTCTACAACACCATCTGGGGAAGCGCCGATTACCCGAACGAATTCCACGCGGGAGTGAAGGATCTGCTCGGCGTGATCGATCAATATCCGCACGTGGTTCATATCTCCGGTCACTCCCACGCGCCGTCGTTCCACCCCCGCTCGATGTGGCAGGGGACGTTTAACGCCGTCGGAACCGGTTCGATGAGTTACTTTGGGAACTATCCCGAAGGGCTTGGGAAGATGCGCGCCGCCGACGGGGTCGACCGCCATCAGGCGGGAACCTTCCTGATCTTTGAGGTCTATGAAGATCAGTCGATCCTCATTAAACTCTACGACACGATTTCCGATTCGTTCCTCGATCGGGAATATCTCTTGATCGACCCGCGCGACCCGGAGACCTACACCTATACCGATAAGCGGCTCGACGACGCCCCGGCCCCCGCGTGGCCCGACGGCGCGCGGCTGGAGGTGGCCGAAACCACCGCCGAGACGGCCGCCATCAATATCCCCGCCGCGCTGGATGACTACTGTGTGACGTTCTACACGGTGACGCTTGAAAAAGAAAATCCCGAGGAAGGGGAAAAGCCCCGTGTCGTCCGTTTTTGGTCCGACTACTTCATGAAGAACCATGCCGAACAGCTCAAGGCGGTGATCGACAAGCTCGCCGCGGGGACGACCTACCGTGTCACCGTTGTGGGAACGAACGCCTTTAAGAAGGAAACCCCCACCGCGCTGACGGGGCAGTTCACCACCGCCGAGAACTAAGACGAAAACCCCATCGAGAAGGAATCCGCTATGAGTGTTAACCGACGCGTTTTTCTCAAATCGGCCGCGGCCATGCTCTGTTTGCCGGCGGGACTGATCCAGAAGGTGAAGGCCGAGTCGAAGGGTAAGGTGGTGCTTCGCTTCGCCGCGATGAGCGACCTTCACTTTGACAAAGATGACGCGCCGGACGCTCCCCAGCGGATTCGTCTGGCCAAGGCGATTCGGATGATGAACAGCTACGCGCCGCGGCAGGAGTACCCCGCCTTCGATGCCTTGCTGGCGGTCGGTGACCTTTCTGACCATGGCTGGGCCGAAGAGCTTACCGCTTTTCGGGATATCCTCGATCGGGAGATGAGGCCGGAAACAACCCGGGTTCTGTGCGTCGGGAACCACGAGCTCTACGAGGGAAGCCAAGCACTGTTCGAGGAGATTTTCTCGACCGAGGTGAACCGGCACATCGTCCTCAACGGCTATCATTTCATCATCATCGCCCCGGAAACGGGGAACTGCGAGGAGGGGGATTACGCCTATATCCGCGGCTGGTTCGCCTCGGAGCTTAAAAAGGCAAGTGAAGATACCCCCGATCGCCCGATCTTTGTGGTACAGCATTACAACGTCTACAACACCACCTGGGGGAGCGCCGACCTGCCGGGGGACTTCCCCTGCGGTGTAAGGGATCTTCTCGGCGTGATCGATCGGTATCCGCAGGTGGTCCATATCACCGGGCATACGCACGCCCCGACGTTCCATCCCCGCAGCGTATGGCAGGGGACCTTCACCTCTGTCGGAACCGGTTCTCTGTGCGATTACAGTCTCTTTTCCGAGGGGATCGGCGAATTCCGCCGCCCGGAAGGGGTCGACGATAACCAGGCGGGGACCTTTCTGATCTTCGAGGTCTACGACGATCAGTCGATTGTGATCAAGCTCTACGACACGATTAGTGATTCGTTCCTCGATCGGGAGTATCTCTTAATCGACCCATGTCATCCGGATGCCTACATTTACACCGACAAGCGGCTCGATACCGCCGCCGCGCCTTTTTGGCCAGAGGGGGCTCATCCGGAGGTGGTCAAGACAAACGCCGACTCGGCGGAGATAGCCATCCCCGCCGCTCGGGACGACAGCTGTGTGACCTATTACACGGTGACGGTCGAAAAAGCCGATCCCAGTGAGGGGGACTCTCCCCGCGTGCTGCGCTTTTGGTCCGATTTCTTTATGAAGAACCCCGCGCCGCGGCTGAAAGTCTCCATCGACCAGCTCGCCGCCGGGACCGCCTATCGTGTGAGAGTCGCGGGGACGAACGCCTTTAAAAAACCGACGCCGACCGAAATCGAGACCGAGTTTACCACCGCCAAAAGTTAAGGGCGGCAGATGGGTATATTCAAGCCCCTTCATCCGAAGAGTCCGATATTTAAAAATCAAACCTATAAGAGAGGAAAAAGTAATGAGCGTTTCCAGACGAGATTTTCTCAAGTCGGCTTTAACCGCGATCTGCCTGCCGGCGGGGCTGGCCGCAAAGGTGAAGGCCGAGTCGAACAAGAACGTGGTTCTGCGCTTTGCCGCGATGAGCGACGTGCATTTCAACAAGGCACACACCCCCGAAGCGCCTCAGCGGATCCGTCTGGCCAAGGCGATCCAGATGATGAACAGCTATTCACCCCAACAGGCCTATCCCGCGTTCGATGCCCTGGTGGTGGCCGGTGATTTTTCTGACCACGGGGTGGCCGAAGAGCTCTACCCGTTCCGCGATATTCTCGATCGGGAGATGAAACCGGAAACGACGCGGGTCCTGTGCATGGGGAACCACGAGCACTATGGTGGGAACCGTGAGTTCTTCGAGGAGACGTTCGGCACCAAGGCGAACAATCACTACGTGATCAACGGGTTCCATTTTATCACGATCGCGCCGGAGAAGGGGACCTGCGACGAGGATGATTATCTCTACATCCGGGATTGGTTTGCCGAGGAGCTCAAGAAAGCGCACGACGCCGACCCGAACCGCCTGATCTTTGTGGTACAGCATTACAACGTTTACAACACCATCTGGGGGAGCGCCGATTACCCGGATGAGTTCCACGCGGGGGTGAAGGATCTGCTCGGCGTGATCGATCAGTACCCGCAGGTGGTTCATATCTCGGGGCACTCTCACGCGCCGTCGTTCCATCCCCGCTCGATGTGGCAAGGGACGTTCAACGCCATCGGAACCGGTTCGATGAGCTACTTTGGGTACTATCCCGAAGGACGCGGGGGGACCGGCCTTCCGGTGGGAGTCGACAACACTCAGGCGGGAACCTTCCTCGTCTTTGAGGTCTACGACGATCAGTCGATCCTCATTAAACTCTACGACACGATCTCCGATTCGTTCCTCGATCGGGAATATCTCCTCATCGACCCCCGTGATCCGGAGACCTATACCTACACCTACAAGCGGTTCGACGCGGCCGCGGCCCCGGTGTGGCCGGAAGGGGCGAAACTGGAGGTGGTCGAGATCACCGCCGACAGCGCCGCGGTCAGCATCCCCGCCGCGCTGGACGACTGTTTGACATCCTACATGGTGAAACTCGAAAAGGAAAATCCCGCGGAAGGGGAAGCGCCCCGCGTGGTTCGTGTCTTCTCCGACTTCTTTATGAAGAATCGCGCCGAGCGGTTAAAAGTGGTGATCGATCAGCTCGCCGCGGGGACGACCTACCGCGTTTCCGTCACGGGGATGAACGCCTTTAAGAAGGATACCCTCGCGCTGACCACCGAGTTTTCCACCAACGAGGGTTAAACCCCATTGTCCGTATCAGCCAAAGTTCCTCACTATGAGTGTTACCAGACGTGACTTTTTCCGATCAGCCCTGACCGCGGTCTGTCTGCCGGCGGGGCTGGTCGAGCGAACAAAGGCTGACGCACAGCACCGGGCGGTGCTTCGTTTCGCCGCGATGAGCGACGTCCATTTGGATCAAAAGCATACGCCCGAATCGCCCGAGTGGATCCGTCTGACCAAGGCGATCCGGGCGATGAACAGCTATTCGGCTCAGCGGGAATATCCCGCTTTCGACGCGCTGGTGGTGGCGGGCGACCTTTCCAATCACGGTACCGCCGAGGAACTCGGTGCCTTTCGCGGCATTCTCGAGCGAGAACTCAAACCCGAGACGGCCCGGATCCTCGCGATGGGGAATCATGAGTATTACGGGGGAGACCGTGCCGTTTTCGAGGAGGTGTTCTGCGCCGAGGCAAACCGTCACGACGTAATCAACGGTTACCATTTTATTACCGTCTCGCCGGAAAACGGTGAGTGTGACGAGGGGCCGTATCTGTATATTCGTCCATGGCTGGCCGAGGAACTTGAGAATGCGTGTGAGGCCGCGCCCGAGCGTCCAATCTTTGTTGTACAGCATTACAATGTCTACAACACCATCTGGGGGAGCGCCGATCTGCCGGGCGACTTTCACGCGGGGGTGAAGGATCTCCTCGGCGTGATCGATCGGTATCCTCAGGTGGTACATATCTCGGGGCACTCGCATGCGCCGTCGGTCCATCCGCGTTCGATGTGGCAGGGAGCGTTCAGCGCCGTCGGGACCGGTTCGATGAGTCTCATCGGCGGCATCACCGAGGGGATAGGCCAGATACTCTATCTCGATGGGATCGACTTTAGTTACTCGGGGGGGACGTTCCTGGTCTTTGAGGTTTACGACGATCAGTCGATTCTCATCAAGCTCTACGACACGGTTTCCGATTCGTTCCTTGATCGGGAATACTTTCTCGCCGACCCGCGCGATCCGGAAAAATTTGCCTACACCGACCGGCGTTTCGATACCGCCGCCGCCGCGTTGTGGCCGCAAGGCGCTCATCTGGGGGTAATAGAAACGACTCCTCAAGGGGCCCTTCTTGACCTCCCCGCCGCGTTGGATGACGACGACGTGATCTTCTATACGCTGACGGTCGAAAAGATCGGTTCGCAGGAGGAAGAACAACAGCCCCCTCGGGTGATTCGTTACTGGTCCGAATACTATCTCAAGAACCGCGCCGAGCGCCTGAAGGTCCCCATCGGCAGTCTGACTCCCGGGACGGCCTACCGTGTTTCTGTCGTGGGGACAAACGCCTTTAAGAAACAGACGCCGACCGCGCTGACGGCGGAGTTTACCACCGCTGGGCAGCAAGAGGTGTCAACCTGTCAATACAAGAGGGAAAGAAACTATGAGTGTTACAAGACGCGACTTTCTTAAATCGGCCCTGACCGCGATCTGTCTGCCGGCGGGGCTGGTCGATCGGACAAAAGCCGACAGCGGACATCACGTGGTTCTTCGCTTCGCCGCGATGAGCGACGTTCATTTTGATAAGAGCAATCCGCCGGACGCCCCCCAGAAAATCCATCTGGCTAAATCGATCCAAATGATGAACAGCTATTCGGCCCGGCAGGAGTACCCCGCTTTCGACGCCCTGGTGGTGGCCGGTGACCTTTCCAACCACGGAGTGGCCGAGGAGCTGTATCCCTTCCGCGAGATTCTCGACCGAGAGATGAAGCCCGAAACAACCCGGGTTCTGTGCATGGGGAATCACGAGTACTACGGGGGAAATCTTGAGTTCTTCGAGAAGACGTTCGGCATCAAGGCGAACGATCACTATGTGATCAACGGATATCACTTTATCTCGATCGCCCCGGAGAAGGGGACCTGCGACGAAGGGGATTATCTCTACATCCGCGACTGGTTCGCCGAGGAACTCAAAAAGGCGCACGAGGCCGCGCCCGACCGTCCGATCTTTGTGGTCCAGCATTACAACGTCGCCGACACCATCTACGGAAGCGATGTCCCGGAGGAATTCCACTCGGGGGTAAAAGATCTCCTCGGCGTGATCGACCGGTATCCGCAGGTGATCCATATCTCGGGGCACTCCCACGCGCCGACGTTCCATCCCCGCTCGATGTGGCAGGGGACGTTCAACGCCATTGGGACCGGCTCGATGTGCTATCTGTGGAACTACTTTGAGGGGGCCGGACGGATCGACTATCTCAAAGGGGGAGACTACGGTCAGGAAGGGGGAACGTTCCTGATCTTCGAGGTCTACGACGATCAGTCGGTCCTCATCAAGCTCTACGACACGATCACCGATTCGTTCCTCGATCGGGAATACCTCCTGATTGACCCGAGCGATCCGGAAACCTATATTTACACCGACAAGCGGTTCGACACGGCCGGGACACCTTCCTGGCCGGAGGGCGCCCGGTTGGAGGTGACGGCACGAAGTGCCGACAGCGCGGTGCTTGATCTTCCCGCCGCCTGGGACGAATACTTCGTTACCTACTACACGCTGACGATCGAGAAAACCGCTCCGGGCGAAGGGGACCAGCCGCGCGTGTTTCGTTTCTGGTCCGATTACTTTAAGAAGAACCCCTCCGCGCGCTTTACGGTTCCGATCGGCGAGCTGGCCGCCGGGACCGCCTATCGCGTGAAGGCCGTCGGGACGAACGCCTTTAAGAAAGAAACCCCCACCGCGCTGACGGCCGAGTTCACCACCGCCGAAGCATAAAAGCCACTGGCGGCACTGCCCAGCCATAAAAAAACAGCGGCCGTAACAAGCCGCTGTTTTTTTTATCCCCCCTTAGGGAAGCGGGGTCACTGTACCTTCTGGTACTCGATAACAAGAGCGATTCCCCGGCGGGTGAGGGGAACGGGAAGATTCTTCAGCTCTTTGCCGCTGATAATCTTTTCCTCTCCCGGTTCGTAATCATCCTTCACACGAATACGGTAATGGGTGTTCGTGTCGATCGCGTTGAGTTCCATCTCAATCCCGGTATAGGGCGACTCCTGCTGACGGAAGAGGTAGACCACCCCCGCGCCGAGATCGGGACGGTCGAGCTGCCAGGCGATGATCGACGTCTTCCCCAGGACCGGCTTGGTGAGGGGATAGAAGTCGCCGTACCAGAACTTCTGATAGACTTTCGCCTCGCGGATCGACTTCTTCGCCATCTCGGGATCATAGTCGTCGTCGAGGAAGTTGTACTGCAGGATCGCTCCGGGGTTGGCGGCGCTTCGGAAGGTGTAGGGAGAGGAGTCCCAGGCGACCGAGCCGAAGAGCGGGATAAAACGAGCCAGCGACAGAAGCTGAACCTGATCCCACTCCGGGTGACCGGGCCAGCAGCAGGTATCGCTGCGCCACAGCGGGATGGAGCGGGAGATCGTCTCCAGGTCGATTCGGCGGCCGCCGGAGGCGCAGTTGTCGATCCAAAGCCCGGGGATCGTTTTTCGGAAGGTATCCCACATCCGATAGTGCGCCTCGACATAGCGGATCTCGGTGATCCCGCTTCGGTCCGGTCCGAGGGTTTTATCCCGTTCGGTCCAGAAGGGGAGGGGATCGATATTGAAGTCGTTGCGGTAAATATTGACGCCGAACTGCTTGATTCGAGTCAGAAGCAGGTCGGTCAGGTACTGTTCGGCGTCGGGGTCGGCCAGGTTATAGAGCCGGCTGCCATTGGGGTCGCCCAAGGTGAACTCGGGATGTTCCCGAGCGATATCGCTTCCCGGGGCGACCCGTTCCGGTTCAAACCAAAGAAGGAACTTCAGGCCAAAACTGTGAACGCTCTGGCCCAGCGCCTCCAGCCCTTGGGGGAAGTTTTCGGTATCGGAACGCCAGTTTCCGACCCCATTGGGGAAGCCGACGGGGAACCAGGCGGCGTCGAACCAGTAGCTGGTGCAGCCGGCCTCGGCCAGGCGCCTGGCGAACTCGACCTGAGAGTCGTACTTCTCCCAGCCGGGACGTTTGCGGTAGTAGCGGTCGAAACATTGCCCAAAGAACTCCTGCTGCTGGGGAAGCGTCGTCTTTTCCTGACCGGCCGGTTCCCAGCGCGGGGCGTATTCGTGCATCAGCAATCGGCGGAATTTGACGAACGAGAGGATATTCTCCCCGTACCACGGCATCACCAAAACGCGGGGGGTACGGATGGCCTCATGGGGGTAAAGAATCGTGGCCAAGGTCTGCTGACCCGCCGTCGCGCAGGTTTCATGCTGCGCGCTCCTGTTAAAGCCCGCCTCCCACTGTCCCGACCAGCCGAGGGTGACGAAGACCCCCTCGGTGACGGCGTGATCGCCGACGCTGCTGCGGGTGATGTTCCAAAACGGCATCGCCAGGTTCGACGAGCGTCCCCCCTCGGGGGCGAACGTCTTCTCCTCACCGACGCCGAGCTGGTACGACTCGGGGAACCAGCTTGATTCATCGCAGTGGTCGCCCCGCAGCGTCTCGATATCGATCGGCGTTTGGTAGAGCCCCAGTGCCATATCGATTCTCAGCGGGTGAACGTCGGTCAGCAGGGGGGTATTCTCTGTTCCCTCGTTGCGGAAGCGCAGCAGCCACTCCAGCGCGGCAAAGCGCTCGAACCGGCGCACCTCGGCGTCGACGACCAGTCCGGTTCTGGGGTCGCGCCAGGAGTAGACCGTTTTCAGCGGATCGATCACCGAGCGGGAGAATTCCCAGTTCGGGAGCAGGTCGTCGGACGACTGACCGTCGTAGGTAAAACTGAACGGACAGCGGCCGGCTTTCAGCAGGGGGGTATGCCCCATCCAAAGGGGGATCTGCCCGCCGTCGGGGGTATAGCAGATAGGTTCACACCAGTCGGCATGGTCGCAGGAGCAGCCGTCGCTGTCTTCGACTTTGAGCACAATGTCGCTGGTCGGCGGATCGATATCGACACGGATCTGCTGAGGGCCGTCGCTGCCGCGCAAAACCGCCGAGCGGAACAGCTCCTTCCCGTCGGCCTCGACGACGAAAACAACCGAACCGACATTCCCGGAGTTATTGGAATTGACATCGACCCCGATCACCGCCTCGAACGCCCTGACCGGCTCGTGGGTATGGAACCGAACCGCGCTGTTGGCGTGGGTCCCGATACCATGCTCATAAGGTTTTCCCCCGGGGTTTAAGGGGGTTCCCATGCACGATTCGTTGAAGCGCAGAAGGTTGTGGTCCTGATAGAGCAGCTCGGCCTGAACCTGCGGCTGGTAAGCAAAGACACGGCACTTATCCGGCTGTCCCGCAAAGGCCGCCTCTTCCCAAGCCCGAACATAACCGATTTCATCGGCCGTTGACAGATCGACATTTCCCGGGCAGGAGGGACCCCACTGGCGGAAGTCGGTCGCGTCGGGAGCGAACGGGTCGGCGGCTTTGACGGCAGTCTCCAGGAAGAAGCCAAAGAACCCGACAAACAGGAGCAGGTATCGAATCAAGGACATAGGGAACTTTCTTTGGGGGTGATGGGGTTTTTCATAGAACTGTACCCCTTTATCATAACAGGACGCCGCGAGAATTACGAGCTTCGGCCGGTTTTTGTCCGTTTTTCGGCGGGAACCGCTTTATCCATTCCCTAACGAGCCCGCGAGGCGGCCGAGGCCGTTTTCAACCTCAAACGAGACGCCCGCCGGCCGTGCCGAAGGATCTTTCGCGATGGTGTTCTTCTTAATCTTTCCGTATTTGAAGCGGTTCTTCGGTTTCTCGCGGTTATTGAAACCGATCAACGGCAATTCCTCACGGAAAGGGTAATTCTTCTTTCTTCCCCGCCTTTGAGTCCCCTCACGCTGCCATAAAAAAGACGGCTACTCTTTCTCAAAGAGGGACCGGTACTCTCCGTACCCCCGCTCTTCCAGTTCCTCATAGGGGATAAAGCGCAGCGCGGCGGAGTTGATGCAGTAGCGCCGGCCGCCGGACTCCTTCGGACCGTCGTCAAACAGATGCCCCAGATGGGAATCTGCCCCGCTGCTGCGAACTTCTGTTCGAATCATTCCGTGAGACGTGTCTTCGCTTTGCGCGACGGCATCCTCGGTGATCGGCCTGGTGAACGCCGGCCAGCCGCAGCCGGAGTCATACTTGTCCAAGGATGTGAAGAGCGGCTCCCCGCTGACGACATCGACGTAGAGGCCCTTTTCAAAGAAGTCGTCGTATTCCCCGGTAAATGCGTGCTCCGTGGCGGCGCGCTGTGTGACCTCGTAGGCGAGATCGCCGATCCGCGCCCGCAGTTCCTCTTGGGATTGTTTCGCGCCGTTTTGCCGCAGGTTAAACAGACCGCTCGGGATATGGCAGTAACCGCCCGGGTTCTTGTCCAGGTATTTCTGATGATACTCTTCGGCAGGGAAGTAATTCTTAAGCGGAAGCAGTTCGACCGCAAGTTTGGCTGCGGCTTTCTTTTCCTCCGCCCGATAAACCGCTTCGATCTCCGGGAGCTGGTCTTCCGCCGTATAGTAGATCCCGGTCCGGTACTGGATACCCTGGTCGTTCCCCTGTTTGTTGACGCAGCACGGATCGATCACCATAAAATAGCTGTTCAGCAAATCTGTCAGAGAGATTCTGTCCGGATCATAGTCGATCCGAACCGTCTCGGCGTGCCCGCTGCCGCGGCAAACGTCCCGATAACTCACAGCCCCGTCTGGTCCGTTGGCATAGCCAACCTCTGTGCGCACCACGCCGTCAAACTGATCAAAGAACTTCTGCGTACCCCAGAAGCATCCGCCCGCAAGATAGATCGTTTTCTTATTTTCGGGTATCTCCACAGAGGTTTCTCCTGCCACAATATCACCGGTCCAGGTGTTGATCCCACCGAATTCGTTGATGTTGGCGTAACCCATATCCGCCAGTTTCCGCGCGGCCTGTTTGCCGTGATTTTTGTTTCGGCCGTAAATCAGGATGATCTGATCCAAATCCGGAAGCTCTTTCGGCCGCTGAGTTTTAATTTCTTCGTCGGGAATCGACACGGCACCGGGGATATGGCCGGTGTCATACTCGTCCCGACGGCGGACGTCCGCGATCACGTGGCCGTCGTCCCGGGTCATCATTTGCTTGGCGGTCTCTTGGTCGATCTGATGACAAGCCGGGGTTCCCCGGGCCGAATCGGAAGAATGATCCGAGCATCCGGCCGGCGGAAGCACCGCCAACAGAAACAGAAGAGACAGCTTCACGTTGCAAAGGTTTCTTTTTGTCATCGCCTTTTCCGCTTGGCAATCACGAATTTGTGCGCGTCGATTTGCCGGGGAGGGAATATTTGTGCGCGAAACGGTTCCGAGATATCCTTCGCGGAACTTGTCGGTGACGGCCATAAAGCCCGATTTGTCGAAATCGGTTTCCTCTCCCCCCGCGCGCCCCGTGCCTGCGCGCGTAAAAAAACGCTCCGCGCGCGGGCGCGGAGCGTCATTGCCAAAAGTCCCTCGGGCCCGGATGCTTATCGGCTCAGCACCACAACCGCCATGTCGGCTTCGACGTTGGCCTCTTCCTCATTCACCACGCGTCCTTTCCAGGTATCGAGCGCGATGAACTGATGAATTTTATACCCCTTGGTGTCGCACAGCTCCCGGAAGTCGGCGATCGTTAAGAATCGAACGTCGGCGGTATTGTACCAGTGGGTCTCGTCCCGAAGGTCGGTCTGGGGAGCGGTGCCGAACATCTCCAATTGAGTCCGGTAGCGGTGGTAACCGAAGTTCGGGAAACTGACGATGGCGCGGCGGCCGACCCGGAGCATCTCGTCGAGCAGATAGACCACGTTGCGGACGGTCTGAAGCGTTTTCGAAAGAACGACATAGTCGAACTGCTGATCGGAGAATCCCCGAAGCCCCTTGTCGAGGTCGGCGTGGATGACGTCCAGCCCGCGCTCGACGCAGGAAAGGACATACTCTTCACTTAAATCGACACCGACCAGCCGCCGCTGGGCCCCGCTGCGGCGCAGACGCAGCAGAAGGTCCCCCGTGCCGCAGCCGAGGTCCAGAACGCTTTCGTCCTCGCCAATGAGTTCCACAATGCGATCGTAGTCGATTCGGTTGTTCGACTCGGCGGTTTCGATACGCGGCGTCTGGATCGGCTGCGCCGAATGGGCGCCGGCGATACCGGCCGACTCGGCCACGCTGCGCAAAAACGCCCCGACCAGCGCGCCGTAGTTCCCCTTGATCGGCTCCTCGAGGAGGAACGAGTCGTGACCGCCGTCACAGGCGATATTGCAGTAGGTGACCCGTTTATCGCTGCGCAGCGCGGCGCCGACCAGCTCTCGAGACTGGGATTCGTCGAAGAGCCAATCGGAGGTAAAGCTCACGATCAGCCAGCGGCAGGTTGATTCGGCGATCGCCTGACCGAGGAGCTGAACGCGATCGAATTCTTTCGTCTTCCGATTGGCCTCCGGATCGACCCCGAGTTCAAAATAATCGATCGCGTTGGTGATTGTCACGTAGCAGTTGGCGTCGAACCGATCGGCGAACTTTTCCCCTTGATACGCCAGGTAGGAACTGACCGCGAATTTGGTCTCGAAGAGCGATAGGACATCACGGCCGCAGTTGCGTTCGGGATCGAACTTGCGCTTCATCGAGTCGCGCGAAAGATAGGTAATATGCGCCAGCATCCGGGCGAGTTTCAGCCCCGTTTCCGGTCCCGTCTCACGGTCGTAATAGTCCCCGTCGGCGAAGTCGGGGTCACTCTGGATCGCGTTGCGGCCGACGACATCGAACGCCATCGCCTGGCTCGACATACACGGTCCGGTCGCGATAGCCAATGTGCTGGCGGTCGAGTCGGGAAAGCGAACCGCCCAATCCAGCGCGTTAAAACCGCCCAGGGAACCTCCGACCAGCGCCAAAAGCCGCTTGATGCCGAGTTTTTCGGTGACCAGGCGGTACTGCAGGGCCGTCATGTCTTGGACGGTCACCTTCGGAAAAG
Source organism: Thermoguttaceae bacterium (assembly GCA_017434455.1). GTDB lineage: Bacteria > Planctomycetota > Planctomycetia > Pirellulales > Thermoguttaceae > RUG695. The sequence goes on along the minus strand of JAFRFG010000036.1, from coordinate 92,708 downwards.
AGGAACCGTAACGCCGGCCGGTGTCGGGATTGACGTTGCTCGGCCCGGTCGTCCCGCTGCAGCCGCCGAGGATATTCGAGCAGATGACGAAATATTTATCGGTATCGATCGGCTTGCCGGGACCGACCATCCCTTCCCACCAGCCGAGGTCGTCTTTTTCGTTGTGACGAGTGACGTGCGAGTTTCCCGAGAGGGCGTGACAGATATAGACCGCGTTCGACCGATCGGCGTTAAGCGTACCGAACGTCTCGTAGCAGACCCTCACCTCATGGAGCTCTTCACCGCTGTCCAGGACGAAAGGTCCCGGAATATCCCAGTATCGGGCGTGTTTCAGCGGAACGGCCGATCGACAGGAATCGGTCGATTGAAACATTTCATCGCCGCCCTCGCCGCGCTTCGATACGTCGGAGGGATGATTGTCGTTGGAGTTCGTCTTCTTAGTCAAGACTCCTTGTTGAAACAACGTGCTTTTGTTAATCGATCATAAAACTCTTCAGGACGTCGGGGGGAACCGGTCCGTAGGTGAACGGTTCCATCGAAGCCGACGCGCGCCCCTGGCTGTTGCCTCGAACCGACGAGACATAGCCGAACAGGTTCGCCAGCGGGGCCTGCGCCTCGATGATGGTCAGCCGGCCCCGATTGTGCGTGGCGGTCACCAGGCCGCGGCGCTGATTGAGGTCGCCGACGATATCGCCGACGTACTCGTCGGGGGTTGAGATCTCCAGCTTCATGATCGGCTCCAGCAGAACGATACCGGCCTGCTCGAGCGCCTTGTGGAAGGCGTCGGAAATGGCGATCCGCAGCGCGATGTCGGTCGTCTCCACCTCGCTGAACTCCCCGCCGAGGAAGGTGATTTTAATCCCGATCAAAGGATAGCCGAGCACACCGCCCGACTGCCCTTCCTCACGCAGCGACTCGAGAACCACGCTCATGAGTTCCGGTTTGGGGAGGGTTCCGGTGAACTCGGAGGCAATCTCCACCGCCTGGGAGCCGATTTCCAGCGGTTCCAGGCGAAGCTGAACCTTGGCGCTGTGCCGCGCCCCGGCGATCGTCCGCTGGCAGGTGCCGGTGGCCTCGGCGCTGTTTTGAATCGACTCGCGGTAACTGACCCGCGGGTTGTGGACCCGGACGTTGAGCCGGTGCTCGCGCAGAAGCCGGTGCTTAATGACTTCCAGGTGAAGCTCGCCCATCCCGCTGATGAGTGTCTGGCCGGTCTCTTCGTTGATCGTCGCCTGGAAGGTCGGGTCTTGGCGGCGCATCATTTCGAGGACGGCGGCGAGTTTTTTGTGTTCATCGGCGCTGTCCGGCTCGATCGCCATCGAGACAACCGTCTCGGGGAAGGAGATCGACTCGAGGATAATCGGCTGCTTGACGTCGCACAGGGTATCGCCGGTGACCGAAAAACGCAGGCCGATCACGCCGCAGATATCGCCGGACGTGACTTTGTCGACCAGCTCGCGGTGATCGGCCTGAATGCGCCAAATTTGGGGGATGTTCTCTTTTTTGTTCTCACGGGGGTTCAGCACCCGCGAGTTGGAAGTGAGCGTCCCCGAATAGATCCTTAGGTAATTTAAGTCGCCGTGCTTATCGGCCACCACCTTGAACAGCAGCGCGCAGAACGGCTCTTTGTCGCCGGGACGGCGAATTGTCCGCGGATCGTCGGGCCGGGTCGGGTCGATCCCTTCCACCGGCGGGACATCCAGCGGCGAGGGGAGGTAATGACAGACCGCGTCGATCACCGGCTGAACGCCGATCCCATCGAGCGCCGAACCGCACAGGACCGGGACCACCATCGCCGAGAGGGTCGCCTCGCGCAGGACGCCGCGGATCATCTCTTCGGAGATGGGTTCTTCGGCCAAGAGCATCTCGGTGAGGATGTCGCTGTACATCGACAGCTCATCGAGGAGCTTCTCGCGGTAGAAGGTCGCCTCTTTGAGCATCGACTCTTCGATCTCGGAGGCGGTGACCTGCTGACCGCGGTTCTCACGCGTGTGCGTGTCGGTCGAGAAGGTCAGCTGCTTCATCGAGATCAGATCAATCGTTCCGCGGAACGCCTCGGGGACGTGCGGGGGACCGGCGCCGACGGGGATGGAGACAATGATCGGCACCGCGCCGAGGCGGTCGCGGATCTCGTCGACGGTGCCGTAGAAATCGGCCCCTTCACGATCCATCTTGTTGATGAACGCGATTCTCGGAACGTGATAGCGGTCGGCCTGGCGCCAGACCGTCTCGCTCTGCGCCTCGACCCCCTCGCGGGCGCTGAAGACGACCACCCCGCCGTCGAGCACGCGCAGGGCACGCTCGACCTCGGCGGTGAAATCGACGTGACCCGGGGTATCGATCAGGTTGATGGTGTATCCCTTCCAGCCGAAGGTGACACACGCCGAATTGATCGTGATCCCCCGCTCGCGCTCTTCCGGATCGAAGTCGGTCACCGTGGTGCCGCTGTCGACCATCCCGACCTTATGAACGAACTGCGAGTAGTAGAGCATTCGTTCGGTGACGGTGGTCTTCCCGGCGTCGATATGCGCGATGACGCCGATATTGCGCAATTTTTTTATATCGCTGTCGTTCGTCATGGCTTTATGCTCGACTCTTGTAAAGGTAACGGGGGAGGGGGGGAACGATTGTTATTTCAAGAAAAGACCGTGTCGGTCACGCGGGCGACAAACACGGTCTTTACTAGGGCGCGGCGGGGGAAAACCCGCGCGCCGTCAAACGGCAAGATCAGTTGGCGAAGTGGGCGAACGCCTTGTTCGCTTCGGCCATCTTGTGGACGTTCTCACGCTTGGTGAAGGCGGTCCCTTGCTTGTTGTAGGCGTCGAACAGCTCGGCGGCGAGTTTCTGCGCGGTCGGCTGGCCCTTCTTGTCACGGACAGCGGCCAAAATCCAGCGGATGCACAGCGCCTGGGCGCGATTGGCCTTCACCGGCATCGGGACCTGGTAACTGGCGCCTCCGACGCGCTTGGAGCGGACTTCGACCTGCGGTTTGACGTTGTCCAGCGCCTGGAGGAAGGCATCGAGCGGCTCGACGTCGGCGATCTTCTCTTTGAGAATGTCGAGAGCGTCATAGAAGATCTTCTCGGCCGCGGTCTTTTTGCCGTCCAGCATCAGGTAGTTGATGAACTTGCTGGCGATCAGGTTCCCGTAACGGGGGTCGCCTTTGAGCTGCTTTTTACTTGCGGTAATTCTTCCCATCTTTTTATTCTTTCTGAAATGAATCTCTTGCTTGACTTCCGGTTAATACTCCGACGGGAGGCTGCCATAAAAGCCGCTTTCTCAACCGGAAAAAGTACCCCTTGCGCCTGAAACAACTCAAGCGGGAAGTACTTTGCTCTTACTTCTTCTTTCCCTTGGCGGGGGCGGCGGAGGTCTTCTTGGCGCCGTAACGGCTGCGGGCCTGACGACGGCCTTCAACGGCGGTGGCGTCAAGCGTCCCGCGGACGACCTGATACCGGACACCCGGCAGGTCACGAACACGACCGCCTCGGATCAGCACGATCGAGTGTTCCTGAAGTTTGTGCCCCTCACCGGGGATGTAAACCGTGACCTCTTTGTTGTTGGAAAGACGCACACGGGTGATGCGCCGCATAGCGGAATTCGGCTTTTTCGGCGCCATGGTACGGACCAGAAGGCAAACGCCGCGCTTCTGCGAGCAGCTCTCCAGAACCGGAGACATACTCATAGAATGCTGCTGTTTGCGATTCTTCCGAACGAGCTGATTGATTGTTGGCATGAATCCTCTCGACATTCTCTTGTTGTTGAACACATCCGCGGATGCCCCCGACCGCATCACGGGAGCAAAACCATTACACCGGCGGATACATACCCCAGCGATTGTAAAAATCCAGGGGAAAGTAAAGCTTATCCCTTTATACAAGAGCGTCAAGGGGGCTTTAGTACTCTTTCCCCCCCGAAGAATCGGCCCAAGGCGCCGAGGCGCGAAAGGAATTGAAAAACCCCTCGGAGGGGCCTACAATTGGGGGGAGATGACCCTTTATTGTCCGACATTATTGACCCTTTGCTATCCGGGAGGAGAAAAAAGTGAGGAGAACGATCGTACTGCTGGCGCTGTTCGCGGCCGCCGCCGTCGGCGCGTTCGGCCTTGGGCGCGCGGTTTGTGAGGAGGGACGCCTTGCCGTCGACTTTGGCCAGTCCCTTGGGCCGATCAAAGCGGTCAACGGGACCAATATCGGTTACCCGACCGGCTACGAGATGCTCTCCCACCCGGAAGGGGCGTTCGCCGACGCCCGGTTCGCGTCGGTCCGTCTGCACGACTGTCCCTGGTACAACGGCGGGCTGCGCGTGGTCGATGTTCAGCATGTCTTCGGGAATTTCAACTCCGACCCGGCCGACCCGAAGAACTACTTCTTCGCCGCGACCGACGACTATATCCGTCCGATCCTCGAGGGAGGGGCGAAGGTGATCTACCGCCTCGGAACCTCGATCGAGCACTCGCGCAACCATTACTTCACCGGTCCCCCGGAGGATCCCGAGAAGTACGCCGAGATCTGCGCCGGGATCGTTCGCCACTACACCCGGGGGTGGGCCGACGGCTTCCACTGGAAGATCGACTACTGGGAGGTCTGGAACGAGCCGGATGTTATCCCGCAGATGTGGCGCGACAGAGATTTTCAGACCTACTGCGATTTCTATGTCCTCGTGGCTAAGCGCTTAAAGAGCGAATTTCCCGATATTGCCGTCGGCGGTCCGGCTTTCGCCTCCCCCGGGGACGAAAAAGTCAAGTTGTTCCTCGACACGGTCCAGCGCGAAAACGCCCCCCTGGATTTCTTCTCGTGGCACTGCTACACGACCGATCCTCATTTGATGATCGATAACGTCCCGAAATTCCGCGCCGAGCTTGACCGCCGCGGGTTCACAAAGACCGAACTGCACTTGAACGAATGGCACTACATCGAGGTTCCCAACAGCGCCGGCATCCGCAATGACATGAACGGTCCCGACTCGGCCGCCTTTACCGGCTATGTCCTCAGCCGCTGGCAGGATGTCCCGATCGATATGGGGAACTTCTACGCCACCTGGATCTCGAGCTACGGCCTGCTCGACGAGTCGATCAAACTCGGGGTGTTCGATCCTAACCTCAATAAGCGCCCCCCCTACTTCGTCTTCATCGCCTTCGCCGATCTGCTGGATCAGACCCCCGAACGGGTTCGGACCGAAGACCGCGAGAACGTCTCGCTCTTAGCCGGTGTGGGGAGCGATGGGCAAAAGGCGCTTTTGGTGAGCTGCTATAAAGAGTCGCTCCCGACGCTCGAAATCGCGCTGGCCGGCACTGCCGAGTCGGGGAAGGTCCGTGTCAAACGAATCGATTTCGAGAATACCTGGACCGAAGAGGAAGTCGAGTACAGCGATTCGACCCTGAAGATAGCCAACCGGGAAGGGTCGTTCGTTTTGATGATCACCTGGGAGTAAAAAGCCGATGCTGACGATCACCGCGGCGGTCAACGACCAGGCCCGAGAAGGGGTGGAGGCCGAGCATGGGCTTTCGCTGATCCTTCGCCGCGGCCGGTGGCTGGCCCTGGTCGATTTGGGGGCCGGCCGAACGACCGCCCAAAACCTCGTCCGCTTCGGTGTTGATTTCGCCGAAGTGGACGATGTTTTCTTCAGCCACGGCCACTACGACCACACCGGCGGATTGGCTCCTCTGGCCGGGCGTCTTAAGAAGGCCCGCTTTTGGCATGGGCCGGACTTTACCCGGAGGCGCTGGCGCGTGGAGCCGGATCTCACGCGCCAGATCGGGATGCCCGAGCCGTGCCGCGCCGCTTGGGACGCTTTGGCGCCCGAGCGGCTGCGCGAGGTGGGCGCGCCGATAACACATCCCTTCGGCGGTGGGGAGATTCTTTTGACCGGACCGATTCCGCGCCGCTCTACAGAGACCCCCGGGGGGCCGTTTTTCCTGGACAGCTGCGGCACGCGGCCGGATACGATCGACGATGAGATCGCGCTGGCCATCCCCCTTCGCGGCGGCGGGGCGCTGTTGGTCACGGGGTGCTGCCACGCGGGATTGATCAATACCTTGGAGTATTGCCGCTCGCTGGGGCTGACCATTACCGCCGTCTTGGGAGGTCTGCACCTAAACCGTGCCGGCGGGGATCGTCTGCGCCGCACGGCCGATTACCTCAACGGCTCCCCGGTGGAGCGTTTGATCCTGACCCACTGCACCGGGGCCGAGGCGGGGGCGTTCCTGGCTCGGGAGTTCCGGGGGGAGACATTCGCGGCGCTGGCGGGGGATACGCTGGAGTTTTAGCTCTTATTCACCCAAAAACACACAGCCCCGGCCTTTTGGCCGGGGCTGCTTTATTCATACCGCCTTGCGCCGCGGCTTTGTTAGTTTCTCGGGCAGGGGACCGCCTCGCCGAGCTTCTGCCGCTCCATATCCTCGGGGATCGCCGTCCCGTAGAACTGGCAGTTCGAGTCGAGCCACAGATAGATCGTCCGCAGCTCCTCATCCGTCAGTCCGGTCTTCTCTCCGTGATTGGCGTCCGCCAAAACCGCTGTCAGCGGCGCCTCATCGGCGGCGCACTTCCCCGGGAACGACACGATCCGGCTCAAACCGCCGCGGCCGGTCGGATCGAAATTGCTTCCCCAGTCAAAATAGCGAACGTAGGGGCGCAGACTGTCGTACGAAATCGAGAACTGCTCTTTATCCAATCCGCGCAGATCGGGCTTGGCCGCCTTGTCGCTGCCGTCGTGACACGAGACGCACCGGCGGTCCAAAATCGGCTGGACCAGCCGCGGATAGCAGATCGGCGAGGAACCGTCCGGACCGGGGACCATCTCCGAGGCCGGGCGCGTCAGCGCCTTCCCCTGGACCGGAACGTTCTGCGCCGCCGTCTGATACTGCTCGTGACAGCCGACACAGCCGCGGTTCTCTCCCGGCTGGAGGTAGACCTCGCTGAGCATCGTCTGAACGGCCTTCCCCTCCTCGTCGATCGCCTGGAAGTAAAGCGGTTTGCAGGCGGGGGCTTTGAAGTGCGCCGAGCCGTCTTCCTCCACCGGAACCTCACCTAAGCAGGCCCGGGCGTTGGCCGCGCGCGGATAACCCATCTTCGGCCGGTCGCTGGGGTAGTCCGGTTCGTGCGAGAACAGCTCAAAGACCCGCAGCGCCACAATCTTGCGATCCTTCGGCATGGGGAAGATCGACTCGTAAACGTTCGACAGCACAAACGTCCCCTCCGGCTTGTCGGCGGCCGGCAGTTTCGAGGCGATCACCGGCGGTTTCTCGCGCGGGGCCACCTGTATCGGATAGCGGCACGCCAGCTGGTCGTCCTGGTAAATTAACTCCAGGTTGCCGAATCGGTCGGCGTAGTACAGGCCCATTTTTCCCGAGGCGAACGGCTCACCCAAGCCGCCGGTGTAACCGTGATAACTCCCCTCGGCCAGGTAGCCCCCGTTCGGGTCGTGACTGTACGACGCGAGGTAGTAGTCCTCCGAAAGGGGGAAGGGGCTGTAGTAGTAATGCGTCGAGACACAGTTGTAGCTCCCGTCCTTCGCGGTCCCGTTTCCATCCTTGGCCGGGGTTTCGGGGAACGGGATATCCGGGGTGAGGACCTCGATCGCGTCGAAATTATCCTCGCCGGTTTGCGGGTCGTACGACATCTTCGTCAGATCGAGGATCCCCACAGGGCCCCCCACGGCGATGTGGTGCCCCGAGGCGAGGAACATAATCTTGTTTGAGTTCGGAATCGCCTTGGCCCCGAGCATCGCGACGATCTTCTCGGTGTAGTTGCCGAACAGCGCCTGCGCCCCCGTACCGTCGGGGTTGGTGACCCAAAGGTTCATATAGCGCGCCGCCTCGCGGTCGACGTAATCCCACCGGGTGTAAACAATTCGGCCGTCTTGGAGGACCGACGGATTCCATTCGTTCGTCTCATGCCACGACAGTGTCTTGATTGTCCCGTCCTCAGCGCGGCGGTGCAGAGTCGCGTCCTCGACCGGTTCGTAATCGGCGGTGCATCGGGCGAAGCCGCCGCGGCGGGTCGACATAAAGACCAAATCACCGTCGGGCAGCTCGGCCGGGTCGAAGTCGTCGTCCGGCCCGTCGGTGAGCTGCTCGATCTTGCCGCTGGCCAAGTCCATCTTGTAAAGATGGAACTTCCCGTCGCTGCGGGCCAGATAGTCTTCGAGCTCGTAATCGTAGCCGCGGTCGATAACGACCCGAAGCGTCAGTTCCGGCGCGTCCTCGGGGACGACGTTGGTGAAATCGGCGAAGGCGAAATAGAGCGTCTTCCCGTCGAACGAAAGCGACGGCGTCTCGAAAGCCCCGCGCGGGAGCTTCCCTCCGGTCAGCGACCGGGCGTCGAACGAAAAACCGGGGTTATCCAGGCGCATCAGCTCGCCGCTGTCCATATTGGTATGGCTGTAGTAGTAAGAGAGATACTCGTGGATCAGCTGCCAGACGTAGCGGTTCGCCTTAAGGAAGACGATCGGGATATCCTTGACCAGGGGATTATCAAACACCGCCTCGCGCACGCTCCAGCGCAGCGCCAGGTATTCCCGGCGGATCTCCTCGGCCGAGAGCCCGGCCAGGTCGGTACCGGCGATTTTGTCAATCTCTTGGCGCAGCGCCGCGGCGCGGTTCTCCTCAATCGCCTCGTCTTCTTCCAGGCGATCCAGCAGCGCGGCGGCCCGCTCGGTCAGGGCTTTTAAGGCCCCGCTTTGGTCGATCGCGCGATTGGCCGTGGCTTCCTGACGCGCCCAGTCGGCTTCGACCGCCTCGCGGAAACCGTCGGGATAGTCGTAGGAGAACACAGCGCGGGCTGATACTAACGCGAACAGCGCGGCAAAAAGAAGGGTAAGGCGTTTCATAGGGTGTGCCTGTGTTTTTAAGGGAATAAAAATGATTCTGACAAGAGTTATTCTACTTGGAAGAAGAAAGAGAAACAAGGCACTTGTCTTTTGGGCAGACTAGGGCATATAAGGCACTATAAAACAGCGCGAGCCCCGGCGCGTATCATCGTCGGGGCTCGTTCGAGGCCGTAACGGCTGCTTTCCGATCAACCGGCTAGTTTCGCGGGCAGGGGACCGCCTCGCCGAGCTTCTGCCGCTGCATATCCTCCGGGATCCCCGTCCCGTAGAACTGGCAGTTCGAGTCGAGCCACAGATAGATCGTCCGCAGTTCCTCGTCCGTCAGGCCGGTCTTCTCCCGGTGGTTGGCGTCCGCCAAAATTTCCGTGAGCGGTGACTCATCGGCGGCGCACTTCCCCGGATACGACACGATCCGGCTCAAACCGCCGTTCCCGCCCCAATCAAAGAAGCGGACGTAGGGGCGCATATTCTCGTAGGAGAGCGAAAAATACTCGCCGTGATCCACTCCGCGCAGATCGGGCTTGGCGGCCTTGTCGCTGTCGTCGTGGCACGAGACACAGCGGCGGTCCAAAATCGGCTGAATCAGCCGCGGGTAGCAGATCGGCGAGGAACCGTCGGGGCCTGGGACCATCTCCGAGGCCGGACGCGTCAGCGCCTTCCCCTGAACCGGGACGTTCTGCGCCGCGGTCTGATATTGCTCATGACAGCCGACGCAGCCGCGGTTCTCTCCCGGCTGGAGGTAGACCTCGCTGAGCATCGTCTGAACGGCCTTCCCCTCCTCGTCGATCGCCTGGAAGTAGAGCGGCTTGCAGGCGGGGGCTTTGAAATGCGCCGAGCCGTCTTCCTCGACCGGAACCTCGCCTAAGCAGGCCCGGGCGTTGGCCGCGTGCGGGTAGCCCAGTTTCGGCGTGTCGCTGTAATACTCCGGCTCGTGCGAGAACAGTTCAAAGACCCGCAGCGCCACAATCTTGCGGTCCTTCGGCATAGGAAAAACCGACTCGTAGACGTTCGACAGCACAAACGTCCCCTCCGGCTTGTCTGTGGCCGGCAGCTTCGAGGCGATCACCGGCGGCTTTTCGCGCGCGGCCGTCTGCATCGGATGACGGCAGGCGACGTGAGGATCTTGATAGAGCAGCTCCAAATTGCCGAACCGGTCGCGGTAATACAGTCCCATCTTCCCAGAAGAGAAGGGCTGACCGACACGGCCGGTGTAGTGGTAGGTGCGGTCCATCGTGATCGAATAACCCGCCGTCGCCAAGTAGCCGCCGTTCGGGTCATGGCTGTACGCGGTGAGGTAGTAGTCCTCCGAAAGAGGGAAGGGGCTGTAGTAGTAATTCCTCGAAAGACAGTTGAATTCCCCGTTGGTCGAGGTCCCTCTTCCATCCTTGGACGGCGTCTCGGGGAACGGGATCTCCGGGGAAAGAACCTCGATGGCGTCGAGGTTGTCCTCGCCGCTTTCCTGGTCGTACGACATCTTCGTCAGATCGAGAATCCCCAGCGCGCCGCCGACGGCAATATGGTGGCCCGAGGCGATGAACATGATCTTGTTCGAGTTCGGGATCGCCTTGGCCCCGAGCATCGCGACGATCTGTTCGGTGTAGTTGCCGAACAGCGCCTGCGCCCCCGTGCCGTCGGGGTTGGTGACCCAAAGATTCATATAGCGCGCCGCCTCGCGGTCGACGTAATCCCACCGGGTGTAGACGATTCGGCCGTCCTGAAGAACCGACGGATTCCACTCGTTCGTCTCGTGCCAGGAGAGCGTCTTGATCGTTCCGTCCTTGTCGAGACGATGCAGCGTCGCGTCCTCGACCGGCTCGCAGTCGCCGGTGCAGCGGGCGAAGCCGCCGCGGCGGGTCGACATAAAGACCAAATCGCCGTCGGGCAGTTCGGCCGGGTCGAAGTCGTCGTCCGGCCCGTCGGTGAGCTGCTCGATTTTGCCGCTGGCCAAGTCCATTTTGTAGAGATGGAACTTCCCGTCGGTGCGGGCCAGGTAATCTTCGATATCGTGGTCGTAACCGCGAATCTGCAGCCACCTAAAGGTGATCGGCGGCTCCTTCTCGGAAACGACGTTGGTGAAATCGGCGAAGGCGAAATAGAGGGTCTTCCCGTCGAACGAGATCGAGGGAGTCTCAAAGACCCCGCGCGGGAGCTTTCCCTCGGTCAGGGAACGGGCCTCGAACGAAAAACCGGGGTTCTCCAAGAGCATGAGCTCTCCCCCCTGCATTTTCGTGTGGCTGTAGTAGTACGAGAGATACTCATGAATCAGCTGCCAGACGTAGCGGTCTTCTTTGAGGAAGACGATCGGAATATCTTTCACCAGGGGGTTGCTCAGCGCCGCCTCGCGCGTGCGCCAGCGCAAAGCCAAGTACTTTTCGGCGATTTCTTTAGGGGAGAGCGCCTTGATGTCACAGCTTTTGACCCGGTCGATCTCTTGGCGAAGCGCCTCGGCGCAGGTTTGGTCGATCGCCTCGTCCTCTTCCAGCCGCTCCAGCAGGGCCTCCGAACGGCCGACCAGGTCGCTCAGTGCCGAGGCCTTATCGATCATCCGATCGGCGGTCACCTCCTGACGCGCCCAGTCGGCCTCGACCGCCTCGCGGAAGCCGTCGGGGTAATCGAAGGCAAAGAGAATCGGGGTACAGGCAAGCGCGGCGAGCGCGGTGAAAAGCAGGGCAAGGCGTTTCATGGAATCTCGACCTTCCGGGAGAACGGATTATTGGGGGGCAGGAAATTTCACTCGGTGAGCGTCATTTTACCCGGAAGCGCGGCAAGAATCAAGAAAGTGCCGACGGCGGTGCCGCTCCTTAAAACGACCGCGATGCCTGGTACAATAGTCCCGCCGATGGTGTTTGCGTCTTTCCGAAAGAAATATTTAAGAGCAGAAGGTCTGTAAAGCATAAGGGGATTGACGGCAGTGAGCAGCGATTCGACACTCCACGAGGACGGTACCCCCGATCCCCCGGCCGGGCGCCAGACAGACCTGACGGTCGGTCCGGTCCTCAAGACCCTTCTTTTGTTTGCCGTTCCGTTCTTTATCGCCAATATCCTTCAGGCGCTGTACGGTGCCGTCGACCTGCTGGTGGTCGGCCGGTTCGCCAAAGACAGCGCCGATGTTTCGGCGGTCGCCTGCGGAAGCCAAACCATGACGCTTCTGACTTTCGTGATCGTCGGGCTTTCGACCGCCGGGACGGTGATCGTCGGGAATTTCTTCGGCGCGAAAGATCACGAGTCGGTCCGCCGGACCATCGGGACGATATTCTCTTCCTTCGTTTTGGTGACGTTCCTCGTCACCGCCGCGATGCTCGTGTTCGCCTCCCCGCTGCTTCGCTTTCTGCAGACCCCGCCGGAGGCGTTCGACGAGGCGAAAGAATACATCATCATTTGCTCGTGCGGTTCGATCTTTATCGCCGGCTACAACATCTGCTCGGCGATCATGCGCGGCGTGGGGGATTCCGTCACCCCGATGATCATTGTCGGGATCGCCTGCGCCGCGAACCTGCTGGCCGACATGCTGCTGGTCGGCTGGTGCGCCATGGGGCCGGTCGGCGCGGCGTACGCCACGATCGGTTCCCAGGCGGTGAGCATGACCTTCGGCCTGATCGCGATCAAACGGCACAGGGCGCTGTTTGACTTTAAACTCAAAAGTTTCCGAATCGACTGGCGTGTGGCCGAAAAGCTCTTTGTGATCGGGATTCCGCTGGCCGTTCAATCGACCCTGATCGACTTTTCGTTCCTGCTGATTTTCTCGTTCATCAACGCGATGGGGGTCGCCGCCTCGGCCGGGTACGGGATCTGCTGCCGTATCAACAGCTTTACGATGCTTCCGGCCATGTCGCTGGGAATGGCCTTAACGGCGATGGTCGCCCAGAACCTCGGCGCCGAAAAGCCGCAGCGCGCGATCTCGGCGTTCCGCTGGGGGGTTCTGTGCGCCGGGGCGTGCGCCGTCGTCTGCTGGAGCTGGATGGAGTTCTTCCCCCAAACGGCGTTTGCCCTCTTTACCCGTGACAAAGCGGTGATCGAAGCCGGGTCGCTCTACATGAGATCGTTCTGCTTTGATGTGCTCTTAGTGGCGTTTGTCTTTTGCGCCAACGGCCTGCTCAACGGCAGCGGACATACCCGATTCACCTTCGTCAACAACGTTGTGCCGACCTTCCTGATCCGCGTTCCGGCCGCCTGGTGGATCAGCCGCCTTCCCGGCGCGACCCTCTGGTCGATCGGCTGGGCCGCCCCGCTGGCCTCGACCCTGTCGGTCGTGATCACCCTCATTTACCTAAAGACCGGCCGCTGGCGGATCAAACGGCTGTGACGCGCCGGCGTGCCTTTCAGTTCGTCGAGTCCAGATAGGGATCCTGCCCCATCCCCTTTTGGATCTTTTTGCGCTCTTTCTCGTAATAGAGCATGGTCTTTCGCGAGCGGTAGCTCTTTTTCTCGACCTTGTGCTGCGCGCGGTAGAATCGGCCGATCAGCCCGTTGAACAGGGTATCGTCCGAAACGTTCTGTCCCCGCGCGGCAAATTTTTTCGCCTTCTTCGGGCCGTACGCCTTCTCGTTGATCTCGTCCTCGAGCGACAGGTATTGGCGGAACGTTCCCGGGTCTCCCTGACGCCCGCAGCGGCCGATGAGCTGGCGGTCGATGCGCGCCGACTCGTGCAGTTCGGTACAGATCACCTGAAGACCGCCGATATCGAGAACCTCTTCGGGGAGCTTGATATCGGTGCCGCGCCCGGCCATATTGGTCGAGACCGTCACCTTCCCCCAATGGCCCGCGTCCGCGACGATCGCCGCCTCGGCCTCGATATGGTTGGCGTTGAGAACCTGGTGCTCGATCCCCGCGTCGGTGAGCAGCCGCGAGAGGATCTCGGACTTATCGATCGTTCGGGTACCGATCAGAACCGGACGCCCCATGGCGTGGAGCTCTTGGATCTCGGAGACAATGGCGTTCCACTTGGCGCGCTCGGTCGGGTAGACGAGCGTCGGGAGTTTGACCCTTTGCGGCGGCCGGTTGGTCGGCACCGGGATCACGTGGCACTTGTAGATGCGGCGCAGCTCGGTGCGGCTCGCCCACGCGGTCCCCGTCATTCCGGCGAGGTGCTCGAACCGCAGAAAGAAGTCCTGGACCGTCACCCGCGCCGCCTGACCGGTGGCGACGGTGACTTTGACCCCCTCCTTGGCCTCCACCGCCTGGTGGATCCCGTCGCGCCATTTGCGCCCTTCGCCCAGACGGCCGGTGAACTCGTCGACAATGACGATCTCGCCGTCCTTGACGACATACTGCTGGTCGAGATGATAGTCGCGGTCGACCCGGATCGCCCGCTTGACGAACTCATAGACGTGGAACAGCCCCGTGGTATCCATCTCGGGGGGCTTCGGGAGCATGCGCGCCTTCAGCCGTCCTTTGCGCGTCAGCTCAATGGAGCGCTTCTCGTGGTCGTACTCGTAATCTTCGTCCTCGATAAACTCGTAGACGTGATCGGCCGCCCACTTATAGGCGGCGACCTCCTGCTTTTGCTCCTCGGTCGGAAGGGCGCTGATGATCAGCGGGGTGCTCGCCTCGTCGATGAGAATACTGTCGGCCTCGTCGACCAGGCAGAAATAGGGGTCTTCCCGCTGGGTCGGCTGCTCGTTTTTTGTTTTTTGGCTTTCGAGCATCGCCCCGAGCAAGTCGGTCTGTCCCTCGCGAATCCGGCGCAGCAAAAGGCGGTCGCGCAAAAAGTCGAACCCAAACTCCTTGGCCGTCCCATAGGTGATATCGCAGTGGTACGCCTCTCGGCGCTGATCGGATTGCTGCTGCGTCTGGATCACCCCGGTCTTCATCCCGAGCGCCTTATAGATCGGCCCCATCAGCTCGGCGTCGCGGGCCGCCAGGTAGTCGTTGACCGTCGCCAGCATCGCCCCCTTGCCGCTGAGCGCTCTTAAGTACATCGGCGCGGTCGCCGTGAGGGTCTTCCCCTCGCCGGTCTGCATCTCGACGATCGAGTTGTGGAACATCGCGATCCCGCCGAGAATCTGAACGTCGAAGTGGCGCATCCCCGTGGTTCGAACCGACGCCTCGCGCACCAGCGCGAACGCCTCGGGCAGCAACCTTTCCAGCGGCTCGCCGCTTCGGGCGCGGTAGCGAAGCGAGAGCGATTGTTTGCGCAGCTCCTGATCGCTGAGCTTCTGCGTCTGCGGCTCCAGCGCGTTGATACGATCCAATTCGTAGGACCACCGCGCCAGGTACCCCTTCGGCGTCTTGAAGAGGAATCGCTCCACGCTGCGTTTCAGGCCTGACGGAATCGCGCCCACAAAACCCTCTGTCTTCTTTGTTCTTTTGTGCGTTTGTCTTTCCCCGCTTAAAACACATTTATTGTATTAGGCGGGGGACAAAATCTGCTATCGGCATATCGGGGGAAGGTTCTTCTCTTTCCTTGCCGCTGATTTTACCATCCTTTCCGATTTTTACAGCCAAGGTTTCTTTTTCCTCGCGGGGGGAAGGGTCGGCGGTACTCTTGAAGAGCCCTCGGGGGTGTGTTAAAAAAGAGCGCTGTTACGATTATGTTTTTTCGTTCGAGACGCGGGGAACAGACGACATTTCTATGACGGGCAAGGGGATCAAGCTTCTGTGCTGCGCCGCCGCCGCGGCGGTGCTTATGGCCGCCGCCCCTCTGGTAGGGCGTCCCTGTTACAGTCCCAAAGTCTACCTTCAGGCGTGTGACCCCTCGGCGATCGCCGACCCCCAGAGCGAAGAGGCCGTTCGCGCGGCGATCTTCCGTTACGAGCGGCTCCCCAAATGCTGGAGCGCCTTTATCGCCGGCGCGGCGCTCTCACTGTCGGGTCTGATGCTTCAGACCCTCTTTCGCAACGCCCTGGCCTCCCCCTATACCTTGGGAATCGCCTCCGGCGCCGCCTTTGGGGCGACCGGGTGGTTCCTTTTGGGGCCGGCGGCGATCGGGACCGTCCTGGGGCTTCCGGCCGCCGCCTGGGCCTCGGCCGCCGGGGCGCTCGGCGCGGCGCTGATTCTCCTGTCGCTGGCTCGGGTCCGCGGCCTGGGCACCGCCTCTTTGCCGCTGGCGGGGATCGCGCTGAGTTTCTTCTTCTCCAGCTTGGTCCTGGCGATGCAGTACGGCGCCGACGCCGGCCAGATGCTGCGGATGATCCGTTGGACGATGGGACGGATCGAGCCCCTCTCCCCAAGCATGACCTGTGTCAGCGGCCTGATGGTCGTCTCGGCCGCGGCGGTCCATTGGTTTTACGGCCGCGAGCTCGATATTTTAACGACCGGCAAAAACCGCGCCCTCACCCTCGGGGTTTCGGTCGACCGGCTCTCGCTGCTTCTTCTGCTGCTCTCCTCGCTGCTGGTCGGGTGGACCGTCTCGCTCTTCGGCCCGATCGGCTTTGTCGGGCTGATGGTCCCCCACATCTGCCGGCTTCTGTACGGAACACGGCACCGCGTTCTCGTTCCGGCCGTCTTTCTCACCGGCGGGCTGTTTCTGACCGGCTGCCATACCCTCTCCCGCTGTCTGCTCGCCGGCGACGTCCTGCCGGTGGGGGTGATCACCTCGCTGCTCGGCGGGCCGTTTTTCCTATGGATCCTCCTGCGCCGTCCCCGCTATCTCGACCGCGGGGAACTGTAGACGATACCAAAGCGAGGGTAAAAGAGCTTACGCGGCGTCGCTGGCCTGCGTGTCGTCTTCCAGGAAGCGCGGGGTCGGCTGGTCGTCGACCGACGAAAAATCGAACGCCCGGCTGCTGGCGCGGAATCGGACCTCGATATCACCGAACGGTACTTCTTGCCAAACGTAGGCATACTCGTGGCGGACCAGTTCCAAGATCGCCATAAAGATGCCGATGAGGGTCGTCCTTCGGTGCGCGTCCTGGAAGAACGACGAAAACCAGACGGTCTGCTCCCGCTTCAGGCGGTTGTAGATCCGCTGCATGTGGACCGAGATCGGGGTATCGTCGTAGACCACCTTGTGCTTGGCCGCCGGCGCCCTCTCGCGCAGAATCCGGCCGAAGGCGCTGACCAGGTCCCACACGACGATCTCCTGAATCGGCTCCTCCGCGGCGTTGCGCTCCTTCGGTTTGAGATCGACCGCCAGACGGGGATAGCGCCGCTGCCACAGCCGGCCGCGCTTTTCGAGCTGACCGGCTTCCTCGCAGAACTTCTTGTACGCCAAAAGGCGGGTGACCAGCTCTTTGCGCGGATCCTCGATCTCCTCCTCGACCTCCTGCTCGTTCGGGAGCGCCTCGAACGATTTGATCTCGATCAACTTACTGGCCAGGACGATAAAATCGCCGACCGCGTCGATATCCAAAACGGTGAGCACCTCGATGTACTTGAGATATTGGTCCGTGATCTTCGCCACGGGGATATCCATAATGTCGAGTTCCTGACGGCGGACAAGATACAGGAGAAGGTCGAGCGGGCCGTTGAACTGATCGAGCGTGACCGAAAACGTCTCGGAAGAGAGGTCGGCCTCCGGATCGAGGTTCGGTTCGGGCTCCATTGGTCGTCGGCGCTCCTAAAACGAAGGGAAAAAGGGGTGCGTCTTTGGGTTACGGGCGGGCGCTTGGGACGCCTTGGGCCTTGGCCGCCGATTGAAGCGACTGCGCCTTGCGGCGAAGCTGACCGGTTCGCTCGGTGATCGCCCGGCACTGCCCGAGCATCGAGTCGCTCAGACCGTCGAAGAGGGCCGAGACCGAGCCGTGCGGTGACTGCTCGGCGAAGAAGGTCTGATCGAAAGCGCGGAGCATCTCTTCCAAACGGGAGGCCGTCTGCCGGGCCTCGTCCAAGAGGCGGCTGATCTCGCGCTTTTCCTCTTCCAGGCGATCGGTCATCTCGCCGAGGTCCGCGTCGGCGGCCGGCTCGGCGTATTGTTCCTCGACACACGTCTGTTTCGAGACCGCGCCGCGGCGTATTTTCAGCCACGAGAAACCAATCAACAGGGCGATTCCCGCCGAAATCAGCACGGTTGGCTCACAGATCGCAGACCAGGACATTGTATAGGATCACCTCGGTTATCTGAAAAAACGCTTTTCTAACGCGCCCCGACAGCGCATTGGCCCCAAGCGCGTCCAAACGGTTCGGGAAGAGTATCGTTTATCGCCCCGGGAAGCAAGATCGGTTTTTCTTGCCCCCAGACGCGGAAAATGCCGGTGGACAGATTGGCGAAAGATGGTTAAAATAAGCCGGATAAATTTTAGGTGAGCCGGTCTATAGTCGCCCTAGGGAGCTAAGGACGGGGCTTGCCCGTGTTCAAAGGAGGAACCGTACCGTGATGTCACCGAGGAAAAAAGAAGAACAAGATCCGCCGGTCCAAAACGTTGTCAACGATTTCGACGCTGAAGTGACGTACGCGAACTTCTGCCGAGTGACCGCCACCCCCGAAGAAATGATTATCGACTTCGCGCTCAATACGCAGGTCTCCGAAACTCCCGCGGATCCGATTCATCTGAGAAATCGGGTCGTGATGAATTTTTTCACCGCCAAACGGCTTTTGCATGCCCTTTCGTTGTCCATCCAGCGCCATGAGCTGGCGTTTGGACCGGTGGAGGTCAATGTCCAAAAGCGGCTTGAGACTCAACGGCTGTCGCAGCAGTTGCAGCAGCCAAAATGATAACCGTGCCTGATCTCAGGCGCACAATCCATTAGGAACCGTACCATGACTCTCGATCTGCCTTTCGTCCTGACAGCGGTCTTCTTCCTAGCCCTGCTGGTCATCGCCAGTTGGGGGATGAGGCGTACGCAAAACACCAGTGATTTCTTCCTTGGCGGCCGGACTCTCGGCCCCTGGGTTCTTGCCATCTCGTATGGAACGAGCTATTTCTCGGCGGTGGTCTTCATTGGGTTCGCGGGGCAGTACGGTTGGCTGTGCGGGTTCGGCGGCCTGTGGGTCGGTCTGTTCAACGCCTTGGTCGGAGGGGCGCTCGCCTGGCTGGTCTTGGGGCGGATGACACGGAAGATGACGCAGCGTTTAGGCGCGATGACGATGCCCGAGTTCTTCTCGAAGCGGTACAACTCCGACGGGATGAAGATCATCACGGCGATCGTGATTTTCGTCTTCCTTCTCCCGTACTCGGCCTCCGTCTTCTCCGGGCTCGGCTACCTGTTTGAGCATATCTTCCACCTGACGCTGCGCACGGCGATCACGATCATTACGATCGTCACCGGGCTGTACGTCGTCTTTGGGGGGTACAAGGCCGCCGCTCGGATCGACTTCATTCAGGGGATCATTATGTTCTTCGGCGCCCTGCTGATGGTCTGGTTCGTTTTGGCGAAGTTCGGTGCCCCGCAGGAAGCCATCGAAAAGGCGGTCGACGCCTGGCAGGCGCGGGTCACCTCCGGGGCCGACTCTCCGATGGAAGCGGTCAAGCCGATTCCGGCGTACATTCTCTGGTCGGTCGTCTTCATGACGAGCTTCGCCACCTGGGGACTTCCCCAGATGGTTCACAAGTACTACGCCATCAAAGATGAGTCGCAGATTGTCCGCGGCGCGGTCATCACGACGATCTTCGCGCTGGTGATCGGCTGCGGCGCCTACTTCTGCGGCGGCCTGACGCACCTGCTTCCGAACGAACAGCTCACCGCCGCTATCAGCAGCGCCACCGGGAAGATCGACACCAACGCCCTGGTTCCGATCATGCTCATCTACGCCCTCCCCGGCCCGCTGCTGGCGCTGATCCTGCTGCTGGTCCTCTCGGCGTCGATGTCGACCCTTTCGTCTTTGGCGCTGGTCTCCTCCTCGGCGGTGAGTATCGACCTGTACAAGGGGTACGCCGTCACCGGGAAGTCGGAGACGCATTACCTCTGGGTGATGCGGTTCCTCTGCGCCGTCTTTGTCGTTCTGTCGTGGCTGATCGCCATCTTCAATCCCGCCTGGATCGTCCCGCTGATGTCCCTGGCCTGGGGGTCGGTCGCCGGCGCGTTCCTCGCCCCTTACCTCTACGGTCTGTTCTGGCGCGGAACGACCAAGGCGGGGGCCTACGCCGGGATGTTCACCGGGCTGATTCTCTCCAACGGGATCTTCTTCTACCGCTACTTCGCCATGAGTCCGCAGGAGGCCAGGTCGTTCTCGCCGGTCTCCGCCTCGATCGCGATGGTGGTTCCGCTGGTGGTGGTTCCGCTGGTGAGCGTGATGACCAAAAAAGTCGATTCTGAGGTGGTCGACAAGGCCTTCGGCGACCAGCCGAAATAATGAAATATCCACCCCGCGCCGCGGCGGCCGCTTCCGGTCGCCGCGGCGTGTTTTTCGATAAGACCGTTTGTTTCACACTCCAAGGTATCAGGAACACACATAAGGAACTCACAATGGCGTTGATCGTTCAGAAATTCGGGGGAACGAGTGTTGCCGACACGGGCAAGATTCTCGCGGCCGCCAACAAGGCGATTCGCGAGACCGAAAACGGCAATCAGGTCGTGATGGTCCTCAGCGCGATGGGGAAGAATACCGATCACCTCATCTCCCTGGCCCACGAAATCACCGAAAAGCCGAGTACCCGCGAGATGGATATGCTCATGTCCAGCGGCGAGCAGGTTACCGTGGCGCTCATGGCGATCGCGCTGGAATCCCTCGGGCACAAGGCCGTCAGCTACACCGCCGGCCAGATCGGCATTCGCACCGACAACGCCTTTATGAAGGCGCGCATCAAGAGCATCTCGACCGACCGGATGCGCCAGAGCTTAAACGAGGGGAAGATCATCATCGCCGCCGGGTTCCAGGGGATCGATGATGACCTGAACATCACCACGCTGGGACGCGGCGGCAGCGATACCACCGCCGTGGCCCTGGCCGCCGCCCTCGGCGCCGATACCTGCGATATCTACACCGATGTCGACGGTGTCTACACGACCGATCCGCGTGTCGTCCCCGAGGCGCGCAAGATGGACAAAATCAGCTACGACGAGATGCTTGAGATGGCGAGCATGGGGGCCGGCGTGATGCACAGCCGGTCGATCGAGTTCGCCAAGAAGTTCGGCGTCCGCGTCCACGTCCGCAGCAGTTTCAGCGATACCCCCGGCACGATCATCGGCCCCGAGCCGGAAGACGGCCAGGCGGTCGTGTGCGGCACCGCGCTGGCGAAGAACGAGGCGCAGATTACCGTCCGCGGCGTCCCCGACGTTCCCGGCGCGGCGATGAAGTTCTTCTCGAAGATCGCCGAGGCGAATGTCCCGATCGATATGATCGTGCAGAACGCCTCCGAGGGGGGGAAGACCGATATTTCCTTTACCGTCTCCGGCGACGATCTGCTTGCCGCCCTCGACGCGGTGAAAACGGCCGCCGCCGAAGTGGGGGCCGGCGAGGTTCTCAGCAACGATTCGGTCTCGAAGATCTCGATCGTCGGCCTGGGGATGGAGCACCGCCGCGGGGTCGCCCGCAAGATGTTCCACGTCCTCGCCGAGGCGGGGATTAATATCGAGATGATCACCACCAGCGAGATCAAAGTCTCGGTGCTGGTCTCCCGCGAAAAGGCGGTCGAGGCGCTGCGGGCCGTCCACAGCCAGTTCCAGCTCGACCGTCCGGTCGCCGAGCGTACGCTGAGGTTCGAGACGGCCGACGCGCTGCCGGCGGCCGAGCCGTACGCGGTCAAACATTCCAGCGAGCTGGTGGCGTACATGACCCGCATGGAAGATACCATTATCGACGCGGTCGCGCTCGATTCCGGCCAGATGCGCATGACCCTCGCCGGGCTCCCCGATGTTCCGGGCAACGCCGCGGAGGTCTTCAACCAGGTGGCCGACAGCAAAATCGTCGTCGATATGATCGTTCAGTCCGACGCTTCCGGCAACGACGCGGTGATCAGCTTCACCGCCCCGAGGATGGAGGACGACCGGCTGACGCGGCTGGCGGCCGGCTTAGAGAAAACTCACGGCTGCAAGGCGTCGTGGAACCCCCACGTCGCCAAGCTGACCGTCCGCGGAACGGGGCTTCGCAGCCACACCGACCTGGCTCTGCGCCTGTTCGGCGCCCTGGCGAAGGCCGAGATCAACGTGAGTATCATCAATACCAGCGAGCGCAGCTTGAATGTCATTGTCGACGAGAGCAGCGGCGGCAAGGCGCTGGAGCTGCTCAAGGAAGAGTTCAAGGAAGATATGCTCTAGTTCGCGAGCCCCCTTGGTTTTGACCTTATAAATAAACCTTGAGGGAACACGGGCAGTGCGGCCGCCGGGGCGGTCTCACTGCCCGCATTTGTTTATATTGCTTATCTTTCCCGTTTTATCTCCTATTAGATGAATTTTGAGTTTTACGCTCAAAATCCAAAATAAACTGTTTATCCCGGCCCGGGTTTGCCGAATTAGGGAAGGAACAATCGTGTTTGGTTCCCTAACCGTGTCGGTTAGGGGTCAAAGAGCGGTTTATCACAGAGCGTTTATTCCAGAGGGACGCACCTCTGGTGACACCAACAACACTTCAGAAATCAAGATCAGTACAAACGCGTTTCCTGACCCGGCAGGGAAAGATCCTATAGGAGAGGGTCGGTCGGTTCACGGAGAGATCTTGGCAGGAGGAAAAGGGTATGCGACGTTTGTTCGTTTCAACAATGGCGATGATGATGATCCTGCTCGGCGCAGCTTCTGTCCGGGCCGATAATCAGTCGGAAGCCAACCGGATCGCCAAAAGTCTGAGCCAGGCATTCCCTCAGTATGACATCGAGGTTGCCTACCGTGACGGTAATGTCCGGCTTCGTGGTGAGCTTCAGTCCCCGCGCGACCGCGAGGCGGTCACCAATTACGTTCGTCAGGTCGCTCGCGTGCGGTCGATCTCCGATCAGTTCACCTTCTCCGCCAGCGCCCCGATGGGCCAGGTGAGCAACGGCGCTTATCAGCAGCCGTACGCCGCGGCCAACGGTCTGCGGCCGATTTCGTCGGTTCCGAGCAGCGGCGAGATCATGCCGGTCTCGACCCTGCGCGCCAACGAGCAGGTTTATGTCGCGCAGCTGCCGGCCGGAACGGAAGGAACCTATACCGACTCGGCCCAGCTGGCCGCCCCGTCGATTGTCGCCGATAACTCGGGCGTTCAGGTCGGCGGTTCGATGCAGGTCGGTTCGTTCCCGAATCAGGGCTACGCCGCGGTCGAGTCCGACCAGATGCCGATGGGAACGATCGTCGCCGGTGACGGCGCCCCGGCTGTCCAGGGCGACTTTGGCGCGCGCGGAAGCTATCCCGGGGCTCCTCGTGGTCAGAATATCGCGGTAGGCCAGAATGGTCAGCAGCCCAATCTGCCGAACTACTCCTGGCCGACGACCGCCGACTACCCGAACTACTCTCAGGTTTCGTACCCGAAGCAGTACGCCGCCGGCGCCTTCCCGTACATCGGCCCCTTCTATCCTTACCCGCAGGTTCCGCTGGGATGGCGCAAGGTGACCATGGAGTGGCACGATGGTTACTGGTGGCTCGACTTCAACGACGGTTCGACCAGTGGTCCTTTCTCTCCGCTGTTCCGTCAGCCGAACCAGTATCGCTAAACAGCTGCCGAGACAGTCAGATCGCTCACTCGATCCAGGTAATCTAGAGAAAGTAAGTCAAACAAACAATCTGATCTGAATCACGAGCATTTCTGGAGTGTTTGGTGAAGCCGGTTTCCCCCCAGGGGGAGACCGGCTTTTTTTCTTTTCGCCGCCGGGGCTCTTCCGCCTGGCTTAAGCGCTTTTTAGCCCTATATATACCGGGGATCGGAGCGATTCGCGCCGGCGATCCGGTCCCGTGAGAAAGTTTGCCGGTTATGAGGGTCGTCGGGAAAAGTCCGATTTTTCGTCTGTTTTTTGTTAATTATGCCGGTTGTAGGGACGATACTAGTATTACGGAATGTAACGCATTTACCCAGTAGCAAGGATGCAAGACGATGAATTGGCAACACGGATGGAAATGTTTTCTCGCGGGGCTCGCGATAGCCGGTGCAATGACGGGATGTCAGCCGCAGCAGCCGAAGTTTCTCTTCAGCCGCGGGAATGTCGCTGGCCAATATATTGCTGAGCAGACCAGGATTGAGTATCCGGATACCTGTGTTCCCTCGCTCGATGATGTGGTGAGGACCCAGGCGCCGCTTTCGCTCGACAATCCTGACCCGAAGGAAGAGTGGCAGCTGACCCTCGATGAGGTCCGTCAGATGGCCTTGGACAACAGCAAGGTCCTTCGGGAACTCCAAGGGGTGAGCTTCACCAGCGCGGGGGTTCAAGGGAACCCGTCCCTGTTGCTGTCTTACCCGCAGAGCACCCTGAGCGTCTGGGATCCGGCGATCATCGAGACCAGTCCGACCTCCGGGGTGGCCGCCGCCCTTTCGGCCTTCGATGCCGTTTGGTCCTCGACCGCTTACTGGCAGAAGGATCGCCTGGCGAACAACGTCAACGCCGCGGCCAGTTCGATCTACTCGACCAAGAGCGACACCGGAACCTTCCAGACCGCCTTGTCGAAGGTCACCGCCACCGGTGGAACCTTCTACGCCGGAACCGGCGTCGGATATGACGCTCAGAACGGCGCCAACCGCATGTGGGGCAGCGACTGGACCAGTTACGTCGAAGCCGGCTTCAGTCATCCGCTGTTGCAGGGTGCCGGGGTGGAGTTCAACCGGATCGCCGGTCCGAACAGCTCGGTCGGCAACTACTCCGGTGTGATGATCGCCCGTATTCAGGAAGATATCGAGCTGGCCGAATTCGAGATCGGCGTGCGCAACTACCTCAAAGACCTTGAAGAGACTTACTGGAACCTGTACTATGCCTACCGCAACCTGAACGCCTCCGGCGTCGGTTTGGAAGCCGCCCTGCAGAGCTGGCGGACCGTCAAGGCCCAGTACGATGTCGGTTACAACCAAGGTACCGCCCAGAACATTGCCCAGGCCGAGCAGAACTACCAGCGCTTCTACGTCGCCGTCCTCGAGGCCCAGAGCAACCTCTATAAGAACGAGCGTCTGCTGCGCTACATGATCGGCATTGCCCCGACCGATGGGCGCCTGATCAAGCCGGTCGACGAGCCGACGGTCGCCCGCGTGAAGTACAACTGGGACGAGATCGAGGCCGAAGCCCTCAGCCGTACCCCCGAGCTGCGCAAGCAGAAGTGGAACGTCAAGCGCCGTGAGCTGGAACTGGTCGCCTCGCGCAACTACCTGCTCCCCCGTCTTGACCTGGAAGGCAAGTACCGGTTCCATGGGATGGGCAAGGACCTGATCGACTCGACCAACGACAAGTCGAACGCCTACGGCAGTCTGACCCACGACGGTTACCGCAACTGGGGCCTCGGGCTGAACATGGAAGTCCCGATCGGGTTCCGCCGCGAACTGGCCGGTGTCCGCAACGCCGAACTGCTCCTGTGCCGCGAACGCGCCATCCTTCAAGAGCAGGAACTGGAGCTGGTCCACAACCTCTCCGACCTCTACGCCGACATCGACCGCACCTATCGCGAAGTGGAGGCCTACCTGGCGGTCCTTCGGGCTGCCCGTAAAGAGGTCCGGGCCGTGCAGGCCGCGTACGACGGCGGTATGACCACCCTGTTCCAGGTCCTCGACGCTCAGCAGAAGCTGGCCGACGCCGAAACGAGCTACTACCGGATGGTCATCGACTACAACCTGGCGATCATGAAGCTCAACTACCGCAAGGGTTCGCTGCTGGAGTACAACGGTGTGACGCTTGCTGAAGGCCCCTGGCCGAACAAGGCCTACTTCGACGCGACGACTCGGGCGATGGAACGTGACGCGGCCCACTACTTCAACCGCGGAATCACCCTCCCGACCGTCATCAGCCGCGGACCTTACCCGCAGGTTCAGGGAACCGATCCGACGATCATCCCCTCCGACGGTATCCAGCCGGTCACCGAGTCGACGGTCGGCCCCGCCGGTGAGCTGAAGACCGAATGATGAACTAAACCATTGCTGCTGGTTGTTCCGGCGAGGGGGAGGGCTTTAAGTCCTCCCCCTCGTTTTTTCGCCGCGGCCGCTTGCCTGCTGCCGCCTTCGGTTTTCCTTTACGCCTCTTGGGAACTGTGATATAATGGGGGCTGAAAAAACGTCCAGGCCGGTTCGGTTAAGCGCGGTTAGCGGCCGCGGCCGCCGGCAAGTACACTCACCAGAAGCATAGGGGATTGTTGTTATGGCCAAAAAAACGATTGCCAACGTCGATGTCGCGGGAAAAGCGGTCCTGATTCGTGTCGATTTCAATGTTCCGCTCGACGAGAATGCCAACGTCACCGATGACCGCCGCATCCGGATGGCTCTTCCGACGATTCAATCTGTCCTTCAGCGCGGCGGCCGCGTTATTCTGATGAGTCACCTCGGCCGTCCGAAGGACGCTCCCGACGCCAAGTTCTCGCTCAAGCCGGCCGCCGATCGTCTCGCCGAGCTGCTTCCGGGAACCAACGTCATCTTCGCGACCGACACCGTCGGAGCCGACGCCAAGGCGAAAGTCGCCGCGCTGAAAGACGGCGAGGTCCTTGTTCTGGAGAACCTCCGCTTCCAGCCGGGCGAGAAGAAGGGTCTGGCCGATTTCGCCGCCGAGCTGGCCGCCTTCGGCGATGTCTACTGCAACGACGCTTTCGGTACCTGCCACCGGACCGACGCCTCGATGGTCGCCGTTCCTCAGGCGATGACCGGCAAGCCGAAGGTCTGCGGCTTCCTCGTCGAGAAAGAGATCAAATACCTGACCGACGCGATCGCCAATCCGCAGCGCCCGTTCGTCGCCATCCTCGGCGGCGCCAAGGTCTCGGACAAAATTATGGTCATCAAGAACCTGCTCGGCATCTGCGATAAGGTCCTCATCGGCGGGGCAATGGCCTACACGTTCTCCCTGGCTCAGGGCGGCAAGATCGGCAAGTCCCTGGTCGAGGCCGACAAGGTCGATCTGGCCAAAGAGCTCCTGGCTTCCGGGGGCGATAAGCTCATCCTGCCGGTCGACACCCACGCCGGCGACGAGTTCAAGGCCGACTGCAACAAGATGGTCGTCAAGGAAGGTCAGATTCCGGACGACTACGAAGGTCTCGATATCGGCCCGGAGACCGCCAAGCTCTACGCCGACATCGTCAAGGGCGCCAAGACCGTCGTCTGGAACGGCCCGATGGGCGTGTGTGAGATGCCGCCGTTCGACGCCGGCACCAAGGCGGTCGCCGAGGCGATTGCCGCGTCCGACTCGATCAGCATCATCGGCGGCGGCGACAGCGCGGCCGCTATCCAGAAGCTCGGTTTCGCCGACAAGGTCTCGCACGTGAGCACCGGCGGCGGCGCTTCCCTGGCGATGCTCGAAGGTCAGAAGTTCGCCGCCGTGGAGCTGCTCGACGAGGCGTGATTTTCGCCTGAGCTTTCGTGCCGAGTGAATCACCTTTCGGGAGGGGAGTTTTTCATGCTCTCCTCCCGATTCTTTTCCCGAAACAGCGCGCCGGAATCCCCGCCGCGTCTGAATTGCTCTTTTCTTTGCGCGCGGCTATAATGATACTCGGTTTGTTGCCGTTATTGAAATGCCGTTTCCCCCCCATCCTTCCATTATCGTGAGAGAGAATATGCCGATCCTCCGTCCGCTCGCCGCCGCGCTGCTTGCAGCCGCGGGACTTTTGGCTTCCGTCTGCCCGTGTGTTTCGGCCGCGTCGTGGCAATATCAAAAGATCGCTCCGGGCGAGGCCAATCGGGTGGAGTTCGCTCCCCAAAAGGCCCGTTTCCTGCGGCTGGAGATCTACTCCACCCGCGGCAGCGACGCCCCGGCGATCGACGAGCTGGAGGTCTACGGCGGCGGGGAAGAGAACCTGGCGCTCGGTGAGGGAGTGGAGGTCTCGGCTTCCTCGACCATTGCCGGCTACGCGATCCATCGGGTCGAAAATCTCCGTGACGGCCTTCTGGGGAACGACGCCTCGTGGGTGGCGGGGGGAACCTGTTCGGCCGATTCCCCGCAGTACGTCGAGTACCGCTGGCCCGAGCCGGTCGAGTTCTCGGCGGTGGTCTTCTCGCGCGACCGCGCCGGAAGGTTCGCCGACCGCGTGCCCGCCCGCTTCGCGGTCCTGGTTTCGGACGACGGTCAGGATTGGCGCGCCGCCGCGCGGATCGAGGGGGTTTCCGACCCGGTAGGCGAGATGGTTCACCCCGGTTCCCACTGGCTGAATGTCCCCGACCGCGGCCCCTGTGAACAGACCGGTGCCGCGCCGGCCGCCGAGATGAGTGGCTATGACGCCAGTGTCGCCGAGGCGTTTGTCGGGGAGGAATTCGCCCTGCTGAAGACCGCCGGCGCCGCGCCGTGCCCCCCGGGGACGATACAGCGCCACTATCCCGAGTTTGTCGAGCCGATTATGCAGCGCCAGTCGGTTCTCCCCCTCCCGACGGTCGAGGGGGCTCCCGCTTGGGGTGGGGGAAGCGACGCGTTCTGGAACAGCGCCTCCTCGGCGCTGGTATCGACCTGCGCGCCGGATAACTCTCCCCTGGGGCCGTACGTCGGCCAGACGGCCGCGGCGGCCGTCCGTGAGGGGAAACTCTATGTGCGCCTTCGGGGGAACCGCTTCCTTAGAAAGCGCCTCGCCTTAGTGGGGGTCGAGGGGATTCCCCGGCGCGGGGATATTATTGTTCAGGAGGGGAAGCTCTTCTGGCTTCCGATCGACGGCGGCGATCTGCCCGCCGATGTCCCGGTGCCGCTGGAGGGAATCATCACCTCGGACGGCTGTGAAGCGGCGATCCCGTTGGAATACCTCGACGGCTGGGATCGGTTCGGGATCTTCGTCGCCCTGTGCGAGGGGGGACGCAACGCTCCGGCGGGCGGTTACCCGATCCACTTCCGCGCCGCGCCGCTGGCGCTTTCCTTCGACGATCATCTCACCGAAGAGGGGGGCTTCGTCCTGCGGGCCGAATCATTCTGTGACACGCCGCTGAGCGTGACGGTTCAGACCGAATCGGGAAAGCAGGAGCTCACTCTTTCGGCCGGTCAGCCGCAAACCATCCCCCTTCCGGTGCGCTTCGGCCAGGCCGGGCCGCAGACCGAGGTTCACGTCTCAACCGGCGAGGGGCAGCCCGCCTGGTTCCTCAACGGTTTTCGCTACGATCCGTGCTATCGGCCGCTGTGCCAGCTGACCGATATGCTCCGCCGCGCGGAAGCCCCGGAGTCCGACGCGCGGGAAGAGAAAGACTTCCTCAAGCGGGTGACGATCCCCGGGGTGCTCAATCCCCGCTACAGCGACCCGGAGGCGATCGCCGCCGGGCTGAACCTTCCCCCGGAGTACGTTGAGCTCAATGACTTCGCCGCCGCCCTGGCCGACGGCAGGCGCAGTGACGACCCGGTCCTTCGCGCCGTCGAAGAGGAACTTCTCCCCCTTTGGAACCGGTATCGCGCCGAGCGTCCGCTTTCGCTTTACCCCGCTTTCGCCGAGCGTGACCTCTTTATGAAGATCCGCCTGCTGAAGCGGCGGCTGTTCCTTTCCGGCGACGATCTTCAGCCGGCGCAGCATCTTTTGGCGAACCAGCGCCACCCGTTCCATCCGTCGCACAACTACAGCGACCTGTTCGACTCGCAGTGGGTCCCCGGCGGCGCCGTCCTGCTGATCGATATCCCCCGGGTCGACGGTGTGCTCGACCCGGCCGGCGCCCAAGTGCGCCGTATCGTCGAGGCCGGGGACGGGGTGATCCGCAACCCGTCGCAAAGCCGCGACGCGACCAAGATCTACTACGCCCACCGGGTCTCGCAGGACGAGTACTTCCGAATCTATGAGCTCGATCTGGCGACCGGCGAAAAGCGCCGGATCAGTCCCGAGGGGCCGTTCCACGATTTTTGGCCGACCGAGCTTCCCGACGGCGGTTTGGCGTTCGTCTCGACCCGCTGCAAAAAGAAGTTCATCTGCTGGCGTCCCCAGGCGTTCGTCCTCCATCGAATGGAGAAAGACGGCAGTGATTTAAAGGCCCTGTCGATGGCGAACCTCACCGAGTTCGCCCCCAGCGTGATGGACGACGGCCGCATCATCTGGACCCGTTCGGAGTACGTCGACAAGGGGGCCGACTACGGCCATACCCTCTGGACCATCCGAATCGACGGGACGATGCCCGAGCTGGTCTTCGGCAATACGATCAACCTTCCCCAGGGGTACGCCAACGGCCGCGAGGTCCCCGAGACGCGCGAGGTCTGCTGTACCCTCATCTCTCACTTTAGTGACCTCAACGGCCCGATCGCGCTGATCGACCTGACCAAGGGACCGCACGATCCGTCGATGATCCGTTCCATTACCCCCGAGGTCGCCTGGCCCGGCTTCAGCAGCTGGGGCGAGACTTTCCGCGAGGCGTACCCGATTTCGCGCGACGTTTACTTAGTCGCCCACGCGCCGCTGGATCGGTTCGGCATCTTCCTGCTCGACCGATACGGCAACCGCGAGCTGCTCTTTACCGATCCGGCGATCGATACCATCTGCCCGCAGCCGTTCGCCCCGCAGCCGGTCCCGCCGGTCCTCAAGGGGGTGATCAAGCCCGATCTGGCCGAAAAGGGCTTGGGGCAGTTCTCGGTGGCGAACGTCTACCGCGGTTTGGAAGGCCAGGTCGAGCCGGGCAAAGCGCGCTACCTGCGGGTCTGCCGCGAGTTGCCGACCCCGCTGGCGCAGCTGGCCGACGGAACCTATCAGGCCGACCACGAGCCGTTTATGGAATACTACGCCTCGCCGGTCGATATTCTGCAGGGGCCGTTCGGCTGGCCGTCGTATGTCGCCAAGGGGGTGATTGGGACGATCGAGATTGAGGAGGACGGCTCCGCCGACTTCCTCGTCCCGGCCGAACAGGTGCTCTTCTTCGAGCTGCTCGACGAGAATATGAACGAGATCCAGCGAATGCGTTCGGTCGTCCAGCTGCAAAAGGGGGAACAGCGCTCCTGCATCGGCTGTCACGAAAGCCGGCTGTCGACCCCGACCGGGTCGCTGACCCTCGCCTCGAAGAACCCGGGCCGATCGCTGAGCGCCCCGCCGTGGGGGGCCGGGCCGTTCTGGTACGAGCGGGTCGTCCAGCCGGTTCTCGATAAGCGCTGCGTCGAGTGCCACACCGCCGAAACCGCCGAAAAGAAGCCCCGCCAGTTCGACCTGACAGGCCGGCTCGACGCGGACCGTATCCCCGCGTCGTACCGTTCGCTGATCCAAAGCGGCGATGTTCATTACTTCGACTACACCTGGGGCGCCGGCAAGACGACCAAGGCGGCGCCGTTTTCCTTCGGGACCTTCCAGAGCCGTCTGTGGGAGATTCTGCGCGACGAGAACCACCGGGGCGTTTCACTCGCCCCGGAGGAAGAGCAGGCGATCAAATGCTGGACCGACCTGAACGTCCCGCTGTGGGGAGACTACCAGTTCCGAAGCAGCCGGGCCGGTACGACCGGCGGCGGGTATTCCCCTGAGTAATTAGTCGGCAGCCGTTCGGCACGTCCGGCACGGCCGGAGCGGGTATGCCCCTGAAAACTTCTTCGGCAGCCGTTCGGCACGTTGTGCCTCATACTTCAATTACTTCAATCAAGAAATGCCGGGATAGGTCAATAAAAAAAGGGTTTTCGGTCTTTCGACCGAAAACCCTTTGCTCAATGGGCAGTATTGGACTCGAACCAACGACCCCTAGCTTGTCGAGCTAGTGCTCTAACCAAACTGAGCTAACTGCCCTCGACACCCGCCAATTATGGCAAGGTTCCTTGTATCGTCAAGGGGGCGGTGCCGACGGCGGGAAAAAGTTTCCCGCTTTTGTCTTTTCCCTGTCTTAATGCCTGTCTTAACGCTCCTTGTCTTTTAAGGGGAAGGGGGTGGGCCGTCTGGCAGGTATGGCGGACGATACTATAATAAACCCCAGCCGCACGGCCGCAAGAGTGTCCGCCGCGCCGGCTTGAGATATCAACGAAAGGAACATTAGTGCCGATGCGCCGTATTATGCTTAAGTCAAAGATTCATCGGGCGACGCTGACCGATTGCAATCTCGGCTACGAGGGGAGCATCTCCGTCGATACCGATCTTTTGACGGCGGCCGATATTCTTCCAGGCGAGCAGGTTCATGTCCTGAATCTGAGCAACGGCGAGCGTTTGGTCACCTACGCCATCGCGGCGCCGAGCGGCAGCGCGACGGTGATGCTCAACGGCCCGGCCGCCCGCTGCGGGGTCCCCGGCGATCTGCTGGTGATCATCACCTACGCCGAGTACGAGGAAGAGGAGCTCCCCCGGCGCCGAAGCCGCGTGGTGAAGGTCGACGCGAAGAACCGGCTGACCGAGGTGCTGGAGTGATCTTCCCCGCCCGCAGGGGCGGCGGTTCTCTTTGGCCCGGGTTTTCCCGCGGTGCGCTTTTTCCCTCGGGGGGCTCCCTTGAAGGGGTGATTCTACCCTTTATAATAGGCAATCCCTTTAGTGGCGCGGCAGACCGTTTAAGGTCTCTCCCCCAAAGGGCAGGTCCCCCGCGCCAGGCGCGATAAGGGGTGTTGTGAATGTCCGCCGAGGGGTTCCCCCGGCAAGCGTAAATATCATATTCGCCGGAAAGTTTCCGGCGCGCGAGAGGTTCAGCGATGTCGAACGTTTGTGAAATCTGCGGAAAAGGCCGTATTCTCGGTAACCATGTGACCACCCGCGGTCGCGCCAAGTACTTGAAGGGCGTTGGTACGAAGGTCACCGGTATCTCCCGCCGCGCGTTCAAGCCCAATCTCCAGAGCATCAAGGTCACCACCGAAGGGGGCGCGGCCAAGACCGTCCGTGTCTGCACCCAGTGCATCCGCAGCGGCGCCGTCACCCGAAAGGTGGTCGCCAAGCCGTTCAAGCTGGTGGAAAAGGACAAGGCCTAAATTCGGCGCGCTGGCGCTTTTTCGGGCGTTGTGCGCGCCCCAAAAAGCGCGTGGGTAAAAAACGGGCGCTCGCTTCCTTAACGCCGCGGTTCGCATGCTTTGGTTTATCAAAGCGTCCCGCGGCGTCGTCGGGAAGCGGGCTTTCTTTATAGATAGGCGGCCGCAGTAGTGCCGGCTAAAGGTGTCGCGATGAAAGTTCTTGGCGTTTCCGGAAGTCCCCGCGTCGGCGGCAATACCGACGCCGCGGTTCATCATGTTCTCGGCGCCCTTGCCCAACAGGGGATCGAGACGGAGTTTATTTCCCTCGGCCAGCATCCGGTCAAGAGCTGCGCGGCGTGCTACGCCTGCGTCGAGGCCAAACGCTGCGTCTTGGACGACCCGAACTTTGATCTCCTCTACTCCAAGTTCGTCGAATCCGACGGCATCATCCTCGGTTCCCCGGTCTGGTTCGGCTCGGCGACCCCGCTGATGATGTCGCTGATCGACCGGGTCGGTTCGGTCGCCCGCCGGGGAGAGAACAAGCTCAAGCACAAAGTGGGGGCCTCCATCGCGGTCGCCCGCCGCGCGGGGAAGAACTTCACCTTCGCCCAGCTGAACTACTTCTTTTTAATCTCCGAGATGATCGTCCCGGGCGCCAGCTACTGGAACGTGGTCAGCGCTTGCCAGAAGGGGGAGTTTGACCGTGACGCCGAGGGGGTAAAGATTCTCGATAACCTGGCCGAGAACTTCGGCTGGCTTCTGAAAAAGATCGCCTAACCTCCCCCGTTCGGCGAAACCGCCCGAAATGCCTCTTGCCCGGCGATGGCCCGCTTATGGTCCACCGCCGGGTTTTTTTCTAAAAAAACGTTAGTTTTCTATTTCAAACCGCCGTCGAAAACTTGTCAGAATAATGGGGCACCGTTATAATGAGGGTGTGGGTATTTTTCACGTCTAACGTCAATAATCTGGTTTTTCCATAATTCTTAGGGCCTTCTTTAACTAAGCGGGAGCAGGAACAGGTGGATCGCCCGATAGCGCAGCTGAGCGTTCGAACACCGGCGAAGCTGAACCTCTTCTTTGAGGTGCTCGGCCTTCGTGCCGACGGCTATCACGAGGTGGACGCCGTCTTTCTGCCGATCGACCTAAGCGATACCCTTAAGGCCGAAATCGTGCCGGCCGGCGGCGCGGAAGATTTTCTCGATTTAAAGACGTTCGATTTCTCGGGCCGTGAGATCGGCGAGCGGTTCCCCGCCCGGGAAAACCTGGTCTATCGCGCCGCCTGCCTGCTGGCGAGCCGCTGCGGCCGGCGGGTCCCGACCCGGTTGACGCTGGTCAAAACCATCCCCGCCCAGGCGGGGCTTGGCGGGGGCTCCAGCGACGCGGCCGCGGCGCTTTACCTTCTCAACCGGCTTTGGGAGTGCGGTTTTTCTCGGCAGCGGCTCGCCGACCTGGGGGCCGAACTGGGGAGCGACGTTCCCCTGTTCTTTACCCCCGGGCTTTCCCGGGGCCGCGGCCGGGGCGAGCTTGTCGAGCCCCTCTTCGAGGCGAGGCCGCTGTGGTTCGTTCTCTTTAAGCCGAAGGTCGGCCTTTCCACCGCCGAGGTCTATCGCGCGCTGGGCTGCTCCGCCGAACGGCGGACGCCCGAGACGCTTTTATCGGCGCTGGCCGACGGGCCGGTGGAACAGATTATCGACCGGCTGTTCAACCGGCTGGAAGAGCCCGCGCGGCGGCTGTGTCCCGAACTGGCCCGCGTCGCCGAGGCGTTCGAGGCGGCCGGGGCCCCCGGCGCTCGAATGACCGGCAGCGGCACGGCCTTCTACTGCCCATGCGGCGACACGACCGCCGCGGAAAAACTGGCCGACCGACTGGGCGAGGTTCTCGTTTCCCGATCGATCGACGGAGACCTGTTTCTTTCAAAATCCCGCTCCGGCGAGCGGGAGTCCTTTGTGGAATGTCGTTCTGACTCCTTATTTGAGGCACCCTTTTATTGGCGAGGTATCGACCATGGAAATCACCGAAGTCGGAATACGTCTGGCGGCGGATCAGAATGAACGTTTGCGGGCGTTCTGCTACATCGTGATCGACGGATCGTTTGTCATCAGCGATCTGAAGATTGTCCAGGGGGCAAAGCGCCTTTTTGTCGCGATGCCGAGCCGGCGGCGGACGTTCCACTGTCCGCGCTGCTCCGTCAAAAATCACCTGACCGCCCACTACTGCAGTGAGTGCGGTTTTCGGTTTGCTCCCCAGCCAAACGAGAACGGGGAACCGCAGCGGCTGTTTTTCGACGTCGCTCATCCGATCAGCAATCAGTGCCGCGAGATGATTTCCGAGCGGGTTCTGTCGGCCTACCAAAAGGAACTGGAGCTGGCGCAGAACCCCGACTACCGCCCCTCGCACGCCGAGTTCTTCGGTCCCGACGAGGAACCTCCCGCGTGAGAGGCGCCGCGCGGGAGCGCGTCTGTTAAGGGGGGCTCCCCCTTTTTAACACCCCCCCAAGTGCTATACTCCCGTTAAGGGGGTTGTTGGCCGGGCCTTAAGATAAAGCAAGCCGCTTCCGTGGCGCTCACCTTGCTCGCCCGCGGCGATTACGATACACACTCTAGCAGTTGGAGAAAAACAAGTGGGAACCAAAAAGACTGGTAAGGGAAGAAGGAAGCTCGGGCGGAAAAAGCGTCGTATGCGTTCGAAGATCCGCCATCGTAAGGACTGATCTTCCGGCGGGTGATGCCCCGCCGGGCCGTTGTGTTTCGTGTTGGGGGGAATGATGGAGAAGGCCCGCCATCTGTGCCTCTGGTTGTGGGTGTTCGTCTTTGGTCTGCCGGCTGTAGGCGGATCGGGGCTGCATACCATTCTCCCCCACGATCCCGACGC
Organism: Thermoguttaceae bacterium; assembly: GCA_017434455.1. Taxonomy (GTDB): domain Bacteria; phylum Planctomycetota; class Planctomycetia; order Pirellulales; family Thermoguttaceae; genus RUG695. The sequence continues at coordinate 57,330 of JAFRFG010000036.1, read as the reverse complement.
TTGTCATCACGGCGCCGGGGCGCCGCACGGTGAGTTTTCCCTAGGCGGGTGCGGCGCGGCCTTCCGCGCGGCTGCCCACGCCGAGGATGATTGTTTTCTTTGCCGGTTCTTTCTCCGGCATACGGTCGGCTGGTTTTTCCCTGCCGCGGTGTTGTCTATTGGGTTGACGGTCCCGCTGGCGGCGGCGTCGGCCCTTTTTTTCGCTCCTTGTCCGGCCGGTTCCCATCCGGCGCGGTCGCCTCCCGCTGTTGTCTTTTTGTTCGCTTGATCTTCCCGATTCACTCCCCGGCGCGGCCGAGCGATTCAAGACCGAACCGATTTTGTTTTGCCGCTGTCACTCCTTTCGCGGGAAAAGTGTGTAAACTAATAAGGGTATCGGGCCGCCGGGCGAACGTCCGAAATTTATCTGAAAAACCTTAGCCGCGGCGCTCGGCAAAGCGCGTCGGCGGCACGAAAAAGGACACACCGTAAAAAGATAAACTGCAAGAGGATATATTATGAACCATTCGACCCATCGAGCGGCCTTGCCGCGAAGCGGTTTCTCCCTCGTGGAGCTGCTGGTGGTCATCGTGATCATCGGCATTATGCTGGGGCTTCTCCTCCCCGCCGTCCAGAAGGCCCGAGAGAGCGCCTCGCGAATGAGCTGCACCAATCGCCTCCGGCAGATCGGCCTGGCTCTGCATATGTACGCCGATACCCACAAGCATTTCCCCCCCGGATGGGTGGGGTACGACGACGACGCGCGAACCCAACCCTGCGTGAACGGGAATCCCGGGTGGGGATGGGCGTCGTTTATCCTTCCCTTTATGGAACACGCCCAATACGTCGAATCCCTCAACAGGGGTGTCCCGATCGGAGAGAAGGTCGACGGCCAGCTGGTCAACGGCGAGGAGATCAAAACGTTTATCATCGATTTCCGCTGCCCATCCGAGCCCAAGTCGGTAAAGACCTTCACCCTTCAAGACCTGGTGGGGCAGGAAGGGTGTCTCCTCAACTGCCACGACCACGATGAGGACGAAGATGAAGATGAGGACGAGGATGAGCACCATCATCACCATCATACCGACCATGATCTGACGCTGGCCATCAGCAACTACGTCGGGAATTTCGGCAACGAATCGCTCCACGACGCCGATCAGTACGGCCACGGGGGCCTCTACGAGGGATACAACTTTACCGGCGACGGGGCGTTCTGGCACAACGGGGGACTATCGTTTTCCGACGTGCCCAAGGGGCTTTCGAATATGCTCATCGTCGGGGAGCGGGGATCGAGCAAGATGCACTACTCCACCTGGGTCGGCGTCCCCCCGGGGACCAGCCCGGCGATCGTCGTCGGGAGCTTCAGCTCGCCGTTCGACAACAAGGGGACGGGGCACGGTTTTTCCAGCTCCCATCCGACCGGCTCCAACTTCCTGCGCGGCGACGGGGGGATCGATTTTATCCCGACGACGACCGACCGGCACGTTCTGCAGGAGCGGGCCTGCCGCAAGTGTGAAGAGCACTAACCAACAAGTGTGAAGAACACTAAACAAGCATGACAGCCGGCACAGAACCGATGTTTAAGGCGGTGGCGTTCGATATGGACGGCCTGATGTTCGACACCGAGGCGGTCTACTGGAAGGCCGCCGAGGCGCTTTTGGGCCGCCGCGGCCAGCCCTACACCGAAGAGCTCAACGAGGCGATCATGGGGCGCCCCCCCCGGTACTGTTTCGAGACGTTCATCCGGCGTTTCGGCTTCACCGAGACGTGGGAAGAGCTTCAGGCCGAGTCCGAGGCGCTTTTCCTCGAGTTTCTCGAGGACGGGTTCCGCGTCATGCCGGGGCTCATGGAACTGCTCGAGCGGATCGAGCGGGCGGGGATCCCGAAGGGGGTCTGCACCAGCAGCTCGACGCGTCTGGTCAGCGCCGTTCTCGGCCGGGCCGGCCTGACCGACCGGTTCGCCTTCCTCCTGACGAGCGAATCGATCACGCGGGGGAAGCCCGACCCGCAGATCTACCTGATGGCGGCCGAAAAATTCGGCGTCTCCCCCGCCGAGATGCTCGTCTTGGAGGACAGCACCGCGGGGGTTCGCGCGGCGGCGGCCGCCGGGGCTCCCTGTTTTGCCGTTCGCGCCGAGCACAACAAGTTCGCCGACCTGTCCCAGGCCCGCGCGGTTCTGCGCTCCCTGGCCGAGGTTCGTTTAACGCGGCGCGATGAGTGAAGCGGCGCGAGGCATATTATCCCCTTTTAACCGCGGAGAAGAGCGTTATGGAATTTTTGATCGCGTTGGGTTGGCTTTTGGCCGGCGGGGCTTTGCTGGTCATCGGCGGAGAGATCTTTGTCCGCGGCGCGACCGGCCTGGCGCTTTTGCTCAAGGTTCCCCCGCTGATCATCGGTCTGACGGTCGTCGCCGCCTGCACCGGCGCTCCCGAGATGGCGGTTTCCCTCACGGCGGCACTGTCGGGCGACAGCGCCCGCGCGTCGATTGCCCTGGGGAACGTTGTCGGGAGCAATATCTGCAATATCCTTCTGGTACTTGGCGTCTCGGCGCTGATCCGCCCGGTCGGCATCTCGGCCCGGCTGGTGAAGATGGAGATCCCGTTTTTGATCGCCGTCTCGGCGCTGGTATGGCTTTTGGCCGGTTCGACGCCGATGGACGCCGAGCAGGCGCGGGCGATTCCGCGCTGGGGCGGGGCGATCCTATTGGCGCTGTGCGTCGGTTACTATATCTGGACCGTCGTCTCGGTGAAGTCGGGACACTTCCCCCAGAAGAGCGACGATATTCACAGCCAGTTTGGTGCCGAACAAGCCGCCCCGGCGCACAGCCGTTCGAAGGTTCTGTCGCTGCTGCGTTCGCTCCTTTTCCTGGGAGCGGGGCTGGCGATGCTCATTTACGGCGCCGATCGTTTTGTCGACGGCGCGGTGCGGATCGCGACCCTGCTGAAGGTCTCGCAATGGGTGATCGGTCTGACGGTCGTGGCGATCGGCACCTCGCTGCCGGAGCTGACCGTCTCGATCCTCTCCGCCCGGTCGGGGAAAAACGATCTGGCGATCGGGAACGTCATCGGGAGCAATACGTTCAATATTCTGGCGATTCTCGGGGTCACGGCGCTTTTGACGACCGGGGGAATCCCGGTCTCTTCCGACGCGTTTTATATCGACCTGCCGATGATGATCCTCACCGCGGTGTTCGGCAGTTACCTGTGTTTCACCGACCGGGTCCTTTCCCGGCGCGAGGGGGCGGTTTTGCTTTTGTGTTTCGCGGTCTACGAGGTATCGCTGTTTTTGCGGTAAAAGACCGTCGGAAAACATATAGAAAATTTCATCAAAAACGGGGTGGGTGGATATTGCATTTCCGATTCCCGTCCCGTAACATATTCGTATGGATTGTGTCCGATCGGTGTTCGCCGGTCGGTTCGTGCCGCCCGGCCCGGCGTCAGCGGCCGCGGCGGCAGCTGAGGAACCCTTTGAAGTGAGGAAAAAAACATGAAAAAGTTCTTTGCCCTGGGGCTCGTTGCCCTTTTCGTGATCTGCTGCTCGTTCGGCTGCAAGCCGCAGGATAAGCAGCAGATCGAAACCGACGTCCAGAATGTCGGGGCCGATGTCAAGGCCGGTGACGTGGACCAAGCCAAGACCGACCTGGCTCAAACTGCCGAGGACGTCGGGACGGCGGTCGAGAACGCCGCCAGTGACGCTGCCGATGCCGTCGGTAACGCCGTCAGTGACGCCAAGGACGCCGTCACCGACGCGGCCAGTGACGTCAAGGATGCCGTCACCGGCGCCGATGAGGCCGCTGCCGAGGCCGCTCCCGAAGCCGCTCCGGCCAACTAGCCGCGAAACGGCCGCGAATCGGTCCGTCAACACGCCCGGGCGCCTTTCCCCCCGCGGGGAGAGGTGCCCGAGTTTTTTTCTTGTCTTCTGCCCGGTTTTCTGTTTTTGTCTCCCCGCCCCGGGAGGGAGGGGGGCGAAAAAACTTTTTAAAAATCCCCCAAAACCAAAAAAAACGTCTCCCCAAGGGCTTCTTTATTTGCTATTGTCTCGGCGGAGTTTTATTTACAAAGGGACGTTTCTATAGAATCTATAGGACAGGAACCGGAAGATGAGGATTCATTCCAAACTCGGCGGATGGTTAGTTTTCGCGCTGGTACTCTTTTCGGGTACCGCTCTTGCCCAGACGTCCGGGGGGCGCTTTCTCGGCGAAGGGGAAGTGGCCGGCGCGCTGGCGGCCGGCTCCCGGATGAGGCAAAAAGGGGACGGCTATCTTCAGCCGATGAAATTCATTCTCCCTCAGGGAGCGATCGCCGCGATCGCCTCCGAGAACGGCTTCCTCGAGAACCGGTCGATGCCCGACTTATTCGCGCTGCGGCCCGGGGATGTCTATCGGTTTAAAATCTTCAACATCCCCTTTCACGAGGGGGCCGAGCTGTTTCCGTCCGTAGAGGTCCTGAATCGGACCTTTCCCCCGGAAGGGAAGGCGCTGGACTTTCCCGTCCAGCTTCTGCTGACGCAGGAAGACCTCGAGTTCGCGCTCGATGGGCAGTTCGTCACCCGGGTCGTCTTTCTTGAGAATATCAAAGACGCCCTGCCGGCCGACTCGTCGTTCAGCGACGAGGGACTGTCGATCGACGTCCCGACGGGGCTGTCTCCGGTCTCGGTGGCCGAGACGCGCGGGACGGTGATGGCGATCATTCGTGTCGGAAGCCGTCTCCCCGAGGAGGAGCCGAACGCGCAGTCGCCGTTCTACTTCGGCCTTCCGTCCTTCGCTCTCCCCTCGCGGGATTTGGCCCGGCAGACCGCCGGCCAGTGAGCGAATCGGCGGCACGTACACCTATAAATACATTTGACCTGAATATCTTGATCCGATAAAGAAGGGGAGCAAGGATGGCTCGACCCCGGTTTTTTCCGCACTATAGACGGTCTGTTCTGATTTTCGTCGGTCTCGGGCTGTGCCTGGGGCTGGGCGCCTGCCGAACCGGTGGGCTTTCGAAGCCCTCGCCCGACGATCCATACGCGGCTAACGCGCCGCGGACCAAAGAAGAAGAGGCCTACTACGCCGACGTCTACTCGGGCGACTGGAAGAAGGAACGGAACTTAGTCGGCGACCTCGGGATCGGAAAGACCTCGGTCGCGACGAAGCCGCCGGCGCACTGGACAATGGAATTGCCGCACGGCGCCAAGCCGATGTCGCAGGTCTACGAAGAGAACTACCAGGCGCAGCAGGCGATGGCCGCCGGAAGGGGGGAGGACCCCTACAGCGGGTATCCTTCCGAAGCCGCGCTGCCGAGCGACAGCTACCGCTCCGCCGAGCGGTCGTATCAGCCGCAGACGTCGTATCAATCGCAGGCGCCGTCTTCTTCCGCCGGGGATTACGGTTCCGCCGAAGATTACGGCGAGCCGCTCTCGCGCCAGGCGCCCTACTTAGACCCGGCGCGGCAAAACGGCGACGACCGATACGGCGCGCCACAGCCGGCCGAGGAGAAACCCGCCTGGATGAACGGCTGGACCTTTACCGCCCCCAAGAGCGCTCTTCCCCTGGGGACGCTCCACTCGATCGCGCAGGCCGTCAATAATATGACCGGCCACACCAACGATAAAACCGCCGGCGAGGCGACGATGCGCGGCCAGGAGGCCGACCAGGCCGACGAAGCCGACAGCGGCGGGGAGGAAAGCCAGCCCGCCGAGGCCAGCGAAACCGCGGCCGACGAGAAGGACGTTCTCACCGACCGGGCCGGGGAACCGGCCGAGATCCCCGCCGATCCGTCGCTGGCCGAGTCGTGGCGGTCGATCAACCGAGAGTACCTTCGCGAGGAGTCGCGCCGAAGCGAAAACACCTCCGGCTACGAGTACATTGTCAACGGCGGCGACGGGGGGTCCGAAGCCCACACGACCGACAAGGGGGAGATCTATCACCTGGAATCGGACGAAACGGTCGCCTCGTTCCAGACCGCTGACGGCCATCGAATGACCGAGCCGTCGAACCGCGTTCGGATCTACAGCCCCCGCTTCGGATCGGTCCGGCTGGTTCAGGGGACGCGGGCGGGGGTTCACAGCACGATTCTCAATCAGTCGACCACCGACGTGACGATCGGCAATCAGGAGTCGGCCGTCGGCATTGACATTCGGTCGCAGGAAGAGCGTTCGAATCTGGCCCGCGGAAGAGTCACGGCGACGGGGACCTCGGCGAATCAGCCCGGCGGCGGGCTCTCCTCGGCCGAGGGGACCGACGAGAACATCGCGCAGATCCGGCTCGGCGATCTGGGCGGCTCGCTGATGACCAGCGACACCACCGTTTTGGAAGGGATCATCGCCGCGGAGGGGACGCAGTACGTCGCCTCGTGGGATAAACTTCAGGAAGTCGGGGTCGAGATCGAGCGCACCAGCGCCCAGGGATTGGAACTTCTGCAGGCGGCCGAATCGGTCTATGTGGTCGAAACCGATACCAAATCGTCGAAACTGCGTCTGCTCAAAACCGCCTCCAAGCGTCAGGCCGCCGCGGGGGAGCTGGTCGAGATCGCCATCCGCTACGAGAACATCGGTGAAACGCCGATTAACAATTTGTCCATTTTTGACTCCCTTTCGGCCCGTCTTCAGTATGTGGACCAGTCGTCCCGGTCGTCCCGTCCGGCGTCGTTCACCCAAAAGGTCAACGAGGTCGGTTCGAAGATGCTCCGATGGGAGATCAACGAGGAAGTGCCGCCTCATCAGTACGGGGTGATCAGCTTTATGGTCCGGGTACTGTAAGGCACTATTCCCCCCGGCGCTTTTTTTACCGGGGGGGAAAAAACAGCCGGCAATGGGGAGGGGTCTCACTCTCCCCATTGTCATTTCTTGATTGCTATTTCTTTAACTGTTATTTCTTGTCAGAAATACTCCCTTCCCGCCCCCCGCGCGCCCGCGGACGAATGCTTTACAATCCCCGGCCGGGAAGTACAATATATCTAGCGTACACAAATGTTTCCGACGAATCATCACAACCGTGGAGTTTTTATGAGACACCCCTCCCCCTTCCGCGCCGGGCAAGCGGTGCTTTTGGTCCTGGCCGCCCTGGCGATCGCCCTTTCGTTCCAAGCGGCCGCGGCCGAGGAGCTGACCGAACTTGGCCGCCAACAGCTGAAGACCGACTGGCTCTTCCAATGCGACAATCAGCCGACCTTCCAGCGTGCCCGTCAAGAGATCACCTGGGCGCGCGAGGTGGCCGAGCGCCTGGAGCAGCTCGACGACGAGGTGTGTTTCGACGACGATCTCGCCGCGCTCGACCAGCTCGAGAAAAAATACGCCGACGCGCAGGAGACCCCCGAATCGGCCGAGGAGTTCTACCTGGCGGTGCGCGCCGTCAAGCGCGGCATTGTCTTTAAAAACCCCCTGATCGACTTCGACAAGGTGGTTTTGATCGACAACCCCTACCCGCACGGGAAACCGGGGGACGCGACCGACGAGTGGGGGCACGAGGCCCGTCACCGCAACGGCTATATGGCGACCCCGGGCGGCCGCATGCTGATCGTCGGCCTGAACCCCGGCGGCGAGGTTCAAGACGTTCTGGCCGGGCACGAGGGGAGCTTCTGGCGTCCCGACCTGTCGTACGACGCCAAAAAGCTTCTGTTCAGCTTCCAGCCGAAGGGGGAAAAATCGTTCCACCTGTACGAGTGCAATCTCGACGGTTCCGATTTCAAGCAGCTGACCTACGGCGACTACGACGACCTTGACCCGATCTACACCCCCGAAGGGAAGATTATCTTCTGTTCGAGCCGTCAGCACAGTTATGTCCGCTGCATGCCGATGACCCACTCGTTCGCCGTGACCCGCTGCGACGCCGACGGCAAGAACATCTACGTCATCTCGGCCAACGGCGAGCCGGAATACCTCCCCTCGATGCTCCCCGACGGCCGGGTTCTGTACACCCGCTGGGAATACACCGATAAAGCCCTGTGGCGCGTTCAGTCGCTCTGGACGATGAACCCCGACGGGACCAATTCCCAGACGTTCTGGGGGAACCAATCGGTCTGGCCCGACGTCCTGACCGAGGGGCGCGCGATCCCCGGCACCACGAAGGTGATGTTCACCGCCCTGGGGCACCACGCCTGGTTCAACGGTTCGATCGGCACGGTCGACTCGAACCTCGGCCTGAACTATCCCGACGGTCTTCAGCGGATCACCCGCGAGGTCCCCTGGCCCGAGGTCGGGAACGGCCCGGAAGACCCGGCCCCGCAGTACGACTACCACGTCAGCGGCAAGCACTACGCGTATAAGTCTCCCTATCCCCTTTCGGAAGAGTACTTCCTCGTTTCGGCGCGCGACGGCGATCATCTTTACAGCGGCGACGATCACGAGTGGTTCTTCGACCTGTACTTTATGGATGTCTACGGCAATAAAGAACTGATCTACACCGGTCAGTACAACGCCTACTACGCAAGCCCCCTGCGTGAGCGCCGGGTCGAGCCGTTCAAGCCCGATATGGTCGACTGGCCGGAAATCGGTGTCGGCGCCAAGCCGGCCCCGGGGGTTCTTTACAGCAACAACGTCTTTGAGGACGCCCCCGCGATTCTCAAAGAGAAGGGGAAGGCGATCCGCGTGGTCCAGATGGATCCGAAGACCTACACCACCTGGCACAAGACCGTCCAGCACGACGGCCCGGCCGTCTCGGTCTTCCAGGCCGAGGGGGTGAAGCGCATCCTCGGCACCGTCCCGATCGAGGCCGACGGAAGCGTCAACTTCGAGGTTCCCTCCGGCGAGGCGATCTTCTTCGAGATGCTCGACGAGAACGGAATGGCGATCTATGTCATGCGTTCGTTCACCAACGTAATGCCGGGGGAGCAGCGCGGCTGCACCGGCTGCCACGAGCAGCAGCTCAACGCTCACGGCAACAGCACCGCCTCGGGCGCCCAGGTCGGCATCGCCGTGCGCAAGCCGCCGGTGAAACTGACCCCGCCCAGCTGGGGGGTGGGAGAGTCGCTCAGCTACGAGCGTTTCGTTCAGAAGCCGGTCCTCGACGTCTATTGCGCCAAGTGCCATCAAGACCCCGAAAACGAGGCGTACCAGGTCCTCAACATGACCGAGCGCCCCTCCAGCCACGGCTGGTGGGGATGGGTTCACCACCGTCCCAACGACGTGAGCCCCTTCACCGAGCCGTATCTGTCGATGGTCAGCGGCCCGACCCCGTGGGGGGGCGCCAAAGAGCGTGATGAGCACAACGTCCCAAAGAATATCGCCGGCGTCTTTGTGGTCGAGGGGTACGATACCTGCGACCCGGAGAACCTCAAGACCCTTCCGCCGTACTCGGCCTACTCGCCGGTCAGCCGCCTGGTTCACAACGCCCTCAGCGGCGAGCATCACGACGTCAAGGTTGAGGGCCAGGCGCGCGAGCGGCTGATCGCCTGGGTCGACTGCAACGGCCCGTACCTCGGCGACGAGGAGATTCGTCAGATGTACGATCCGCAGACGTGGACCGTGGCGAATATCCCGCCGATCTACCCCCGTATCCGCACCGCCCCGCGGAACAACCGCTTTGACGTTCGTCAGGACGGCGACACGATGGCGATGCTGGGGCCTCCGGTGCTTCTGCCCGATCCGGTCGAAAACTTCGACCCGAACACGCGCATGTCCGAAGCCGAGGTCGAAGAGGCGATCAAAGGGGTTCAGTCGGACGGTATGAAGGTGGAGCTTGTCTCGGCGACCTACGGAACCGACGAGAAGCGTTTCGATGTTCTCGATAAGCTTCGGGAGCGTTTCACCGGAACCCGTTATCTTCAGGTCGGGAACTACAACGCCCTGTTCGGCGACCTGGTTCCCCAGCAGGTCAAGACCCTGGAGATCGGCTACAAGATCAACGACGGCGAGGTGAAGCATGTGAGCTTCGCCGAAAACAAGATGGTCATTTTGCCGAAGTAACGCCGCTTCGGATAACAAGACGATCCCAAGGGGGGAAACGCGCCGACGGCGGGTTTTCCCCCCTTGTTTTTTTGATCGGCGTTTGTTATCGTTTAGTGGTGAAGCGTGTGCCGCGGCATTTTTTTTATCGACGGTTGCATGTTTACAACGTGTACACAAGACCTGTCGACAAGATTTGTTCGCTATGGCGGCCACGCGTGCTAGCTAACAATGGCTGACAGCAGAAGTTCCCGTGGAAATGGCAGCGGAGGAGGATCTCCCTATGACAACTATCCAACGCCGACTGATTCGATGGGGCTTGATCCTCCTGATCGGGGTTGTAAGCCGCTGCGGTTTTGCCGGGGAAGATGGCGTGGACATCTTCTTAAAGGCACTTCTTCAAACACGCATAGATTCCGGTACGGTCTCCTATGATATGTCTAAAAATGCCGGAGAAAAAACAGAAGAAGAGATTCAAGCGGAGTGCGAGGAAAGGATTAAGCAATTTAAAAAATCGTTTCCGAATGATCCAGACACTGATAAAATCGTAAGTATGATCCCCGATTCCGTAAGGGCCCAGTATACACAAAAGAAGACATTCAGTGGTCTGTGCCGCTTCGATTTCTCTCAAAAGGGATATCGATATGTCAAGAACCAAGTGATCTATGACGATGATTCCGAGAAGCCGGTTACCGTTATCGACAAGCGTGTCATTAACCGAACCTCGCCTAGCATAGAATCGGCCATGCTCGATCCTTCAATCTCGCAAGTCATTGTCAACAACACCATATCGAATGTCGCGGATTTTAGCCAATTCGGACGGGTGAGGGGTGTTTTGGCTTTTCTTATGAACGCCGTGATCGAAGAGAAAGGGGAGGGTATCGCGAAAGAGGAAATCAAAAAACAGACGCGCGCCATCGCCGGCGACAGTGAAGATATTTCGGTTTTAGAGGTTACTGAAACAAAACCGTTTGATGGCGGGCCAACCTCCTACACGCTGGAAAGCAAAGTGGATGGTCAAGTTACCCAGCGCTATACCGTAGTCCCCAGCTTGGGGTACGTTTGTCCCGACATCGAGCTGTATGATTCAAGTACGGGAAATCTGACGGAGAAATACGAGGCGAGTGATTTTGTTCAGCAGCCCCGTACGGGAATCTACTACCCCACAAATTACACCGAATCACGGTATGATAACACCACCGGAAAATTGATCGAAAGACGAGAGTATAAGATCAACCAAGAGTCGTTATCCTTAAATGAGCCGATGAGTCCCAAAGACTTCTCTTTAGACGTTCCCGAGGGTCTTAGGGTGCTCGACTCGAGATACGAAAAGAATGTGGAGTATTACTCCATTGAGGCCGGGACACTATCTCTTGAGGAAGGTGGGTTTGATTTAGAAAAAATGCCTTGGTTAAGCAAGGTCGGGGAATTGGCGCCGAAGGATTTTTCCATCTTTCAGCAAATTCGTCTTGCTCCGCGTATTGCCCTGATCGCGATAGGATTGTGCATCATCGTCTGGTCTTTCGTCAGAAGGAGAAGAAGAAAAACCAGCGCTGTATAATTATGGTGTTGCGAAAGCAAGGGCCTCGTTCGGCAGCCCTTCACGCGTGTGAAACGCGAAAAGGGGGACTACCCTCTATTATTAAAGCCCTCTCGGGCGCGGCGCTTCTGCGGCTGTTTCGGCGCGGCGAAGGTCAATCCCTGGTTCACGACCGCGCTGGACGCGGCGATGGTGATCCTGGCGCTTTGTTCCCGGCCGAGGGCCGGCGGCGCTTCGCTGTCGGTCAAAAAAACGGCGCTGACCGCCGTTATCTGGGCGGTTTGCACCATCCCGGCCGCCGCCGCGGCGCTGTCGGCGCGGACAAACCCTCTGGCGGCCCTCGGCCGGGAGCATCTTTCCTCCAGCGGCCGTCGGACGATCGATCTGGAACCGGACAAATGGACCGGCGGCGTGATCCCGATCCTTTCCTATATCGAACCGGCCGAAGCGCGGAAGCGGCTGAGCGAGGGGCGCTGGACAGTTCTTTTTTTCCAGCACGACTGCCGGGAGTGTCAACACGAGATTCAAACCCTGGCGGGGCGCGGCGGCCGCGATGTCGTCTGCGTGGAGATTCCCCCCTATGGGGAAGAGTCGTGCGTTCCGGACAATCTTATTCACGTCAAACTTACGGACCGATACGACTGGTATATCGAGACCCCAAAACTATTGCCGGCCGCGCGGCTGAAGTGACTTTTTTCATCGCCTTTCCGCCGGGCCGCGGCGCTTTCGCCCCGCGGGCTTTCTGAAAAAGATCCGATTCCGTCTTGTTCCTCATGTTGCGCCGGCGATTACGGCGCGGTATATTACAAATGGCGCGGGGGGATCTCAGGTTCCCGGCCCCGCCGCGTTTTTTGCCGGAGGTTGATATATGATAAAACCGATCAGGAGAAATCTCGCCGCGCGGATTTTGCTCACCGCCGTCCTGCTGTCGATCGGCACGGTGTTTGCCGAAAACCCCAAGGCCGCCGATACCGACACCCTTGTTCCCGACGCCGATGCGCTCATCGCCCATGTTCTCGAGCGCGTTGCTTATCTTGAGTCGTTGTACGACAAGGGGATTGAGGTTGAAGTTGAAGGCGGGGAGATCGAAGAAGGGAAAGAAGAACTTCAAGATCCTATGGCTATAAGAGTGGTTTATAAAGGCCTCTACGAACTAAGACAGCTGCGATTTCTTTCGGAAACCCGACCATCCCCTCTGGATGAGGGTTACGATGGAGGGGTTATCGTGAGAAATCCGAAGTATTCGTTTGCCGTGGTTAACAATAGTGGAAAATCTGCGTATTCCGTTCTTGATTTATACGACAATCGAGACGGAATCTTGGATGACCAGAATTCGAGCGGTCTGCTGGACAGTTCCACCGGAGCGTTGTCTGGACTTTATATTGGCGGCTGTCGGCTGCGAGACCTCTTTGATTCGGATACCTTTAAGGCGGAATCGGTCGAAAAGCGCGGAAATCAATACCGGCTGGCCTTCAGCAGCAACGTCTTGGAAGATAAATGCAATCGTATCCTTGGCGGAGAATTGTTTTTCAACGCGGAGGATTACGCTCTGGAGGAGCTGAATTACCAAGGTGAATTTTTTTCCTCCTATGTCCCCTCGATCCCGTGGTCTCGTAAGAATAAATATACTTATGGCGACTGGGACGGGATTAAGTATCCAAAGACAAAGGAACACAACTCTTTGTTTGATAATAAACCCCTCCATTATCACACGACCGTCCGTTCCTTTCGCCTCGGTCCCCCCAACAAGAAGGAATTCTACCTAAAGTACTACGGCATCGCCGAGCCGGACTCCCCGAAAAACGCGCCCTCCCCCGCGATTTTTATCGCGGTGGGGCTCATCCTCATCGGCATGGGAATTTACCTAAAGCGCCGCGCGGCCGCCGGATCCGCGGAATCGAAATAACAAGAAAGGGTCGTCAAGATGCGAAGGAACATTCAAGTCGTCATCACTTTCCTGCTGATGGGTGTCTGCTGCGCCCTTCGCGGTGAGGAGGCCGCTGACGCCGATGCGCTCATCGCCCATGTTCTCGAGCGCGTTGCTTATCTTGAGTCGTTGTACGACAAGGGGATTGAGGTCGAGTACGAAAAGGAAAAGGTAATGGAGGGAGACGAATCCCCTGCCGAGGAGCGGATCGCTCATCGCGTCGTTTATCACGATCTCTTCGAATTGGATCAATGGAAGTATCTTTCCGAATCCCGTGATTCCCCTTTAAAGGATGGTGTCGAGGAAACCTTAGAGGTGAAAAACCCGAAATATTCGTTTATTCTGAATAAAGAAAAGGCGAACACGTTATACGCAATGGAAGATCTGTACAACGACAGGAACGGTATTATGATGGAGCAGAATACGAATGGTCTGTTCGAAGAAACCGCCCAGTCCCTCGTTGGTCTGTATATCGTCGAATTGTCGCTGCGGGAACTTCTTTGTTCGGACACTTTTAAGGTTGAGTCGGTCGAAAAACAACAGAACGAGTACCGGCTGGTTTTCCATTGTGATGTTCCGATCGACTTGTGTAATCGTCTGGTTCGCGGTGAACTATATTTCAGCGCGGAAGATTATTCCGTCGTCGGATGGGATGTGGTCGGTAAATTCTCCTTTCTGCATGTAGACAAACCATCGAAACAATGGACGGACAGAACCCGCTATACCTATGGTCAGTGGCAGGGGATTAGATACCCGAAGTCCATTGAATGTCACATAGAACACAGTTCCGGTGAAGTCATCGATTACCAAGTGACGTTCCAATCGGTTCAGATGGTTTCCCCCAACAAGAAGGAATTCTACCTAAAGTACTACGGCATCGCCGAGCCGGACTCCCCGAAAAACGCGCCCTCTCCCGCGATTTTTATCGCGGTGGGGCTCATCCTCATCGGCATGGGGATTTACCTCAAGCGCCGCGCCGCCGCCGGATCCGCGGAATCGAAATAACAAAAGAGGGTCGTCAAGATGCGAACGAACATTCAAGTCGTCATCACTTTCCTGCTGATGGGTGTCTGCTGCGCTTTGCGCGGTGAGGAGGCCGCTGACGCCGATGCGCTCATTGCCCACATCAAGGAACGTATCACCTATCTTGAGTCTCTGTACGAACAGGGTATCGATGTCGAAACTGAAGATGGACGAATGGAAGAAGGGGATGAAGAGCCGGTAAATCCTCACGCTCAGCGCGTGGTTTACCTGGGTCTCTACGAACTGAGACGTCTGAAATTTCTTTCCGACCATCGGCCTTCTCCCCTGGAAGAGGGTTACGAGGAAGCCCTTATCGTGAGGAACCCGAAGTATTCGTTTATTGTAACTAAGGGGCCGGGGAATTCGGGGTATGCCGTTCTTGATTTATACGACAATCGAGACGGCGTTTTGCCTGATCAGACTACTAATGGTCTGATAGATGATACCCCTAAAGCTCTTGTTGGGTTATATGTCGGACTGGCTCGGCTGCGGGATCTTCTTGAATCGGATGATTTCAAGGTGGAATCGGTCGAAAAGCGGGAGAATCAATACCGGCTGGCCTTCCGCTCCAACATTCTGGAGGATGATTGCAATCGTATTCTGGGAGGAGAATTGTTTTTTAACGCCGAGGATTACTCTTTGGAGGAATTGAATTATCAAGGTGAGTTTTTTATCCCTGACCGCGTGATTCCATGGACTCGTCAGCTCAGATACACCTATGGTGATTGGGAAGGTGTTAAGTATCCGAAGTCGAAGGAAAGCCGCTTTAGCGGAAATGAGATAGTTAGTCATTCTCGGACAATTATCCGATCTTTTCACTTGGGTTCCCCCAATAAGAAGGAATTCTACCTGAAGTACTACGGTATCCCCGAACCGGCCTCCCCGAAAAACGCGCCCTCTCCCGCGATTTTTATCGCGGTGGGACTCATCCTCATCGGCATGGGGATTTACCTAAAGCGCCGCGCCGCCGCCGGGGCGCGCAGCCATACGAACAACGGCGCGAAGAACGATGTACACGAGATATAAACGATGGATTGACCTGTTCCTGATCGCGGCCTTTACGGCGCTGCTTATCGGGAATATCGTCCTTTATGCCCCCGTCCAAAGCGAGTCGGCCCATCTGGCCGCCGGCGCCAGCCATTGGGAACTTTCGTCGTTCGCGCTTTACCGCGTCAACCCGCCGCTGGTCCGCATGACCGCGGCTCTTCCGGTGGTTCTTTTTTTCGAGGACCACAGTTCCTGGCGGACGTTCTCGAATTACGCCGCCCTGCGCAAAGAGTTCGAGATGGGCAACGCCTACATGCGGGAGAACCGGGAGACGATCTTCCCCAGGTTTGTCACGGCGCGTCTGGGCTGTTTGATCTTCGCCGTCACGGGTCTGGTGGTGGTGCTGCTGTTTTCCCAAAACATCTACCGCGCGCCGTGGGCCGGTCTGACGGCGCTGATTCTCGCGGGAACCTCCCCCTTTTTTCTAGGCCACGCCGCGACGATTATGCCCGACGCGCACGCCGCCTCGATGGGGCTGCTGAGCGTTTATTTCTTCCACCGGTGGCTCAAGAGTCCGAACGGTTTTCACACGTTTTTGGCGGCGGTCGCCCTGGGGGGAGCCCAGCTGTGCAAGTTTACGCTGTTGGTTTTCTACCCGGTGTTTCTTCTTCTGGCGGTTCTTTACGCCATTCCTTTCCGCGGGGCGGGGGAAGACCGGCCGAAGAACGATACCTTTTTCTCGCGCCTGCGGCCGCTTCGGCTTCTTTTAATCGCGCTGGGGAGCGTACTTGTAATCAACGCCGGCTACGCCTTCAGCGGCATCGGAAAACCGCTTCGGAACTACCAATTTCAGTCCACCCTTTTTACCGGCCGCCCGCTCCAGACAAGTCCCGACGGCCGGACAAAGGGCCCCGGCGCTCTGGCGAATCGGTTCGACGGCAGCGGCAATCGGTTCGAGACGCTCTTGGGGTATCTCCCCGTTCCCCTTCCGAGCGACTATGTTCAGGGAATCGATACCCAGCGGCTTGATTTCGAGACCGGCCTCCCCTCGTACTGGCGCGGGCAATGGGCCGAACACGGCTGGTTCGGTTACTATTTCTACGCCCTCCTCCTCAAGACCCCGCTGGGGACTTTGGCACTGTTTCTCCTGGCGCTGTTTTGCACCTTTTTCCCGCGCGGATACAACGCCCCCTGGCGCGACGAGCTGACGCTTCTGCTGCCGGCCGCGGCGATCCTGCTGCTGGTCAGTTCCCAGACCGGTTTCTCGGTCCATTCCCGCTATATGATCCCCGCGATCCCCTTCCTTCTGATCTGGATATCGAAGCCGGCGCGAGCGTTCACGCCGTCGGTTCGCGCCGGCGCGCCGAAGAGCTCTCGGATCGTCCGGTTCCTGACGGTCCTGTTTCTTCTTATCGGCGCGGGGGGCTCGCTGTGGGTCTATCCTCACAGCATCGCCTTCTTCAACGAACTGGCGGCCGTTGTGCCGACCCCGGCCGCCCCGGCGGCTCCCAAGCCGCCCGAAGGCCCGGCCGTGATTCGTTTCCTCGACGCCGGCCCGCTCAACGGGCCGAGACATCTGCTCGATTCCAATATCGACTGGGGACAAGACTGCTTCACCTTAGAACGATGGTGCCGCCGACACCCCGAAGTCGACCAGATCAAAATTTCGATCTGGTCGGACTACCTGCCGGAATTGATCAATGTTCCGTGGCACAACAAGGGACTCCCCGCCGAGCCCGAGCCGGGCTGGTACGCCGCGCGCGTGTGTGAACTGTACGCCGAGAAATCGCGTTACCGCTATTTTTGGCAATTCACCCCTCAAGAGGTCCTCGGCTATACGGTCTATATTTACCACCTCACACAAGAGGATATCGACGCGGTCTTCCCCGAGGGATTCACCGCCGAGGAGGAAAGGCCGCGGGAATAAACGCGCCGCCCCGCATCTCTTTTTGTGGGGCTGGGGTTATCGTAATTTCTAAAAAGAAGAAACCCGCCGGGATATTGACTTCCCTGTGATGGTGTGTTATATACTCCATATATCCCCGGCGAAGGAGGTTTGAATGTTAACATCCATGCGCCGTTTTCTGACCAAGGGGGCCGCGAAGATGAAAAAGAACCTGCCGATCTTCCTCGTTATCCTGCTGCTTGTCTGCCCGGTCTCGCGCGGGGATGAGAGCATCGACGCCGATACTCTTATCGCGAGCGTTTTGCGGCGTCAGGATGAACTCGAATCCCTTTGTAAGCGGGGAATCGATGTACGGTACGACCTTGAAATGCTCAAAGAGGATACAGACGCTTCCCCGCTTAGGTATGCCCAGCGTTCGGTTCTCTGTGGACTTAACGAGATTCACCAAATCCGGTTTCTCGGCGAGGAAGAACGAACTCCCCTGGGCGGGGATATTGAAGAACGGCTGTACGCGAGAAACGCCGACTACATGTTCGTACTGGTGAAACACCGGGGCGCTTCTGAGTTCGGACTCGAAAATTACAGCGATGATCGAAGCGCCCTGGTGACCGATCAATCGCTCAACGGTCTCTTTCATGAAACCCCCTATGTTCTGCCGGGGCAGTTTGTTGTCGAGATGCGGTTGCGCGACCTTTTCGGTTCCGACACTTTCCGGGTGGAGTCGGTCGAAAAGCAAGGGGATCTGTATCGTCTGGCCTTCCGCAGCGATGCCTTGATGGACAAGAACAACCGTATCGTTGGCGGTGTGCTTCTGTTCAGCGCCGATGATTATTCTCTAGAAGGGTGGGATGTCGATTTAGAGTTTTTCATCCCCGATGTCACCGCTTCCCCCTGGTCAAGCAGTATGAAAATTGCTTACGGCGACTGGGAAGGACTGAAATTTCCAAAGACGCTGGAGGAGAGACAGGATCATGGCGATGATCGAATCGCGCATATAACGGTGAATTACAAATCGGTTCACCTAGGCCCCCCCAATAAGGAGGAATTCTCCCTGAAGTATTACGGTATCCCCGAACCGGCCTCCCCAAGAAATCCGCCGTCCCCCGCGGTCTTTATCGTTGTTGGGATTCTTCTCATCGCCGCGGGGATTTACCTGAAGCGCCGCGCGGCCACAGGATCCGCGGAATCGAAATAATAACAAAGGGTAAAAAGATGCGAAGGAACCTACAAGTCATTATCACTGCCTTGTTGCTGCTTGTCTGCCCGGTCTCGCGCGGGGAGGAGAGCATCGACGCCGATACTCTCGTCGCGCGTATCCTCGAGCGCGTTGACTATCTTGAGGCGTTGTACGACAAAGGAGTCGATGTTGAGTACGAAAAGGAAACGGTAACCGAAGGGGACGAATCCCCCGCCGCGCTGGTCGCTCATCGCGTCGTTTGTCAGGGGCTCTTCGAAATGGATCAGCGAAAGTATCTTTCGGAATTTCAGGATTCCCCATTGATAGGCGGTGTCGAAGAATTCTTAACAATAAGAAATCCGCGATATTCGTTCGTTCTGAAAAAAGAAAAGGCAAGCGTACAATACTCGCTTGATGATTTGTATAACGACAGAGATGGTGTATTGCCGGATCAAATTCTTAACGGGCTTTTCACCAATACCGCGGAATCCCTCGTCGGTCTGTATGTCGCATGGTTATCTTTGCGGGAAATTCTTTGTTCGGATACTTTTGAGGCAGAATCGATCGAAAAAAATCAAGACCAATACCGATTGGTGTTCAAGAGTGATATTCTCATCGATAATTGTAATCGGCTTCTTCGCGGTGAACTTTATGTTAACGCGGAAGATTATTCCCTGGAGGGATGGGAAGTGGTCATAGATTTTGCCCTGGAGGGCTGGAAGGTGGATACAGGATCCATCACTGGTGAATCTATGAATCAATGGACGGATCGAACGATTTTTACCTACGGTGATTGGCAGGGTTTAAAATACCCGAAGTCGATCGAAGAACACGAGTACCACGATATCGGCCAAATTCTTCATCATCACACGACCATCCGTTCTTTTCACGTCGGCCCCCCCAACAAGGAGGAGTTTTACCTGAAGTACTACGGTATCGACGAACCGACCCCCCCAAGAAACCCGCCGTCCCCTACGGTCTTTATCCTTGTTGGGATCCTTCTCATCGGCGTGGGGATTTACCTGAAGCGCCGCGCGGTCACAGGATCCGTGGAATCGAAATAATAACAAAGGGTATAAAGATGCGAAGGAACCTACAAGTCATTATCACTGCTTTGTTGTTGCTTGTCTGCCCGGTCTCGCGCGGGGAGGAGAGCATCGACGCCGATACTCTTATCGCGCGTATCCTTGAACGTATCGCCTACCTGGAATCTCTGTACGAACAGGGCATCGATGTCGAGTTCGAGGATGAAACAACAGCGCAAGACGGTACTTCCCTCCCCATTGTCGAACGCTCGGTTTATCAAGGCCTCTACGAAATGTGGCATACGGAGTACATTACAGAATACCAAGGGATAAAGGAAACTCTTACGGTGAGGAACCCTGAGTACTCGTTTGCTCTGGCTAAAAAAAGAGGGATTTCGGAGTACGCAGTCACTGAGTTGTTCAATGATCGGGATGGCATCATTTCGGGCCAGGTTAGCGATACTACATTCGACGGTACCCCCGGAAACCTTGTCGGTGTATTTATCATGCTATTGCGGCTGCGAGACCTCTTCGAGTCGGATACCTTCAAGGTGGAATCGGTCGAAAAGTATGAGGATCAATACCGGTTGGTCTTCCGCAGCAACGTTATGATGGACGAGATTGACCGCGTTCTGGGCGGTGAACTGTTCTTCAATGCCGATGATTATTCCCTGGAGGAGTGGGCGATCGAACGTGAGATTTTTATCCCCGATGTTCTCAAGAAACAGTGTACTAATCATACTAAATATACTTATAGTGAGTGGGAAGGAATAAAGTATCCGAAGCTGATAGAGGACGACTACAGCGATAATGAAAAAACTCGCCACACTCAGACAACCATCCGTTCCTTTCGTCTGGGGCCCCCCAATAAAAAAGAGTTCTACCTGAAGTACTACGGTATCCCCGAACCGGCCTCCCCAAGAAACCCGCCGTCCCCCGCGATTTTTGTTGTTACAGGGCTCATCCTTATCGCCGCGGGGATTTACCTGAAGCGCCGCGCGAGCGCCGGCTCCGCGTTGCCGAAGCAATAGGAGAACCATTTTCGGCGCTACTAAGGTATCTCCCCGAGGGAGCGATTCATCGAGGGTGAGCGCTCTCTCCATACGGTTTGCCCGGTCGCGCGGGGGGAAGGGGACTTTGGCGGTCATCGGTTCCCCCCCTTTCTTTTTCTTGTTTCTTGCCGTCACTATTTCTGCCGCCTGTATTCTTTGCCTCCTATAGACACGCCGCCCCGGTCGGCCGTACAATGTGAAGGCGGGCGGATGATTCCTCGCGTGTTTTCCCCGCTCGGGGGAGCGTTACCGAAAACATTGGTATCATCCCGGGTATCATCCCGGCTCTTTCGCAAAACCTCGCCGGAGCCGGGACCGGTACCGAAGAAAGGAACAACACAAGGATCAGGTATGAAAAAGTTCTTTTTGGCGGCGGTTATTCTCGCGGCGGCTGTGTTTTCGGCGGGCGCGGCGCTCTGGCCGGTTTCGGGGCAGGAGATCCCTTCCCCGGTCGGGGCAAAGCATGTGGTCTTAATCGGCTACGACGGTTTCGGGGGGAATTATATTCACTGGGACGAGCTGCCGAATCTGTCCCGCTTTAAGGACCACGGCGCCTGGACACAAAAAATGCGGTCGGTCATTCCGTCGTCGAGCGCGATCAACTGGGCGTCGATCCTGATGGGGACTCCGTCGGAAATCCACGGGTTCCGGACGTGGGGAAGCCGGGAGCCGGACCTTCCCAGCGCGGTTCTGACGAAGACGGGCTCTTCCCCGATATTTTCTATCTTACCCGAAAAGAAATCCCGGACTCGTCGCTGTACTGCGTCTATACGTGGGTCGGAATCGGTTTTCTGTTTGACAACAAGGTGATGAACGATGTTCTGCACGCGCAGTCGGCCGAGGAGGTCTGCTCGAAGGGGCTCGAATACCTGGCGAACAACCCGACGCTGACGTTTATCTATTTCAGCGGACCGGACGGCGCCGGCCACGAGAAGGGATGGGGAACGCCGGAATATTACGAGGTGGTTCGCCTGCAGGACGCGCTGCTCGGTCAGCTGCTCGATTACCTGGAGGCGAATGACCGAATGAAGGACACCGTGGTTCTGTTCGTCTCCGACCACGGCGGGACGGGGAACGGCCACGGAGGGGAGACGATGGAAGAGATGGAGACCCCGTTCCTGGCGCTGGGCTGCGGGGTGAAGCCGGGGGAAATCACCGATGTGGTCGCCGATTACGATGTCGCCGCCACGATCGCGTGGGTTCTGGGGCTCGAAGCGCCGCAGGCCTGGCGCGGAAGGCCGGTTCTCTCGGCGTTCGGCAAGCGGTAATTTTCCGCCGGACGGGATCAGGCAAAGACGTTCAAACGGTTTCGGCCCGCCGGGCCGAGACCGTTTTTTTTATGATAACCTATGCCCCGCGGGGGAAAGCGCCGCGGCGCGAGGCGGCCAAGCGCTTATTCGTCGCTTCCCGCCGGTTCCGGCGTTGTTTCGTCTTTTTTGGGCCGTTTTTTGGGGAGGGCCGTTATTTTCCTCTTTTGTTGCGCCCGGACGCCGCGGGGGGTACAATAAATATGACTGCCTCCCCCGCTCAGCCGGACGGGCGTTTGAGCGCTCGGCGCGGGGAGGGCGATATCTCCGGACGCGGAAAAAGGATCGTACAGAAATGAGCAATCACAGAATTTTTATTTTCGCCGTTTGTTTGGCGGTCGGCATCACCGGTTTTCTCACGGCGCAGGAATCGCGTCTTAATCTTCCGGTCTTCCCGTCGGTCGATGAGGTGCTGGAGCGTTTTTCCCAAGGGGAAATGGACGGGTACGGCGCCGGCGAGATGCTCTTTTGGAACGATAAGACCGACACCGAATCGATCCGAACGGTCTATGACGAGCTGGCTTCCCAGGGGGTGAAACAGACCTTTTTCTACCCGACGTTCGGGCTCGCCTCGGAATACCTCTCCGAAGAGTTCTTCCGCGAATTCGAGCGGTCGCTCGCCGAGGCCAAACGCCGGGGGATGAAACTTTGGCTCTACGATGAGTACTCCTGGCCGTCCGGTTTCGCCGGGGGAAAGCTGATCGAGGCCCTTCCGACGGCGGCGGCCAGTTCCCTGGCGTTCTCCGGTCTTGCCGTCGATACCGACACCGCGCTGCCGGAAAATGCCCTCGCCGTCTATCGCCGCGAGGATAACCGCTGGCGGAATATCACCCAAGAGGTGAAAGAAAAGAGCGTCACCGAGCCGAATGCCCTGCTGGTGGTCCGAAACCGCGCCGGACGCGAGGATCGGCTCGCCGGAGGGGTCTACTGCGATATGCTGCAAAAGGGGGTGACCGAAAAATTCATCGAGCTGACGCACGAGGGCTATTTGAAACATTCCGGCGGGGAGTTCGGCAAAACGATTCCGGGTATCTTTACCGACGAGATGACGCTGTGCCGCTGCGGGCCCTTCCCGTGGACCGACGATCTGCCCGAGTGGTTCGAGAAAAAATTCGGCTATTCGATTTTTGAGGTTCTTCCCCTGCTCAGCGACGGGGCCGATACGGTTCTGCCCGACGGAAGGACCGTCACTTCTTTCGAGGCGCGGCATCACTATCTGTCGACCCTGCTCGATCTGATCGTGCAGCGCTGGTCGAAGCCGATCTTCCGATTCTGCGAAGAGCACGATATTGTCGCGACCGGGCATTACGAGGAGCATCTCTGGGCCTCGATGGTGCACAATGTCGACGCCGCCTCGCTCTATGTGTGGGAGCAGCAGCCGGCCATCGACCTGATCTTTAATCAATGGAGCGACGCGCAGAACGGACAGGCGGGAAACGACCGAATGGTTCGCGAACTCGGCTCGGTCGCCTCGCAGACGAACCGCCAGCGCGCCTCGGCCGAGACCAGCGGCGCGGCGGGCTGGGGGATCCTGCCGTCCGATTTGAAGCGGCTCACCGACTGGCTCTTTGTCCTCGGCGTGACGCACCCGATGGAGATGGGCCCGCAGTTCTCCGTCCGGGGGGGAAGAAAATTCGACGAGGGGCCTTCCCTCTTCTACCACATGCCCTATTGGTCCGATTATCACCTGCTGCTGCGGTACAATCAGCGGGTCAGCTACCTGCTGTCGCAGGGGCGCCGACCGGTCGATACGCTGATTCTTCAGCCGACGACGACGCTGTGGAAATATTTGTACCGGGGGAGCTTGTGCGAAAAAACCGCCTCGTCGTTCTGCGATCTTGTTAAAAAGTGCGAGGCGGCTCAAATCGAGTACGAGATCGGAAACGAAAATATTATGGCCCAGCTCGGCTCGGCCAAGGAGGCGGGGATTCTTTCGATCGGCCCGGCGCGTTACCGCCGGGTGGTTCTGCCGGAGTGCTTCGATAATATCGAGGAATCGACGATCGATCTGCTTTCCCGGTTCGTCGAAAACGGCGGGGCGGTCATTCTGCTCGGTTCCCTCCCCGGTACCATCGGCGGAACCCCCGCGGCCGAAAGCGGCGCGGCCGAGCGGTTCCGGCGGCTGTTCGACCCCGAGAAGATCCGTCCCCTGCCGAGCGGGCTGAGCTTCCCGGTGACGCTCCCCGGCGGGGTCTACACGGCGGGCCGGGACGAATTTTTAACCACGCCGTGGAACGGCTCGACCCGCTTCTTAAGCGCCGACGGGACCGAGGGGGCTTTCTCGATCCCCGCGCTGTACCATCAGCGCAAGAAGACCAAGGACGGCGAGATTTTCTTCTTCGTCAACTCCAACCGCGACGGTGAGCGGTCGTTCCGATGCCGCGTCTTCCCCGACTCGGCCGATAAATGCTGGGAAGATGTCCTGCGCTGCGACCTGTTCACCGGCGAGGTCGCCCCTTACCCGATCACGCCGGTGACCGTCGGCGGCCGCGCGGGGGTCGAAATCGAGGCGACCCTTCCGGCGATCGGCTCTTTGGCCCTCGTCTTTAAAGAAGGGACACAGCCGGCCGCCGAGCGGAAGCCGCCTGTCTTCACCCAAAAAGTCATCGCCCCCGACGCCGCCCCGACGATCGAGCGGCTCGACGATAACGTGATGGTCGTCGACTACGGCACCCTGGTGCTTGACGGCCAAATCGCGGCGGAAAACCAGTATTACAGAGCGCTGGATAAAAAGATGTGGGAGCACTTCGGTTATAAGTGTAACCCGTGGTACCATATTCCGCAGCGCAAGGGCGAATTGGTCGACCGGAAGTTTGAACCGGGGACGGGGTACCAGACCCGATGGAAGTTCACGATCGACGAATCGTACTTCGCCGACGGCGGTAAAAAGCCGTTTTACGCGGTGGTCGAAGAGCCGCGCTTGATGGAGATCTCGTGCAACGGCCAGACGGTCGCCCCGTCGGAAGATTGGTGGTTCGACCGCAGCGCGAAAAAGGTCGATATCGGTTCGGCGATCCGCGCGGGGGAAAACCAGATCACCCTTACGCTGGAGACGATGAATATCTTCTGCGAGATTGTCCCGATCTATCTGCTGGGGGATTTCGACGTGGCTTACACGTCCGACGGGTTTAAAATCACCGCCGCGGCGCCGAAGGCCTGGAGCGACGATCCCGAATCGCTGTGGTGGACCCATCTTGGCATGCCGTTCTACGGCCATCGGGTCGCCTATCGGGAAACATTCACCGTCGAGAAGAACGACGCGTGCCGCTATTTCGCGCAGCTGCCGCGGCTCGGTTATCTCGGACACGAGCCGGGGGTCGACTGGAACGCGGCGACCGCTCATGTCCGCGTCAACGGCCAAGAGGCGGGGGTCGTCTACTGCGAGCCGTGCCGAGTCGACGTGACCGATCTGTTAGAAGACGGGGCCAATACCGTCGAGGTCATTCTCACCGCCTGCCCCCGGAACTGGTGCGGCCCGCACTTCAAGGGGAAGTACTACATCGAGCGGGGCTACTACGACGACTTCGACGCGTTCCCCGACCAGCCGACGGCGGGAGACCGGTACGACCTGATTCCCTACGGGCTGACGCGGCCCTTTATCCTGGTGGAGCAGCAGCGGCGGTAAAAAAACGGCGGCTGCCTTTAGGCGGCCGCCGGGTGCTGCCGTTGGGCGTTTGTTTACCGTTGCGTTTATCTTGCGTTCCATCAGCGGACCGTTCGTATCCTCGGCGGACGGTCCGCCTTATTTATGCCGGCGCGCGGTGAGCGGGCAAGGGCTTTGTTACACTCTCTCGGGCCGCTCCGGGCCGAGGGTTTGTTCCGAGGGGGGCGTTTCGTCCGATTGCCGACAGGCGCGGCGGTAACCGACCAGGCCCGCGATCGCCGAGACGATCACGCTCGCGAAGGCGCCCAGCAGGATCGCCCCGTTGGGGAAGAACGGACACAAGAGCGTGTTGAGTTCCGATTGCGGCGAATCCGCGGGCCGGCAAAGCAGGAAAAGATTCACGAGAAACAACAAAAAACCGACGAGAATAAACCCGCGGCGGTCCGCCAAGGGAATTCCGCCCCACAAACCGGCCACGAGGAAGATCACGCAGCAGAAAAAAGCCGACTCGACCATAAACAGCCGTGAATCGAGCGGCGGATACGAAGAGTTAAAGGACAAACATTGATACGCCAGCGACAGGAGAGCAAGCCCCACCACGGCGGCCACGCCGAGGAAGACGCCCCAATTCCGCTTCTCTTGCCGGCGGGGGGACTCGCCGCGCGGCAGCGGGATCACGCGGCGGTAGACCCGGCTCAGCGCCCAGGCAAACACGCCGCCCATCACGAGGAACAGGACCGTTAACACCCGCCAAGGTCCGGGACGGCCGGCCAAGGCGAAAAAGGCGCAGACGAAGCCCAACGGCACCAAGGTGAGCAGTACGGAAATGACCCCCGCGCGATAGGCGCGGGCGACAGACCGATCCAAGGCCTCGGGGTTTTGTTCGGAATCGTCTTTCGCGGGGAGGGACGTTTGCCGGGGGAGTATGATTTTGACGAGAACGGGCAGGCCAAAATAGACCGCGAGAAAAAGGAAGAATATTACCAGAGGGTAAAGACTCCTGTATAAGGGGTAGTGCTGCGAAAAGGAGGAACGGACGACGGCCGAACAAACGGTCAGAATACCGACGGCGGCCAGCCACGCGATGGGGAAGAGGAAGTAACTGATCACCTTGATTTGACGCTGCCTTTGCGTCGGCAAAAGCAGCAGCGACGATCGGAGATTTTTAGGGGAACGGGTCAACAGGAAGATCATCAGCGAAACAAAGAGCAAGCCGATCACCATTTGCGCCGTGGTCATAACCAACACTCCTTATTCATTGATTGTTCACCGAACCGATCGGATCGGAAAAAACCGCCGCAAGGCGGGACGGCCCGACCGAATAGGGTTCCGTCATTCCCGGTCGGGGCGAAGGGGCGCGCCGCGCGGGGAATTCCCCGCCGTACGCCAACTTTTCATTGTAGGTGCGCGTTATTTCTTTGTCAACGTCTTTGCGGGGATTTTCCTCGAACTTTTCGAAAAACCCCGCGGCGCGCGAGAAAAGGTTATTCTTCCCCCGCCGCTTATTCCCCGATCGGCGCCTGCTCCGGGGGCGTTTGGTTTGATTGCCGGCCGGCGCGGAGGCGGTAATCGACGAAGCCCACGATTCCCGAGACGATCAAACTTCCGAAGGTGCACAGCAACGTGATTCCGTGGTAGAAGAGCGGATAATTGATCACGTAAGAACGCATCTCGGGGGGGTACGTATGCCGAAGCGTACCGAGACAAACAATGTCGAAAACAATCACGGAAACCCCAACGGCGATGAACGTTAAATAACGCTTTCCCGGAATCCCGCTCCACAAGCCGATCGTGAGGAAGAGAACGCAGACAAAAGCAACGGACGCGGCCGTGCACAGCGCGGAGACTTCGAACTGATCGGAGTGAGGGGAAAACAGGGCTATTACATCAAAGAAGGAGAAATATTCCACCGGCAGGAGAGTGAACCCGATGATGGCAATATCCCCAAAGAAAACACCCCAATTCCGCTTTCCGCGGAAATCTTCGCTCTGAGGCGAAAGGGCCGTTTCCCCGCCGCGCAGCAGGGGGAGCATTCGGCGGTGGTGGAACCGATACAGTCCCCAGACGAGCGCGGCGAAAAGGAACGAGAATACATAGGGGAGAAAAAACAGCAGACCGGAGTAGAACAAAGAGAAATAGAGGATCGGCGGCACGAAGGCGCAAAACACGCTTGCCATCGCCGCGAGATAGGCGAGGTCAACGTACTTGTCCAAAGAGGCGATACGATGCCCGGAATCGCTTTGTGTCACAGAAGTCCGTCTGTGAATCCATTGATTGAAACCGATGGATAAGGCACAGTAGACCGGCGCGATATACCACTGAAAGTGATCGAGAAGCATTTTTAAAATAGTGTGCGACGAGATATATTCCTGAAATGTGTCATATTTCCGACAAAAGGATAGGAGGGCGATTGTAGTCCCCAGGAAGACCAGCAGGATGACGGCGCATAGGTAGTAATAGATCACCTTGATTCGGCGTACCTCAGGAGTCGGCGAAAGGAGAACGCTCGAGCGCGTCGCCTTCAAAAGACAAAGGATACCCAAGATGATCCACAAGAGATTCATCAGCGGGTAGTAGATGAAATGGAGCACCTTTATCATGATAATGCCTGTTCCTTATTTTACCGCGCCTCGATCCCTTTACTCCACTATGACCTCGATGTCCGACAGAAGGATGGTGAGATGGGTCTGCTCGACAGAATCGTTCCCGTTGGGGTCAAGCGTGAAATGGATCCGGCTGGGATAGTAAAAACCGTTCGACTCGACGTGGGAGCCGAACGTGAACACCGTAAACGGCTGCCCCTCCATCCGTTTGGAGACAAACTTCGCGAAGTGGCCTTGATCGAACTCCATTTCCGGGGCGAAAAAGCCATCGGCGTTGAGTTCGTTTGTCGGCTCAAAGACCAGGTGATCGGGAGAATCTTTTTTTACGTTCCAAAGCGAGCAGGAAAGAACATCGCGAATGGCCTGATTGGGGATCGCCGCGAAGATCTCCAGCGGGGTCGTCAGCAGCTGGGCGACAAAGTCCGGTTCCAGCCCCTCAACATTCTCTCCCTTGGTCTGGCGAATATTATTGTTGCGGTCCAAGGTAGATTCGATCAGCGGCTCGCCGTCCTTTGATTCCGAGAAGGTGAACTTTATGGCAAAGGGATAGACCTTCAGATCGCCGTCGAGATGAACGTTGTCCAACGTCAGCCGGGCAAACCCCTCGCAGGCCGGCTCGGCGGCATCGACGTCGGCCTCGGTTTTCCCCGAGATCACTTGGATCGTCCCCGAGACCCCCCGGAACCGCAGCCACATCTCCCGCTCGGCGAGAACCATATTCAAAGCGTCCTGCAGTTCCTCGGGAGAAAGTTCCGTTTGTACTAAGTCGGGATTGACCGAAATGGTATTGTCGTAGGGGGCCTCGTCGGGGGAGAGGTTCGGTTTTTTCTTTCGCAAAGAGCGTATCACAAACGGGCCCGCCGCCAGAGCGGCAATAATCACCCCCAAGGCGGCTCGTCTGGAAACTTTCGCGTCCATTTTTTTATCTCCTTCAAGTTAACGACAGCGGTTAGCACAAAGAGAAATACGCTTTCTCCCGGCGGAAAACGTCTCAAAAAAACCGAACTACATCTATGTCCATTGTAGGAATGCCCGGTTTAATTGTCAACCTATTTTGGCAGCGCCCCTGTTTTTTTCAAGAATGGTTCCGGCTTATCATTTACTCCACCATAACCTCGATGTCCGACAGCAGGATGGTGAAATGGGCTTCCTCGACCGATTCGTCCCCGTTGGGGTTGCCCGCCTCATGGATTCGGCTGGGATAATAAAAGCCGTTCGACTCGACGTGGGAGCCGAACGTGATCTCCGTAAACGGCTGCCCCTCCATATGTTTGGAGACGAACCTCACCAGGTGTCCCCCGTCAAACTCTAATTCCGGGAGGAAAAACCCGATGGACGGGGTCTCCTCCGCGGGGAGAAAGAGCCAGTGATCGGGAGAAACTTGTTTCACTGTCCAATAGGGGAAAATTTGGCGCAGGATCGGGTTGGAGAATCCCGCCATTATTTCCAGCGGGATCGGCAGCAGCTGCGAGAGATCGTCCGGTTCCAAGCCCTCGATTTTCTCGCCTTTGGTATGGCGGCGATTTTTGCCGCGGTCTAAGGTAAATTCCGTCAGCGGCCGGCCGTCTTTTGCCTTTGAGAAGACCAACTTGGAGGTAAAGGGAAAGACCCTCAGATTGCCGTCGAGATGAATCTTGTCCAGCGTCAGCCGGACAAACCCCTCGCAGACCGGCTCGGCGTCGGCGTCTTCGGTCTCGGTCCCCCCCTCGATGATTTTGATCTTCCCCGAGACCCCACGGAACCGCAGCCACCTCTCCCGCTCGGCCGAGAGCGTATCGAAGGCGCGCTGAAGCTCCTCGGGGGACAGATCGGTTTGGATCGATCCGGGGTCCACCGAGATTCTATCGTAAGGCGCCCCGTCCGGCGAGAAAAGGGGCTGTCCTTTTTTCAGGGAGCGTATGACCAGCGGCCCGACCGCCAAAACGGCGACGACCGCGAAGAGGACGATCCGACGAACGGTAGGGGCTTTCATTATCGTATCTCCCTTCAAATGACTGCGGCGCTTGGCACCAAAGGATATTTAATGAAAATGAATTTTACCGGAAATGAATGTTATCGAACACCCCAGGGCGGTCAGAGGGAACGCTTCACCGCGCGTTCCACGAGCGGACCAGCGGCCTGAGCGGCCGCGGCTGTCGGTCGGCGTCCTCGCGGACGGTCAGCGTCAGCTCCCTGGTCTGGCCGGCCGGCAGATAGAAGAAATCGTCCTGCGCGTAAAAGACCGGGCCGATTTCTTCCAGATCGAGACAGGTGACCGGAGAGGGGACCTCCCCGAGGTTGGAGACCTTTACGCGCAGGGAGGTGATTCGGTACCGGCCGTCGATCCGTGTTTCGCGCGCGAGCTGCTCGCACGCGAGGGTGGTTTGGGGGCCGCGGGCCAGCGCCGTTTTCAGCGGCGTCCCCGTTTCCATCGTCGGCCAGGGGGTCGGTTCACTAATGTATTTTTCATAGAACTCCCCGTCGCTCATCGTCTCGAAGACGCGGGGCATCAGGACCGAACGGGAGATCAATGTCTCCCCTTGGTACAGCTCGGCGACGACAAAGAAGAACCGATCGATGTAATCGGCCGGAATCGTCCAGTCGTCCAGAGCGGCGCGGGCGGCCGACGGGGCGGCGTCCCACGCGCAGGGGGCCTCCCACCGGTGAAGCGGCTCGAATCGGTCGCTGAGGATTTCGACGCGCAGATTACCTTCTCCGGCGGCGCCGGTATCGAGGTTTAATATCTTCACCCCCGCGCTAAAAGTTTCCCCGGGGCGCCACAGAAGTCGGTCCAAGTCGAAGCAGACGTGGATCGGCTCGTAGGTCCGCTTGAGGAAGTAGTAGGGGGCGGCCGGCTGTCCGACCCCGTCGACGAGCTGAACCGCCGAGACGACCGGCCAGCTGCGGGCGAAGACCCACGGGAGCATCAGCGCCGTCGTCGGGTAGTTCCCCTGCATCCCCTCGGAGAGAAGCTGGTAGAATTCCCCCGCGCCCAGCTGAGTCGCCAGCGCCATATCGTCGAGGGTCGGCTCTTTCATATCGGCGAAGTGCGAGGCGCGGCTGAGCATCCTCGGAATGCGCGAGGGGATATATTCGACAAAGTGGTGGAGCGACTCGGGACAAAGTTCCCGGAAGCTCTCGTCGTACATCGTCCCGATATGGTCGAATTCCTCGGTATCGATGATCCCGCTTTTTAACGTGCGCGCCGCCGCGACCGAGTGGATCCCGCTTTCGGCCATCGCCGGGTAGTCGGCGAAACGCTTCTTGTACCAGGTTGGGTCCATATTGGGGTAGCAGTGGAACGAACCCTCGTCGGGAGAGGTCCGGAGGAATTTTCGGGACGGATCGAAGATCGCCAGCGACCGTTCCAAAATACCGATCAGGGCGCTGTTCCCCGGGCAGTAGGGATTGAACTCGTTCCCCCCGCACCAGACGGCCAGCGAGGCGCGGTTGCGCAGCCGGAAGATCGTCAGCAGCGCCTGCTCTTCCCAGACGTCCTGCGGCCAGGGGGAGGCGTCGGCGTTGCCGAGCGGAAAGTCCTGCCAGACCATCAGTCCCAGCTCGTCGCACAGATCGTAGAACTCGTCCGACTCGCGCAGCCCCGGTCCCCAGACGCGGATCATCTCGATGCCCGCGTCGGCGGCCATTTGAAGGTACCAGCGGTATTTCTCTTTCGGCAGGTCGAGCAGCGCGTCGATCGGGATCCAGTTGATACCCTTGACGAAGAACTTTTTGCCGTTGACGACGCATTGCCATTTTCCCCAGCGGTCCGCCAGGCGCGGGCCGGGGGTATCGATCCACTCGACGGTTCGAATCCCGAAGGGGAAGGCGATACGGTCGATGATTTCCCCGCCGCGCGACAGCTCCACCGTGACGCGGTAAAGCGGCTGTGAGCCGATCCGGTTGGGGTACCACAAGGCGGGGCGGGGAACGGTCAGATCGGTTTGGAACCAGCCGCGCCCCGGCCGGACGTCGACGGGGAACTCCTCGCTGCGGCTTTCCCCCGCGCCGGTGAGGGTAACGCGAACGCTGTACGGCCGGGTATCGTCGCTTGCCGCGCGCGGGGAGCCCCCGTCGGAAAGATCGATCAGCTGGCGGTTCTTCGCCGGGTGAAGAAGGAGTTTCGTCGAATCGACGCCGCAGAGGATCTCGGTCTGAAGACGCAGAAGCGCCTTGTCTTCGTCGGCGCTTACGGTCGTCAGATAGGGGCGCTCCAGATGGGTTTTCGGAACAATGTCTATCCGCGCGCCGCGCCAAAGGCCGCACGAGAAGAACGGCTTGGCGTTGTCGCCGCCGGCGGTCCCCCACGGCTTGATCGCGTGACCGACCTTAAAGCCGGAGACCTCCGGCTCGCGCCGCAGCGCCGAGTCGACCGCTGCCAGAAGGGTGTTTTCCCCCTCCCGGTTCAAAAGGGATGAAATCTCAAAGACCGGGCCGCCGAACATCCCCTCGTGCCGTCCCAGCGGCTGACCGTTGAGCCAGACGGCCGAGTAGTAATCGACCCCCTCGAACGAGAGATAAACGTATCCTTCCTCCTCGCGGGGGGGAAGGGTAAACGTCTTTTTGAAGCACCAGCTCTTGGTGTGGAGTCCGTCGTACAGGGCCGAGTTGAGATGCTCGTACGGATCGGGAAGATTGTCGAAGAGCGAAAGCGCCTTCTCGACGCTCATCGGCCGGGGCATCGTTCGCCAGCGGTCGACCGCGGCGGCCTCCTCGGCGGTCTTCGGGAAGGTCTCGGCCGCGCCGAAGAGCCAGTCGCTTTCCAGCGGCACATGGGCCCCGCCGGTTCGCTCGCAGACCCGGTAGGGGACCAGAGTCAGCGGGTCGGGGGCTTTTTCTTCCGCCGAGAGGGAAGGGAAGAAGACCGCTAAAAAAGCGAAAACCGGGTAAAGAACGGAGCTTTGTTTGACGCGTTTCATAACGGCCGCTTTCCTGTTCGTGGGCGTTTCCGGCGGTGGTTTGCCGGCTTTGATCGATTCTCTTTGGCGTGATCGGCTTTGATCACTTGCGCCGGATGTAATCGATCAGGTTGTCGAGCAGGGCGCGCTGCTCGGGGGTGTCGCCGAACAGATCCAGACCGAAGGCGGCGATGATCTCGGCGTCCCCCTGCCGTTTTTCCCCCAGATAGAGGTTATACCCGTGGATGCGGCTGCCGAGGGCCAGCGGCTGGAATTCTCCCGGCGCCTCGGAAACATCGAGCGGGTCGCTCTTGATGATCTCGGACCACAGCCCCGGCGACATCCACCCCTCGTGGGGGAAGTCGCCCAGCGCGTCGTGGTCGGCGAACGCCGTCCCCAGCTGCGAGCCCATCCACCACCAGCCCAGGGAGACGTTCGGGTCCCCTTCGGCCGGGCGGATCGCCAAAACGCGCCGCCCCTCTTCCACCGCCTTCTCATAGCATTCGCTGCCGTAACGGGCGATCACCGCGTCGGTCGGTTGGACCTCTTCGCTGTCGAACGACACCAGGTCGGTATAGCCGTCGGCGAGCTCTTCGATCAGCTCCGGATCGACCGCCGCGCCGCAAAGCGACACCTCCCCGCGCTCGGGGAAGAGGTAGAAGTCCCAGTGGTTGGTGATGTCCGTCCCGCGAACCGTCGCGCGGAGGGTCCATTTTCCCGCGCGGTCGACTCTCGGCAGCGCCGCTTCGAGCGTCCCGGCGGGGCGCACGTCGCCGACGGCGTATTCGTCGAACGGGACGCTGCCGCTTAAGCGGCGCTGAGCGTCGGTCTCGAGCGTCCAGTCGATCTGGCCGGCGGTCAGCGGCTCGTCGCCGAAAACCGCCAGCGTCAGGTCGGCCTTAAGCGCATCGCCGCCGCTGAAGCAGCGACGGTCGGCGTCGAACCGGCACAAAACGGCGCGGGGGGAGTTGAACTCGGCGAATTGCTCGGGAGTGAGCCCCCCGTCTTTGACCTGATAGAAGCCGTTCATATATCCCTGCGAGGTGTACGCCCCTTCCTGGACCACCATCTGATCGAGGAAGTCCCAGAAGTTGTAGCCGTCGCACTCCGGGTCGAGCCGGGCCGACTCGAGCCCGACCTTCTGCTGATACGCCTGGAGTTTGTGGGCCGCGACAATGCAGCGGTCCCCCCATGGACGGGAGAGTTTCAGCTCGTCGAGCTCTTCCTCATAGGCGGCCATCGAGACCGGCGAAAGAAGCGTTCCGGTGAAGAGCGGCTCTAAGCGGGGATCGAGTTTGACCGTGAGGTTCAGGTATTCGTGCGCGGTGAACGGGAAGGGGAGATCGTCGAACTGACCGGGCTGCCAGATCATATACGGTTTCGAAGTGAAGTCGGCGTTCTCGGGGGTGTTCTCCCCGCCGTCCTGGTGCTGCGCCGGCCGGTCGGGGTCGTTTTCGCGGCACCACCGGTGCAGCTCCACGTCGAGCCCCGGATGCTCGGGGATAGGGTTCATGACATTGAGCGACGGATTGGGATGGGCGATATTCCCTTCGTTCCCCATCGAGTAGAAGGCGAACGAGGTGTAGCGGCGGTAGTGGCGGTAGAGTTCCTCAAGATCGCGCATCGGATCGAACTCGAATGCCTCGCACGGATTATCGTTGTAGTACGGCAGCTCCGGCTCGATGAGAATGCCCATCTCGTCGGCCGCCTCGAAGTACTCGGGGATCTCGCAGTGGGTGTGCATGCGGCAGGCGGCGAAACCGCTTTGTTTGATGATCTTCATATTGTCGATATGCGTCTGCCTGTCCGGCGGCGAGATGATCGTCAGCGGGTAGATAAAGACCTCGCCGTAACCTCGCACGAAGAAGGGGAGGTTGTTGAAAAAGAAACGCTTCCCGATAACTTCCAATTTCCTGAAGCCGAAGCGCTCGACCCAGCCGTGGCGCGTCCCGTCGCGGTTGATCAGCTCCACGTCGGCGCGGTAGAGGTTCGGCGCCTCGGGGGTCCAGAGCAGGGCGTTGGGGACGGGGATCTCGAGGAGCATCTCTTCCCCGAACACGGCGGGAAACTGCTTTTGCGCCGCCTGCTTTCCGTCCAATGTCTTCACCACGACGCGGATTTGTCCCGGCTTCGCCGAGCCCGAGAGGATCTTCTCGTCGGCCGAGCCGAGGGTGACATGAACGCGCGCCGTGCGGTCGGGCTTCGCGCCGGCGTCCTCGATCTTTCCCTGAACCCAGACGTCGTCGATCCAGGTCGAGGGGG
Source organism: Thermoguttaceae bacterium (assembly GCA_017434455.1). Lineage (GTDB taxonomy): Bacteria > Planctomycetota > Planctomycetia > Pirellulales > Thermoguttaceae > RUG695. The sequence continues at coordinate 22,197 of JAFRFG010000036.1, read as the reverse complement.
TCGCTTCCAGCTCGATGTCGCGGTAGAAGCCGCCGAAGCGATGGAAGTCGCACATCTGCCCCTTGCGGCTGGGGGTGTCGTTCCGGACCGAGGCGACGATCTCGGCCTCTTCCCCCGGCGTGAGGAAGTCGGTGATATCGAACTTATAGGTTCCGCAGAAGGTATTGATTTCGCCGACCGGATGGCCGTTGACCCAGAAGCGCGCCTCGGTCCGGACACCGCCGACCTTCAGATGGACGACTTTGTCCTTCCAGGAGGCGGGGATTTCCGCCTTTTTGCGGTAGAGGACCGAGCCCATATAGACGTGACTCATCGGCCGGGGGTTCCAATCCCAGAACATATCCCACGGCTGACTCATGTCGGGCGTTCCGACCCCCTGCGCCTCCCAGCAGCCGGGGACCTCGAGGCCGCGCGCTTCTTCCCAGCAGCCGGGGTCAAGGGTCCCCTCCTCGGCGGCCTGCGCCAAAGAGCGGTCCTCGTCGAGGAGAAAATCCCACGTGCCGCGCAGCGACAGAACCTGCTGCCGATCCGAGAGCACCGCCGGGTGAACCACCGCGGGCGTGGCGGGGCGCGTCCCCCACCCCTCGGCACGAAGCGCGCCGCCGGGCGCCTGGAGGAAAAACGCCGAGAGGAAGAAGATCGGGAAGAGAATCATCGCCGCGGCGCCGCGGCCGAGGCGGTTTTCAGTACGGGGCATAAAATGACGGGGCATCAATTTCTGAAGCATTGTATCGTGAAACATTGTTGAAATTTTCTTGTGACGGGGACAAAAGCGGCGCCGCCGGCCGTCCGTAGGCGGCCGCCGGGAAGAATTTCGCCCGGCCCGCCTTTTACGGCTCGGGAATCTCGAACCCCGCGCGCTGCTCTCGGGAGAGGAACGACGCGGCCTGGTCGTCGCCGACGATCGTCTCGTTTTTCGAGTCCCAGGCGATCGTTCGCTTAAGGCGCGCGGCGATGGCGCTTAAGTGGCACAGGTGCAGCGACTGGATATGGCTTTCGATATCGCTGATCGGCTTGCCGCCGTTTCGGATGCAGTAGAGGAAGTTCTCTTTGTGTACCAAAAAGGCGCGGCGCTGCGCGTCGTACTCTCCCTCGAAGCGGGTTCCCAGCGGCAGGCCGTTGTTCAGGGCGATGTAGTCGTCCTCGGTGAACAGATCGGAGATCCCCTCCTCGATACATTTTCCCTTGACGCGGCCGCGCGAGACGTGGATGCGCCCTTCGGTCCCCTCGAAGAGGACGCCGTTTCCGTCGGGGGATTCGGAGCAGACGTTCATCACCATTCCGTCGGCGAAGGTATGGTAAATGTTGAACCTGTTGGCGGTATTGTACCGGTTATGGACGGTCGGATAACCGTCTTTGAACTCGACCGGATGCTCCGAGTCGGTCCCGTCGATCGAGACCGGGCCGTCCCCCTTTTCGAGCCGATTGGTCGCCCACATCGCGATATCGATATGGTGGGCTCCCCAGTCGGTGAATTTTCCCCCGGCGTACTCGTACCACCAGCGGAACGAGTAGTGGCCGCGGGTGTAGCGGGGGATCTGCCCCACCGCGACATCCCAGCCCGGCTCGGCCGCCGTGGCGAGGTAATCGGTCTGGGGCGCCTGACCGAGCCAGGTGTTCCAGTCCAGCCACGAGGGGGCCTCGGCCGCGGGGATCTCGGGCGAGACGTCGCCGCCGCCGATATCGACGGTGATTTTTTTGATCGTCCCCAGGTGCCCCCCCCGGACGATCAGCGCCGCGAGCATAAACTCGTTGAGGAAGCAGCGCTGCATCGTTCCGACCTGGAAGACCTTGCCGTACTTGGCGGCGGCCTTTCTCAGGGCTAAGCTCTCGGCGATGGTGAGCGTCAGCGGTTTTTCGCAGAAGACATGTTTGCCGGCCTGCAGCGCCTCGATGGCGATCTTCGTGTGCCAATGGTCCGGCGTGACGATCATCACCGCATCGATATCGTCCCGGTCCAGAACCCGGCGGTAGTCGGTGCATGTTTCCGGGGCGATCGTCTCGCCGCCGCGGTGCACGCCGATCCCCGTCTTGAGGGTCTTGTCGAGGCCGTAGACCGTGTCGATATCGCAAATGACGGGGATATCGGCGATCTGGTCGAAGTAGCTTAAGTCGTTGCGGCCCTGGTCTCCGCAGCCGATCGCCCCGATCCGGATCCGGTCGAGTCCCTCATCGGCGCGGGCGCGGGAGGAGAAGACATAGGGAACCGCGCCGGCCGCGGCGCAGGAGGCGATCAGCGAATTTTGAAGAAACCGGCGTCGGGAAATATTGCCGCCGGAGGCAGTATGATTGCTGGACATTATGGGCTCCTATGGAAGGTAGGGCTGTAAAAAAATCAATTAGCCCTATTATAAGAGGATTACGCGCGAAAAGAAAGGCGAGTCCCCCTCGAAGCGCGTCCCCAGCGGCAGGCCTCTGCGTCGAGCGTCACCTGTTCCCCTCACCTATGGCTCTTCCGGCATCGTCACCGGCTCCCCTTCGATAATAGTCGCGTCAAAATAAAGAAGAAGCGTCGATGATCGGCGGCGGCCGTACTTGACGAGCATCGGCTTGTGGACAGGCCCGCGGAGGTGGTCGGTCAGCAGGGTCCCGGTGACCTCGGCCGTCTGCCCCGGTTCGATCGCCTCTTGGGGGAAGGGAGCGACCTCGACGCACGAACGGCACCCCGGGACGACGTCCCGAATAAAGATCGGCTTATTCCCCCGATTGGTCAGACGGAAAGTGTGCGTCAGCCGCTCCCTCCGGGGCACCTCGCCGAACTGACAGTTGTCCGAAGCCGCCTCGAGGCGCTCGTCGCTGAGAAGAACACCGCAGACATCAACGACCCCGCGAACGAAGCGGAATGCCCCGAACACAAGCACGGCCGCCCCCGCGGCGAAGAGCAGCTTCGCGGCGAGGCGCTTGTTTATCGCTATCGCCGACATCATTCCTCGGGGCACATACACTGATAGTCTTCGCCCACCTGGACACAGACCTGTCCTTCGGGGCAGCCGCCGCAGCCGTCGGTTGCCTGGGTGGTCGACTGCCCCGGGGTGATCGCCAGAAGGATCAGGCCGATACCAATGTAAAAGAGACCGGCAACCGCCCAATGATGTTTGAACGTAACCAGATTAAACAGCTTCTCGGACATCATTAACTCCCTGTGTTGGATGAAAAACCTCATTTCATAACCGTTCTGCGCTTTTAGGCGGCCGACAGGCGCCTTCTAAGAACCAAAGCGGCGGCTACCAGCAAAATACCGACGCCCAGCAGGACGACGCGCCAAAGAGGTATCGAGGAAAACCCCGATTCCGGAAGCGGCGTTTGTTCCACGTTATACCGCTGGCGAACATATTCGTCGTACTGTTTCTCTTCCGAGGAAAGAAATGTCACTTCGGGGGCGTCATCTTTCCCCCAGAAAGATACCGGGGTGAAAGCTTCGGCTTCTTTTCCGTTCGGATCCTGAAGGTCTTCGCGAAACACCTTGACGTATTGCCGGATCGGAACCTCGGGGACACGGATCGAATCGTCGTCGATTGTCCCCTCGAGAATCTCCAAGACCGTCCATGCGGCCGGCGTCTCAATCCGTCCCCGTCTCTCCTGAAACCCCTTCGGCGACGAGTTGCTGTGGATAACCTTGCCGGGAACCGCCTGACCGGAGGCGGTATCTTTATACTCGGTGATACAACCGCTAAAGACTTGGGGTGAATGCCCTTCACTTGTGTCCATAGCAGGGACAAAGGTCGCGAAACACTCAACCCAGAACCCTTTGGTCTGGTTGAACTGAACCATCGTCCAGCCCTTCTCTGGTCTGTCCAGCGACATCTCTTCTTCGGTCAGCGGCTCGGCCGCGGAAAAGACCGTCCAGAGAACCTCGCCCCGATCATTGGTTGATTTTTTCGGTTCACTCTGCCAGGGGCTGCTGAAAAAAGCTTCTCTTAAGGTCGAGCGCGACCCCTGCTGCCCGAGAACCGGTGAGAAAAAGATTAGTCTTCTGGGGGATCGCAAATCCCAATTCAGGTTAGCGTGATGACACGTGAAACCGTGGCCGCTGTTCAGCGATTCGGCAAGCGATTGCGGAGCGAAGGTAGTGAGATGGTCAGCGTCGAGGTATGTCGAGAAAACAGCGCCGCCGTGAGTGAAATAAGTTGGCTGACCGGTTGCTCCCCTGTCATTGGGCGATCCTTCTATCGGCTGCAAGAATTTCTCTTCCCCCGACTCGATCCAGAGATACTCGCTCTCGGTCTGGAACTCCCTGATCTTGTATCGCATTTTAATCCGACCGGTCTTCGCCAGCGCCGCTTCATGTTTTTCGAACAGGGCGTCGACGGTCATGGCGTCCGTATCATCGGCCATAGATTGTCCGGCAAACAGGGCACCGATCAACAGCAGGACGACTGGGAGGAAAAACCGCGGAACCCGGCATCTCTGAATTGGCTTCATATCAAAAACTTTCGGCAAGAGGAACGAGGTCTGCCGCATCACTGCATATTCTCCCAATAGTCGTTCCCGAGTCATTAATGACACACACCAACAACCGTATGTTGGATCGGGTAGAAGAACATATTTACCGAACCGATAAAAACCACACATTTGGGATAGAAATCTTCTGTAGTCTCGTTACAGATCCCGGCACCAAGTGAGCAGGTTTTATACGTCACCGTCTCGGCCCAATTGCCATTATGAAGGACGTTATAGTAGACCCCAGGGTGATTCGGATCCTCTTCCGGAATCAGCACCCCGCACTGTCCCCCGGCGGTGACAAGTGTATTTACCTTCCCACACCTGCTGCAAACGCGGCCAGCATAGACAACAACCGACAGCACAACAGAAAAGACAAACACCCACAGACCGAGTCGGATCACAACCCTTCCCATCTTGTCCTCCTCCAAATCAGGTAACAGAACCCCCCATTAACACCCTCCACTGTACCCAAACGAGACACGGACACAGAGGAAAAAGGGCGGAACTGAGGAATGGGGAACATCGGAACCGCCCAACTATTCGTAGTGTAACACACTGTTTTTGTCCGCGCAATGGGTAATGTCGATAAAAATCTGAAAATTTTGATATTTTCAGAGACAAATGCAAAAACACCCCTAAAACGCCGTGGTTTACCTTAGCCGCACGGCACTAAAAAGTGCCGGCGTTTCGATATACCAGTCGTATTGATCACTTAACCGGACATAAAGCGGCCCGGCCGGAAGCGCGGTCCGGTCCCCATAGGGGGGGAGTTCCACGCAGACAATATCCCCGTCGGTATCGGAAGCGCGCTGCCGCGCCAGGGTACGGATTTGGCCTTGACAGTCGAGGCAATCGCGCTGAAAGAACAGAACCGTCCAGGTTCCTTCTTCCAGACGGCGGCGAACTTCGGCCGGCTCGATATGGGAGAGAATCGGGATCGCGCCGCCGGTCCACTTGTCCGGTTCCAGCTCGATCGTCCGCCGGCCGTTCGAGGAGATATGTACCCGGCCGAGGGCCGAGAGCGCTTCGGTGCGCGTCGAAAGCGCCGCTAATACGACCGGGACGCCGGCGAGCGCCCAGACAACAAGGCCAAGCGCGAATTTTTTAGGCGTCGGTACCGCTTGGACCGTCTTGGGCGGAAACAAAACCGCCAAAGTCGCAAGCGCCGCGTCGAGCGCGGCCGTGAACCGGGGATCGACCTTCGCCGCGCCGAAACATCCGCAGCTCGCCTCCCCCGAGAGGGCCTTATAGAGCGAAACCAGGCCGAACACCGAGAACAGAGCGATCACGGCAAGGCGCGTCGGCTTCGGAAACGGACCGGCGAGCAGCCAAAGAGCGAAGCCGAGTTCGAACTCGATCAGACAAAAGACAAACCAGCGGGCGTGAAAAAGCCCTTCCCCCAACACGGGAACCGTCGCCAGCTGCGCGGTCTTCATCACCGCGGCGGCAAGGAGGACAAGCGCCGCGAGAATTCTGACGCAAGACCAGCGGCCAAACCCCGCTGTTATCGCGCCGCGCGTGGAAAGGGAAGGGGACATAGAAACCTGACACTCCGCATCGAAAGCCGAGAAAAAAATCGTACGAAAGGACCACCAAAACCGTCGCCGATTGTACCCGATCGCGACAGGCGTTGTCAAGCGGAAAAAATTTCGGCGCCTTTCGGATTTCCGCGCGGCGATGGCGCTTAAGCGGCACCCCCGCCCGTCCGATTGAATGCGGCTTTCGATATCGCCGATCGGCTTGCCGGCGTTTCGAACGCGGCAGAGGAAGGTCTCTTTGTGAACCCCCGGCGCGCGCCTTACCAGACCAACACGTCGTCGGCGGGGAGCCAGCCGGTTTGGGCGTCGGGGAACTTGGCCAGGAGCCAGCCGGGCTGGCGGTCGACGATTTTCATCTCCGACAGGGCGGGGAGCCGGTCGCGGTAGAGGGGGTCGTACCGGTCCGAGGCCCCTTTGCGGGGGAGGGTGTCGACCACGGCGACGCCGTGCGTGCCGGGGGCGAAGCGGTCGACGTCGTACAGATACGAGACCCCGGCGATGAGCGTCAGCGCCAGAAGAACCCAGGCGCCGCGGCGCAGGGCCGACCGCAGGGCCGAAGCGCCGCCGAGGCGGTTCCCGGCGATTAGGAGGATCACCATAAACACCGCGGCCGCGGCGGAAAACAGCAGCGCCGCGTAACCTTTGGCGGCGACGCTAAGGTGGTTCTGCCAGGGAAGGAGCGTCTCGAAGAGGGGACGCTTCTCGGAGGGGAGGCGCGGCAGAACCGACTCGATGTTCGCCTTCAGGTAGGGGTCGCCCGGGATATACGCCTCGGCGCGCCGCCAGGCGGCCAGGGCCTCGGCGCTGCGCGAGGCGCGAAGATAGGCGTTCCCCAGGTTGAAGAGGACCGCGCCGTTTTCGCCGTACTTGTCGATCATCTGTTCGTAGAGCGCGGCGGCTTTGAGGAATTCGGCCTCGGCGCTGTTGTTTTCGGCACTGTTTTCGGTACCGTTTTTGGCGTTCTCCGCGCCGCTGTCCTCGGTATTGCTGCCCTCGGTATTGCTGCCCTCGGTATTACTCTCGGCGCTGTCCTTGGCGGTATTATCCGCGCCGCTGTCGTCCCCCAAAAGCGCCTCGGCCCGGCGGAACTGCTCCTCGGCGGCCGAGAAGTCCGCGTCGATTCCCGCGCCGCCGCAGCCGCTCAGCGCGCCGGTCATCAGCGCGCCGACCAGCGCCGGCAGCAGCAAAAGCGCCGCTTTGTTCCTCTTGCTGTCGGTCTTGGGCAAGCTCCTTGGTTTGACCCGGCTCAGACGCTCGCTCCAGCGCTTGTGCAGGTCGCGCCAGTCGACCGCCTTGGCCGCGTCGAGCCAGCCGTACTGAACCTGTTCGAGCGACTCGACCGCCGCGGCGACTTCGCGGTACAGTCCCTCGCCGTCGGGGTCGCCGGCCCGCAGCGTCTCGACCAAGCGGAGGAACTCCGCGGCCGAGACGGCGCCGGCGGCCATCGGGAAGCGGTCGGCCACCGGGAGGAGGAACGCCTCGAAGATCCGGCGGCTGCCCCCGGCGCGGTTCTTCCGGTCGGAGGAGGCGAACAGGTCGATCCCCTCGGCCAGCGGGACGCGGCTGTCGGCGATCCGGCGGGCGAGCCGCACCGAGGCGCTCTCTGTGTGGCGGCGCAGGAGCCAAACGCCCCCCCAGACGACCAGCGGAATCGACCAGATCAGCCCCAGCGCCTTCCACCAGCGCCGGGCCGGCAGCGCCCGGCCGAGCGGACCGCTGGCGGCCGAGGCGTTTCCGAAGATCCCCCCCTCGGACTGAAGAAGCCGGGCCGCCGAGGGCAGGCGCGCCGGGCGCGCCGCAGTGCCGGCTTGGGCTTTTTCGATTTTCAGCGGCACCGGGTCGCTGGCCAGCGGGACGAACTGTTCGCTTTCGACGTTGAAGTACGACAGCTCGATCGGCGGAAATTCCCCGTCGATCGGCTCGGTCGGCCGCAGCGACCAGGTCCACTGAACCTGCCCGTCGCCGAATTTTTCGCTCGGCGGGTAGACGCGGAACCGCTCGGCGATCCGGGGATCCGCCTCCAGGTCGGGCGCTTTGACATTCAGTACCGAACCGGTTCCTTGGAGCGTCACGCTCAAGGTGAGGGCCTCCCCGACCTGGGCGTTTTGGGGGGTGAGCGACGCGCTGAGCGAAAAGCTCCCGAACGCGCCGACGTAGTTATCGGGACGTCCCTGTTCGGGGACGTCGCGGATGGTGATCTCCAGCGGCTGGGAGAGGGCGTAGATCGGCTCGGCGGCGAGTTTGCCGTCGTCCCCCTCCTTGGCGAGCACCCCCTTGAGCGAGACGGCGTCGAACGTCAGCGGCCCGGTTCGCTCGGCGGTGAACGTCCGTTTGAACTGGTACTGCCAGAAGCGGTCGGTCCCCCCGTCGGGGTTGGCCCGCTCGATCCGCTGCGGCTGAGGGAGGAACATCGCGAGGTTCTGCGTTTGGCCGCCGAACGCCCAGCTTAGGTCGAACATTCCGCCGGCCCGAATCCCGTTGATGGAAAAGCCCCCCTGCCGCTGATCCTGATACCGGGTGATCCACTCGTCCCACGGCTCGGCCGGTTTGAGAGAATCGGGAAGGGTGCTGTCGTCGGCCCAGGAGATCCCCAGCACCGGCGGGGAGACCTCCCCGGCGATCAGTCGGATCGGGTCGCGCAGGGCGTATTTCCCGGGCAGCTCGCGCACCAAGACCGTCAGCGTCACCTCGAACGGGACCAGCGGATAGACCGAATCGGTGTCGGCGCTTAGCTGCAGTTCGACCAGGTCCTGCCCGTTGGGGGGAATGACCTCGATCAAGACCGACGGGGCGCTGAGGGTTTGGCCGCCGACGGTCATTTCGGGGGAAGCGATCTCGATCTTTCCGCTCGATTTGGGGGTCAGCGCGTAGGCGAAGGTGATCCCCTTGTCTTCGTCTTTGACCTGACGGCCGTTGATGATGGTGATGCGCGTGGCGTTTCGCCGGGAGGGGCCCAGGTACTCCACCTGAAACTCCGATTCCAGGTAACTCATATCCGGCGGGGTCTCGGCGTCGGTGTTGTCCAGATGAACCAGGAGCTTAAAGGCGCTTCCCTCATAGACCTTGCTCGAGGAGGCCTCCAGCCGCATCACCGCCGCGGAGTCGGCGGCCGGAGCCGCGGCGGCGGTGAATATCACCGCGCCGACGGTGAGGATCACCGCCCACGCCGGGCGCAAGGGGAACGTAGTCGAAAATTTTGTATATCGCTTATCCATCGCACTGTGCTTTGCCATCGCTCTTGGTGGGGAATATTTATTTCTTCGCCGATGACGGTATGGCTACCAATCTTTTTCCGGTTTGTCAACACGGCGCTGGTACTCGTCGCGCAGACGGCGCATCTGCTCGGCCCGCTGCTGACGCTGCCGAACCTTGCGCATCGCCGCCTCGGCCTGTTGCTCGTCGGCCCGCTGGCGCTGGTCTTGCTCGTCGGCGGACTGCTCCTCGGCGGATTGCTCCTCTTCGTTTTGGCTGTTTTGGTCTTGATTATCCTGATCTTGGTTTTGGTCTTGATTATCTTGGTTTTGGTTATCTTGATTTTGATTATCCCGGTTTTGGTTGTCTTGATTATCTTGGTTCTTGTCGTTTTGGTTCTTATTATCCTGATTGTTCTGGTCTTGGCTATCGCTGTTTTGATCCTGATCGTCCCGCAGGGGGCGCTCGATCTCGCGCAGGATCTCCAGGATCCGCCCCTCCCCGGCGCGAATGGCGGGGAGTTCTTCGGCCGAGGCCGGGAGCGAGGCGAGGATCTGGCCCACCTCCGGGCCAAGGTCGAGGGCGGCCTTCATCGACCGGCGGAGTTTGGCCCGCTGCTGATCCTCTCCCCCAAGGGCGGGGTTCGGCTGTTCTTCATCGGGCTGCTCTCCGGTACTGTCCTCCTCACCGGCGCTTTCTTCCTCGCCGGCGGCCTGTTCTTCCTCGTCCGACCACGGTTGGCGTTGGAACTCCGCCTCGGCCTCGCCGATCAGCCGCTCGACTTTCCGGCCGGCGAAATCGTCCCCCCAGCACATCGCGCCGACGGCCTCATTATTGGCCTGGTTGTCGGCCTGGTTGTCGGCTTTGCTGTCGGCCTGGTTATCGGCAGCGTTCTTGGCCGTCTTTTCGGCGAGGGCTTTCCCCCGCTGTACGACCTTCTCCTGCCGCGCCAGGGCGTCGCTTAACACCGTTCGATAATCCATCACGGCGTTGAACCCCGCGTCGAGCTTTTCGGCCCCCAGGCGGACCGCGTCGCGCGTGTCGGCCCGGGCAAACCGCCGGGCGTCGCCGACGGCCCGCTGGAGCGCCTCGGCCGCCGCCGAGGCCGTTTGCGGGTCGAGCGCCGGTTCGTCGGTTTTCTCCCCCTCGACCGCCCCGCGCATTTCGGCGGCGTCGGCCAGTTCGCGCAGGTCGGCGCGGGCTTCGTCGATACGCCCCGCCAGGTCATAGAGCCCCTGGTATTGTTTAGAGGCGGCCGGATCTTTCGCCAAGGCCGGCTCGGCCAGAACCGCGTCGAGTTCCCCGGCCAGCCAGGCCAGGTGCGTCGGCAGGCCGAGGGCGAGGCGTTTTTGGCGCTCCGCGTCCGCCCAGCGTTTTTCCTGGCCGATCAGCCAGCTGCGCAGAAGATCGATATTTCCTGTTACCTCCCGATGGAGGCGGCTGTCCTTGGGGTCGTCCGCCTCGTGAAACAGATCGGCCGCCTCGGCGGTCTGTCGGCGGACCTCCCGGCGCTTCCCCTCCCGCGCGGCGCGGCCCTCGCGGTAGAGGGTCAGCGGGTCTTTTGGCCGCGCCTGGGGGGTGCCGCCGTTCGGGTCGGCCGGGATGGCCGGCTCTTCGGCGCTGTTCGGCGGTTGGCTTTTGTCCGGCTCTTCGGCGTTGGCCGCCTCGGCCGCCTCACTCAATCGGCGGGCCTTGATCAGCGCCAGGTTATAGGCGCAAAGGGGGGTGAGGCGCTTGTCCTCGTTGCCGCGCAGCAGCGCGTCGAAGATCTCCTCCGCTTCGGCGCTGGCGGCGGGGTCGTCCCGCTTGGCGCACGCCTCGCGGTAACGCTCGAGGGGGGAGAGTTTCTTTTCTTTTTGGGCGCTTTCCACCCCCGCCGATTCGTCCCATTCTTCCGGCGTCATCTCTTCCGGCGAAAATTCCTCCGGTGATATCCCCTCCGAAGAAATATCTTCCGGCGCCGGCCGAGGATCCGCTCCCTCGGCGGTTGGCTGCGCGGTTGTTATCGGCGGTGTCCGCGGCGGCGTATCGGCCGGGGTCGTGCCGCCGATGAGGATCAGCGCCGCGGCGGCGGCCGGCATTATCGCGCGGCGAAGAAACGCCCCGGCCCCTGTCTTTCGCTCGGCCGCGTCCCGCGCCGCCGGCTGAATCTCCTCTTCCCACCGGGGACGCGCCGCCGCGGGAATGGCCAGCCAGAGCGTCAGGGCCGCTAAGCCCAGGGCCAGGAAGAGCTGATACTTTTCGTGCAGCAGCCGCTGCTGCGACTGGCCGTAACCGGCGCGGCTGAGGTCCTCCATCGCCGAGAGGTAAAACTCCCCGAGATCGCACGGCCCGGTTCCCGCGCTGAGGAAGGTACCGTTGGCGGTCTCGGCCAGACGCGCCAGCAGATCGACGTCGGCCTTGCTCCAGACCTCCTGCCCGTTGTACTGCTCGAAGCCGGTTCGTTTCCCGTTCTTGTCGAACAGCGGGATCCGCGCCCCCTCTTTGGTATCGCCGAGGGCGACGGTAAACAGACGGACATTCCGCTGGGCGGCGCTTTGAGCCGCCTCGATCGGCATCGACTCGTGATCCTCCCCGTCGGTGATCAGCAAAATCGCCTGATCGCGCGCCGCGTCGGGAGCCATGGCGCGCAGGGCCAGCCGGACGGCGTCGCCGATCGCCGTTCCCCCCATCGGCGCGGCGTGGGTATCGAGCCCCTTGAGCGTCTCGCGGAAGAAACCGAAATCGCTGGTCAGCGGAACCTTAATGACCGGTTTTCCGGCAAAGGCGATCAGCCCGACCCGATCGCCCGACACGGCGCTCAAGAGGTCCTCGATATCGAGTTTGGCCGCCTCCAGCCGGTTGGGGGCAAGGTCCTCGGCGAGCATCGAGCGGGAGGTATCCAGAAGAATGAGAATATCGGCACCGCGCCGCGTGACTTTTTCAAAATAAACCCCAAAGCGCGGACCGGCCAAGGCGGTGATCAGCAGCGCCAACGAGGCGAGCAAAAGCGCCCCGCGCCAAAACGCCCGGCGGGCGGTCGCCTCGGGGAAGAGCCGGCCGGTCATCGGCGATTGGAGAAAGAGCTCCTCGCGCCGCTTCTGCCGCTTTCTTTGCCGCCAAAGCAAAAGGGCAAAAACCGGAAGTATCCAAAGCGCCGTTAAGATGCCGGGCGATGTCCAGTTCATAGGGTTAAATCCTTAGTTTTCTATCGCTTTTTTCCCTTGCCCGCGGGGGGGAAGGGGAAAGGGTATTTATGATATTTTGTTTTGCGCGCCGCCGTCATTTACGATCGCCGCCGCGGCGCTGCTCTTGCCGCGGCGGTGCTTTTACTGCGGCGTCGTCTTCAGCCAGGTGAGGTTCAGCACCGAGGCCAGGCCGATCAGGGCGGCCCCCCACGCCAGCCAGGGGAAGTACAGCTCGCGGTACCGGGTGAAGACCCGTTCGGTATGCTCGGTCTTTTCGAGTTCGTCGATCTTTCGGCAGATCTCGTCCAGCGCGCCGGACGAGCGGGCGTTGAAATATTCCGCGCCGGTCGCCGAGGCGATCTGCTTAAGCGCCCTCTCGTCGAGTTCCACCGGCTGATTGACCAGCACCTTCTGCCCGTCGGGGCCGTACTGCGGGAAGGGGGCGACCCCGGTGGAGCCGATCCCGATCGTGTAGACCCGAATCCCCTTCTTCTTGGCGATCGCCGCGGCTTCCTCGGCGCTGACCGCGCCGGTATTCTGCTTGCCGTCGGACAGAAGAACGACCACCCGGCTGCGGGCCCGGCTGGTTTCGAGCCGCTCCACGGCGGTGACCAGCGCGTCGCCGATCGCCGTGGCGCTCTCCTCGTCGAGGATGTCGTTGCTGATGATCCGTCCGTGGGCGTCGCGCAGCGGCTCGGGGAGGTTGACCATTTCAAGCGTCTCGGCCAGGGCCTCGTGATCGAGCGTCAGCGGACAGAGGGAATCGACATAGCCGCCGAAGGTGATCAGCCCGACCCGATCGTCCGGACGCCCCGAGTAGCGGTCGCTGCCGAGGATAAAGTCGCGGAAGATCTGCTTGACGACGGTGAACCGATCGACCCGCTTTCGGTCCATCGTAAAGTCCATCGCCGCCATCGAGCCGCTTCGGTCGAGGCACAGGACCATATCGATCCCCTCGCTTCGAACCCGGTAGTCCTCCTCGCCGGCCTGCGGCCGGGCCAGGGCGATGATCGCGGCCAGGCCGCCGGCACCGAAGAGAATCGGGACCAAGACCAGCAGCCGCTGGCGGATCGTCGGCCGAATCGAGCGCAGCAGCCCGACCGCCGGGAAGAGAACCGCCTGGCGCCCCCGGCGTTTGGTACACCACACAAGAACCGCCAAAAAGGGAACGGCGGCCAGCAGCCACAGCGGATCGGCCAGCCGCAGTGTCCGCCCCGCGGCGAAGAGGGAGGCGGACGGCAGCGTCGTCGGCAGCGTCATCGTCGGCAGTATTATCGCTGACAGTGTCATGGTGTTCTATTACCTGTGTGTCGTCCCCGCGCGGCGTGTGTGATTGTCCCGCGCGGGCTGTTGGTTATTTGTGTTATTCCGTCAAGCGTTTGGCGTCCCGCCCGACGGCCGCCCCGGGGGTATCGGTATCTTTGGGGGAACCGGTATCTTCGGGGGTATTGTTTTCTTCGGTGACAAACCGCCGGGCCTTCCGCAGGCCGTCGTCGATCTGCTCGTCGGTCGGCCGGAAACGGGCGAATTTCACCAGGTCGGCGAACTCGAGGAACTCCCCCAGCGCCGAGCGCTGATGGACGCCGAGCGCCTCGGGGCGGGAGCGCGCCGCCTGAAGAAACTCCTCGGTCGTCTGCTCGATCGCTTTCAGCTCGGTCGTCTCCTCGATGTAAGCGCGGACGATCCGGGTGAGATGCAGATAGAACTCGGCGATGTTCCGCTTCGCCAGATTCGAGCCGACGAGGACATCGAGCGCCCGCAGCGCCTTTTGCGAGGCGCTCAAACGCGGCGGCACCTGTGCGGAACCGGCCGGCGCGCCCCGGCGATGGACCAAGTACGCCCGCAGCGCCGCGGCCAAAAGCGCCGCGACAAGCCCCAGGCCGAGTACCCACCGCCAGGGGAAGGGGCCGCGCAGCGGGCGCGGGGGGGCCAAGGCGTCGAGCGAGGCGCCGGCCGGGTCGTGGATCGAGGTGATAGGAAAGGTCCCGGCGGGGATCAGTATTGTCTCGGAGGCGCCGCCGCGGGTCAGAACAATCGGGATCGGGGGGAGGACGGCCGTCCCGACGCGCGTCGGGGCGAGCGTCACGACGCACCCCTGCTGCGCGGCGCGCGCGGCGATGATCTGCGGGGCGCTGTCGGTGCGCTCGACGTCGAAATCGCCGTACTTCGGGCCGAACTCGGGGAAAGTGACGGCGGCCGCCTCTTGGTCGTCGGACAAGCTCTGGCGGACGGTGATCGTCATGTCGATCGTATCGGCGATCCCCGCGCCGTCGCCCGGGAGGGAACAGACCGCTTCGATCGAGCCGTCGGCGCTTTGGGCCTGACGTTCGGCCCCCCGCGCGGGGAGCGCGGCGAACAGCAGCAGCGCCGCGGCCAGGAAGGTGATTCGGTATCGGTTCATGACGGATTCTCCCGATGGCGGAGGCGCTGACGATTTTTGAAGAACCCCCTCAGGTCGCCGAGGAAGTCGCGGTCGGTTCCGATCGCCAGAGTGTCGGTCTTGGCGCGGCGCAGCAGACGCTCGGTCGCCTCTTTATTGACCCGCATACGGCGCGCGAGCTCTTCGCGCACCTGGCGGCTGGCGGTATCGACCGTCGCGGTTTGGCCGGTTTCCGGGTCGCGCAGCCGCAGCAGCCCGATATTGGGGAACTCGACCTCCCGCGGGTCGGTCAGCGTCAGGACGATCAGATCGTGCCGGCGGCGCAGCCGCGCGAGTTTTTTCTCCAGCTCGGGACGCTGCGCCTCCTCGGCGAACAGGTCGCTCACCAGAAAGATAACCGAGCGGCGCTTGGTGACCCGGTCGGCGTAGTCCAGCGCGGTGATGAATTCGGTCCGGCCGCCGCGGGGCCTCAGCGCCACCAGCTGCCGCAGCTGGTTGAGTACGTGCGTGCGCCCCTTGCGCGGCTGGGTGTAACCGATCACCTCGTCGGCGAAGGTCAGGAGGCCGACTTTATCGTTGTTCTTCAGCGCCGAGAACATCAAGGTGGCGACGGTCTCCAGGGCCGTTTCGATCTTCGAGCGGCTCGAACCGAACAGCCCCGACGCCGAGGCGTCGACCAAAAACAGAAGGGTCAGTTCCCGTTCCTCGACGAAGCGCTTGACGAAGGGATGCCCCGTCCGGGCGGTGACGTTCCAGTCGATCTGACGAATATCGTCCCCCGGCTGGTACTCGCGCACCTCCGAGAACTCCATCCCCCGGCCGCGAAAGACCGATTGGTACTGCCCCGCGAACAGGTCGTTGGCGAAGCGGTTCGAGACAATCTCCAGCCGCCTGACCCGTTTGAGCAGATCGTTGATTTCCTGTGGCATAGGTATTTTTTGTGGATAGAACCCGCGGCTTGGATCCGCGGGAGAATTTTCGTACAGAAGCGGCGCTCACGGTACGGCAGCGACACTCACGGCACGGGAACGACGTTGATCACCCGCGAGATAATCTCCTCGGCGGTGATCGATTCGGCCTCGGCCTCGTAGGTCAGGATGACCCGGTGCCGCAGGACGTCGTGGACGATCTCTTTGACATCCTGCGGCGTCACGTAGCCGCGCCCGGCGAGGAAGGCGGCGGCGCGCGCCCCTTTCCCCAGCCAGATGCTTCCGCGCGGGGAGGCGCCGAACTCGATGAAGCTCTTGATCGATTCCAGGCCGAATTTCTCGGGCGAACGGGTCGCCTGGACAATGTTCAAAATATAATCTCGGACGGAATCGTCGATGTAGATGTTCGACGTGACGCGCTGCATCTCGAGGATATCCTCGGCCCCCAGCACGGGGGACGCGGCGGCGGCCAGGTTGTCTAAGGCGCGGTCGAGCACCTTGCGCTCCTCGGTCATCGTCGGGTAGTCGATCTTCAGTTTGAGCATAAAGCGGTCGACCTGCGCCTCGGGGAGCGGATAGGTCCCCTCCTGCTCGATCGGGTTTTGGGTCGCCATCACCAAAAAGATCTGATCGAGGGGGAAGGTCTCGTCCCCGATGGTCACCTGCTTTTCCTGCATCGCCTCCAGCAGCGCCGACTGCACCTTCGACGGGGCGCGGTTGATTTCGTCGGCCAGGACGAAGTTGGCGAAGATCGGCCCCTTGCGGGTGGTGAACTTTCCCTCGTTGGGGAGGTAGATCATCGTTCCGACCAAGTCGGCGGGGAGCAGGTCGGGGGTGAACTGAATCCGCTGAAACTTCGTCGCGAGCGAATCGGCCAGTGATTTAATCGCGGTGGTCTTCGCCAGCCCCGGAACCCCTTCCAGGAGGATATGCCCCCCGCACAGCAGCCCGATCAGCAGCCGCGAGATCATCTTCTCTTGGCCGACGATCACCTGGCCGATTTCGCTTCGCAGCCGCGCCACCTTCGCGGCGAGCCGCTGAACCTCTTCCCGATTCTGATTGACATCTGGCATAGAACACTCCCGTTTTTTATGTCGGTTTCGTTAAGTGATTGTTTTTTTTCGTTATACCCTTTTGGGGGGAAAAACAAACCGGGGGGCACCGCCGCCCCCCGTGAGATACTGTTTTCGCGCGGTCCCGTCTTGTTTAAAGATGTTGCCGCAAGGTGATGTTTCGTTCGCGAAAAATTTCTTGTTCTTCTTTCGGCGGCCGATCCCGCTCGGCCCCTTCGCCCGGGTCAGCCGCCGGCCCGCCGGTTATCGCCGGCTTGCTCGGTATCGTCCGCCGACCGGGTCAGGGTCAGCGTCTCGGCGCCGCGGCGGGCCGTGACCCGGCCGGGGAAGTCGGCGGCGTCGCTCCCCTCGCCGCGGGCCATCGCGGCGAGCCGTTCCCAGTGCCGGGCGCTCATGTCGCGAAGCGGCCAGTTCTGCCGCGTCCACAGCCGGCGGAACAAATCGCGCAGCACGTAATCGCCGGGGCAAACTTCGCCGCGGACCAGCGCCTCGATGGGGAGGATGATCCGGTCTTCCCGCACGGTGATCGGGCCCCGGCGGGCCAGTTCCTCGGCCAGGGCGTCGACCCGCCGGTCGATCATCGGGACCAGCTCGGCGGCCAGCCGGCTGAACCGCCGCAGCGACGCGTCCCACTTTTGAGGGAAGATCGACTCCAAAAGCGGAATCAGCTCCCCCCGGATCCGATTGCGGGTGAACAGCGCCGAGCGGTTCGAGGAATCGACCCGGTACGTTTCGTTCTTGCGGGCCAGGTAATCGAGGATCTCTTCGCGCGTGAGGCCGAGCATCGGCCGAACCAGCACCACCGCCTCGTTCAAGGGACGCAGCGGCGCGATGCCGGTCAGCCCCGAGAGGGCGCTGCCCCGAAACAGCCGCTGGAGGAGCGTTTCGAGCACGTCCTGGCGCTGGTGCGCGGTGAGGATATAGCGGGCGCCGATCATCTCGGCCCGCTCGGCGAGCGCCTCGTAGCGCATCGCCCGGGCGGCGGACTCGAGCCCCCCCTCCAGCGGGATCCTCCGGCGCAGCCGCCGCGGGTCGAGCCGCGCCAGGCGGTACGGCAGGCCCAGCCGCCGGGCGGTCCGCTCGACGAACGCGGCGTCTTCGTCGGCCTCCGCGCCGCGCAGGGCGTGATGAACGTGCACCACCGTCACCTCGCGAAGCCCCATTTGCCGGCCGAAGCGTTCGAGCAGCGAGGCCAGGCCGACCAAAAGCGCGGTCGAGTCGGCCCCCCCCGAGATGGCGGCGACCGCCTTGTATTCGGTCCCCGGCCTCAGCGGCCAGCTCTTTAAAAGGGCCTCCTCAAACCGATCGGTCATATTTTCTGAAGTTTACGTTCCCCGGTACGAAATTCGCCTTGGATGATCCGGAAAAAAAGATTATCCTCCCGCGTCCACAGAAAAATTATAGGGGGGGGAACGGCAAGGCGCAATTCCCCCGCGCAAGGGATAGATGGCAAGCAACCTTAAGAGAAAACCGATGAACGGGCGGCCGATGAACGAGATACGCTGTCGCGGTCTGACGCTTCTGGCGCTGCTGACGATTCTGCTGGGAACCGTCGGCTGCGCGGGGGCTTTGATGACGCCGTTGTACCTGCTGAAGGGGAACGAGGTTGACCCCGAGTTCAAGAAAGAGGTCAAGGCGCTTCCGAAAGAATCGACGATTGTCGTGATCTGCCGGTCCCCCTATCAGAACCTCTTCGGCAGCGACAACCCGAGCCGAACGATGTCGCTGATGCTCACCAAGCTCATGTCCGAGAAGCTGGAGAAGAAGAAATTCAAGTGGGTCTCGATCGACCGGGTCGAGGCGCTCTTTGACGAAAGCGCCTACGCCAACGAGAGTTACGAGAAAATGGGGGCGAAGGTCGACGCCGACTACGTCATCGGGGTCGATATCGATTCGTTCAGCACCCGCCATTCCCCGCAGTACTATCAGGGGAAGGCGCGCGTTCACGTTCGGCTGGTCGAGGTGGCGACCGGCAAACTGATTATGACCAAGGCGCTGCCGCAGTATACCTACCCGCCCAACGCCCCGTGGTCGGTCAACGACGTCAGCCAGGAGGACTTTCAGAACATCTTCCTAATGAAACTGGCCAACGAGGTCGGCTGCCTTTTCTATCCCTACGAAAAGGCGGAAAAATACGCTCTCGACAACGACGTCGCCCGGCTGCGGCACTAAAGATATTGCCCGTCCGCGAGTACTAAGGAAATCAACCGAAAGGAACCGATGCTCCCCGAAATCGTCAGCCCGGCGAATCCGCGCCTCAAGCGCGCCGTCAAGCTGCGCGAAAGCCGCGCCCGGCGCCGGGAGCGCCGTTTCCTGATCGACGGGGCGCGCGAGATCCTGCGGGCGCTGCTTTCGGGGGTCGTGATCGAGGAGGTCTACCGCGACAGCGCCGCGAGCCGCGCCGCCAACGAGTCGCTCGAGCCGCTGACGGCCCGCCTCGAACAAGAGCGCGTCGCCGTCTGGCCGGTGGCGCCGCCGCTGTTCCGGAAGATCGCCTTCGGCGACCGGAACGAGTCGCTCATCGCGCTGGCCGCCGAGCCCGACCGCTCGTGGCGGCGGTTCGAGGAGCGTCTCCCCGAGCGTCCCCTTCTGGCGGTCCTCGAGGGGATCGAGAAACCGGGGAATATCGGGGCGGTCTTCCGCAGCGCGGACGCCGCCGGGGTCGACGGGGTTCTTCTGGCCGGCTGCGGGGACGATTTTTTCCACCCGAACACGATCCGCGCCTCGCTGGGGACCGTCTTTTCGGTCCCGAGCGTCTCGGCCGACGCCGAGCGGATCCACGGCTGGCTCACCGGCCTGGAGATCGGCATTATTTCGGCGATCTGCCAGGAGAGCCGCCCCTACACCGAGTACGACTACACCGGCGCGACGGCGATCGTTTTGGGCAGCGAGGCCGACGGGCTGACCGAGCGCTGGCGCGGCGAGCCGGCCCGCGGCGCGGTTGTGCCGATGCTCGGGGTGGCCGACAGTTTGAACATTTCCAACGCGGCGGCGGTCTTCTTTTACGAGGCGCGCCGGCAGCGGGATAGTATCAACCGGGCCGTGCCCGGTGAATAGGTGATTTCTTGAGGAAGCGATCGATGAAAGGGATACTGCCGCTCGGGACGCTCTTTCTGATACTGGGCCTAGGCGCCTTGGCGCAGGAGCCCAAGACGGGGGATTTTCCCTTTTCGTCCCCCGTTCTTTCCGACCGCACCTATTTCGACGGGGCCGAGACCCTCGGCCGGGTCGGGAACGAGCCGATCCTCAAGCGCGACATTCTTCATCAGATGAAGAAGTTCGCCTATATGGAATTCATCCGCCAGCGGAACGAGGCGCCCGAGCCGCAAAAGGCACAATATTCCGACGAGCGTTTCCCTGAGTTCTGCGCCCAGTTTTTGGCTTCCGATCAGTTTTACTCCCAGGTGCTCGACGACTCGATCAAAAAACTTCTGTACTACAGCGACTACGTCACGACCCGGTCGAAAGAGGAGGTCGAGGAGCAGAAGAAAAATCTCGGCAAGGTCTACGACCGCGACTACCTTCCCTCGCTGCTGAAGCCCTTCGGCTGCGAGAAACTCGACGAGGTGAAGAAGGTCTTTTCCGAGAAACTCGGCTCGTCGGTGGAGCAGGACAAGCGTCTGTTTATTCAGCAGACGCTCGGGGACAGCTGGCTGGATTACTCCCTGGGGAATCACGCGTACCGTCCGACCGTCGTGGAACTGCGCCGCTGGTACAGCGCGCACGAGATTCTCTACACCGAGCCCGATCAGGTCCGGTGGCACCGCATGAGCGTGCTGTTCGCCAACCACGCCGACCGCGACGAGGCGATGCGGAAAATCGCCTACATGGGGAACGCCGTGATGGTCGCCCAAAGCGAGGAGCAGCGGCTGCGGCTCTTTGAGCGGGTGGCCGCGGCCGACTCGGAGGATTTCCTCGCCGGCAAGGGGGGCGACTGCGGCTGGACCGGCCGGGAGGATCTCAATTCGCGCGAGATCGCCGAGGCGCTCTTCAGCGAGGAACTGCCGATCGGGACGTTAAGCCGGGTCATCGACGACGGGTTCGGCTACACCATTGTGCTGGTCACCGATCGGAAGATTCGCCATGTCAAGCCGTTCTACGAGGTTCAGGAAGACGTCCTCGAACGGATGAAGAAAGAGCGCAAAGAGTCGCAGAAGCAGAAGTACGAGACCGACCTAGCCGAGCGCTTCGCCGTGGAGATCTACGCCGTCAGCGCCGAGGAACGGCACCGGATGATCGAGACCGCCCGCCGCGAGTCGGAATCGGCCAGCGGGCGGCGGTCGGCCTATTAAACCCCTTTTTCACGCTTTTTTCCGGGACAGGAAGCGGAAGATCTTCCAGCCGCCGGAGCCGATCAAAAGCAAAATCGCCACGCCGATCAGACACCGGCGGAAGATCTGAACCCCGGACGGGGCGTTTCGCTTTTCTTTAGCCCGCCCTTGGGGCCGCTCGGTTTGTTTCCGGGGCGCTTTCTTGGTTTTCCCCGGGACAACTTTGCCGTCCTTCCAAACGAACCAACGGGACTGATCGCCGCGATTGTCGACCTTTGTCCCGTTCGGGATATCGCGCAGAGAAAAATCGTCGGTTTCGTCGCCGAGTTTGTAATCCCACGCGCGGATCTGTGTGATCATCACGGGCGTCCCTTCCGCCGGGACGAAGTCCAGCGTTTCGTCGTTGAAGGTTCCCCGATCGAATGTATGTTCGATGGCGGTCGGCAGACAGACCCCGTCGATTTCGGTCCATTCCCGCGCGATCGACGTGAACCGCGGTTTATCCCCGGTGCTGACCGGTTTGGTAACAATCGTGGTGATCCGGACCCATCGATAATCACGGGCGGGATCAAAATCGATAATAAACCAATGCCATTCGCCCTTGAAATCGCCTCGAATCAGACGCTCGCCGTTTTCGCCGGTGATTTCTCGGAACGACATTTTCCTGACGGCGTCCCCAAGCGGGATGGCGTATTTTTTAATCGCGCCGGCGGGGGGGGCGCTGTCGTCTTCTCGGTGATCCATCACACAAAAAAGGATCGGATCCAAAAGCATTTCGGACAGGGCGATGATATCATCGTACTTCTCCGGCATAGGGCCGGTCTCTATCACCTTGGGTATCTTCTTCGGGTCATATTCGGCATAATAGACCTCGCCGTTGAACAGGTCCTGTCGATGGGTGTACGGTTCGAGTTGATCACCGTGGAGAAGACGGCGGTCATACGACAGATAGAAGCGGTTCCCCTCCAGATCGAAGTGAGCGTACCCATCACGGCGCGAGCCCGTTTCTATATCGCCGCAGTGGGTCGCCCATTCAAAACGGAACGAAACCCGCCGGACGCTCTCGCAGCATCGGTCGGCCGTCTGAAAAAGGCGCGCTTTTTCCTCGTCGGATATCTCGCCGCGCGCCGCCGGCGCCGCGGCAAACGCCGAAAGCGCCAGAAGAATCCCCAGCGCCGCGAGCCCCCAAACGCCCCCGGTTCTT
>JAFRFG010000035.1 GCA_017434455.1 Thermoguttaceae bacterium | reverse complement strand
GGATTTTTTTGACCGGCGGTTATCCCGCCGCGAGCGCGCCGGTTACTTCTGTAAGTAGTACTTCGCGCTGTTGGGCATTTCGTACCCGTGGGTCCGCCCCTGGGAGAAGGTCAGCTTCACCGGCGAGGTGATGTTGTTAAACAGCACCATCTGCCCGGAGGGAGGACAGACGTAGTCGCCGAGGCCCGCGTAGATATCGACTTTCCCCTTGATTCTCTTGGCGTGGTTGGTCGAGTCAAAATACCCCAGGGCGTCGGTCCACGGCGGCATAAAAATGCTGTCCACCCGATTGTTGAGTTCGGCCCCCGAAATATCGCACATCCAGGGAATGCCCGCCCTGATATCACTGACATCGCTGTCCAAACAGCCGGCCAGCAGCGACTGGAAGCCCCCCTGCGAACCGCCCGAGACGATGAGGTTCTCACCGTCCCACTGGGGGAGGGACTTGAGGTATTCCAAAGCGCGCATCACCCGAAGCGCCACCCCGTTCCAGTAGCTCAGCTCCGGATCGGCGTTCGACTCAACGGGAAAACCGTACCCCTTGAGCGTGGTATTGCGAAGGTTTTCGTAGTAGGCGGGCTCCCGGCCGTTATCGATCCCATGCGCGTTGATCTCCAGGGTGATTTCGCTCTTGCTGACCGGCTTTCCGGCCGAGCTGACACCGTACCCATGGACGAACAGATGGGCGGGAAGGGATTTTTCCGCGGCGTCCTTGGGAATGCAGAAATACCCGGAGACCGGCATCCCCAGGCACTCGATCCGAATATCGTAGCAAAGGACAGCATCGTCGCCGGAGGGGACCTCCTCCATTTTGGAGACGGTCATCGGAACGGCCGCCAGACGGGCCTTCTGGCGGGCCCAATACTCATCGAAGTCGGCCGGTTCCTCGGCTCCCTTGATCTGATCGAGAAGGACCCCCGCCCCACCGTTGAAGTAGTGCTGGTCACCGTGCTGGGGCTGTTCCCCCTCGCCGGGGACAACCGAAACCTGAATCCAGACGAAACCGGGGACATCGATCGAGGTCTGGATCACCAGCGGCTGCTCCGCGTCGCTGACCGCCTCGCCCGTCTCGGTCTTCCCATCGTCACCGCGCCGGGTCCAGGCGAGATTTTTCCCAGAGACTTTCTGCCCATCCTCCAGGACCGAGACGGTAAAAGTCATCGTCTCGCCCGGGGCATAGGTGAGCGGGTCTTTGTCGGTGATGCCGTAAAACGAAATATCCCCGGCCCGCGCGGCGGCGCTGCAAAGACACAGCGCCAGCAGCAGGGCCAACTTAACGGTTGAAAGCGGCTTTCTCATAAACTTTTTCTCCTAAAAAACTTTTGTGTCGAACAATCGTTGGAAAACGGACGGCCCGCCGGTAAAACGGACCGCCAGGGGAATACCCCAGTGAGTGTATCACAAAGGGAGCGGGTTTTCTACCTTGCTCCTGCCGGCGGAAAAAAGGAAGAAAGGAACAAACAAAAAACGTTCGCTACTTTTCCAAGGTGTACGCCGCGCCGCCGGGCATGACGTACAGGTGGGTCCGCCCCTGATAGAAGGTCATTTTCACCGGCGAGGAGATGTTGTTGAACAAAACCAACTGTCCGGAGGGAGGACAGACATAGTCGCCGAGCCCCGAGTCGATCACGACAGCGGCCTTGATCCTCTTGGCGTGGTTGGCCGCGTCAAAATATCCCATCGCGTCGGTCCACGAAGGCATAAAGATACTCCCGACCCGGCCGCTGAGCGCGCTGCCGGAAATATCACACATCCAGGGAATATACACTTGGACGTGCGTGACATCGCTGTCAAGGCCGGCGGCCAGCAGTGATTGGAATCCCCCCTGGGACCCCCCCGAGACGACAATGGTCTTGCCGTTCCACTGGGGGAGGGACTTGAGGTACTCCAAGGCGCGGATGATCCGAAGCGCCACCCCGTTCCAATAGCTCCGCTGCGGCTCGGCGTTCGATTCGGGGAAAAAACCGTACGCCCGCAAGGCGGTGTTCCCCAATGTCACGTAGTAGGCCTCTTCCCGGCTGTTGTCGTACCCATGCGCGTTGATCTCCAGGGCGATCTGGTTCTTCCCCTCGGCGACCCGTTTTACCGCCGAATGGAGACCATATCCCTGAAGGAAGAGGTGGGCGGGGAGCGACTTTTGCGGGGCGTCTTTGGGAAGACAGAGATACCCGGAGACCGGCATTCCCAAGCATTCGACCCGAAGGTCGTAGCAAAGAACACTGTCGTCCCCGGAAGGAACTTCCTCCATTTTGGAGACGGTCATCGGGACGGCCGCCAGGCGGGCCTTCTGGCGGGCCCAATACTCGTCGAAGTCGGCCGGTTCCTCGGCCCCCTTGATTTCATCCAAACGGACCCCCGCCCCGCCGTTGAAGAAGTGCTGGTCGCCGCACAGGGGGAGTTCCCCATGGGGGGGAACAACCGCGACCTGGATCCAGACAAAACCGGGGACATCAAGAGAGGTCTGGATCACCAGCGGCCGCTGGGCGTCACTGACGGCCCGGCCCGTCTCGACCTTCCCGTCGTCGCCGCGCCGGGTCCAGAGGAGATCTTTCCCCGAGACTTTCTGACCATCCTCCAAGACCGAGACGGTGAAGGTCATCGTCTCGCCCGGGGCGTAGCTCAAGGGATCTTTGTCGGTCGTGCCATAAAACGAAATATCCCCGGCCCATGCGGCGGCGCACCACAGGAAGGCCGCGAACATTCCGGCCAGCCCGCGTCGTTGAGGTGGCTTTGTCATCTGTTTTTTGTCTCCTAAATGGGAAAATCTATCAAATCGGCTAAAGGGAAAAACCTTTCTTACTTTTCCAAAGTGTACTTCCCGCTGTCGGGCATCTCGTACCCGTGGGTCCGTCCCTGGGAGAAAGTCAGCTTCACCGGTGTGTTAAGACTGTTGAACAGGACCATCTGCCCCGAGGGAGGACAGACATAGTCGCCGAGACCCGCGTAGATATCAACATTGGCTTTGATTCTCTTGGCGTGGTTGGCCGAGTCAAAATACCCCAGGGCATCGGTCCACGCGGGGATAGAGAAACTGTCGATCCGATTGCTCAGTTCGGCCCCGGAAATATCGCACATCCAGGGAACAACCGCCTTGATTTCGGTCACATCGCCGTCCAAACCGCCGGCCAGCAGCGATTGAAAACCTCCCTGCGAGCCCCCCGAGACGATGAGGTTCTCGCCGTCCCACTGGGGGAGAGACTTGAGATACTCCAGCGCGCGGATCACCCGAAGCGCCACCCCGTTCCAGTAGCACAGTTCCGGGTCGGTGTTTGACTCAACAGACAGACCATAACCCTTAAGCGCGGTGTCGCGCAAGGTATCGTAATAGGCCTGATCCCGGCCGTTGTCGATCCCGTGCGCGTTGATCTCCAAAGTGATTTCGCTGTCGCTGACACGTTTTCCGGCCGAATAGACACCGTACCCATGGAGGAACAGGTGGGCCGGGAGCGACTTTTCCGCGGCATCCTTGGGAAGACAAAGGTACCCGGAGACCGGCATTCCCAGGCACTCGACGCGAATATCCCAGCAAAGAACATTCTCATTCCCGGAGGG
This sequence comes from Thermoguttaceae bacterium, assembly GCA_017434455.1. Taxonomy (GTDB): domain Bacteria; phylum Planctomycetota; class Planctomycetia; order Pirellulales; family Thermoguttaceae; genus RUG695. Next base: position 64,899 of record JAFRFG010000035.1, on the reverse strand, counting down.
GACTTCCTCCCTCTTGACGGTCATCGGGACCGTCGCCAGGCGGGCCTTCTGACGAGCCCAGTACTCATCGAAGTCGGCCGGCTCCCCGGCCCCTTTGATCTGATCGAGAAGGACTCCCGCCCCACCGCTGAAGCGGTGCTGATCACCTTGCTGGGGCTGTTCCCCTTCCCCGGGAACGACCGAAACCTGAATCCAAACAAAACCGGGAACATCGAGGGAGGTCTGTATTGTCAGCGGCTGCTCGGCGTCGCTGACCGCCTGGCCTGTCTCGGTCTTCCCATCGTCGCCTTGCCGGGTCCAGGTGAGATTTTTCCCCGAGACCTTCTGTCCTTCCTCCAGGACCGAGACGGTAAAGGTCATCGTCTCGCCCGGGGCGTAGGTGAGCGGATCTTTGTCGGTGACGCCGTAAAAAGAAATATCCCCGGCCCACGCGGCGGCGCACCCGAGGAGGGCCGAGAAAATCGCGGCCCGCAAACATTGTCGCAGCGGCTTTGTCATCTTTTTGTATCTCCTAAATGGGAAAAAACGATCAAATCGACGAAGGAAAAACCATTTCTACTTCTCGAGAATGTAGTCCGCGCCTTTGGGCATCGTGTACCCGTGGGTATGCCCCTGACTGAAAGTCATCTTTACCGAGGTGGAGAGGTTATTGAACAGAACCATCTGGCCCGAGGGGGGGCAGACGTAGTCGCCAAGGCCGGAAGAAATCTCGACATCGGCCTTGATCCTCTTGGCGTGGTTGGCCGAGTCAAAATACCCCAGGGCGTCGGTCCACGGCGGCATAAATTTGCTCCCGACCCGACTGTTGAGCGCCCTGCCGGAAATATCGCACATCCAGGGAACCCACACTTTCACGTGAGTGACGTCACTGTCCAGACCACCGGCCAGCAGCGATTGGAATCCTCCCTGCGAACGGCCCGAGACGATGAGGGTATTCCCGTCCCACTGGGGGAGGGACTTAAGATACTCCAAGGCGCGGATCACCCGAAGCGCCACCCCGTTCCAGTAACTTAGCTCCGGATCGGCGTTCGACTTGGCGGGAAAACCATACCCTTTCAGCGCGGTGTCGCGCAAGTTTTCGTAATAGGCCGGCTCGCGGCCGTTATCGATCCCGTGCGCGTTGATCTCCAGAGCGATTTCGCTCTTGCCCTCACGGAGCGGTTTTTTGGCCGAACGGACACCGTACCCAAGGACGATCAGATGGGCGGGGAGAGATTTTTCCGGGGCATCTTTGGGAAGACAGAGATACCCGGAGACCGGCATTCCCAAACATTCAACCCGAAGATCGTAGCAAAGAACGCTGTTGTCACCGGAAGGGACCTCCTCCATCTTGGTGACGGTCATCGGAACGGTCGCCAGGCGGGCCTTTTGATGGGCCCAATACTCATCGAAGTCGGCCGGTTCCTCGGCCCCCTTAATCTCATCGAGAAGAACCCCCGCCCCGCCGTTGAAATCATGCTTGTCGCCGCGCTGAGGTTTTTCCCCTTCGCCCGGAACGACCGAAACCCGGATCCAAACAAAACCGGGAACATCGAGGGATGTCCGGATCACCAGCGGCTGTTCGGCGTCGCTGACGGCCTGGCCCGTCTCGGTCTTCCCATCGTCGCCGCGCCGAGTCCAGGCGAGATTTTTCCCCGAAACCTTCTGTCCATCCTCCAAGACCGAGACGGTAAAAGTCATCGTCTCACCCGGTGCGTAACTGAGGGGATCTTTGTCGGTGACGCCGTAAAACGAAATATCGCCGGCCCACGCGGCGGCGCACCAGAAGCAGACTGCCAGCGGCACAGCCGCTTTGAGAGTTAGAAGTGACCTTCTCATAAGCTTCTCTTTCTTGTAATCTTTTCGCTTTGCGGGGGAATCGGCCCTTAGCCGGACAACGAAAGATGAGTCTATCACAAACGAGGGAGGATTTCCACTAGATTACTTTTCGCGCCCGGAATGGAAGGCGGAAAACTCGATGCCTAAATCATCGGCGGCGAACAGCGCCGCCCCCAGCGCGGCAAAGGGGAGACAGTCGGGGACAACCAGCGGGATTCCAAAGCGCTCGGTGATTGTTTTTCGCAGCGGTTCGATCCGAACCAGCGCGTTCCCGCCGCCGGCTAAAACACAGCGGTTGATTCGAAGTTCCTCCGGCAGCAGAGTGTAGAAACCGTAGAGTTCCTCCGCGATTCCCCGCAAAAAACCTTGAGCCAGGGGACCGAGATGAAAATTCTCGTCGGTGATCCGCTCGATCGCCCCGGTCCGAGTCGGATCGAGCCGGGTTCCGGCAAAGGTGGTCTCCACACGCGGCCCATCGCCGCCGGTATCGGCCCAGCGGGACGCCGACGCGGTCAAACGAGCGTAGAGTTCCTCGCGGCCGGGGAGCGCGGCGCCGAAGTCACGAAGGATTTCCTCCACGAACCGGGCCAAAAGCGCCCAGGCGCCTCCCCCCAACAGCGCCGCGCCGACGATTAAAAAACCGCCGCGAGGGAACGGCCGAATTTCCAATCCGTCGATCTCGACACGCTGTTGAGAGAAAACCGACAGCTGGCTGCTGGTGCCGACCATCAGATGCGCGGCCTCCGACAGACCCGCGGCGCAGCGGCGCAGCGTTCCATAGACGCTGGCTTGATTATCGCCAACCGGAGTAAAAACCTTAACACCGCGATAACGCCCCATACATCCGAACGGAACGACTTCCGGAAGAAAGCGAGGATCGATACCGCCGCGCGCCAGTGCCTCACGATCAAAGGCCGAACGATCCGGATCGAAGAGTCCCAAAGAAGCGGCGCTGCTCGGCTCGGTGACCGGCCGCGTTAAACCACACATCCGCGCCGCAACGTAATCGGCGATGGTCGCAAAGGCCGCGGCTTCTGTAGGGACCTCCCCGGAACAAGTCAGGGCATAGTGGGTCGCCAGCCCGTACCCGGGGGGGACGGCCCGGCCGCTTAGGCGGCCCAGCCGCTCGGCGAAACTCTCTCCCCGGCCGGCGTCGCGCCGAGCGCGGCGGTCCCGCCAGGTATAAAGGGGGGAGACACCCCTGCCCGTGGAATCGACGTAAACGATCCCGTGCATCTGACCGGCCAGGGCGATCGACTCGGGGCGGTATTCCCACAAGGCGTCGACAATCGAGAGGGTCTGCCGGAAAATCCGCTCGGGGTCCTGAAGGTCCTCGTCGCCGCCTGAGGGAAGAATCGCGTCGTTGGGGCGCGACTGTTTCGCGATGATCCCCCGCCGCGTGTCGAGGATCACCCCCTCAATCGTGGTGGTTCCCAAATCGATGCCGAGAATATTCATCGTTTTTATGTTCGCCGCTGTTGTCACCAAAAAGGGCCGCGCGGCATCACCGAGCGCACCCGAATCATCTTGATTTTACAGCTTTCCCCCAGAAGAAAACACCCCGCGCGCGGAAAAGGCCGTTTCCTCAGAGTTATTGAAGTTTTGCCCGATGTGATATAATCGAAAGCTGCCCAACCTTGAGCAGCATACCCCTTCGGATTCTCCCAGGGGAAATCCAACAGGCGCGCTTTGAACCGCGCCGCCAGCCAGAGAGGAATCTATGTCGAGACAAGAAGATGACAACCGCCAAAACGGCTGTGGCTGCGGCGGCCACCACCGGGAAGAGCATGAGTGCGGCGGCAGCTGCGGCCATCACCAAGATTGTGACTGCGGCGGGAACGAACAGGGCTGCTCCGGCGACTGCTCCTCCTGCTCGAGCCACTGCTCCGAACCTCAGGCGCCCCCCAAGGCAGTACTAAATCAGTACAGCCAAATCAAGCGGTGCGTAGCCGTGGTCAGCGGCAAGGGCGGGGTCGGCAAATCGCTGGTCACCGGCCTTTTGGCGACACTGGCCGCGCGCGCCGGGCAGAAGACCGCTATCCTCGACGCCGATATTACCGGCCCCTCCATCCCGAAACTCTTCGGCCTGTTTGAGCACTGCACCGGCAATGAGATGGGGATCTTTCCCTTGGAAACACAAACAGGCATCAAGGTCCTCTCGATCAACTCCTTTCTCGAGAACGAGACCGATCCGGTTCTGTGGCGCGGCCCGATCATCGCCGGAACCGTCAAGCAGTTCTGGGAAGAGACCGTCTGGGGACAGATCGATACCCTCTTTGTCGATATGCCCCCCGGGACGGGGGATGTTCCGCTGACGGTCTTTCAGTCGCTGCCGGTCGACGGGGTTGTCGTGGTAACCACCCCGCAGGATCTGGTCTCGATGATCGTCGCCAAGGCGGTGAATATGGCCCGGCTGATGAATATCCCTGTCCTCGGCCTGGTCGAGAATATGTCGTACTTCCGCTGTGACCAGTGCGGGAAGGTTCACTCCATCTTGGGAGAAAGCCATTTGGACGCCGCCGCGGCGCGCTTTGGGATCGACGCCGCCGCTTCGCTTCCGATCGATCCGGCGATCGCCCGTGTGTGCGACGCCGGGGCGCTGGAGAGCTATCAGCCCGAGGGACTGGAGGGGTTCGTGGCGAAGATCTGCAAACAGTAGCGCCCTGCCCTCCTTAGTTCTTCCTTGTTTTCACCACCCCCGGCTTCGGCCGAGGGTATTTTTATTACGGGTGCTCTTCATCAAAATGGGCGGTAGTTTATCGGCAAAAGGTGGTTTCTGCCGCCACCGAAGTGTTGACAACGCGCTGTCCAGCAACGTTAATGTTAGAAGGAGGACGCGGAGGATTTTATGCCCTCCACGCCAAAGGTGGTGACCGAACGATTGTCTCTGCGGTACTCCATCGAACGATCAAGAATGTCCCCGGTAAAGAAAAGTCCGATTTACGGCTAAGAAAGGAACCCGACAGGCAAGATGAGACGACGCGATTTTCTCCAGATTGGCGGCTTGGGCGTGATGAGCGCCTTGGCCTCGATGACGACCGGCTACCGCGGATTTTCCGAAGAGATGGCCGACAAAACCCTCAAGGTCGGGCTGATCGGTACCGGCTGGTACGGCAAAAGCGACCTGCTCAAGGTGCTTCAGGTCGCGCCGGTAAATGTCGTCGCTCTTTGCGACGTCAACCGGCAGCACCTGGAAGCGGCCGGGGAATTGACCGCGGCGCGTCAGGTCTCCAAGAAGGTTCCGAAACTCTACGAGGATTGGCGTGAAATGCTTGATTCGGAGCAGTTCGACCTGATGCTTGTCGATACCCCCGACCATCAGCACGCGCTTCCGGGAATCGAGGCGATGCGGCGAGGGATCGACCTGTTCGTTCAAAAGCCGATCGGGGTCGATGTCGCGGAGTGCCAGGCGCTGGTGCGCACCGCCCGCGAAACGGGCCGTGTCTGCCAGGTCGGTCTGCAGCGGCGCGGCACCCACCATCTGATCGACATGAAAGAGAAGATCATCGATTCCGGCCGGCTCGGTCAGGTGGTTCAGGTCAGTATCTACACCTACTACGGGATGGGGGATATCTTCCAAGATCCGTGCGATCCGCCCGAGTGGCTCAACTACGATCTCTGGACCGGTCCGGCCCCCATGCGCCCCTTCTATCCGATGGTCGCCGATCGTATGTGGCGCAGTTTCTTCGAGTATGGCAACGGAACCCTGGGAGATATGGGGGTCCATATGTTCGATATGGCCCGGTGGCTCCTAGGGTTGGGCTGGCCGAAACGAATTACCTCCGTCGGCGGCCGCTACGTCTTTACCAAGGGGATTCAGAATATCCCCGATACCCAGACGGTGATCTTCGATTACGAGAATCTTCAGGTGATCTGGAATCACCGCTGGGCCGGCCGGCTCCCCGATGAACGGCACCCGTGGGGGGCCTACCTCTACGGAACCGAGGGAACACTCAAAGCGTCGGTCTTCGGCTGGGACTTCCTCCCGAAAGACCGCTCGAAGCCGACCGAAAGCGGTGAGGTTCTTTACGAGTACGACCTCTTCCCCGAGGACCAGAACGAAGACCCGTCGCTGCATATCGAAAAACATACCTCCGAGGGGATGCGGACGCTCATGCGCGATTTTATCCGCCAGCACGAAGAGCGGGGGAAGTGTATCAGCGATATTGAGGAGGGGGTGATTTCGACCGCCTGCTGTGTCCTCGGCAATGTTTCGATGAACCTCGGACAGGCGCTGTCGTATGATATCGCCACCGGCCAGACCGATTCTCAGGCGGCTAACGCCCTGCTGGCCCGTCCCTACCGCGAGGGGTGGACGCACCCGGAAGGAGGCCCCTTCTAATCCCCTGTGCTTTGAGCGGCCCGATAAGAGGAGGACGACCCGCGATTCATTTATGATGAGCAAGCGCGGGCCGTCCTCCTCGTTTTTGTTTTCCAGGGGGTTTGTGGAAAGTCGTCCCGCTTCCCGTTATACTTGACGCGTTGAAGATTGTTTTGGTCCCACCCTTTACCCCCTAGAGAAACGACCATGAAACGGAACCTCCGCTGCGTGCTGTCGCTGTTGTTTTCCACACTCCTGTTCATCCCGCTTGGCGGCGCCCGGGGCGAATCGCTTTGGGAAAGTCAGTTTTCCTGGCAGGCCGACCGGCAGGGAGTCGTTCTTAAAGATGGCGGTGGAACCGTTCGCCTGGCTTCGCCGGAAGAGGGACTTTGGGCGATCGCCCTGGGGTTCGAGGAAAAAGCTCCCACTGACTGGCGCTTTGCCCGGCCCGAATCGGTGGAACAGCTGCCCAACGGCTCGGTGGTCCTCTCCGGCACACTGGCGCTGGAGGAGGGAAAGATCCTCCTTCGTGACATCTACACCGAGGAGAACGGCCTTCTTCGCGGGGTTCGGCGATTTGAGTACCAGGGGGACAAACCGCTGGAACATGTCACCTTAAGTGTCCGCTTTGTCTATCACGCGGCCGACCCCCAGACATTCCTCCCCGGGATCCTTTATAACGGCAATCCTTCCGGAGAAAAGATGACGAAGGGACGGGTCCCCGCTTACCATAACCGTCCCGGGGAATTTGCCTTCTTCGAGGATCATCGTTTCCCGATTCCGGCCGCCTCCTTCGAGGACGCCGCCGAACACAACGCCGCGGCGCTCTACACGCTCCCCTCCCCCGCTCGGCGCGGAAGTGTCGTCGATCAATGGTGGTCGCTCGGGCTCCAGACCACCGGCGAGGGGACGCATGAACTGGATATCTTCTCCGGCTATGTCGGCTTCAACGACCTAAAATCCGTCGTCAAGGGGATTCAGCGCGGCGCGATGGATTACCCCGAGGCCACCCTTCGGCTGGTCCCCGGGGAGGTGATCGAGAAGACCTTCTGGCTCGATCTGTGGCCGGTCGAAGAACGCGGCACGGGGCTTGAAAAGGTTGTGCGCCGCGGCATCGAGCTGTTCGAGCCGTACAGCAGCGACGGTTTCCCCTCGTTCGACTCGATTCTTCTTTCGAAATTCCGTTTCGCTGTGACGCGCTGGATCGAGGGGGACTCGTACGCGGGCTTTAATATGTACCCCGCGTTTATGGATCCGAAGATCGTCTTCGGCTGGTGCGGACAGGCCGACTCGTGCGGTTTCTCGTTCCTTCCTCTGGCCGACCGGCTGTCGCGGCTGTCCGGGATTCCAACAGCGGCGATTTACGACTACGCTCAGCGCTCACTCGACCATCTTTCCACCGCGCCGGTCGACCAGAACGGTTTTCCGGTGATTTACGATCCCGCCGGCGATCGCTGGGAAACCGACTCGCGCGACCCGGTCTCGATGGGACAGGGGATGTACAACTTCGCCAAGGCGGTCGCCGCCGGACGTAAAATCCCCGAGATCGACACAAGCAAGTGGGAAGATTTCCTGAAAAAGAGCGTTACTTTCGCCGCCAACCGTGTTTTGGCCGACGACTGGTCGCCGGTCTCAACGGCGGAGGGGTTCTTCATCGCGCCGCTGATCCTTGCCTACCAATTGTTCGACGCTTCGGCCGAGAACGACCAGCAGCGCGCCGAGGCGGATCGCTTCCGCGCCGCGGCCGTCAAAGCCGCCGACTACTACGCCGCGCGCCACAAATCGATGGACGAACCGTACTGGGGAGGAACCCTCGACGCCTCGTGTGAGGATAAAGAGGGGGCTTGGGCGGCGTTTCAGGGCTTTTTAACGATGTACGAGGTTACCGGCCAGCAAAAATATCTCGACGACGCCCTGCACGCCGGGGCGGTCTGCCTCAGTTATCTGGTGGTCTGGGATATCCCCCTCCCCCCGGGACGACTTAGCGACCACGCGTTCAAAAGCCGCGGCTGGACGGTCGTGTCGGTCCAGAACCAGCATCTGGACGTCTACGGCGTTCTCTTCGCGCCGGAAATTAAACGGCTCGGGGAACTGACCGGGATCGATTCCTTCAAGGAAATCTCCCAGGTCATGTTCCGCTCCTGCGGCCAGCTGATCGACGAATTTGGCAGCCAGGGGGAACAGATCCAACAGACCAACTTCGCGCAGGCCGGCGATATGTCCGACGTGCTGAAACTGCGCGGGGGCTACAACGAATCGTGGACCGTCTTTTGGATCACCGCTCACTTCCTCAACGCGGCGGCCCGATTCGCCGAGTACGACGCGATGGATGGCACGAATCCGTAAACCATATTCCACTGTGATATCCTTTCATTTCCCTAAGGAGTCAGCACTCAATGAAACTTAGAACATTCCTTTTAAGCGCGGCCGCCATGGTCTTGCTCGCGGTGGGCGTCCAGGCGCAAAACACCCAGCAGACCGGGGAAGTTTTCTGGGGGAAACAGACCACCCCGGCGGTGGTGAACCCGGTGGTTCGCTCCGAACTGAGCGATTATATCTCGCTGGACGGCACTTGGGATTTTTGCAACAGCAACGCGTGGTGGGGGTATCTGCGTTCAGAGGGAACCGTCTGGGGCGGCGGCAATTATTTCGATTGGGAAAACAACTCCCGCCCCATCGAGGTCCCCGGTATCTGGGAAGTCCAGGGAGTGGGGGAACCCGGCCCGAACCGCTCCTGGAACAGCCAGTGGGATCGTTCCTTCTGGAATATTCGGCACGTCTGGGACGGTGTGGCGGCGTACCGCAAGATGGTCACGCTCCCCGAGAGCTGGAAAGGAAAACATATTTGGCTGAAGATCGGGGCGGTCAGAAGCGAGGCGTACATCTGGGTCAATCGCCGTCCGGCCTGCTATATCAATAATTGCTGCGCGACCGAAAAAGCCGATATCGCCTCGCTTTTGGACTTCGACGGCCCGAACGAGATTCTCGCCTTGGTGCGCAACGACTCCCCCTCCCGAAAGGGGTTCTTCAGCTGCAACCACTGTTTCGGCGGCTTCTACCGCAGCATTGAGCTGGAGGCGACCGGCGAGGTCTATATCGACGACGTCTGGGCACGCGGTGAAATCGACGGCCCCACCGCCGAGCTTCGCGTGACGGTCGCCGCGGCCGATGAGAAACCATTCCAAGGGACGCTGGAAAGCGTCCTGTACGACCGTCAGGGGAACAGTGTCGGGAAGGCCGAGACACAGGTCTCCGCCGCCGGTCAATATGTCCTGACGATCCCCGTGAAGAACGGAACGCTTTGGACCCCCGAGAACCCGTATCTGTATGTGGCCAAAACCGTCCTTCGCGACGCCGACGGCAAGGAACTGCACGGCTGGGACGAGCGGTTCGGGATCCGCAAACTGGAGGTTCGCGGCGATCGTTTCTTCCTCAACGGCAAACCGTACTTCTTCCGCGGCGTGGGGGACCACAACGGCGACCAGATGACGCTGATCGAAATGCCGAACCGCCAGCGGTTTCTCGAACATATGAAGACCATGAAGACGGCCGGTTTCAACTTCTGCCGTCACCACACCCATATCCCGCTGCCGGAGTATTTTGAGGCGGCCGACGAGGCGGGGCTATTGCTGGAGCCGGAGCTCCCCTACTACACCAACATACCGACCGAATCGTTCCCCTTCGATCCGATGCGTGATCTTCAGGAACTGTTCCGCAACTTCCGGCGCTATACCTCCTTCGCGGTCTATTCGTGCGGCAACGAAGGGTGGTTTATGCATCCGACCGATGAGATTCTTTACCGCTGGGCGAAACAGAATGACCCGGATCGGCTCTTCATCCACCAGGACGGCGGCCGGAATATGCCGGGGAACAGCGATTACAGCACCGGCGGGGCGGATGTGCCCGACTGCAACGGGGGGTTGATCAATCCGTGGCCGCGCGGCAAGTTCGACTACCTCAATCGCCCGTTCGTCGCGCACGAATACCTGAACTTGGCGATCAAGATGGATTCCCACCTGGAAGACCGCTTCACCGGAATCCGCGTCTCGCCGGTCAGTTTAGAGGCGTGGCGCAATGACTTGGCCGCCTGCTCTTTGACCGAACAATGGGGCTGCGCGACCCTTCGCGCCGCCGAGAAACTGCAGGGGTACTACCAGAAGGCCGGTTTGGAATCGGCCCGAAGCGACCCGCAGTGCGACGGCTATTCGTTCTGGTCGCTGACCGATGTCTCGATCCCGGTGAACCAGAACACCACCGCCGCGCAAGGGTACCTCAACGCCTTCTGGGAACCGCGTCCCAATGGGATCGCCCCGGAGAGATTCTTCCGCTTTAACGGTCCGTCGACGATTCTGGCCGACTTCGACCGCCCCCGAAAGATCTTTACCGCGGGAGAACAGACCCAAGTGTCGCTTTTGCTCTCGCACTTCGGCTGGAAGGATCTCCCCGCCGGAACCATCGCCTGGAAGATCACCACCAACGGGAAAGATAACACCGGTAAGGAACTTGCCGGCGGCCGGATCGATTTTGCCGGCGCCCAGACCGGCAAGACCGGTTCCATCGGCCAGCTCACGCTCACGCTTCCGGAAGTTTCCGCCCCGACACCCGCGGTTTTTGAGCTGTCGATCGAGGGGAGCGATATTGCCAACGATTGGGAATGCTGGATTTTCCCGGTTCGCAGCAAAAAGTCCCTGGCCGGTTTCGTGGTCGACGAACCGCTGTACGACTTCTTCGCCTCCCACTACACCGACGTCAAGAAATACGACGCCGGCACCGCGGGCGGTGCGGTACTCATCGCCCGCGGCGACTCGCCTGCGGCCCAGGAAGCGATCGAGCGGGGAGAAGATCTCTTCGCCATCGCCGAGGCCTCCCCCAATCCGAACGTCTCCCTCGGTTGGTGGGAGCTGGGGACCCAGGTCGGAACGGCGTTTGACGACGGTCCTATCTGGGGCGACTTCCCCACCGCCCCCTGGATGAACGAACTGTGGTTCGGTCTGATCCGATACGGTGCCCCGGACCTTCGAACTCCCGGGCCGTTCGGTGTGATGACGCCGCTGGCCGTCGGTGAGGGACGCGACTCGTACTACCTCTACCTCGGCCGGACCAAGACCGAGAAGAACGGAACGATCCTCGCCTCGTTCGCACTCGACCTAACGCAGGATACCCCCGAGGCACTGTCGCTGCTGGATAACCTTCTGGAGTCGTTCAAGTAAACGGCCCCCAAGCGCCCACGCGCTAAAAAACAAAAAAGCCGGCCCGTTGGGGCCGGCTTTTTTTTGCAGGAGTTTTTTCAAGGAGATGTTTTATTTCCCCAGCTGGTAGACCGGCGTCGTGACCACCCAGGCCAGGAAGGTGAGCGTCCCCCACTGGGCCAGGGCCCATTTCCAGGAACCGCTTTCTCGTGCCATCATCACAAAAGTCGCCATACAGGGGGAGGCAATGAGGCAAAAGAGCATAATGCAAAAACCGATCAGCGGGGTATAGGTCCCCCGCAAGGTACTGGTGAGCGCCTCTCTCCCCTCCCCTTCGGCGTCGCCGACCGAGTAGACGATCCCCATTTGGGCGACAAAGACCTCTTTGGCGGCGATCGCCCCGACCAAGGCGGTGCCGATCTTCCAATCGAATCCCATCGGCTTGAGGACCGGTTCCATCGCGTGCCCAAGAGCGGCGGCGCAGCTGCGCGAAAGGCGGGCCTGCTCCTCGGCGCTGTCGATTTCGGCAAGCTTTTGCGCCAGCTCGGATTCTTGATCGCTGGGAGTCGAGGCGCGAACCTCGGCGCGCTGCGCCTCGAATTGTTCCTTCTGTTCGGGTGTTAAGCCCGGGAAATAGGTGAGGAACCACAGGATGATCGAGATCCCGAGAATGATCGTCCCCGCTTTCTTGACGTACTGCCAGCCCCGTTCCAGCGTTCGGATACCGACGGTTCGCAAGGTCGGCCGGTGGTAGGGGACCAGTTCGATCATAAAGGGTTCTTCCTCCTCCTTTTTGAAGACCATCGAGACCCCTTTGGAGATCACTACCGCCATGAGGATGCCGATCAAATAGATCAGCCACAAAATCGGACCGCGGTACACCTGGGGAAAGAAGGCGGGGATCACCAGCATATAGATGGGGAACCTGGCCGAACAGCTAAACAGCGGGAGGACAAACAACGTCGTCAGCCGCTCGCGCCGGTCGGTGATCATCCTGGCCGACATCATCGCCGGGACGGTACAGCCGAAACCGACTAAAAGCGGGACGATACTGCGGCCATGCAGACCAATCTTGTGCATCCATCGGTCGCTGAGCACCGCCGCGCGGGCCATATAACCGGAATCTTCCAAAACACAGAGGAAGAAAAAGAGAATCAATATGTTGGGAAGAAAGACCAGAACTCCCCCCACCCCGCCGATCACACCGTCGAGGATCAGCGATTTTAAAAAGCTATCATTCGGATAGATCGATTGAATCGTGCCGGTCAGCCAGGAGAAGAACGACTCGATCCAAGTCATCGGGTACTCGCCCAAAAGGAAAGTCGCCTGAAAGACCACGAACATCGCCAGCAGGAAGATCGGGATCCCCAAATAGCGGTGAAGCAGCAATTTATCGAACCGGTCGGAATGGGATGTCCGAGCCGAGTAGCGGTTGGTGACACAGCGCTGTTCAATCGCCCCAATCTGCTGGTAACGAGCCACGTCACGTTCCAGATCCCGAACCATCGTGTTGGCGCAGTGGCCGCAGCAGTCCCCGCAGTGGCAGCACCCCTCGGCGTGATCCTGCGGGGAAACGGGGAGCGGCTCATGGCCGGAATCGGGTATTGCCACCGGTTGGACGACCCCCTGCTGCGTGGTGGTATCGGCAGCTTTTTCCTCCGGCGGCTCTTCGGCGAGGCGGACGACCCGCTCGAGGAGCCCATCGAGCCCGATTCCGCGGTTCCCGATGGTGGTGATCACCTCCGTCCCGAGTTCCCGGGCCAGAGCGTCGGTGTCAATTTCACTGCCCCGCTGGCGGGCGATATCGATCATGTTGAGGATCACGATCATCGGGATCCCCTTGTCGCGGAGCATCAGCGTTAAGTAGAGGTTGCGCTCCAGGTTCGAGGCGTCGACCACATTGAGGATCACGTCGGGACGATGGGTGTTGAGGTATTCGGCGGCGACCCGCTCCTCGTCGTTATAGGTCGACAGCGAGTAGATGCCGGGCAGATCGACCAGATGGATCGTCATATCGCCGCAGGAAGCCGTCCCCTCGTACAGATCGACCGTCACCCCGGGAAAGTTGCCGATCGTCTGCCGCGCTCCGGTAAGGGCGTTGAACAGGGTCGATTTTCCAGAGTTTGGGTTTCCGGCCAATACCGCGTGGATTTCTCGATTCTCGGTCATTTTAGAGTTCTCTAAAATTTGGGGCAAAAAAATATGGCGGATTCTCGGGGCAAACGGTTACCGAACGAAGATTCGGTGGGCAAGGCCGCGCCCCAAAGCAAGGCGGGTTCCGCGGCATTCGACGATGGAGGTGTCGGGGCGTGAATTGTCGATGACACGGATGCGCGCCCCGGGGAAAAGCCCCATCGACGAGAGGCGAAGAAGACCATTTTCACCCAGATCTAGGGAATCGATCGTCACGCGCGCTTCAGCGGCGGCACGGTAAAGCGGGATGGTATCGGCAGGCATGTTATTGTCGTTATGATTGTTATTGTTTGTATGATCTTTGTTGTCAGCCATAGGAGCGCTTCCCGACTTGCCTTAGTCGATCTTCCTGATCGCCGCCTCGGCGCAGCGCCGGCAACGCTCCGGGTCATGCTCGTGGGCGCAGCTGCGTTCGAACCCCGAAATCCAGACCGACCCGGCCCGAGGGCAAGATTCGATAAAGTCGGCGAAGCGAACCAGCTTGTTGATGATGTGGGTCGGAACGGCGTGTTCCATTCGGCAGGCGGTTTCATTCGCCTCGCTCTCGCCGACGGAAAGCATATTCATCAAAAACGATTTGAGCTTAAGATGACGGCCGTAGATGTCTTCCGCCACAGATTCCCCCTTGGGGGTTAAGCTAAACCCCCCATAGGGAGCGTAGGTGATCAGACCCTTCTCGGCCAGAGCGCGAAGGGCGTTGGTCACCGAGGCCCCGGCGACGTGGAGCGCCTCGACGAGATCTTTGGGCTTTACCTCTCGACCGGAGAGATAAATACGGTAGATCGCCTCGAGGTAGTCCTCCTGACTGGCCGAGAGGGGGTTATTTTGCTGCGTCATCTTTTCGTGCCGCCTGTGCTGTATCGAAAGAAAGAAACGCCCATTTTAGATACGTCTAAATAGACCTCCTGATTATAACGTTCGCGCAGCGGTTCATCAAGGGGGGAAAGATATTCATGAAGGAAAGTCCCCCGACAGGTCGATTTAAGGGGAAAAGCGCCGTTTGCTGCGGAGCGGATCCGTCCGGATAAAAACTGACCGATGGAAGAATATTACTACCCCCTTTCCCGTTACTTTCGCCAAACTTTCGGCCGGCCGGTCCGAAAGGTGAGCGTGGACGCGGGGTTTTCCTGCCCAAACCGCGACGGAACCATCGCAGCGGGGGGGTGTATCTTCTGCGATAATCGCGCTTTTTCCCCCGCCCGGCGGCTGGGAATCGGTTCGATCACCCAACAGATCGATGAGGGAATCGCTCGAGTGTCGCGCCGATTCGCCGAGGCGGCGTTCATCGCCTACTTTCAGCCCTCGACCAATACCTACGCGCCGGTCGATCGTCTGGAGGCGATCTATCGCCAGGCGATCGGCCATCCTAAGATCAGCGGGCTGGCGATCGGGACACGGCCGGACTGTGTCGGCGACGAGGTTCTCGACCTTCTGGCCCGACTGTCGCGCGAAACATGGCTGTCGCTGGAACTGGGACTGCAAAGTTCCTGCGACCAAACTTTGGCGTTCCTGAACCGGGGACACGACTTCGCGTCGTTCCTCGACGCGGTGAAGAGGGCCTCCCAGCGAAACCTGCGCCTGGGGGTTCATGTCATTTTGGGGCTCCCCGGGGAGGGACGCCGCCAGTGCCGCCGGACGGCCGAGATCCTGGCCGATCTTCCGATCCACTCGATCAAACTGCACAACCTCTACGTGGTGCGCGACACCCCGCTGGCGGAGCTGTGGGCCGCCGGCCAAATCCCCCTCCCCTCCTTAGAGGAGTACGCCGACTTGGCGGTCGATTTTTTGGAGCGGACCCCCGGCGACGTCGTCATCGAGCGGTTGGCCGGCGACGCGCCGAGGGACTTTCTCTTGGCGCCGGCATGGTCTGCCGACAAGAACGCCCCGCGACAGGCCATCGAGCGGCAGTTCGCCCGGCGCGGGACCCGCCAGGGGGCGTTAGCCCACCCCAAAGGGGAAAATCCCCCCATGGGAGGGTAAGAGCCACTAAAAAAGGGTCCCCATCAATAGCCATTTACCGGGGAGAGTGCTATAATGACCACAGGGGTTTTATAAAAAGTAACACCGGTTCAAATCAATTCCCCTTTAGGTACCTTTCGGAAGCGGTCCAAAGGTTCTTTTGGGGAGGTGGTTTGCCGTGCCAAGGATAAGCTCTATGTTAGGTATGCTGGTTCCGGTCGGCGGCGGAGACGACATCTTCCTGCGGAAGCAGGAATTGATTCTCGGCCGAAGCGAGACCTGCGATATCGTTCTGCGATACTCCAATATCTCCGGGCGCCATTGCCGTCTGGTTCTCAGCCAGGGGTACTGGTATGTCGTGGACTTGTCCAGTACCAACGGCGTACGGGTCGATTCGGTTCGCGTTTACGACAAACGTGTGGACCCGGGCGCGCGAATCTCTTTTGCCGGCCACGAGTACCGTATTCAGTACGACCCCTTGGCCAACGGCGCGCTGGGGATCATTCCGCCCGATATGCTCGAAAACGACATCCTGAGCAAATCCCTCCTGGAACGCGCCGGGCTGACGAAACACAAGGGGGATTTCCGCAAAGAGCGAAACACCGGCCCGATTCATACCCGAATCGATTACGACGCTCTGAAGTGGGACGATATCGAGTTCCTTTAACAGCCGCAAATCGTTTTTGAGGTATGCCATTGAAAAAAACGATCTCCTGGACCGTGGCGTTTTTTATGGCCGCGACGGTGGTTCTTTTCCTCTCAGCATCTCCAGGCGCCGCGGCCGATCGGGGCAAAAAGGGAAATGACCAGCGCCCGGTCATCCCCGGCGCGGAAGAGATGGTTCTCGAGAAACTTGTCCCTACCAAGATGCTCTCGAACGTCGACGTTTTGCGGGTGATGATGCGGACCGACCGGTCTGTCTTTGTCCCCAAAGACATGCGGGCGTTCGCCTTTCAGGATATCACCCTCCCGATCGGCTCCGGTCAGACGATCTCCCCCCCGCTGATCGTCGCCTATATGACCGAGGTGCTTCAGCCGAATCCGAACGACCGCGTTCTGGAGATCGGTACCGGAAGCGGTTACCAGGCGGCCATCCTCTCCCCGCTGGTCAAAGAGGTCTACACGATCGAGATTATCCCTTCCCTCGGAAAAAGAGCCGGCGAGACACTGCGCAAACTCGGCTATACCAATGTGAAGGTTAAAATCGGCGACGGCTACCAGGGATGGAGCGAAAACGCTCCTTTCGACAAAATCATCGTCACCTGTTCCCCCGAGAACATCCCCCAGCCGCTGATCGACCAGCTGGCCGAGGGGGGGATGATGCTCATCCCGATCGGTGAGCGGTACCAGCAGTTTTTCTACCGCTGCATCAAAGAAAACGGCGAGCTGAAAAAAGAAAAGCTGATCCCCGCCTACTTTGTCCCGATGACCGGGGAGGCGGAACAGCAGCGCCAGGTTCAGCCCGACCCGACCAATCCGACGATCATCGGCGGCGACTTCGAGACGCCGCTGCCCGACGGCGCCCCCGAGGGGTGGTATTACTCGCGCAACGTCTCGGTCGAGAAGGCCGAGGACGCCCCGCTGGGAGAATCGGTCCTGAGGTTTGACAACCGCGCCATCGAGCTGGCTCAGCGGACGAAAGACGCTCAGCAGCGCGTCCGTGCCCGTGAGCAGTCTGTGCAAGTAAGCTACGACGACGAAGAAGAGGGCCTTTCTCAAGAGGATGAGACCGAAGTTTTTGAGAACGACGAGCTGACCGAGCGCCAGCATTTCGAGGAACTGACCTCCCATGTCCTTCAGGGGTTCCCCGTCGACGGCCGCCGGGTCAAAAAACTCTGTATTTCCTGCTCGATCCAGGGGATCGAACTTCGGCCGTTCGGCAACTATCAAACCATCTCGGTCGGCCGGGTGGTCTTTTTCGACGAGAATCGCGAGGCGATCGACTCGCAAATCGTACTGGCCGTGCGCGCGGGTTCTTCCGACTGGCGCGTTTACGAGGCGTCGAACGTCGCGGTTCCTCGCGCCGCGCGCGAGGGGTCGCTCTGTTTGGGGATTCTCAACGGCGTCGGCGCGCTTAGAGTCGATAACGTCACACTGAAGAAGTGTGACCGGTGACGCCCCTCTAACCCCAGCGGGCGTCAAGACTTTTTAACTCGCTGAAATTGCGCATCGCGAAAAAGCCGAAGAAGATCGAGATAAAATAATCGCCCGAGCTCACCGCCAGGAGGATAAACGCCGCGGCGCAGGCGATCGATAAAATCAGCGAAAAGCGCAGCCCGCCGCTGGGATGAACCTTCATCAAGAGATATCGGGCAATCTGCCCCCCGTCGAGGGGATGAATCGGAAGCAGGTTCAGCGCCGACCAGACGATCCCCATCCAGAGGAAACCGAAGAGAAACGCTTTTGACGCGGCCTGAAAGGCATCCGGATGCAGCGCCGCCCATTGCGGCCAGGGGATCCAAATCGGAATCGGGCCGATGAACGAGGCGGGGATAAGGACGATCTGGCGGCCGCCCAGGGCGAAGGCGGCGATCAGCGCGCCGATCACCAAAAGAACCGCCGCCGGGCCGGCGAAAGAGATCAACACGTGCCCCAAGTTCCCGGGTCGGCGCCGGTAGACCGGCTGATGGATTGTCACCCCGCCCAGCCCATAGAGAACGATCAGCGGCTTGGCGCCGAAGAGCTTTTTAAGGACCAGCGCGTGACCGAGCTCGTGGATGGCGAAGGTCAAAAACCAAGCCGCCAGCCAGCCGGCCAGTTGGCAGGAGACAATCCGCAGATCGCTAAACTCCCTCTGGAGAAAGGGGGAGAAAAGAATCGCCGCCAGCCAGAAGAACGGCTGAATCTGGAACGGGACGCCGAAGAGGCGGCATTCCAGCTGTAAGGATCGCTTATTTTCCGGGGGCATCTTTTTTTGTCGCTTTTCATCGACTCGGCTGTTCACGGGCAAGAAACCGCTCGATTGCCTCGGCGGCACGTTCCGGGGGGTCGCTGCCGTCATCGACCTTGGCCAAAAGCGCGGCCAGGCGCTCTTCCTGACGCTTTCGTTCCTCGGGCGATCGGAGATACTCGATCAGGGGAGCGGCCGCCTCCCGCGTGCGAGCGCGGCAGGTGAGAAATTCGGGAAAGAGCATCATCGCCCTTTGGCGTTCGGTCGGCTCGGCGGGAATCACCCTCTGTCGGTCGCCGTAAAACGGTGATTCTGCCGGTTTCCCGGATGTTTCGTCCCCGGCATCGATATCGGCGGCGATGATATTCACCAAGGTAATGAACTTCACCCGGCGGAAAAACCTTTGGAGAAACATCGCCAGGCGGCTGACGCGATAGTAGATCACCGTCGGCACTTTATGGGCCAACAGTTCCATCGAGACCGATCCGGAGACCGCCAGCGCCGCGCGGGACAGTTCCATCAGCTCGGCCGTCCGGCCGACAAAGACCGGCCACAGAAGGTTATCCCGCCCCAGGCGCCGGCGGATAACTTCGGCGTGCTTTTCTTTAAACGCCCCGATCACAGGCGTAACATTCGGGATGGTGTCGGTCACCTTTTGGGCGATTTTGACCATATCGTCGAAATTGGCGCTGACCTCCTGATCACGGGAACCGGGGAGGAGCAGCAGCAGGGAACGATCCGCGTACTGGCGGCGCAGCCCCGCCAAAAAGCCGTCGTCGAGCGCCTTGGATCGGGCCTCGGCCAAAAAGGGGTGACCGAAATACTCCGCTCGGACACCGCGGTCGCTGAACCATCTGTTTTCAAACGGAAGAGAACAAAGACATAAATCGATATATTTCCGCGTTTTTTTGATACGCCACGCTCCCCAGCCCCACATCTGAGGGGGGAGAAAATAGCAGACGGGGATCCCATGCTTTTTGGCCAGCCGGGCGATATGCCAGTTGAACCCCGGAAAATCGACGACGATCACCAGATCGGGGCGCTCTTTGGCGAGGAATTTTTCGGCTCGGCGCAGGTAGCCGATGAAGGTGGGAAGCCTCATCAGGACACGCCCGAACCACATCAGCGCCAATTCGGTCAAAAGAACCGGCGTATCACAGCCGGCCGCTCGAAGATTCTCGCCGCCATAGGCGGTAAATCGGGCGTTCGGGAAACGTTTTTTGAGCCGATCGACCAGCTCGGCGGCGTGGATATCCCCCGACGGCTCACCGGCGGAAATAAAGAAGAGCGGTCGATCTGGTGCCTGGGCCATAAACGACGGTTATCGTCTGGGGAGGAAGAATTGGTAGATTCGCTCGAACTCCTGACTGTCCTTAAACGGGATCACGAGTTTTCCGCTCCCGCGTTCGTTTCGAGTGAGGCGAACATTGGGGCCCAAGGCCGAGCGAAACTGCTGAAGCAAATCGGCCAGGTGGGCTTCGGACTGGGATCGATCCTGATCCCCTGTGTTTTCGTTTTCTTCCGGGGGGAGCGTTCCGTTGAGCAGGTTGCGGACGTAATCTTCGGTTTGACGAACACTCCACCCCTGGCTTTGGATGCGCCCGGCGACTTTGAACTGATCGGCCTCCCCCAGCGGGAGCAAGGCCCGCGCGTGCCCTTGGGTCAGATCACCGGTACAGACCGCCTTTTGGAGTTTCTCGGGCAGGTCGAGCAGACGTATCATATTCGAGATGGTGCTGCGGTCCAAACCCAGACGCTTGCCGAGTTCGTCTTGTCCGCAATCGTACGTTTCGAGGTAATTGCGAAACGCGATCGCCTTTTCGATCGGGTTTAAGTCTTTGCGCTGAAGGTTTTCGGACAGTGCCAGTTCGGCCATCAGACGGTCGTCGACCGCCAGAATATAGGCGGGGATCACCGACTCGCCATTTTTTTGGAAGGCGCGAAAGCGGCGCTCCCCGGTGATGAGCTGGTAACGACCGTTTTTCTTGCGAACGATGATCGGCTGGAGAAGGCCGTGCTTTTGGATGTTATCGGCCAGGCCGGCAATCTCTTCCTCGTCAAACGTCAAACGGGGCTGGAAAGGATTCGGGTCGATCTGATCGAGGGCGATATCGTAGATCGGCTTGCCCTTCATAATCTTCCCGTAGCTGTCGTCCTCGCCAAGATCGGACTGCTGGAACGAAGATACCGGTTCGGACGAAGCTCCACTCCCCTGGAGCGAGGTACTGAGCATATCTTCCAGCCGCCTGCCGAGCCGTCCTTTTGCTTTAGCCATATTCCAACTCCGTTTTTCCTGACGATGGCGATGATACTTCCTGATCAACGGTGGTTATCCCAAACCGCCTGCCCCATTATATTCCATTTCGTGAAACGGCAAAACGTCAAGTTTCCCCGCCGCGGGCAAAAAGGGGGCTTAAAAACATAAAAAAAGACCAGCGGCTGGATGCCGCTGGCCTTGTATAGATGCCGAAGAAAGGACTCGAACCTTCACCCCCAGTTACGAGGACTAGGACCTGAACCTAGCGCGTCTGCCAATTCCGCCACTTCGGCTTTTTGTCTCGTGCGCCCCTAAGGGCAAATCACAGGTGGTATTATAGCCGCCTGAGCGGGTTCATCAAGGGAGGGGACCTTGGGAAAACCGTTTCGCGGAACGGAAAACGTCCTCACGCCAGAGGTTTATCTCCCGAACGAACCACGAGCTTCGGTTTTTCGATCATCACCGTCGTGTTCTCCCCGACCGAATGAACCAGCCA
Source organism: Thermoguttaceae bacterium (assembly GCA_017434455.1). Classification (GTDB taxonomy): domain Bacteria; phylum Planctomycetota; class Planctomycetia; order Pirellulales; family Thermoguttaceae; genus RUG695. The sequence continues at coordinate 43,776 of JAFRFG010000035.1, read as the reverse complement.
GACGCTCGACCCGATGACCGATCCGCTGCCGATGACCGTCTGCCCCCCGAGAATCGTCGCGTTGGCGTAGACCACAACGTTATCCCCCAAGGTCGGGTGCCGTTTGGTCCCCCGCTCGAGCATCCCGTGCTCATCTTTCGGGAAACTCAAAGCGCCGAGGGTCACCCCCTGATAGAGTTTGACCCAAGAGCCGATCTGGCAGGTCTCTCCAATCACCACGCCGGTCCCGTGGTCGATGAAGAAGTGGTGGCCAATCTTCGCCCCGGGGTGAATATCGATCCCGGTGCGCGAGTGCGCCCACTCGGTCATCATACGGGGAATCAGCGGGATATTCAGTTCCAGCAGAGCATGCGCCAAACGATAGACGGTGATGGCGATCAACCCCGGATAGCAGATGAGAAACTCTTCGGGCCCCTTGCAGGCGGGGTCCCCCACATAGGCCGCTTCGACGTCCAGGGCGAGCTGGCGGCGGATCTCGGGGAGGAGAGCGAAAAACGCGAAAACCTTTTCGCGTCCGGCCTCCAGAAGCGCATCCATCCGCTCGGGGGTACAGTGTGTATCCTGCCGGCGGCCATGGCAGAACGCGCGGGAGAACTGAACCGAGAGCGTCTCGCAGAGGCGCTCGAAGGTATCGCCGACTAAATCGAGGATATTGTCGAAATTGAGCCGATCGCGGCGCTGAAACCCGGGATAGAGGATCTCGAACAGATCGGCGATCACCTCGGCAATCACCTGACGGTTGGGGAGCGGACAATGCCCCAGGTGGTGTGTCGAGGGAACATCGATGTACGACCGGCAGAGCTTTCCGGCCAGCTCGGCGAGCAAGGCCTGATGCCGCTTGGGACCGGGCTTGGATGGCTGGAAACCTGACAGAGGAATTTCGCTGGACATTGCGCGTGCCGATATCCCTTTACCGCTTAACTTAAACGATTGCGGAAATCGTTGTAGTCGAAGATTCGATGGACCCGGAAGGTATCTCCCGGGATGGAAGAATCGCACGAGACGATCGACGGGAGTTCGATCCCGTTAAAGGTGGTGTTCTTGCAGGTCGTGTACTGCGACATATCGTCAAAGACGAGACGGTCTCCGATTTTGACCGCCTTCGGGAAGATATATTCCCCGATATTGTCCCCCGACAGACAGGTCTTGCTTCCGACGATATACTTGTATCCCCCTTCTTCCAGCGGGGCGTCGGCATCTTCGATATTGCGGCGCGCGCCTAAAATTTCGGGGGTATAGGGCATCTCCAGGACGTCGGGCATATGGGCCGCCGCCGAGGTATCGACGATCAGCACGTCGATCCCGTTGGGGTTCTCGATAACATCCAGAACCGTGGCAACCAAAAAACCGGTGTGAATCACGTGAGTCTCGCCGGGCTCGAGGATGATGTCGAGATGATATTTCGAATGGAAGTCGTTGATAATGCGGCAGAGGCGATCCACATCATATCCTTTGCGGGTGATATGGTGGCCGCCGCCGAAGTTGATCCACTTGATTCGGTCGAAATAGCGCTCGAACCGCTCACAGACGACATCGACCGTCCGCTGAAGAACGTCGGACCCCTGCTGGCACATCGTGTGGAAATGAAAACCGTCGATCCCGTCGAGCGCGTTCTCGCCGGCGTCGATCAGTCCCTCGAGCCGAACGCCAAAGCGGCTGCGGGTGGTGCACGGGTTATAGATCTCTAACTGAACCTCGGAGTACTCGGGGTTGATCCGCAGCCCGACCTGGATCTTTCGGCCGCAACTCTCGACCTTGGGGCGGAAACGCTTCCACTGCTCCAGGGAGTTAAAGATAATATGGTCGGCGATGCGGCACAGCTGATCCATCTCGGCGTCGGAGTAAGCCGGAGAGTAGACATGGATCTCCTTCCCCCGGCCGAAATAGTCTTGTCCGAGCCGCGCCTCGTTGAGCGAACTGGCCGCGACCCCCGAGATGTACGGCGAAATCTCATCGAAAACCCCCCAAGTCGAGAAGGCCTTCAGCGCCAGGAGAATCCTCGCTCCGGTCCTTTTCTGGACGTCGGAGAGGATCTCCATATTGCGCCGGATCAGCGCCCGGTCGATGATGTAGTAAGGGGTTTTGATCTCAACCGCCGAATAATCGAAGTCGGGATACGGGTGCAACGGGTTCATATCACCACCTCGTTCGCCTTGAAAGGAAAAACAGCACCGGGAAAAACGGCGTCTGGCATCTTCACGCGGGATCACCCGCCGTATCGTGGCTTTTAAGTATAGCGGGTTTCAAAAAAACGAAAACACCATTATTCCCGCTTATTTTATCGGCGGAACGGCTTTTTCAGCGCCGCGGCCATCACCTCCTGGTGATTGAACGTCAGCTGGCGAACCCGAACCTGATTGAACCCCCAAGATTTGATTCGCCGGATATAAGCCGGGATATCGGCGGCCATCGCCAGGGAGAAGAGCTTCATCGTGAAGAGAAGCCCCCGCACGGCCATCTTGGGACGCAGGACAATCTCTTCCAGAGCGTCCAGGGTATAGGAAGGGGCGACGTTCATATCGGCGATGATCCAGCGGGTTTTGAGAAACTCGCTTCGGCGCAGCGCGCTGATCTTGCCGCGCAGATGGCGAAAGTTCGGGCTGCGCAGCACCGACGGGGTCATCTCGGCCGGATCGACCCCAAGGACCTCGGCGCCGCGCGACAGCAGCGCCTGAGAACCGCCCCCGGGAGCCGCGCCGATATCGGCGCAGCGCGAACCAATTCCGATAGGAAAACCGCTCCACCAAAGTCCCTCCTCGAACTTCAGCCAGGCGCGGCTGGCGGCGTCGGGGGCCGGCGTCAGGGGAAAGAGCCCCCCGGGAAAGCGCCGATGGAGAGAATCGGCCCGGTGGCGGCCCAGCCACCAGGTACCGTCGGCGGTGACGATGACATCTAAGCACAACTGACCTTCCCTCGCCTCCGGGGTCGGTTCCAGCCGTTCGGCCAGCGCGGCGGGAACCTCGGCGGAGATTTCGTGAAACAGCCGTCTGACTTCAGGCGTTAAAGCCGGTTCCCCGCAGCCGCCGAGGTCGGGACTCCAGACATGCAGGCAGAATCGCCGCTGCGGCTCCAGTTCCCGCTGCAAGACGGGAACCGCCATCTCCCAAAAGCTTTTGGGGTTGCCGCCGTCCAGTTTTCCCATCGCCTCGACACAGGTGCCGGCGAAGATAAGCTTCCTCATAACAGCGGAAGAGACCGCGGCGCCGTCTTGCTTGTAGGTGAGAAAGCCGCCGGAAGAATAGGAGGGACGCAGCTGGGGAAGCCGCTGTTTCAGCTCGGATTTGAACGCCGGAACCGATCCGCGGGCGGTCGAAAAATACCAGTAGCGCGGCGTCTGTTCACCGTTTGTCAGCTGGGGGGAAAGTGTCATGAAAACGCCTTGCCTTCGGTCCGGAAAGCCCCTTTATCAAGGGAGAACTGTTTTGTATAATAACCGCCGGGGGGGCGGTTTGTGAACAATATACCCGGCGCTCCTGCCGCCGGGAAGACCGGTTCGTTAAAAGACAAGATTTTAAGAATTGGCTTTGACCATGCAAAAAATAGGGGTTGGACTGGTTGGTTTCGGAACGATCGGAACCGGAGTGGCGCGGATTCTTCTGGGCAAGCGCGAGGAAATCTTTCGCCGAACCGGCCAGCGGATCGAGCTGCTGAAGATCTGTGACAAAGATATCACCACCGATCGGGGGATCGACCTTCCCGAAGGGATCCTGACCGATAACTTGAGCGAAATCACCGACAACCCCGAAATCTCGATCGTGATCGAGTTGATCGGCGGTCTGGAGCCGGCCAGAACCTTTGTCTTAAAGTTCCTCGAAGCGGGCAAAAACGTCGTTACCGCCAATAAGGCGCTTTTGGCCAATCACGGGCCGGAACTCTTCGACGCCGCCCGCCGCCGCGGCCGCACCATCGCCTTCGAGGCGTCGGTCTGCGGGGGAATCCCGATTCTCTCTTCCATCGCCACGTCGCTTCAGGCCAACCGTATCGAGTCGATCAACGCCATTGTCAACGGAACGAGCAACTTCATCCTCTCGCGAATGGAGTCGGACGGTGCCGACTACGCCGACGCGGTCTGCCAGGCGCAAAACCTGGGCTACGCCGAGGCCAACCCGTCTATGGATGTCGATGGAACCGACGCGGTTCAAAAGCTGACTATCCTCGCCCAGCTTGCCTTTGGCGCCGTCGCCTCCTGGAAAGAGATCCCTCGCACCGGGATCGACAGTGTCTCGGCCGTCGATATCGAGTTCGCCAAAAAGCTCGGCAAAAGAATTCGTCTCTTGGCGACCGCCTCCCGAGGTGAGAACGGCTTGGCGCTGAAGGTCTCCCCCACGCTGATCCCGGAATCGGCCCCGCTGGCCAAAGTTCGCGACGCCTTCAACGCCGTGGAGATTATCGGCGACTTCGTCGGCCCGGTCTTCTATCAGGGTCTTGGCGCCGGGGAACGTCCGACCGCCTCGGCCGTCTGCTCCGACGTGATCGATACCGCCGTCGGCCGTACGGCCCTGACCTTCGGCGCTGTTCGGATGTGGGCCGCCGACCGCCCCGCTCTTCCCTTGCTCCCGTCGTCGGAGATCGTCGGGGGCGCCTACCTGCGCATGACGGTTCGTGACCAGCCGGGGGTGGTCGCCGAAATCGCCGGAATCCTCGGCCGCCACAATATATCCATCGCCTCGATGCTCCAGGCCGAAGCGGCCGAACAGTCCGATTCGGCCTGTTTAATCATCCTCACGCATCCCGCCCCCGAAGGAGCGCTTGGGACCGCCGTCGAAGAACTCGACTGCCTGGAGTTCAACCTGGCCAAGACGGTTCGTCTGGCCGTCGGCGCCCCGGATACCGCCGTCTAAGCGCTTGAAAAAACACCGTCCCCCAAAAAGTAGGTATTTCCCCAGCGAACTTTCCCGATGACCAGATTGCTTCCCTGTTTTTTTACCAAGCGCCGCGTTCTCCTTTGGGGGGTTCTGTGCGCCGCTGTTCTTGTTTTGACGGCCGAGCTGGCATCTTCGGCCGCCGCCGAGGGACAGAAACGTTCCCGCAAGTCACGCAAAGATTCGGCGAAGCAGGGACAGGCCGCCGATCAAAACTGGGGTGACCCCGCGGGGAACTGGGCTCCTCCGGGAGAATTCCCCCCCGCCAATGAATTTGGCGGTGAGATGGGTGAAGACGGCGCGGACGTTCCGGCCCCCCCTCCGGTCCCCGGTGACCCCGGACAGCGGCCGAGTGACCCGGGCGATTGGGGCGCGCCCGGTCATCCCGATTCTCCCGAGAATTTCGGCATGGACGCCTCCGGCGATTTCTCCCCGGGCGGGGGCGGCGGTGATTTTCTCCAGAAGTACGAGGCGGCCGCCGGCAATGAGGCGATCGAACTGGGAGAAGACGGTCAGTTCATCACCGAAGACCGCGTCCAGCTGGCGGGGGTTTTCTACAAGGGAGAGGGCTCCAAAGATACCGTCCCGGTTCTTCTGATTCACGATAAAAAGGGGAGTGCCGACGACCTGCTCGACTTGGCCAAGCAGCTGGCCGCCGAAGGAATGGCTGTCTTGGTCCCCGATCTGCGGGGGCACGGTGAGAGCGTCGTCAGTTGGGTCTACGATTTTTCCGAGGGGGGAAATCGCCCTGCCGTTCGCAAAAAAGACGACTATTTCGTCGACTCGTTCTCCGAGGACGACTTTGAGGCGATGCGCCAGTACGATGGTCTTCTGTGGTACCAGTTCTTACTGGCCCTGCACAACGAAGAAAAACTCAACCTTCGCCGGCTGGTCGTGGTCGGCTTTGGTTTCGGCTCGGAGATTGGCGGCGCCTGGATCGTCAACGACTGGCAGCAGGCCTCCGCGAAAAAAGGACGGTTCGCGAAATGTTTTATCTCGGTTTCCCCCAACATCGATGAGGTCTACACCCAAATCGGCGCCTTGAAGGGGAAACCCCCGCTTGCCTGTTTGCTGATGGTCGGCTCGCTCGATAAGAAGTCGCTCGACAACGCGCATGATGTCCAGTGCAAGCTGGGCCGCGAAAAACCGACCGTCCCCGAGGAGGATCGTAAGATCAAACTCATCGCGGTCAAAACCGAAAAAGAGTCGACCGAGCTGGTGTCCCTCCCCGCCTATGGGGTCTTTGACGCCATCAAAACGTTCATCGACGAGGTCAAAGGAAAAACGAGCCCGACGCTGCTGAAGTGGTCACCCATTAAGATCGAGCAGTAAAAACTACCGCGGGAAATTTCCCAATCATGAAGCAACTTTCCTCCCTCACTGCCGAAGCGATTCTGGCTTTCGCCCTGTTCTGCGCCTTGGCGGGAGTGATTCTTCCCGGCCGGGAGGGGACGGTTGTCGGAGGACGGAACACGGCGTCTGACGGTATTTTCGCTCATCAGATCGACTCTTCCCAAAGCCCTGTGGGCTTTCATGAACGTTTTGCCGATTCCCCCCGGGGGATCGGTTTTACCCCTTGCGAGTCGATCGCCCGCCCTTCCCTTAAGCATCACCGTACAACCTCGAAAAATCGTACCGGCGCGGCCCCCCTTCCCCAGACGTCCTCCGCAAGGCGGGGCGCTTGGGGGAACCTCGTCGAGCATCGCGCCGGGAGTACCTCTTCTGTCCTTCGGCGGCATCTTTTGCTGAGAGTCCTGATCATTTGATTCTTCTGTAGTACGGCTTTCGTTCTTGTTTTGCCGCAAGCGGAAAAACTCCCCCTTGGGGGAAGAATCTGCGCTTGCCCGGCAGACAATGCGCTTGTGAAACAAAACAATGCGCTTTTGTACCGATTTATCAAACACGATACGAGGAGTAATATTCCTATGTTGGAATGGATCCGTTCATTTTTTTCCGGGGTGACGGTCTACCTGATCCCCCTGGTTCCGATGGGCATCTTGCTGTGGTATTCCGAGCACCGCAGCAACAGGACGCTGGCGCGCTTTGGCACAGTGCAGACCGGCTATGCCGCCAGGGAGACGGTCAAAATGATGCTCCAGAAAAAATCGATGACCGTCCCGATCGAACGCAGCGACGACTATTCGCAAAACGCCTACCTCCCGCTGGAAGACAAAATCATGCTCAGCCCCAACACCTGCGACCAAAAGGACGTCACCTCGCTGGGACTGGCCGCTCGCGCGGCGGGGAAAGCGATCTTCGCCAAGACCTCTCCGGAGATGGCCAAAGTTCTCGATACGATGGACCACTTGACCCAGATCTTCTTCTGGGTGGTTTTCACCGTTCTGGCCTTCGGCTTTATGGGGGGCAGCACCTTGACGGTCCTGGTCGGCTACTGCCTGCTGGGGATGATGCTGATTTTCTTCTTCATCGAGAAGAAGCTGGAAGCAAACATCAATCGCTCGATCATCGAGCTGCTGGAGGGAATCGTCCCGAAAGACGTTCTGGCCGATGTCAAAAAGGTCCTTCGGGCGGACTCCCGCCGTTTCTAGTTCTCCCCTTCGGAGGGGGGAAACGAAAAAAAAAAGCCAGCCGGTCGGCTGGCTTTTTTGCTGGACGCGTCTGATAGCTGGATGATCTTCTCAGACGTTCGCGGCGATATCCGCGGCGTTCTTTTGGATTCTTCGGAGGCAGTCGGCGATGACGTCCATATTCTCTTTCGGGGCGAGCATCTGGGCCTGACCGAACCAGACCGCTTCGCAGCAGAGCCTCTCGAGGTTCGGCAGCTGGATTCTCTCGGCCCAGTCGTCGAGCGCCTTTTCGGAGTAGACGCGCCGGGCGGCGGGGGTGCTGTAGATACTCTTGATGTAGTTGACCCAGTCGCCCGTGCCATACCCGCCGTAGCAGGAGATGCCCTCGGCACAGAGTGCCTGCACGGCGGCGTCACGCGAGCAGCCGAACTCTTCGGGGACGATACGGAACATATACAGGTGCCACGCGCTTTCGGCCCCGTCGTAGATCTTTTGCGGATAGACACCCGGGATTTCACGAAGCAGCGAGGAAAGATAGAGCGCGTTTTCGTTGCGGATCGCGTGGCGTTGCTCGGCCGTCGGCAGCTGCGAGAGCAACAGTGCCGCCTGGAAACCGGTCATGCGGTAGTTCCCCGCGTGGAGCGGCTCGTACTGGAAATCGAACCCGGCGGTCCCCTGCGACCGACTGTTGGAATGGATCTTGAAAAGGCGCTCGGCCAGGGCGTCGTCGTCGGTGAGGATCGCGCCGCCGTCGCCGCAGGCGATATTTTTGGTCACCTGCATGCTGAAGCAGCCCATCTTGCCGAGGGTTCCGACGTACTTCCCTTTGTAGCGGGCCAGGTGCGCCTGGCAGGCGTCCTCGACGACCGGGATATTGTACTGCTGGCTAAGGGCCAGGAAGTCGTCCATCTTCGGGGGATTGCCGCCGATATGAACCGGCAGGAGGACCCGGGTATTGTCGGTGATCAGCTTCTCGGCGGCCTTCGGGCAGACCTGGAACGATTCGACATCGACATCGGCCAATACGGGGAGGGCGTAGTGGCTGATGATGCAGTTGACCGTCGCGACAAAGGTGTACGGCGAGGTGATGACCTCATCGCCCGGACCGAGTTCCAGCGCCGAAAGGGAGCAGATCAGGGCGCTGGTCCCGGAGTTGACGGCGACGCAGTGTTTCGCGCCGCAGTGCTCGGCGAAGGCGGCCTCAAAATCGTTCGTCACGCACTGGGGCTGCCCGGAACGGCACCAAAGGCGGGAATGGAGAACCGATTCGAGCCGCTGGACCTCATCGCCGAGGATCGGCGGCCAGGCCGGCCCGGCATTGTACGAGGGAGCCTCGCCGCCGAGGATCGCCGGCTTGCCGTTCGGGTCGATCGCCCCATAGGCCCCCGAGGAGAAAAGCCCCGAGCCGAGAAGCGCGCCGGCGCCGAGAGAACCGCTCTTGAGAAAATCACGTCTGGAGACAGAGGACATAGAAAAACCCTTTCTTTGTGCTTAAGTGGAAAGCGTTTGGGCAAAAGTACTTATTCGTCGTCACAGACCGCGCGGATCCCGACGTTGTAGACCGGCTGCCACGGCTGGTACGGTTTGCGGACACCGCAGCGGGCCCACTTCGGACGATCGGCCCACGAACCGCCGCGGGCGACCTTGCGCTGAGTCTGGTCACCGGCGTTACGGCCGTCGTCGGCCTTGTACGGGTACGGACGGTAATCGGAAGCGGTCCACTCACAGACACTTCCCAGAATATCGTAGAGCCCAAACGGATTCGGCTTATACTGTCCGACGGCCTGGGCGATGAAATTCCCATCGTTGATTCCGTTGGCCCGCGGGAAGAACGCTTCCCAATCTTGGTGCTGAACCGCCTCGGGACTCACCCCCGCGACGACAAACAGCCGCGTGCTCTCGTCGGAGAGGTTCTCTAAGGTACCGAAGTCGGTGTCCAGCGCGCCGTACCACATCGGCGAATCGCTGCCGCCGCGCGCGGCCCACTCCCACTCGGCCTCGGTCGGGAGGCGGAAATGCTTTCCGGTCTTCTCGCTGAGCCAGTCGCAGAAATCGACGGCGCGGTTCCAGGAGATTCGGATGACCGGCTGCTCCGGCTTATTGGCCGGATAACCCGGGGTATTGTGGTCTTTGTTCCACTGGTCGATGAATCGGCTGTCGTGCTCCGCGTCGAAGAGACGGTAAAGCTCGTTGGTCACCTCGGTGGTCATCATCCAGAACGGCTTGTCGACCGTCGCGGCACAGCGCGGAAGCTCGTCGAGGAACCCTTCCTCATCGCCCATCACGAACGAACCGGCAGGGATCTTCACCATATCGAACGAAATATCATCGACGGTGATCGTTTGCTTTTGGGGCTGATCTTTCACCGTAAACGGCCAGTTGGCAAGCGCCGGAGCGCTGCGGTCCGGTTCCGGAACCTCTTCCGGAGCGAGGAACTCGACCGGCTGCTTCTCTTTTTCGAAGCGGTACGAATCGGACTCGTAGTTCTTCCCCGCGTCGGCGTAGAGGTTGCGCAGATCGACATAACGGTCGCTCACCCCCTTGAGCGGGTCGGTCCCCTTCTGACCGCTGTTGGCCTCGGCGATTTCGGTCCAGGTACCGAAGTACGGAACGTTCAGGTCGATCCAGCAGTAGAGGTGCCGGCGGGCATCGGGATCGAGTTTGACGTTGTGGTGGCCTTTCTCGAGCATCTGGATCAACTCGCTGGTGGAGACGTGATATTCCATCGGTTTAAAGGTATGGATATCACTCTCCGGACCGGGACGGCGGACATACGGCATCAGGGCATGGTACGCCTTGGAGAAATGCCGCGGCCCTTCGCTCGTATCGGCGAAGTTCGGGCGCTCCGGCTTGCTCCCATCGTGGCAGCCGACGCAGTAGCGGTCGAGAACCGGCTGAACCTCCCCCTCGAAGGTGAAGGGACGCTCAGGGCCGTAGAACGGCGTGATCTCGACCGGCTCGGCGTTGCGCGCCTCGGTCAGCTTGCCCGGCGAGGCGCTGTTCTGCGTCTCGTGGCAGCCGATGCAGCTTTCGGACTCGCCCGGCATGCCGACGAACCAAGAGCGCATCAGCTGAACCGCCGCGCCGTTTTCATCCAGCGGCTGGATGGAGATCGGCGTATTGGCGGGAATCTTAAAGGTGGCCGAGCCATCGGGGAAGACCGGAACCTCGCCGAGGATACGGCGGCCGTCCCAGCAGCTCTCCATCCCGTGGATGTCGTGACCGCCGATACCGCGGTAGCCGTAGCTGTAGGCGAACAGACGCAGCGTCTTGACCGTTCCGACCGGGACATCGGGAAGCCCCTGACCGAAATACATATCGGTGATAAAGACCTTCGCGTCCTTGGCGCCGTCGACCGTGCGCTTTTTGATCACCTGGGGGGCCTCACGCTCCATAAGCGGGATCGGCTCGGTGAGATGACGTCCCGGGACGGAGCAGATCTTCAGCATATTGTCGAACAGGTCGACCAGGTAGATTTCCCACTGACTGCCGTCGTCCATCGCGCTGCAGGTGAGGAAGTAGGTGTCATCCAGCGGATAGGGGAAGAGGAAGCGAGGCCACGAGTCGGCGACCAGCTGGTCGGCAATCGTCGGTTCGACAGTCTGGCCATGGCCGGGGATCCGCTGAACCACGCCGGCTGTCTCTTGACGCCCCAGCGCGGGATCGAAGACGACAAGCTCGCCTTCACGCGCCAAACCGTGGTGACCGGAGACGATTCCGACGAACTTCGACGACTGGCCCGGGATCGGCTTGCAGTAGAACAGCGAGTTCGGCCAGAACGAACCACTGCCGTAGTGCTCCACCTGGTTCGTTCCGTCGGGGTTCATCGTAAAGAGGATACGGGCGAAGTAGTGCGGCGTATCGACGTATTCCCAGCGGAGATAGAGGATTCGGCCGTTCGGGAGGATCGTCGGGCACCAGTCTTGGTCCTGCTCGAAGGTGAGCTGGCGGACCGTCTTGCCGTCGGCCTCCATCCGATAGATATTGCCGACCAAACCGCTTCCGCCGATACACGGCACCCCCATCATCGAGGCGCTGGAGACAAAGATCGTCGAGCCGTCGGGGACATAGCACCCCTCGACGTTATCGACATCCCCTCCCATATCGGGGGTCACCTGCGAGACGTCGCCGCTGGTCAGATCGCACTGGAAAACCTGCCAGGTGTTGTTCTCCGACAGACCGGTCATCAGGCATTTATCGCCGTCCCAATGGAGACACAGGTCGCCGACGAACGAATTTTTCGGACCGCGCTGGAGGATCACCCTTTTGGCGCCGGTGCGGGGGTTGATCGCCACAAGCGAGTCGGCGTACTCCTGCTTCGGACGGGTGGCGTTCGACATCCAGTTTTGTTCCAGCGCCAAGACATCGCTTTCGCGCATGAGAATTTCGTCGAAATCGTCCAGCAGCGGGTTGGAAAGAAGCACCTCGCGGCGGAAATCGACGTACTGCCCGATCAGCTTTTGGAAACCTTCGGCATCGTCAGGGGTGACCTGGGCAAACTGTTCTTTAAAGGAGGCGCAGCGATCGAGATAATCTTTCGGATCGAAGTCGTCGCCGAAGCGCTCGATCATATCTTCCACCGCCATCGAGAGAGAATCGAGATGACGCAAAGCGAACGACATTTCATAACCGAGCGAACCGGCCACACGGTCGAAGAAAAGGCGGTTGCGATCTTGGAGCCACCGTTGTTTCTCTTTATCGGAGGCGAAGAGCCCTTCGTCGTTTAAGTCCATCAGGACCTGGATTTCGACCAGGGCGCAGGACCATCCCTCCGGGCGGTCTTGTTTGGCCGGCTGCCCGGCGGTGTTCTGGTCGTCGAGGCCGGTCGGCCAGAAGGTGAACTGAACCCAATCGTACTTCTCGTCGAAGAGGTTCCCCCCCTCGCGGGAGAAACAGCTCATCATCTCGCCGGCGTTCGGCCCGATGATGGTATCGCCGGTCGATAAAACTTTGGCGTTGTCGAAAGAGGGGGTTTGCCCCGGAGCGGCGGAGTTATTGACAAAGCGCGCCTCGTAATCTTGGTTGGCGCGGGAATCGTCGTTGGCGGTGAAGACACGCACCTGACGAATCGAGCGGGGAGCGCCCAGATAGAAGGTAATGGTCGCCGGCTGGCACTTATTGACCCAAACGCGCCGCGCGTCGCCGAAATGGGCGCAGTCTTTATCGGTCAGCGCGCCGAGGCCGCTGCCGGTCTGTGTGTCGTCGAACCGCTCGGCAGCAATCGCCCCGCCGCCGCCAAAAGAAAGAAGGTTCTCATCGGCTTTTTCCAGGACACGCCACTGCATCTGGCTGAATCCTTCCGGCGAATGAGGCCAGGTCTCGGTAGAAAGCGTGATCTCGGCGCCGTACAGACGCGGGAAGACGAGAACCAGCGCCGCGAGCAGCAGCGCTTTGGCGAGAAAACGACGATGCATAGGGGAACACTCCTTAGGCGGGAATCGGCTTAAAAAACACGTTTTGCGGGAACTCTTCACCCGGCTTGATTGTAGCACAACGAACAACCGATTTGTAGTGGAGTTGGGAAATTTTTATGGAGGGACAAAAACGTTTGACTTTTGACTTTCGCTCCGATACACTAGTGCTTAGTTGTTCCTTTATTCCTGCACGACAAAACCACGCAAGAGGTATCGCTATGTCGAGTAAACTGTCCCGTCGCCATTTCTTACAGGCCTCGGCCGCGGCCGGCGCCGCGCTGTCGGTCGCCCAGGGCGCGCACGCCGCCGGAAGTGACCAGATTCGTTTCGGTATCATCGGCTGCGGCGGCCGCGGCATGGGGGCCAGCCGCAACGCCCTGGACGCCGTCCCCAACACCAAGCTGGTCGCCATGGGAGAACTGTTCGAAGATCGAGCCCTCGTGGCTCGCGACGCGGTGTCGGAAGCGTTCGGCGACCGCGTCGACGTCCCCGACGAGCGGCTCTTCACCGGCTTTAAGGCCTACCAAGGGGTGATCGAAAGCGCCGACGTCGTCTTGATCGCCTGCGCCAGCCGGTTCCATCCCTTCTACGCTCTGAACGCCGTGAAGGCGGGAAAGCACGTCTTTGTGGAGAAGCCGCACGGAATCGACGCGCTCGGGGTTCACCGCATTTTAGAGGCCGCGGCGATCGCCGAGAAGAACAAGACCGCGTTCGTCTCCGGCCTGTGCTACCGCTACGACACCCTTCGTCAAGAGGCGGTCGCCCGCATCAAAGACGGTGAAATCGGTGAGATCACCGCCGCCCAGTCCGACTACATCCGTACCCCCTACTCGCTGAACAAGCGCCAAGAGGGGTGGAGCGAAATCGAATACCAGTTCCGCAACTGGTACCATTTCGGCTGGCTCACCGGCGACGACATTCTTCAGTCGCTTCTGCACAACATCGACTCGGTCCTCTGGGCGCTCAACGACGAGCTTCCGGAGTCGACCTACGGGATCGGCGGGCGTTCCACCGAGTTCATCCCCGAGTTAGGAAACCTGTTCGACCACAACGGCGCGATCTGGGAATACGCCGACGGCCGTCGGATCTTCGGAATGAACCGTACCGCTTCGGGCTGCCACACCTCGAACCTCGATGTCTTCTTCGGGACGAAGGGGCGCTGCCACTTCTGCGCCACGGGGACCCCGTACTTCACCGATCTGAAGGGGAACGTCACATGGCAGCCCGATCACGAGCGTGAGCGTGACATGTACGTCCAGGAGCATTACGAGATGATCAACTCCATCCTTGACGGCAAGCCGATCAACGACGGTCCTCGGATGGCCCGCTCGACGATGACCGCCATCTGCGGCGAGGTCGCCTGCATGACCGGCAAGCGGGTCAACTGGCAGGAACTGTTCGACAGCAAGTTCACCTTCGGCCCGGCGGACGACGAGGATATCTCGTTCGATATGGAGCCGCCGGTGACCCCGCTGGAAAACGGCCTGTATCCGGTTCCGGTTCCGGGGGTGTATGATATCTGAGCAGACACTCATCCGGGTTTTTCCCGGAAAGTGAGGACCCAAAAAAAGACGCGCTTTCCAGCGCGTCTTTTTTGTTCCCAGAGGGTGAGACACTTGGGAAGGGACGTTTACTTCGTCGCGAACTTGATCTGAACCTCGTCGGAGGGGATATCGAGCGACAGCTCGTTCTTTCCCTTGGCGACGGTGATCTTCAGCGGGGAATTCTCGGCATCGGCATACTCTTCACCGCCAAGGAGGAACTGCTCCTCTTCCGCCTGAACCTGAGCGCTCCAGGCAACATGCTCACCGTAATCCTCCGGCGGGTCGGGCTGCGCCTGTTTCGTCGGGCCGTCGACAATACGGATCTTCCGCACCGTGACGGTCAGTTCCCCCGCGGGGGCACCCCGGAACTGACCCTGAACGCTCAATTCAGCCCGGCCGCCGGCATCGGTCACGCCGGCGATCGGCCAGGTGAAACCGGGCAAAAACGCCTGAACCGGCGCGTCGGGCACCGGCTGGCCGTCAGAGGTGATGGTCACCGCCGTCGGGTAGAGTTTCGGCATCCCATCGGGGAGCTTCGGACCACAGCCGACCACAGCCGCCATGGCTAAACAACATAGGGCAACAAGGGCTCTTTTCATAAATTTTCCGTCCTTCTAAAAACAACAGACAAAAGCCCCGTCTTGCGAACAAAACGGGGCTTTGCGAAGATTTCTTTACGTGCTGTACCGGCCTCGGACGCTTCTCTTACAGAGACTTGCTCTCGCCGCCGCACGGGGTACCCATGGCGCCCCAGACACCGTAAAGACTGGATCCCTCGGTCCGCGGAGCGTGGCTGCCCCCGACGGAGACACCCGCGGAGTTGCTGGTCCAATCGACCCCATCGCTGACGAAGTGGCAGGAACCGTCGGCCATCGCGACATTCACGCCGCCCGGGTGATTCGACTGAGCCGAGATCGTTCCGATGTGGTGCTCCCAACCATCGGTCCCACCGGTGTCGCCCCAGACGCAGTTGGGGGAGTTCGGCGGAAGAATGGTGCTGAAGCGGGCGTCGACCGAAAAACCGGTGAACCACAGCTGACCGCGCCACGACCAGGCGGTAGCGGTGCCGATCTTATGCTGATCGTACGGATCTTTGGCGGCACTCAGGCAGACCGACGGGTTGAAAGCGCTCACGCCATCACGAACGTTGCCGGAATTCAGGGTGAAGAACGCGCCGTTGGCCGACTTCAGGTTGGCGACACCCCCCTTGATGTCCGTCGACTTGGTGGCGTCGCTGCGGAACGGGGTCTGGTTGTTGGCGCAGACCATCTCGCTGAAGGCAATGGTATTGCTCGTCCCGTCGGTGATCGACGAAAGACGCTTGCCGACCAAGCCGGGCATAAACAGACCGCGCTGCCCCATCGCGGAGCTGCGGCAGTCGCCGGATTCGGTGTAAGCCCAGTCTCTGGCGTAGATCTCTTCGGGGAAGGCGTTGATGCCGTACATCGCGTCACCCATGCAGGAGCAGTAGCTCAGGTGAGCGACATAGCAGTCGTTGCAGCCGGAAATGCCGAGCGCCCCGTAGACGGACAGACAGCCCTGAGGACCGTCGAACCCCCAGCTGTCGGTGTTGGGACTGGAAGTCGAACCCATCAGGTACGGCGAAGCCGCGTTGCCGTCGGACGGGCAGACCAGCCCCGGATAGGGCCCTTTGAAACCCTCGAACAAACGGGCGCAAACCTGGGCGTACTGAACCAGGTTGGCGCCGGAGAGCAGACCGGCCTGATAACAGACGGCCGGACCGGCCACACCGACGTCAGACCCCTGAGCGCAGAGGACACCGTTGACACCATAGGACTTGGCGGCATCGGCGACACCCTGGAACGCGTCCCAGGCCTGGGTCATTTCCATGTAGGGGGTCAGCGCGGCAATGGCGCCGGCACGGGCGCGCCAGTGCGAGAACGGCATCAGACCGGCCGGGAAATACTCATTGTAAACGTCGGCGTAGTTGTGCATCGCCAAACCAATCTGCTTGAGATTGTTCGTGCACTTCATACGACGGGCCGCCTCACGGGCCGCCTGGACCGCCGGGAGAAGCAGTCCGATCAGGATGCCGATGATCGCGATGACGACCAGCAGCTCTACAAGCGTGAAACCTCTTTTTTTCATTGCATCAGGCCTTTCATTGAGCAGTGAAACGTTCTTTTGCGCCCACCTTCAAAAGATTGCCGGTGAACCGGCCATAAACGGACACGAAACATTACGAAGGGGGCACAGATCATCTTGCCACCCGCCAGAAATCCTCCTTCCGACGGAGAGCACACAAAAAAATATATATGCCTCCGTAAGAAAAGCGCGAAAGTTTGCGCTCCTCTTCCAGGCAACCGATGTCATTATACAGAGTCACCTAAAAAACGTCAAGTATTTTCGCGGGTCGAGTGAAAATTTTAATAGTCCTTCCCTGTCTCACGGCGCAAAAGGCATTTTAGGTGATTATCCGAACTCTTTTCGGAAAATCGGCGCTTGGATCTTGCTTTGGGGAAATATATCCGGTACGATCAAGCAAAAGGAGACAGGCCTATTGGTTCACCCGTTTCATCCTGGTAAAGTCGGAGAATGCCATGAAAAGTTTTAACCTTGGTCGAATACATTTTTTTCTCTCTTCCCCGGTGCTGATTCTTTTGGCGCTGCTCGCCCAAAGCGCCGCCGCCGAGGTGGTGAACACCACCGATGATGTCGTTGACGGTACAGACAACCTCGTTTCCCTGCGCGAAGCGCTGCTGAGCGGCGGAACGGTAACATTTGATTCGGCGATCGCCGATGGGGCCGTCTTCGCTCTGAAGCCCCAAGCCGACGGAGGCGGATCGCTGGTGATCGAAAAGGGGACGACGATCGATACCGAAGGCCGCTGTCTTGTCATCGACGCCGGCGCGATCGACTCCGGCGCCATGGTGGTCAATCAGGGGGTCGGGTCGGCGGATGCCCCGGTGCTGCTGAAGGGACTGAAAATCACCGGCGGCAAAGGGACCGTCTTTGGCGAGAAGCGCTGCGGCGGCGGTCTGCTGGTGATGCCCGAATCGTACGTTCGCCTGGAGCAGGTCGCCTTCGAGGAAAACAGCGCCGTCGACGGCGCGGGGCTCTACAGCGCCGGCGCCGAGACGTCGGCGGTCGGTTGCCGGTTTGTGAAAAACCTCGGATGCGAGGGGGGGGCCGGGGCGTTTGTCACCCTTGGACACCTGACGCTGTGCGACTGCGATATTTTGGAGAACAAGGTCGATAACCCCGATTTTGAGCGGGAACGGCCGAACTTTATCTTTGTCCGGGACTATCCCAAGTCGTTCTGCAATGCCCGCGGCGGCGGGGTCCATATCGGAAAGACCGGCACGGCCGCGATTGAGAACTGCCGCTTTATCAAAAATACCGTCCGCGGGACGATGACCCAGGGAGCCGGCCTCTATATCGATGAGTACAATCCCGACGGCGTGACCGAAGAAGCGAATGTCACCGTCACGAACTGCCTGTTCGACTCGAACGAGTCCCTCGGCGATACCGAGGCCGTTTTCGATGTCAGCGGCGCCGGGGCGTACGCGAATTTCCGCCGCCACAGCCGGGTCGATCACTGCCGGTTCTTCCGCAATACCTGCATTACCTGCCGCTTGGACGAGAACGGGAACCGCGTCGTCAGCCCCAACGAGGTCGTCTCGACCGAGGACGGCGGGGGCGGCGCCCTCTACAACGACGGCCGCATGGAGGTCCTTGGCTGTGTCTTCGAGGAGAACGCGATGATTCAGATGACCTTTGGCGATAAACGCGGGCCGAACGCCGACGGTGAAGAGACGGGGAACGGTTTTGGGATGCGCTTTGGCGGCGGGGCGTTCTGCGGTATCTCGGGGAATACCCTGATGAAGAACTGCTGGGTCGTCAATAACCGGACCGAGGTTCATGCCCCGATTAAGAACGGCGCCATCGGCGGAGGCGGGGTCGTCAACCTCAATATGAACCTGACGCTGGAAAACACCCTCATCGCCGGAAACCGCGTCTTGGACCTGCGCGCCGAAAAGACGCCGATGCCGGTAATCTCCGGCGGTCTGGCGGTCCTCGGCCCGGCGTCGGTTCGACACTGCACCATCACCGGCAACGAGGCCGACCTCGGCGCCGGGATCTTTATCCTCTCGATCACCTCGCAGCTGAATAAACTCAAAGTACGCGACTCGATCATCGTCCACAACATCGGCGCGATCGAGATCGGCCGCTCCAAGCAGGAACCGATGAAGGGGTACAACGTTCTGACCACCGCCAAGACCCCCTGGACGAACGCCGCCAAAGACGCCGAGCACCTCTTCGTCCTCGATCCGGATCGACCGCTGTTCACCGACCCCGAGCACGGCGACTATACCCTGGCCCCCGACTCCCAGGCGATTCTCGAAGACGGAACCGTGATGGGGGTCGATTGGTCGAAGTTCGACGCGGCGAAGGAGTAAAGGCGCGGCGAATAAACGTTCCCGGCGGCTAAACGGCTATAGACCGGCCGCTCCTTTTGCGGGGGTGGCCGGTCTTTTGTATGGTACCACGACGCTTGTGCCGCTGATACCTCAGATACACTTCCCGCCGGTGAACAGCGCCGGCAGACAAAACCGCCGGATAAAAATATTTTGGCCGGCAAAAACAAGTCCGGCGGCCGACAATCCGAGCGGAATGACACGAATACAAGGTACGACAGGCAAGCGGAAATATAAAAAAATTCAATTCCTCCGTCATTTTCGTTGACAAATAAAAGCCAATCTGTTATTTTGGAGCTATCAGTGATCGTTTCTTTGGTTTTCACGCCAGGCGGCTTTTTTTCGGCACTGTGCGCGGCCGCTTGTGTGTGATCTCCGTTCTCCGGCCGCGGCGCCTTTGCCCGGCTAAACTCCGAAACCCGTTTTTCCGAGGTATCGTTTATGAAATCTATGAATCCACGTAAGAAAGTGGGGCTGCTCGGCTTCACTTTGGTTGAGCTGCTGGTCGTCATCGCGATCATCGGCATCCTGATCGGACTGCTCCTCCCGGCGGTCCAGGCGGCCCGTGAGGCGGCCCGTCGTATGAAGTGCACGAACAATCTCAAGCAGATCGCTCTGGCGCTGCACAACTATGCTGACACCTACAATGAGTATTTCCCCGCGGGTATTCAGCCGTTCGCGCACTGGCGCGCCCGCTGCGGCACCGTCCCCGTGCTGACCCCCTACATGGAAATGACCCAGGCGTGGGACGCCTTCCAGGCCGACGCCGACTATGTCAAGTCGCTGGGGCTCGCCGATGCCTTTGCCGCCAACGGCAGTGACGTCGGAGTCTCCGGGCCGGCTATGGCCGCCCAGGCGGGGGTCTCAGGCGAGGCGCTGAACAGGTTCATCGAGATTGGCGCGAACCTGGCGCAGGCGTTCGCGGGGCCGTATTCGAATCTCGTCTGTCCGTCCGATGGCAACGCCGCCACGCCGTACCTGTTCCTCTCGTACAACAGCTCCGACAACGGCTGGGGGGATGGTCCCTATCGCGTGATGGCGCCGTATCATGCTATCGGTCTTGACAACATCTACATCTCTCACCTGAGCTACTGCTCCTGCATGGGGGACGCGATGTACGGTATCAACGCCTTCCCGCAGGCGATCTACGCCAAAGACTGGGCGTATGATGAGGTCGGTGACTGCCGCAGTTCCGAGATGGGGCAGCGCGGTCTGTTTATGCCGGGTTTGGTTGGCAAGCGTATCTCGTCGATCGTCGACGGGACGAGCAATACCATCGCCTTCAGCGAGATGATCTGCGCCAACAATCAGACCACGTTCCGCAGCGACGCCACCAAGTCGACGAACATCAAGGGGGGCGTCGCCAACCTGAGTTCTTCCAACGGCGCGTTCTTCACCCTGAATTCCAGCAACGTTCATGACGGCATCAGCGCTTTCAACCCGTCGGTCTGCCTGAGCGCCGCCATCGATCCGTCCGATAAGAACAGAATCGCCAACGCGACCGGTGCCTATAACGACCCCGCTACCGCCTGGTCGTGGCGCGGTCAGCTGTGGTTCGCCGGTTTCGCGGTCGACTCCCGCTTCAGCACCATCCTTCCGCCGAACTCCCCCAACTGCGTCTGGGGCGACACCGGCAGTACCAGTGGTTGGGATCACCACATTGGGACGATCTCGGCTCAGTCGAACCACCCGGGCGGCGTGAACGTCGCGATGGCTGACGGTTCCTGCCGTTTCGTCAGCGATGGGGTCGATTGGACCAGCAACTCCAAGGGTGTCTCTGTCGGAGGCAGCCACGTCCCGAATACCAGCGGGTCGAGTCTCTACGGTGTCTGGGGCGCCATGGGTACCCCGTGCGGCGGCGAGAGCAAGTCCCTGTAAAACAATCCCTCGCGCCGCGAGATTCGGCGCGGCAAAAGACAATCGTCGGCAAGGGCTCCGTTTTGTTTTCAAGACGGGGCCTTTGCCCTTTCTTGAGGAAGAGAGGATGCCGTGAAATGAGCCCCCGGCCGCGAACTCGGCCGCGCCCGCCCGCCCGGGGCCGAGAGATAGTCTTTCGAACATTCCCCAACCTTATCGAAAGACCGGGCGGGAATACCCCCATGAGGCGAAAAAATTTGACATTCGACCCGGTTCGTGGTATGGTATCCATCGGGGAGGGGACGCTTACGGCCGATGAATCAACGCGATATTTTCAGGGGGCTTTTATGCTGACTGCCGATGGAAAATTCTGGATTGCCCAATCCGAGGAAGGACCGCTTTACATCACTCCCAAAATGGCCAATCGACATGGTCTGATCGCCGGCGCCACCGGAACCGGGAAGACCGTCTCGCTCCAGGTTCTGGCCGAAACCTTCTCTCGGGCGGGAGTTCCCTGTTTTATGTCCGATATGAAGGGGGACCTCTCCGGCATCTCTCAGCCGGGCAGGATGACCGATTTCATCGCCAAGCGATGCCAGCAGTTCCAGATCGATTCCCCCCTGTTCGCCCCCTGCCCTACCCGGTTCTTCGACGTCTTTGGCAAACAGGGGCATCCCCTTCGGACCACCATCTCGTCGATGGGGCCGCTGCTTTTGGCCCGGCTGCTGGAACTGAACGAAACCCAGACCGGGGTTCTTAATATTGTCTTCCGCATCGCCGATGAGAAACAGCTTCTTTTGATCGACATGAAAGATCTCCGGCTGATGCTCGACTACGTCAGCAAGCATCGTCAAGAGTACACCTCCTACGGCAATATCGCCGTTCAGACGATCGGCGCCATTCAGCGCGGGCTCCTTACGCTGGAGAATCAGGGCGGGGATCTGTTCTTCGGCGAACCCGACTTTGACGTCCTCGACTTCATCGCCCAAGAGGGAGGGTACGGCGTGATGAATATCCTCGCCGCCGACGAGCTGATGCAAAAGCCGAAGCTCTACTCCACCTTCCTGCTGTGGCTGCTCACCTCGCTGTACGCCAAGCTCCCCGAGGTCGGCGACCCCGATAAACCGAAGCTGGTTTTCTTTTTCGACGAGGCGCACACCCTCTTTGAGGGGACGTCCAAAACGCTGATCGACCAGATCGAGCAGGTAGTCCGCCTGATCCGTTCCAAGGGAGTCGGCGTCTACTTTGTCACCCAGCTGCCGACCGACATCTCCCCGACGGTCCTCGGCCAGCTGGGGAACCGCGTTCAGCACGCCCTGCACGCGTTCACTCCCAAAGACCAAAGGGCGGTCAAGACCGCCGCCGATACGTTCCGGCCCAATCCGGCGTTTAGTACCGCCGAGGTGATTCAATCGCTCGGGACCGGCGAGGCGCTTGTCTCGTTCCTCGACGAGTCGGGGACTCCCGGGATCGTCCAAAAAGCGTCGATCCTCTTCCCGCTGAGCCAAATCGGCGCCATCACCCCTGAGCAGCGCGCCGCGGCGCTGAACGCCTCGCCTCTTCGCGGCAAATACGACAATGCCTTCGACCGCCACAGCGCCTACGAGGTCCTCACCGCCCAAAACGAGGAAGAGCGAAGAGCCGAGGCCGAAGCGGCCGAGCAGCGCGCCCGGGAGAAGGCGTCCCGCGGGACACGCCAGTCGGTCGCCGATAAGGTCATCGGGACGACCATCGGCACGATCGGCCGCGAGATCGGCGGCGCCATCGGCAAGAAGGCGCTCGGCAACAAGATCGGCGGAAGCGTCGGCCGAAGCATCGGCGGTTCCATTGGGCGCAATGTCGGCGGGTCAATCCTGCGCGGACTGCTCGGGGTCTTTACCCGGCGATAGGGTCGGGTCTGAATTTCTGACGGACACTCCCCCCCATGCCGACAAAAAAACCGAACGACAACCCCATCCACGCCGCCCTGCGGCGAGTCTTCGGGTTCGGAAGTTTTCGTCCGAACCAGGAGGAGGTCGTTCGCGCGATTCTCGCCGGCCGCGATGTCCTGGCGATTATGCCGACCGGCGGGGGGAAGTCCCTCTGTTTTCAGTTCCCCAGCGTCATGCTCGATGGGGTCTGCGTCGTCGTCAGTCCCCTTCTGTCCCTGATGAAAGATCAGGTCGACTCCGCCCGAGAGATGGGGATACGCGCCGCGACGCTCAACTCCACCACCCCCAAAAGTGAGGCGTCCGACACCTATCGGGCGCTTCACGCCGGGCAGCTCGACCTGCTGTACGTCTCCCCCGAGCGATTCAATTCCCCCGGGTTCCTTTCGTTCCTGACGGATATCAACATCTCCTTTTTCGCCATCGACGAGGCGCACTGTATTTCGGAATGGGGGCATCAGTTCCGCCCCGACTACCTGCAGTTGTCTCAGATACGCGAGGTCTTCCCCAATATCCCGATCGCCGCGTTCACCGCCACGGCGACCGAGAAGGTTTCCAGCGACATTCTTTGCCTGCTCGGGATGCGCGACCCGTTTTGTGTGCGCGCCTCGTTCGATCGTCCCAATCTCTCGTATCAGGTCCTTTATAAAGAGGGCCTCCTCGATCAGCTCACCGCCTTCCTGCGCCAAGAGGAAGATCAGCCGGGGATCATCTACTGCGGAACCCGGAAAAAGACAGAGGACACAGCCAACCGCCTGTGCGCCGCGGGGTTTGACGCGCGCCCCTATCACGCCGGAATGAGCGACGCCGAGCGGGCCGCCGTGCAGGACGCCTTTTCGCTCGATCAGACGCGTATTATCGTGGCGACGATCGCCTTTGGGATGGGGATCGATAAATCGAACGTTCGGTTCGTCGTCCACACCGACCTGCCGAAGAATATCGAGGGATACTATCAAGAGACCGGCCGCGCCGGCCGTGACGGCGCGCCGGCGCGCTGTGTGCTGTTCTTCGGCTATCAAGACGTCATTTTGCAAAAATCGTTTCTCAAGCAATATGAGGACGAGCACGCCCGCCTCATCGCCGAGCGCCAGCTGCAGGAGATGCTCCGTTACGCCGAAGCCGATCAATGCCGCCGCAGGGCGCTGCTTCACTATTTCGGCGAGGAGTACCCCCGCGACAACTGCGGAAACTGCGATTTCTGCAACGACCAGATCCACCGTGTCGACGCCACGATCGACGCCCAAAAAGCGCTCTCGGCGATGGCGCGGACCCAGAACCGCTTCGGCGCCGGGCACCTGATTGATATCTTGGTGGGAAAAAAGACCCCCTTGGTCGAGAAGTGTCATCACCACCTTTTGCCGACGTTCGGGGTGGGGCGCGACAGTTCGATTGCCTACTGGCGGGTACTGTTCAACGCGATGATCAGCCGCGGCGCCGCCGAAATCGACCCCAACGCCCGATTTCCTATCCCCCGCATGACCGCCCTGGGGCGGGAGATTATGCTCGGACATGAGCCGTTCGAGATGATTCACTTTCCTAAGCTGCGCAAGGGAATGACAGTTAAGCGCGCCGCCGGCGGTGCCGCCGCGGAAATGTCCCCCAGTGACCATAACCTCTTCGAGGAACTGCGGCAGCTGCGGCTGCGGCTGGCGCAGCGGCGGCATATCCCCCCCTATCAGGTCTTCACCGATAAGACGCTTTTGGAACTGGCGGCCAGGCGCCCCACCAACAGCGACGAGATGCTCGGCATCACCGGCGTCGGTCAAAAGAAGATGGAGACCTACGGCGAGGCGTTCTTAGAGCTGATCAATCGTTACCCGGGCGCCTAGCGGCTCTGCGGCCCGCGGGGGGAACTACCTTGAAAAACGGCCGGTAATCAACTAAAATAATCTTAAGGTACGGTGAAATATTTTTCGCCAAAGACAAAACAGCGTCTTTCCCAGCAGCTAAGGTCACTTTAGTATCAAAAAGCTTTATTATTTCGCGACGCTGGACTAGAACAGAACCAAACAACGGGAGGAACTATGCTTTCGCTCTTTGCTCAGGCGCCTCAAACCGGCGGCTACACGGCCGATATTATCGTCTTTGTCGCCTTCCTCGTCCTGGTCATGATCACCGCGTTCTCTGTCAGCCGCAAGTCGGGTGAAAACAGTGAATCGTACTTCTTGGCCGGCCGCGGACTGGCTTGGTGGCTGATCGGCTTTTCGCTGATCGCCGCCAACATCTCGGCCGAGCAGTTCATCGGGATGTCCGGAAACGCGTCCAGTTACATCGGGCTGGCGGTCGCCAGTTACGAGTGGATCGCCGCCCTTTCCCTGGTGATCGTCGCGTTTTTGTTCCTGCCGAAATTCCTCCGCGCCGGTATTTACACCATTCCCGAATACCTCGAGCGCCGCTACAACAAAAGCGCCCGTACCATTATGTCGCTGATGATGGTCATTATGCTGGTCATCGTCAACTTCACCGCCGTCACCTACGCCGGCGCGAAATATTTCGCCGTTCTCTTCGCCGAACATCCGGTCACCGTCGGCGGCGTGAATATCCTCAGCTTGACGAGCTTCTGCTGGTTCATCGGGATCTTGGCCGCCGCGTACGTCTTCGCCGGCGGGCTGAAGGCATGCGCCTGGTCGGACCTGCTGCAGGGTTCCTCGCTGATCGCCGGCGGGGCGATCGTCCTGTACTTCGCTCTGAAGACCCTCGCCGCCGCCGATCCGGCCACGCTGACCCCGGCCGCGGGAGTGGCCAGCGATACCTTGAACAACCTCGCCAACGCCGGGGCCTGGGAGCGGTTCAACCTGCTCAACGCGACGAAACTGCGGATGAACCTCCCCTCGACCGATACCTTCCTTCCGATCACCGCGCTGTTGTTCGCCATCTGGATCCCGAACCTCTACTACTGGGGGCTGAACCAGTACATCATCCAGCGGACCTTGGGTTCCAAAAGTCTCGGTGAGGGGCAAAAGGGTCTGGTCTTCGCCGCCGCGATGAAGCTCGTTATCCCGTTCATCATCGTCTTCCCCGGTATGATGGCGTACAACCTTTATAAAAGCGATTTGACCGGCAGTGCCAAAGAGCTCGCCTCCAGCGAGCTGCAGCGTCTGGAGGCGTTCGACGCCGCCGACGGTTCCAACGCCGACGGAAAACTGTTCGCCTTCAACGAGGAGTTCGCCGCCGATCCGGCCAACTACGAAACGGCCCGCGCGATGCTTCGCGCCAACGCGTCGATCGCCGTGGTCGACCTGCCCGACATTACCGACCTCTTCAAATGCCAGGAACAGCTGAAACAGACGATCGCGGAAAAAGCCAAAAACGATCCGGCGACCGCCGCGCTGAAGTACGGCACCGTCGTGACCAGCTGCGACTACGACTCAGCCTATCCGACGCTGGTCAAGCGTCTGGTCCCGAAGGGGGGCTTCACCGGGTTCCTCTTCGCCGCCCTGCTCGGGGCGATCATCAGCTCGGTGGCCGCGATTCTCAACGCCGCCTCGACGATCTTCACCATGGATATCTACCAAGAGTACTGCTTTACTCCCTCGCGTGAAACGACCGACGAGGCCCATGCCCGCGACAGCCGGAAGCTGGTCTTCATCGGCCGCTTGGCGGTAGTCATCTTTGTTTTGATCGGCTGCTATATCGCGCCGAAACTGGCCGACCCGCGCTTCGGAGGCATCTTTAAGTTCATCCAGGAATTCCAGGGCTATATCTCCCCGGGTATCCTGGCGGTCTTTGTCTTCTCGCTGCTGTTCAAGAAGGCGCCGGCCATCTGCGGCGCGCTGGGGCTGATTCTCAACCCGATTATCTACGGCGCTCTGCACGTGTACGTGCCGCAGCTGGACTTCCTCAACCGCATGGCGGTCACCTTCCTCTCCATCCTGGTGATTCTGACGGCGGTCCGCGTGATCAAACCGCGCAAAGAGGCGTACGTCGCCAATACCGAGATGACGACCGAAACCGGCAAGAGTTTCGACCTGACCGGCTCGAAAATCGCCCTGGTGATCGGGATCTTGGTGGTTCTCGCCACGCTGGCGCTTTACGCCTACTACTGGGATTCGAGCACCCCGATGTTCGGGAAATAATTCTCCCCTAAAGGTTCTTCCCCGCGCCGCGCACGGCCACGGTTGGTGCGCGGCGTTTTTCTTAGAAAAAAGCGAAAAGGGAGTTTTGCCATGACGGAAGCCAAAAAGAGTATTCGGGGGGAAGTGCTTCTGTACACCGACGGTTCCTGCCTGGGGAATCCCGGCCCCGGGGGGTGGGCGTTTATTCTTGTTCACCCCCCTACCGGCAAGTCGCTGGAGCGCTGCGGCGGGGAGCAGCTCACCACCAATAATCGGATGGAGCTGCGCGCCGTCATCGAGGGGCTCTCGACCCTCAAACGCCCCACGAGTGTCGAGATCATCAGCGACAGCGCCTACGTTCTGGGCGGGCTGTCGTCGTGGATGGCCTCGTGGAAGAAAAACGGCTGGAAAAGACGCGAAAACGGAAAGCTCGCCGAGGTGAAAAACGTTGACCTTTGGCAGGCGCTCGACCGATTGGCCGAACAGCATCATCTGGTCTTCACCAAGGTGAAGGGGCACTCGGGCCATCCCGAGAATGAACGCTGCGACGAGCTGGCGGTGGCCGAGTCGAAGAAGATCCAGGCCGAAATGGGTTAGCGGTTTTCGCTGTTGTTTTGTCGATCGGCACCGGCGTTTTCTTCGGCGCCGGCGCTTTCTTTACAGCGGCTCATCTGCCAGGCGTTATAGCCGTTGTGCCATAAGACGTAGAGCGTCGGTCCCAAGGCGGTGATCGGATCGGCGTAGGTCATCGCCAGCCAGACGGTGATGGAAGTGTTCTTTTGGCCGAGCGCCTGGCTCGCCTCCCGGCGATTATCCTTTTCGCCCAAAAAGAAGCCGCCGAGGAAGTTAATCACACAGATCCCCAGCGAGATCAGTACCGCGGCCGGAAGGATCGAGACGCCCCCCTCCCCCCGCAGGCAGTTCGACGCCCCTGATAAAATAATCGTCAGAACGCACAGCCACGAGGCAAAGACGACCTTTTTGAGTTTTGGGGGAAGCGCTTTGCTCTTAGGAAACAAAACCCGAATCACCAGGGCCAGAAGCAGGGGAAGGACAATGGTACCGCCTACCCGCGCGGCGACGTCGAGAAACAGCCCCGGCGCGGGGCGGTCGACGACGATCGGGATGATCGGGACCAGTGCCACCGCCGTACCGACGGTGGTGATCAAAAGCGCCGTGGTGACGTACTCGACCTTGCGGCCGAGAAAGCCGATCACCACCGGCGCCGCCGTCGCGGTCGGGGCAACGGCGGTAAAAAAGGCGATCAGCCCATAGTCGTTTCTCCCCGCCAGGGCGAAGAGCTTCCACAGCAACAGCGGCATCCCCACATTGAAACCCAGCAGCGCCAGGTGACTGAAACAGGGGCGCATCTGCTGGGGGTCGATCCCCAAAAAGACGACCAGAAGCATAAACCGAACAAACCAGGGGATCGTCGGCGAGAGAACCTGCAGCGGCGGACACGTCAAGCCGACGGCGAAGGCGACGACGAAAGCAAGCCAGCGATACGACTTCATGGCGTGTCCCCCGGATAGAGGGCTCCCAGCAGATAAAGCCCGTGCGGGGGGGCCGTCGCCCCGGCGCGGGCGCGGTCGCGCGAGGCGATGACAGCCGCCATATCGTCGGGATTTTCGAAACCGGCCCGCCCCTGAGCGAAGGCGGCCAGCGTCCCGGCGATCGAGCGGACCATATTATAGAGAAAGCCATCGGCTTCGACCTCAATGGCGATCATACACCCCGGGCGCGGGAGAAAGGGGGTCCGGTCAATCGACGGCCAATCGAGCGGGGTGACGGTCAAATCGAAGATCGTCCGTACGGTCGAGACCCGCGGGGAGCCGGCCGACTGAAACGCGGCGAAATCACGCTTTCCGGGGATATGCCGCGAGGCCTGAATCATTCGGTCAATATCTAATCGGCGAAGCACCGTCCAGATACGGCCCGTTAAGAGCGGATCGGCCGGATGGCGGTCGGACAGAAGATAACGATAGCGCTTCTTGATCGCGTCGCGAATCGGGTGAAAACCGTCCGCCTCAAGGCCGGAGCGAAGGACGCGAATCGACGGGGGAAGATGAGTATTCAGCGCCGCGGCAATTCTTTCGGGAGGAATGGAGGAAACGGTTCGAAAGGCGGCCGTCTGACAAAGAGCGTGGACACCGGCGTCGGTCCGGCCGCTGCCGATAACCTCGGCGCGGCGGCCGGTGACTTTAGCCACCGCGTCTTGGAGAACCCCTTGAACGGTGGCGACACGCTGGGAGGGCTGAACCTGCCACCCCGAGAAAGGGGCGCCGTCGTAGGCCACTTCAAGCCGAACGACACGCCCCGTACCGGAGGAAAACGTTAAAGGTTCTTCTGGATCCATTCCGCGATTTGAACCGCGTTGGTCGCGGCCCCCTTGCGCAGATTGTCACTGACGACCCAAAACGCCAGACCGTTGGGGGAAGAAAGGTCCTCGCGAATACGGCCGACATAGACCTCGTCGGTATCGTGGCAATTGCACGGCATCGGGTACTGCTTTTTGGTCAGGTCGTCCACCACGATGACGCCGGGCATCTGAGCGAAGAGCTCGCGCGCCTTTTCGACGGAGATCTTTTTCTCGGTCTCGACCAGAACCGACTCACTGTGGCAGTTGGAGACCGGAACGCGGACCGCCGTCGGGCAGACGAGGATCGAGTCGTCGCCGAGGATCTTGCGGGTCTCGTAAAGGAGCTTCAGCTCTTCGCTGGTGTAGCCGTCATGCTTTTCGCTGCCGATCTGAGGAATGCAGTTGAAAGCGATCGTGTAGGGGAATGTCTCGTTCTGGTACGGCTTACCCTCCAGATCGGCCTTCGTGCCGTTGATCAGGTCGCGGGTGCCGGCCACACCGGCGCCGCTGGTCGCCTGGTAAGTGCTGACGACCACGCGCTTGACGGTACCGTAATCATGAAGCGGCTTCAGCGCGACGACCAGCTGGGTGGTCGAGCAGTTCGGGCTGGAGATGAGTCCCTTGTGCTTGCGGATATCCTCGGCGTTGACTTCGGGGATGACAAGCGGGACTTCTTCGTTCATCCGCCAGTAGCCGGACTCGTCGACGATGACCTTCACCCGCTTGCGGGCTTCGGGGACAAAGTCGCGGGCGGTATCGTCGGGGGTGCTGGCGATCACCAGATCGACACCGTCAAACGCCTCGGGACACAGTTCCTCGACCGTAATCTCGGTACCATTGAAAGGGATTTTCCTTCCAGCGCTGCGCTTCGAGGCGATGAACTTCATCTTTTTATAGGGGAACTTCCGCTCTTCGAGAAGGCGGCGGATTAGGGTTCCAACAGCGCCGGTGGCGCCAACGACGGCAACGGAATCGTACACGGCAGGACTTGCTCCATAGTTGTTGCGGGAAACGGTCAAGGAACACTCAACGAAAATTATGCTTCATACCGGGGAGATGACAAGGGATAGAGGAGCCGAAAACCGCCAGCCCTTTATATTGCGCGACCCGCAAAATCGTTAAAAACGATACAATCGTTTCACTTTTCGCCCTGTTTCCAGAATCCAAAGAAAAAACCTCCATAAAAACTTGGGTAACTCTGGCCTCTTAAGGCGTATTGATTATACTGAAACGGTATAGTTATTCGGATTATTCCGGTTCTAAGAGGTACGACGGTCATGAAGACTTTAATCGACATCATTGGACTGCTTCCCGTAGTGCTGGCAGTGCTGGCGCTGCAGCTGTGCGTCTTCTATGTGGTATTAGCCGGCAAGGCCCCCCGCGTGGGGAAGGCACTTCTGGCACTTCCCATGCTGCTGGTCGCTGTTTTGTACGCCATCGACCACGACGAACCGACAAATCCATCCACCAAGAGTGACTTTCGCTCGGTCTCGGCAGACCGCTCGTTCGAGCGAAGGGCGGTAAGCGTACCGGCACAAGAGCGAGGGGTATTCCACAACACCTCCACCACCTCCGAGGAAAGCAACACGGCGACGGTTCACCTCACCGGAAACACCACCTTGGTCCCCGTCGCCGCCCCTCCGGCGGCGCTGGCCCCGCAGCCCCGCACCGGCTCTTTGGTTCCGGTCGACTCGGCGAACGGCGCCGACGGCGCCGTTCACAGCGCCGAATATACCACCAGCGGCAGCGAAGAGGCGGTTCGTCCGGCCAGCTTCCGTGCCTCGGTCCCTACCCCGTCGCCTACCGACCCCATTAACCTCAACGACGAGTCGGCCCGCTCGCTGATGGATCGCGTCTCGGCCGCGCGGCGCCACTGGATTGAGGAGACCCGTCCGGCGGTGGTCCATATCGAGGCGACCGTAATGAAAGAGGTCACCGGCGGCAACCGCCGTCCCTCGGTCGAAACCGGGGGCGGGGTGATCACCAAAACCGCCCGCGGTGAGTTCTTCGTGATCACCAATAACCACGTCGCCGGCAACGCGGTGTCGACCGACGAGGTTCATATTGTCCTCCACGACCATCGAACGCTGCACCCGACGCAGATTCTCAGCTGCCCCGAATTCGATATCGCCCTGCTTCGTCTGGAAGAAAAGAACCTCGTCGCCGCCCCGATCGGCGACAGCGACACGGTGCGCATCATCGACCGCGTCTACGCGATCGGAAGTCCCTTTGGGCTGGAGGGTTCGATTTCCAGCGGCATCATCAGCGGGGTGAGCCGCCGCGCCCTTCCCCTGGGAAATAAAGACCAATTCCAGAACTTCCTCCAGACCGACGCGGCGATCAATCCGGGGAACTCCGGCGGTCCGCTGCTCAATGAGCATGGTCAGGTGATCGGCATCGTCACGATCATCGCCACCAAAAGCGGCGCCAGCGAGGGGGTGGGGCTGGCGATCCCGATCAATCACGTTCGTCAATTGGCCGCGCGGCTGATCCGAGACGGAGCGTATAAGCGCCCGTTCATCGGCCTGGATCTCGACCGACAGTTCGGCGCCGAGGCCAAGGCGGCGATGGGACTGCGGCGCGGGGCGATCGACGGATCGACCGGCCAGTTCGCCGACCAGTTTATCGGAACCCGGGTACTGCGTGTTTGGCCCAATTCTCCCGCCGAACAGGCCGGTGTCCAAGAGGGGGATATCATCATCGCCTGCAATGGTCAAATCGTTGAGGACGGCGACCATTTCAACCATATTATCGGGCTTTCGGCCGTTGACTCTATCGCCTCGCTCGATATACTCAGAGGGAGCAAGCGTCTGAAGATTTCGCCCAAATTGACAACCGCCGGCTTGCCATAGTCTCACAATATTATCGAGATATTTATTATCGAGATATATTCTTCGAGCGCGAAAAGCGGCCAATCGCTTTGGGCAGTACAAAAATCCCTCCATCGGTTTTTGGTCTATGCCCTCAGCCATCGACTGTTATCTTTGCCTCCTGCGGCAGTCGCTCGAAGCGGCCCGCTTCGCCAGTAATGACCTTCAGACGCACCGAATGGTCTTTCTGGACTGCATGAGAAAAATCCTCGATTCCGACGCGCTGGCCCCCCCGCCGATCCTCGGACGGGACATTCATCGGATCATCCGCCGAGTAACCGGCAATCCCGACCCCTACCTGGCTGAAAAACGGCGCGCCAACGGTTCGATGCTCGATCAGCTCGAAATGGCGCGCCACAGGATCGTCTCTTCCGCCGACCCGTTCGATACCGCCGTCCGACTAGCGATCACCGGCAATATCATCGACAACGCCTTGGGGACGGTAGCTCAAAAGACAATCGAACAGGCGTTCGACAACGCCCTGTGCGGCCCGATCAACGGGTCGACCGCGACGCTGCGCTCCGCCATTGAGGCGAGTGACCAAATCTTTTATCTCACCGACAATGCCGGCGAAATCGTCTGCGACCGTCTTCTCATCGAGCAAATCATCGGGCTGTTCGGCAAAAAAGTGATCGTCGCCGTCCGGGGAAAGCCGATCATCAACGACGCCACCTACGACGACGCCGTCGCCGCGGGGCTGACCACGATGGAAAATGTCGAGGTGATCGACAACGGCAACGATGGGCTGGGGACATTTCTTGAGGAATGTTCCGAGCCGTTCCTGCGTCATTTCACCGGCGACGGCCTGGTGATCTCCAAGGGACTGGCCAACTACGAGACTCTGGTCGAAAACACTACTCGCTTTCAGCCGAAGAAAATCGCCTTCCTCTTCAAGTCGAAATGCCCGTTTATCTCACACTACGCGGGAACGACGCTGGGAGATATGGTCATTCGAATTCATCCTGAACAATAAAGCAACTTTCCCATTTCACAATTAAGGAACGTTCTATGGATATCGCTCAAGGTGCCAACTTTCTGAAAAACTACGCTTCGACCGTCGCTTCCGATCTGATGCGGACCGATTTTCAGGCCCTCCAGCAGATCGCCGAGATGATCCTCGCCACGAAGAAAACCGGCAGCCGAATCTATATCGCCGGCAACGGCGGAAGCGCCGCCACCGCCTCGCACATGGCCAACGACCTCCTCAAGGGGGCCCGCCGCTTCGGCCGCGAGGGGTTCCGGTCGATCTGCCTGTGCGACAGCACGCCGATCGTCACCTGTCTGGCGAACGACTTCTGCTACGACGATATCTACTCGATCATGCTCAAGACCTACGCCGATCCCGGGGATCTTTTTATCACCTTCAGCGGCAGCGGCAACTCGCCGAACGTCGTCAACGGCGCCCGTACCGCCAAAGAGATGGGACTGAAGGTGATCGAGTTCGGCGGACGCGACGGCGGGAAGCTCAAGCAGTACGCCGACGTGGCGCTCATCGCCCCGACCGACTCGATGGAACAGTTGGAAGATATGCACATGCTCTACGAGCACGCGCTGGTGTCGCTGCTGCAGCAGGTCCTTGACGATCAGTTCGATATCGAGGTCTTCCGCTATCCCGAGCGCGGATTCCCCTTCAAAGCCGCGCTGTTCGACTTCGACGGGACGATCTCCCTCATCCGCCAGGGGTGGCAGGATGTGATGATCCCCTTCTTCATCGAGGTCCTCTGTCAGTGCCCGAACACGACTGCCGAAGAGGTCAAGCCGCTGGTGCGCGAGTTCGTCGATACCCTCACCGGAAAGCAGACGATCTATCAGTGCATCCGCCTGGCCGAAGAGGTCAGCCGCCGCGGCGGCACTGCCTTGGAGCCGCTGGAATACAAGCGTCAGTACCATGATCTCCTCTCCGAGAAGATCAAAGACCGGATCGCCGATCTGAAATCGGGCCGCGCCAAGCCGGACGACTATATGGTTCCCGGCGCGCGTCAGATTCTCGAAACGCTCTCGCGCCGCGGGGTGCGCCTGTTCCTGGCCAGCGGAACCGATGAGCCGTTTATGCGCGAGGAGGCCGATCTGCTCGACGTCACCCGCTATTTTGACGGCGGTGTCTGGGGCGCGCAGGACGACTACAAGTCGTTCTCCAAGGCGCTGGTCATCAAGCGGATGATCGAGGCCAACGGCCTGGGCGGCCGCGAGCTGATCGCCTTCGGCGACGGCTATGTCGAGATCGAGAACGTCAAAGAGGTCGGCGGCTATACCGTCGGCGTGGCAAGCAACGAGGCCGAGAAAAAGAGCGTCAACAGTTGGAAACGCAATCGCCTCACCGCCGCCTGCGCCGATATCATCATCCCCGATTTCAGCGACACCGACCGCCTGATCCGGTTCCTCGACCGATAAGGAATCTTTTAAGTCAGCCGCTGCCTTGTTTTTGAGAGG
The DNA here is from genome assembly GCA_017434455.1 of Thermoguttaceae bacterium. Taxonomy (GTDB): domain Bacteria; phylum Planctomycetota; class Planctomycetia; order Pirellulales; family Thermoguttaceae; genus RUG695. The sequence goes on along the minus strand of JAFRFG010000035.1, from coordinate 9,490 downwards.
GTTTCCGGGGGGGCCTCCCCCCTGTGCCCCAAGGGTATTCCGGCTGCCGTCTGAAACCATTTTCATCCCAGCGTTTACCGTCCCCCCATGGCCGACTCCCCCACTTTTTTTCATCTCCCGGGACCGTACCATAGTGGTAACGCCTATTTCAAAATCCTCCCCGTCCCCTACGAGGGAACCGTCTGTTTCGAGCGCGGAACGGCCTTGGGCCCGGAACGTATCTGCGCCGTATCGGATCAGATGGAATATATCGACGAAGAATCTCGCCGCGAGTTTTGGCGAAGGGGAATTCAGACCCTTCCGCCGGTGACACTTGGCGCGTCCCCCCTGGAAGAATTCCCCCCGGAAGAGGTGATGGCACGAATCGCCCGCGCCGCCGACGGGCTCTTCAGTGAAGAGAGTTTCCCGATTATCTTGGGGGGAGAGCACTCGATTACCGCCCCGATCGTCCGCGCCGCGCGCGAGGTTTACCCCACATTGAGCGTCCTTCAGTTCGACGCGCACAGTGACCTGCGGGACAGCTTTCCCCCGGGAGGCAAACATTCCCACGCCTCGGTGATGCGCCGCGTTTTGGAGATCACTCCCCATCTGGCGCAGGTGGGAATCCGCAGTTTCTGCGAGACCGACCTGGTGGAGTGCCCCGAACAGGTTCAGCGCTTTATTACCCCGGTGATGCTGGAAGAAAATTTTGACGATTCGCTCGGCCGGATTATTGATTTTCTCACCGATGTGGTCTATATTACCTTCGATATGGACGCCTTCGATCCGGCGGTCGCCCCCGGTGTCGGAACCCCCGAGCCGGGCGGTCTGACCTGGCGTCAGGTGATGACTATCCTGCGGCGGGTCTTCGCCGCCAAACGGGTCGTCGGTGCCGACATTGTCGAGACCATGCCGCTGGGTGGAAACTTTGTGACCACCGAGTTCCTCGCCGCCCGCCTGGCGGCCAAGATCATGAACTTTCAATACCTGGCGCTTGAGAATTCAAAAAACTAGCCCGTTTCCCCACAAACTCCACTAAAGCAAGGGCATAGAGATGAAACGTACCCTCGGTTTTTTCTGTGTGATGTTCCTCGCGCTGTCGGCGGCGCTCTACTCTCAAGAGAACGGATCCGAAACCAAAACCCTCAATGTTTTGACGATCGGCAACAGTTTCTCGATCTGCCTGGAAAAAGCGCTTCCCGACGCGGTCAAGTCGGTGCCGGGGTGCGATATTCATCTCGAGTCGATCTATATCGGCGGCTGTTCTCTGGAACGCCATTGGAACAATATTGTCACGGAAGAGGCCAATCCCGCGGACCGCTACTTCGATGATTTCACCTACAAAGAGAAGCTCCAGAGCCGAGAGTGGGATTTCGTCTCGATTCAGCAAAACAGCCCCAACAGCTGGCGGCCCGAGACTTACTTCCCCTTCGCTCAGCAGCTGTACGACTACGTCCATCAGTACGCGCCCACGGCCGAGATCGTGTTCCAGCAGACCTGGTCGTATCGCGCCGACGACGAGCGGATGAAAGAATGGGGGTTCTCCGGAAACGAGGAGATGTTCCAAAAGGTCAAGTCATCCTACGCCGATGCCGCCGGAAAGCTCGGTATCCGCGTGATTCCCGTCGGTGAGGCGATCCAGCTGGCCCGTCAAACGCAGCCGGGCGGGTACGAGCAGCTCGACCGCTCGAAATGGACCTACCCGAATCTCCCCGATATGTCGCGCTACTTCTGCGGCAACCTAAAATGGGAAGACGAGAACACGCTGGAGGGAGACTCCTACCACCTCAATGAACGGGGCCGCTATCTGCAGGCGTGCGTTTGGTTCGCGTTCCTCTTCGACCGCCCCGCCACCGACATCACCTGGGTTCCCGCCGGGATCAGTGCCGAGGACGCCGAGTTTATGCGCAAAACCGCGCAAGAGGTGATCGAGCGGTATAAGAAATAACGCGTCCGTGAGATTGTCCGCAAAAAAAGCCCCCTTTTTCGAAAGGGGGCTTTTTTTACGCCTGAGGAGGGGTTTATCAGAAAGTCTCAAGCGGCTGACCCGGGGCATAGCTCTGGGTCCAGGCGGCGAAGTCTAAAAGCCCCGATTCGGGACGAACCACCGGATCGTTGTTCTCGCCCAGGCGATAAACGCGGGCGCGGACATAGAGATCGTCGGCCTGCAGCGTGTAGCTGGCCTCCCGTCCCTCGACCGTGGCGAGAACCTTCCCGATCTGCGGCGAGTAAGACTCGATCTGACGCGCGCGAAGTCCCTGAGAGGCCGCGACGTCGTATGCCTTGGGGGTCGGGTCGTAATCTTTCTTGGTCCCGATGAAATCGATGCGGTATTTCCCTTCCCCCTCAACGGCGCGCAGCTGAAGCGTCCTGCCGTCGAACGCCAGATCTTCGAGCTCAATGCCGTTGGAACAATAGGAATCGCCGCGATTCATCGCGGCGAAGATCGCCCCCGGGGTCAGTTCACTGCAGCGGACATGCTGCCAGGCCTTGAACGGGAGATAATCGGTCCGGAAGCAGCCGTGGGAATCGTCGGTCCCGGTCCCCATCAGAAGATGCTGGTCGTGCGACGCGCGCCAGGCGTTGACCACATCGAAGAAACTTTCGGGGGTCCAAGCGTCGGGACACAACGGGCCGCCGGTGCCGTTGTTCAGCAGCTCCATCTGGATCAAGTCGGGACGGGAAATCAGCGAACTGGGCTGAATGTTGTAGTACTGCCACTGCGGGTGGTTCACCGTAAAGAGCCACGGCTGGTCGTAGTCGGCATACGTTTGCTTGGCGGTATCGGCCGACTTTTTGAGCAGCGCGTCGGTTTGACCGTCGTCGTCGATTTCGACGAAGTAATCTTCCCTGACATTGACGCAGTTGGTGTGAACAAAATGCGCCGTCATCTCAAAACCGGGCATCATCAGGAATTTCCCCGGTTCGCCGAACTGCGCGTTGAGTTCGTCGAAGGTCTTCATGCGGACATAACGTCCTTCAGCGGTATCGATGATATCGACCGAATCGGCGCCGAAGAAATCCTGGGCGCGCTTGATATCTTCCTCGAGGAGATTCGGCCACCCCCACGACGGGGCGACGCGCTTCCAGAACGAGGTCTTCCCCTCGAAGGGAGTGAGGTCCTTCGGGGTGAAATCCATCGCGAAACCGTTGAAGCGAAGCCGATCGGTCTGGAGGATATTGTGGTCGGAGAGGCAGAAGAACTGGTAACCCTTCTTTTTGTACTCGTTGACCGTAACCTCGGGAAGATCCTTACCGTCGCTCCACTGCGAGTGGCAGTGGATGTTCCCCTTGTACCAACGCGGCGAGGGTTTCTCTTGAGCCGTCACGCCGCGCATGGCCGCCGCCGCGGCCAAGGCCATCGAGGTTTTTAGAAAATCACGACGCTGCACTGTCTTGTCCTTTCTTGAGTTATGCTTTTTGCTTGGGGAAGAAATACTTACTTCTCCATCCCCTTGATGCCGCCTTCTTTGAGAGCCTCTAAAGCCAGATCGGGGCGGTTGGTAGTGATGCTGCGGATCCCATAGCCATAGAGACGAGCGATATCCGCCGGGTTATCGGCCGTCCAGACCATCACCTCGATGCCGCTGGCGGCCAAACGCTCGAGAAGCTCGGGAGTGGCATTGGTGTAGAGCATATCGACCACGTTCGTCCCACAATCTTTGAGTGTCTGCGTAATCTTGGCATAGGCCTCGTCGACGGTGACTTTTTCGTCGAATGACACCAGCCAGGCGCACGGGATATCGGGAGCGATCTGACGGAACTTCTTGACCCGCTTGGCGGAGAAGTCGATCAGGACTGTCTGCTTATCCATCTTGTGAGCACGGACCGACTCAATGAGCTTCTCTTCAAAACCGTCGGCCTTGATCTCGATGACCGCGTAGACATCGGACTGACTGAACAGTTCCAGCGCCTCGTCGAGCGTGGGGTATTTCTCTCCCTTGAACTGTTCCCCTTTCCAGGCGCCGGCGTCGAGTTTGCGGAGTTCCTCGAAGGTGACATCCCAGGCCTTGACATTCACACCGGCGATCCGCTCGAGCGTGCCGTCGTGGTTGAGGTACATCACGCCGTCTTTGGTCTGATAGATATCCATCTCGCAGCCGCTGGCGCCGACCTCAATACCGGCCTTCATCGAGGAGAGCGTATTCTCGGGGGCAATGGCGGAAAAACCGCGGTGGGCGACCACCGGCAGGAACGGCATAGCGGGGTAGTTCTCTTGGGCGTTAACAAAGGCGGCAAGCAGCGGGGCGGCCAGCAGCCCGAAAAGCAGAGCGATATTTTTCATGGGGAAAAACTCCTTGAGGCAAATGTTTGGGGAAATACGTCTTTTTATAACGGAGGATTGTACCCCGAGGGAAACAAAAAAACAAGTTCGAACTCCTCTTGCGGCCCGAAGGGCCTTTTCGGCAAATAGGGTATCGGGGGGAAAGAGGATATGTCCATATTGCCTTGAACAGTCAAAAGCGTTATCATTGATGGGGTATTTGAGAAGTGTTCTTCCCCCAAAAGGAAGAAGGCCGAAGGCACTGTTGTCAAGTTAGGGAAACGCGAACCATGTCCCGCATTCTATCGCGAGTTGTATTGGCCGCCGCGGCGCTTTGTCTGTTAGGCGCCGCCGCCGGCTCAAACGCCGCCGACGACGATATTCTTCGTCCCTCCCACGAGACGAAACAGACCACGCGCACGGACGACAGCGTCATCCCGCCGCGAAACAGTTCCGCGTCACGCTCCAGAAGCCAAGATTTTGACGGGAACCCCACCGGCACCCCCTCGCGCTCCTTGCGCGATGCCGCCGGGCTTGGTTCTTCGCTGGATGACGACCTTCAAAATCGTCCCCCCGAACCGGTCCAAAAGCCGTCGAATAACCTTTATCCTCAAGGGTTCCTGACGATGTCGACCCCTTCGGCCGGTACCCTGCTGGACGATGGCTCCTCCGAGTCCGAAACCGCCTCCGGTGAAGATTCCGGAGTTCTTCTGGCCACGATGCTGGGACTGTTGATCTTCGGTATCTTCACCTGGAGCGACTACCGCTATCGGCAGGTTCTCCAGTCGCTGATGGCCAAAAACCGGCGGATTCTCGGCGGCGAAATTATCGACAGCTCCACCGAGGCGATCGCTTCCCCCTGGGAGGGTCTTTTCCCCTTCTCCGACAGTTGGTTCCCTTGGTTCCGCCCCAGTCGAAGCGACGTCGATCTGAGTACTCAAATCGCCCTGCTCAATGACGACCCCAAACTCTAAACCATGAAGGTAGTCACCTTAGCCAACGGCGACTTCGCCGCTCCCTCGTTTGAGGCCATCGCCTCGTCTGAGCATGAGGCCGCCGCGCTGTTTGTCTTTCCGCTTCGTGGGAAAACCCGTAAAAAGACCGAACTGTCCGCGGTGCGCCGGATCGCCCAAGATCACGCGATTCCGGTGGTGAACTTGGCCGACATCAATACCCCCGAGGGAATCGAGCTGTTAAAGTCTTTCTCCCCCGATATTCTCTTTATCTGCGACTACGGAAAGATTCTCCACCCCGACGTGATCGCCGCCGCCCCTTACGGCGGCGTCAATCTCCATGGTTCTCTTTTGCCGCGCTACCGCGGCGCCGCCCCGGTCCATCGGGCCATTCTCGCCGGGGAGACCATCTTCGGCGTCTCGGTCATTCACATTGTTCCCCAGGTCGACGCCGGACCGGTGATTCTCAGCGCGAAAGACCCGGTTTCGTACGACCTGACCGAACAGCAGACCGTCGTTGAAATTGAGGAACGGCTCTCGCGCCTCGGCGCGCCGCTGGTTCTTCGGGCGTTTGACCTCATCGCCTCGGGCAAAGCCCAGCCCCTTCCCCAAAATGACCGTAAGGCGACCCGCGCTCCCAAGATCCGCAAAGAGGAAGGACGCATCGATTGGTCCAAAACGATGCTCGAAATCATCAATCAGTACCGCGCCTTCCAGCCGTGGCCCAAGACTTTCTCGGACTGGACGCGCGACGGCAAACCGCCGATGCGCCTGATCCTCGGTCCCTTCACCCGCACCGTCTTGACACCCCCGGACGACGCGAAAATCGGCGAGGTGATCCGTCCGAAAGCCGGTCGGCTCTTGATCCGCTGCGGGGACGGAGTCCTCCAAGTCGACCGAATCCAACCGGCCGGCAAGCGGGTCATGACCGGCAAAGAGTTCCTGATCGGCTACCGAATGGCCGACGGAGAAATTTTCCGGTAAGCCATAAAAAACAACTTTTCAGAAGATCCTTCTCGTCCGGCCCTTTCCGGCGCCTATAGTACGCGCCTGTTGTTCGCGGTATAATTACCGGCGTGCACAGGGGTGTTTGTGCTGTTCTGACACCATTGAGTTGTCCGCATAGGCAGGAACGCGGCTTTCCCCTTCGAAAACACCGAAACAGCCGTGTAAAGTTCGTTAAAAGCAATCGAGGTCAATCGTGAATGTTCTTGTGACCGGCGGGGCGGGTTATATCGGTTCTCACGCGGTGCGCGCCCTTTTGGCGCACGGCGACACGCCCGTGGTAATGGATAATCTCTTTCGCGGCCACCGCCAGGCCGTTCCGGAAAACGTCCCTTTCTTCCAGGCCGATCTGGCCGAAACCGATAAAATCGTCGGCATCTTGACCGACTACAAAATCGAGGCGGTTCTGCACTTCGCCGCTCTGACCTACGTCGGAGAATCGGTTCAGCAGCCGCTGCGTTACTACGCCAACAATACCGCCGGCGCCATTTCGCTTCTGAGCGCGATGGACCGCGCCGGGGTCAGAAAAATGGTGTTCAGCTCCACCGCGGCGACCTTCGGCGAGCCGGAGGAAGTTCCGATTGTTGAGACCTCGCCGCAGCGTCCCATCAATCCGTACGGCCGTTCCAAGTGGATGGTAGAACAGATCCTTCGGGACTACGCCGACGCCAACCCCAAGTTCGGTTACTGTATCCTTCGCTATTTCAATGTCGCCGGCGATTCGCTCAGCGGCGACATCGGTGAGGATCATACCCCCGAAACGCATATCATCCCTAATATTCTCTTTGTTCCGCTCGGCAAGAAAGAGAGTTTCACCCTCTTCGGGAACGACTACCCCACCCCCGACGGAACCTGTGTGCGCGATTATGTCCACGTTGAAGATTTGATCGACGCCCACATTCTGGCGCTGGATGCCCTAAAAGATGGGGACCGCCGCTACTACAACCTCGGCATCGGCCGGGGTTATTCCGTTCAGGAGATGCTCGACGCCGCCGAGCGGGTAGTCGGCCGGAAGATCCCCCACCAGGTAGGCCCCCGCCGCAGCGGCGACCCGGGAACCCTTTACACCTCGTCCGAGAAAATCCAGCGCGAACTGGGGTGGTCGCCGAAACATACCGAGGTCGACGATGTCATCGCCACCGCCTGGAATTGGCATAAAAGCCATCCCAACGGCTATGGATCTTGATTAACCTCAAACGGGGGGCCGCGTGGACAAAAAAAGAATCATCTTCATCACGGGCGCCAGCGGCGGAATCGGTCTGGCCTTAGCGCGGACTTTGGCCAAACCGGGGACGATCCTCCTCCTTCAGGCCAACAGCCGCTACGACGAGCTCCAAGCGCTCGGCCGCGCGATCGGGGGTTCTTCGATCGGGATCGAGACCTTTAAGGCCGATCTGTCCAAAAGCGAGGAACAGGACCGCTTCGTCGACGAGGCGCTCGTGTGGCTGGATCGATTCAACCCCCAAAGCATCGGGACGATCTCGTGGATCAACGCCGCGGGAGTCGATTTGATGAACTCCAAAACCAAGGAGCTCCCCTTCGACGTTCGGCTGAAAATGATTCTGTCGGTCGACCTCGAGGCCCCGATCAGAATGTCGCGCCGGGTTGGTTTGAGGATGACCGAGCTGATGATGCTCAATCAGATCGAGCATACTACCGTCTCCCCCATCAACGCGTCGATCCTCTTCTTCGGCTGGGACGGCGCCGCGCGCGGGATGGCCGGAGAGTCGGGAATGCTCTACGCGGCGGCTAAGGGAGGAATCACCGCGTTTTCCCGTTCGCTGGCCCAAGAGCTCGCCCCGTTTGTCCGCGTCCTGACCATCTCCCCCGGCTGGATCGAGACCACCTGGGGCAAAAGCGCTCCAACAGCGGTCAAACGTCACCGCGACGAGTCTCTCCTCGATCGCTGGGGGTCCCCCGAAGAGGTGGCGAGTCTGGCCGAGTTCCTCATTTCGCAGAGGGCCTCTTATATCAACGCTCAAAACATTGAGATCAACGGCGGTTTTCGCCCCCATTCCCGCAAAACATTTGACACCTCCCGCCCCGGAAGCTAAAATATTTTTGTCGCCGGGTTTTCCGGTAAACGCTGTTTTTGTCAGCAGCGTTCAATAAACGTATAGGAAGAGGTACGCCATGGTAATGCTCGCAAGTTACGGTATCGCCGTATTGTTCTGTGTGATCACGATGTTCTGCTGGGGATCGTGGGGAAATACTCAAAAGCTCGTCGGAAAGACCTGGCGCTACGAGCTCTTCTACTGGGACTACGTCTTCGGCGTCGTCCTGGCCGCTTTGGTCTTCGGTCTGACGATGGGATCGCACGGCCAGTACGGGATGTCTTTTTGCGAAAGCTTAAAACAGGCCAGCCGCGAGTCGCTTTTGTGGGCGTTCGCCGGGGGCGTGGTCTTTAACATCGCCAATATCCTTCTGGTGGCGGCGATCGCCGTGGCGGGAATGGCGGTCGCCTTCCCGGTCGGGATCGGTTTGGCCCTGGTGCTCGGCGTGCTGGTGAACTATCTCGGCGACCCGGCGGCCGCGGGGAAACCGTATATTCTCTTCCCGGGAATCGCGCTGGTCACCTACGCGATCATCCTCAACGCCGTGGCGTACAGCAAGCTCCCGAAGACGGCCGATACTTCGATGGGCAAGGGACTGACGCTGTCGATCCTCTGCGGTATTTTGATGTCTCTGTTTTACTTCTTTGTCGCCAAGTCGATCACCGGGGTCGAAGGGGCGTCGGACAGCGCGCTGACGCTGGCCAACCTCCAGCAGGAAGGCGCCCGCCTGGAAGCCGGCAAAATGACCCCGTACGCGGCGAACTTCGTCTTCTCGATCGGTATTTTGGTGAGCAACTTCATCGTGATGCCTATCTTGATGAAGAAACCGATCGTCGGGACTCCCGTGGCGCTGGGCGCCTATTTCTCGGGACGCGCGAGCGACCACCTCTGGGGGATCATCGGCGGTATCATTTGGGCGATCGGCATGACGCTCAACGTGGTCGCCTCGGGGGTCGCTTCCCCGGCGATCGCCTACGGGCTCGGTCAGGGCGCCACGCTGATGTCGGCGATCTGGGGAGTTTTTATCTGGCGTGAGTTCCGCGACGCTCCCAAGGGGACGACCAAGTATCTCGTCGCGATGTTCCTCGCCTTCATCGTCGGCTTGGGGCTGATTATCTGGACGAAGCTGTAAACGCGTTCGTTCTTCCAATAAAAAAGAGGGGCGGTCCGGCCCCTCTTTATTTGAGCTCCTCTATTTTTGGCGCTACTTGTTTTGCACTACCTTTCCGCCCCGG
>JAFRFG010000034.1 GCA_017434455.1 Thermoguttaceae bacterium | reverse complement strand
GTCCTCGTCGTCCTCGTCGTCATCGTCGTAATCGTCCTCGTCTTCCGATTCTTCGTCCGAATCCTCCTCTTCGTCGTATTCTTCGTCCTCGTCGTACTCCTCGTCCGAATCCTCGTCTTCGTCGTACTCTTCTTCATCGCCGTACCCATCGTCAATGTACACCTCATCGTCGTACTGATCCTCCTCGTCGTACCGCTGATCCTCGTCGTCGATCTCGGTGAATTCCGGCTCGTCCTCCTCGTCGGGAACCTCCTTGATGAAGTGCATCTTCCCCGGGTCGACCTGACGGATCCCGCCGGCCAGCGAGATACCGCGCCCTTTGGACTCGGCCGCCGGCTTTTGGGGGCGAGGCGCCGCGGCGCTGTCGGGGGACGGCTGCTGCCACGGCATCGCCGGACGCTGGTCGGCGGCGGCCGCGGCCGGAGGCGCGCCCCCTTCTTTGATCGCGAGCCACTGGTCGAAGGTGACGATCACGTCGCGCGCCTGCGAACCCTTGTAAGGGCCGACGATTCCCTCGGCGGCCATCGTGTCGATGATCCGCGCGGCGCGGCTGTAGCCGATATTGAACCGGCGCTGAAGAATCGAGGTGCTTCCGCGTCCCTCCTGAATGAGAAACTCGACCGCCTCGTTATAGAGGGAATCTTTGCGGCGCAGCAGTTCGGCGGTCCGATCGGGATGCTCTTGTTCCTCCTCGCCGCCGCCGACGCTGAACAGTTCCGCCTCGAAATCCTGCTGGCGGTCCGAGACCTCGCGGACGATCGTCTCGACCTCCCTGTTCGAGACGTACGTCCCCTGGCCGCGGATCAGGCGGCTTGTCCCCGGAAGAAGGAAGAGCATATCGCCGTTGCCCAGCAGCTGCTCGGCCCCCCGCTCGTCGAGGACGACGCGGCTGTCGGTGACGTTGGTCACCCCAAAGGCGATACGCGCCGGGAGGTTCGACTTGATCAGGCCGGTGATGACGTCGACCGTCGGTTTCTGGGTCGCTAAAATCAGGTGGATGCCGACGGCGCGGCTCTTCTGCGCCAGGCGGATAATATGCCCCTGGACGTCCTTGCCGGCGACCGCCATCAGATCGCCGATCTCGTCGGCGATGATCACGATGCTGGCGAGTTTTTTGGGAATCTTCGCCCACTCTTCCTCGCTGGCGGGGCGCATCCGCGTCCTCAGCTCCTCGGGGGTATAGCTGTTGTACTCGCTTAGCTGGCGGACTCCCGCGCGGGCCAGGATCTTGTAGCGCTCCTCCATCTTGTTGACCGCCCACTCGAGGATCGCCTCGGCTTTTTTCATGTCGGTGACGACCGGGTAGTAGAGATGCGGGATCGACTGATAGAGGGTGAACTCGACCACCTTCGGGTCGATCAAAAGAAGGCGAACCTCATCGGGGGTCCGCGTCATTAAAATCGAGAGGATGATCGCGTTGAGGCAGACCGATTTCCCCGTCCCGGTGCGGCCGGCGATGAGCAGGTGGGGGAGCTTCGCCAGATCGGCGACCATCGGGTCGCCCGAGACATCTTTCCCCAGGAAGAGCGGAATCGCCATCTCGTCGGCCTGTGAGCCGGCCTCCTCCATCACCTCGCTTAAGTAAACCATCTGCCGCTGATGGTGCGGGACCTCGACCCCGACGGTGTTTTTCCCCGGAATCGGGGCGACGATTCGCACGCTCGGGACCTTCAGGCGAATCGCCAGGTCCTGGTGAAGCGTTCTGATCTGCGACAGACGGGTCCCCTTCGGCAGGGCGATCTCGTAGAGCGTCAGGATGGGACCGGACTGCATCTCGACCACCTTGACCCGGATATCGTAGTCAGCGAACGCCTTCTCGACCTGGCGGCCGGTCTCGATGATCTGTTCGCGCATCTGGTCGAGGTCGCGCTCCTGGGCGTGCTCGAGCAGGTTGATCGACGGGAGCCGGTACGGGTCCTCCAGCGGGAGCTGCGGCTGGGTATCCTCCGGCACGGGCTTGGCTTTGCGCTTTCCTCGCGAGGGCTTGGCGGTGAACAGGACTTCTTCGTCTTCGGCAAGGGCCTCTTCGGCGGCCGGGGCCCCGCGTGTTTTCACCGCTTTGGCCGGGAATTCCTGCGCACGGGCGGCCGGTTTTTTCGCCTCGCCGGCGGCCGCGGCGCTGATTTTTTTACTTCGCCGGCCCGCCGGCTCGGAGGCGAGAATCAGCCCGGCCAAAAGGGCGCCGAACAGCGCCGTGGAGCAGCCCAGCGGCGAGGTCCACTGCCCCAGCTCGGTTCGGATCATCGCCCCCAGCCAGCCGCCGATGCCGTAGACGCCGCCGGCGGTCTGATCGGGGAAGAAGACCGACGCCAGAGCCGAGACGGCGGCCAGCGTCAGGAAAAAACCGAGGGTCTTCAAGATGGGGGCGGCGGCCGGCGCCGCGCAGAAGTAGCGCAGGATCACCATGGCGCCAAACAGGCAGATCAGCCAGACGGAGACGCCGCAAAAGTCGAACAAGAACGCGCTGACCTTCGCGCCGAGCTGACCACAGAGGTTCTGGACGCCGACCGGGCCGCCGCCGGTGATCGTAAGCGCCTGCGGAGGATCGTTGGGCGTGTGGCTCATCAGCGCCAAGACCAGGAACAAAAGGATGAAGATCATCCCCAGTCCGAAGAAAAGCCGCCCCAATGTCCAATCGCTGTCGTCCAAACGCGTTCTCCTTTTTTCGACCAAAAAAAACGACACGGGGAACCTCCGGCCTGTCGGTTCTTTGCCGAAGAAGTCCCCCGTGTCTATTATAGTCGAAGTACGGGCTGAAAAGATCGAAAAACGCGCTTAATATATCGAAAAATCACTCGGGATTATCGGTGTGCTCGATAATCTCGTAGTATTTTTCGAACTCGAAGTTCGGGCTGTTGTTCTCGTCGTGGCACGACTGGCAGAGTTTTTCGGCGCGGTCGCCCAGGCGCATCGCGGCGCGCAGGTTCTCTTGAAGCTGCTCATCGTCCCCCACCTCGGCGGCCATGTGCGCCGAGCCGGGCCCATGGCACGACTCGCAGCCGACGTTGGCCAGGTGCGGGGTTTTCTCGATATCAACGAAGCCCCCCTTGTACGGGAAGTTCTCGCGATGCTGCCAGCCGACGACGTGACAGCTGATGCACTCCGGGTCGAAATCGCGCGGAGGATCGGCGCTGTCGGCCGTCGGCGGGACGGTGGAGAGCGAATCCCACGCCCGGCTGTGACGGTTCTGCGTCCAGGTGCGGTACGATTCCTCATGGCACGACTGGCATTTGCGCGAACCGACGTACCCCCCCTGAACGGCCGCCTCGGGAGCGTCGATCAGCCCCAGGCCCAGCCCCTTATAGCCGCGGGTGGTGATGATCTCTTTGAGGATCCCCTGGTAGCCGATCATCAGCGAATGGATATCCTCGGAGCGCTTGAAGCGGGAATCGAGCGCCAGACGCTGGTAGCGCGGCGCCGTGCTGTCGGGATAGAAGCCCAGAACGATCAGAAACTTCCCCTTCTCGCCGACCTCGATGAGGTACTGCCCCTTGCTGGTGATCTTCGGCTCGGCGGGGGGCTCGGCGGGGGAGTCGCCCGAAAGGATGATATCGAACTGCGGGAACTGCTCGGCCAGCTCCATCGCCTGGTCTTCCGTCCCGTGGATGATCAGGATGTTGTGGTCGCACTCCTCCTTCTCGATACGGGGCAGAACGATCCCCAGCCGCTTGGCGGGGTCTTCGACCTTGATGTTGTCATCGCGGTCGATCGACGGATCGGGGAAGACGACCGACGTGACGCAGAAGCGCAGGCCGTTGACCTCAATGGTCTTGAACGGAAGGGTGTACAGGTCGGTAAAGCCGTAAACCCCCACGTTGGCCGAGACAAAGAGCGACCGCTCGTGGGTGTTGGCGGGGACCGTGTAGGTCAGAAGAACATCGGCGGGGAAGCGCAGCTCGTTGTTGCTCAGGCCGATGGCGTCGTACCCCATCAGGCGGAAGGCGTTGACCGCCATATCGAACTTCAGCTCTTCCTGAATCCCGAACCCGTTGGTGATCAAACCGGTATCGACCGCCACGACCGGCCAGTTCTTTTCGGCCAGCTCGGCGAAGAGCGTATGACGCCGCGAAAGCCCCCCCTTCATCCGATCCATCCCGGCGCAGCCGCACGGCTCGATATAGCCGTTGAGCAGCCCGCTGAGGACCAGGGCGACCTGGGGGGTGTCCCAACCCTCAAAGTAGACCCCGTTGGCCTGAATCGGGTCGTACTTTTGACCCGGTTCCTGACCGGTTAGCACCGTTTCGTCGTCCGCGCGGGAAGGCCGGGCGTCCGAAAGGAGAACTGCGGACGCGGCGCCGAGAACCAGGGTAAAAAACGCCAGAAAACCGAGACGCTTGGAACGGGTGAGGTGTGTCATCATCTTGCTTATCGTTGGGTCTTCCATTCGGAATCGCCCCGCGCGGCCCTTAGTAAGAGTCCTTCCCTCGGGGAGCCCCCCTTTGCGGCGGCAAAAAGAGAGCTTACGGCGCGCGAAACGGTCGCTATTTGTCTTAATATACGTATTCTACCAAAAAAATCCCCGTTGGGAAACAATCATTTCTCGCATTTCTCGGCTTTCCCCCGCGCGGGTGAAAAAATCTTCCCTCAGAGCGCCGGGGCTAGAACTCGATTTCGGGAATCAGATCGCGCAGGTAGTCCTTCGTGACGCGCACCGAGTTGATCTTCGGGACGTAAACGAAGTTGTTGCTGGTGATCGTCGAGGTATTTTCGCAGGTATGGGGGAAATCGAGGGTCATCAGGGGACGCGCCTGGCTGCGCTGCTCCTCGCCCCCGTAGGAAAAATAGGCGATCCGAAGGGGGAACAGCGTCTTCTGCCCGATGTACAGCTCGACGGCGTCCGGCAGATTGGCCTCCAGGTCGCGGTGGCGATCTTCCTCACGCGTGACCTTCCTGCGGAGAGTGGCCAGAATATCGGAGCGCATCCGGCCGGTCAATTTCCAAACGGGGAGGTCCCCCGCGTTGAAATAACTGACCTGGGGGGTCGGGTCGAATTGGTACCAGTAGCGCAGCGACTGAAGCGTCCCGGCGATCCCCCCCAGGGCCGGGAAGCTCCCGACCGGCGAGGGAAGGACGATTCCCCGCTGCTGAAGGAGCCGCTGCTCGTTTCGGCTGAGCTGGCCGAGGATGCCGACCATCTCGGTGAGGTTGATTTCGGTGAGTTTCTTTTCCCCCTCGATCGAGGTGTAGTTCCAGACCGAACGGCCGTCGCAGACGATCTCCAGGATGTTGTCCTCGACCTGATGGTCGATCGCCGCGGCGCCCGGAGCGGGAATCTCGAGGTGGAGCCGGAACTTGGTCGGCATCACCGGAGTATCAAGCACCCCCTGGCGCGCGTGCTTCTCGGGGGCGAGCTCCTCGTAGTGGCCGGTCCCGGTGAAGTTTTCGCCGAAGACAGTCATCTTCAGCGAGATTTCGGCGGAGATGGAATTGAGGTTCTCCAGGCGCCGGATGGTCGCCGTAATCAGCGCGTCGCTTTCGAGCCGGCCGCCCGCGGATTTCGGGGCCGTGTCGCCGCTGTGCCGCCGGGGAGAATCGTCGCCGGCCGCCGATCGCCATACAAGAACGATAATCGACAAAACCGTTATAACGATTGTTCCCCACGGGGATCTCTGGAAAAAACGCGCCATAAGGCCTTCTCTTGCAAAGTCCGATAATGGAGGGGCCGAAAAAAGGGACGGGAGTACCCTCATTGTGTCGCCTTGGCCTTTTCGCCATGACAAGAGGGAACCGTACCTGTAGTAATGTATTTATGGGCCCAACCGCGAGCGCCACACCGGCGTCATAGTACGCAATCGGCGGGCTTTCGGGAAGACCAAAAAGGGTTTTAAGCGCTTACAATCCTTTAGATCGGAAAATGTCAATTAAGGGAGAAGACCCGATGCGTTTCAAATTGATGTTCCTCTGTCTTGCGGTGGTCGTTGCCTGCGGAGCGGGTCCGCTGTCGTCCGGCTTTTCCCGCGGCGGCCGCGATGGTGCCACCGGCCCGCAGCTGTACCCCGGTGTTAACGGTCCCGGCCCCGGTGTGATCCCCGCCTACAGCGGCAAATTCGCCAATAGGGAAGAGTTCGACAAGCTTCAGCCGAACGCCCAGATTCTCTTCCAGGGAGCCAAGGGGATGTCCGTGGCGTGGGATGTCGGCGCGATCGGCGCTTTTGACTCTCAGCCGCGCATCGCCCCGTTCGCCCAGAACTTCGCCGTCGGCAAAGTCTACCGTCTGCGTGTCTCCGGGTTCCCGAACCGCGGCGAGAAGACCTACTACCCGACGCTGAAGATCAATTCGGTCACCACCCGGACGGCCGCCTTCCTTGACCATAACGCCATTCCGATCAACCTGACCGACAACGATCTCGATCAGGTCGACTCGGGGAACTTCGTCACGAAGGTGATCTTCCTCCCCGCTCCGGAATTCCAAAACCTGGCGATCGCCGGCGGTGTCGATACGATCATCAATACCCAGCTGCCGGCCGGCGCTGACCCGGTGGTCGAGGCGCAGAACCGCGGCGCGGTTTTGGCGGTGATTCAGATCGGCAACAAAGATCTCTCCCTCCCCGGCGCCTACGACGACCCGAGCGCGATCGGCGGCTCGGACGACCGCGATAATCCCAAGGTTCCGCAGATTCCGATCTCCGGGGTGAATGTCCCCGATTTCGGGACCCCCAATTCGGTGACCCCGTACGGGATCCCCGGCCCGGCCGTTCTTCCGGCCGCTCCCGAAGGGGTGAAGGACCGCGTTCTGACGCCGGTCAACCCGATGCCGGCGACCGAGGTTCCGCGTCTGCAGAGCAATTGGAACGACGCTCACTTCTAAACCGCTCGGGCATTTTCTAAGGCGTTTTAAGCGCCGGCACTTGAGAAACAGCGCGAGCTCTCGCGAAAACGCGAAGGATTTTCTCCTTCGCGTTTTTTTTGTCGCTCCCTTAACATAAACCCGAGCGTTTGCGGTAGAATAGAAGCAGCGAAAAGGATAATCAGACCACTTAAAATCAAGGGAGAACCCATGACGACCTTGCGATCGTTTATGTTGTCATTGGCGATAGGAGCAGGCCTGGCGATAGGGGCCGCCGCGGCACCGGCCGCGCAGCAGATCGACGAGAGCGATTTTTCTCTTGTCGCGCGCGGCATCCATACCGAAGAGCCGCTTTCGTTTGTCCTGGACGGGGAGCTGATGCGGACCTTGGCGGTTCCCGAGGAAAAGAGCGTCTCGGTCGAGGCGCCCCCCACCGGGCAGGGGAACTTCCCCCGCAAGGAAGTCAAAACCCTCCGCGAGGTAAAGTACGACCCTGTGTCGGGGCTGAAGATCACCTTTGAGAAAACAATCTACGCCGACTGGCCCGGAGTGGTCGAGTGGGTGGCGTGGTTCGAAAACGCCTCGGATCACGATACGCCGAACCTCAAGGAATTGGCCGCCTGCGATATTGTCTTTGAGGTCGGGAATGATCCCTGGCTGTGGCACGGGATCGGCGAGAATAACGATCCGAAACTGAACTACTCGGGCAAGTGGGAAGAACTCCTCCCCGATCAGCCGGTCGGCGAGGAACCTACCGAGGGATACCCGTCGTATAACGCGTTCCCCTATTTCCGTCTGCGGGGGAGCAAGTCCGCCTGCACCATCGCCGTCGGCTGGACCGGTCCGTGGAGCGCCGCCTTCCAGAAATGGGAGGGGGGAGCGCGGCTTCGGGTCGAGCAGAACCCGCCGATCGATCTGTACCTCAAGCCGGGAGAGAAGATCCGCACCCCGCGGATCACCGTCCTGACGTACGGCCTGGATGAGGACCCGGTCAATGTCTGGCGGCATTGGTATCGCCAGTACATCATGCCGCGTCAGGCGCAGCCGATCTCGGCGGCCTATGCCGACCCGGGCCCGAACGCCCGCTACGACGTCTTGCCGCCGAAGCTGATCTTAGACGCCCATCAGGGGGGAGAACTCTATAAAGATGTCACCGAGCAGAGCGAGATCGAGGCGATTCGCCGCGCCCGCGAGCTGAAACTCCCGATCGAGGGGCTTTGGATCGACGCCGGCTGGTATCTGCGCCGCGGCGCCGAGAAGACCTCGATCAACTTTTACTGGTTCCGAACCGGTGAATGGATCGCCGACCCGGCGCGGTTCCCGCGGGGGATGAGGCCGCTGGCCGAGGAACTCGGCCCGGAGGGGAACTTCACCCTCTGGTTCGAGCCGGAACGGGTCCACGAGGGTTCACCCGGGTTCCCTCAGATCAAGCCGTATATCATCCCCGATGTTAAGATCATCGACAGCTACCGGCTCGATATGACGCGCCCCGATACGGTGGAGTTTTTGTCGAATCTCATCGGCGGCAAGATCAAAGAGTACGGTGTCACCATCTACCGCCAGGACTCCAACGGCGCCGGGCCGGGGGTATACGTCGGGGAGCTCGAAAAGACCGACCCGCGCTTTGTCGGCCGTCAGGGACTGGCGATCAACCTCTACGTTCAGGGGTACTACACCTTCTGGGAGAATCTCAAAAAGATGAACCCCGGGATGATCTTCGATACCTGCGCCAGCGGCGGACGGCGGAACGACCTCGATACCCTGCGCCTGGGAGCCGTTCCGCTTCACTATTCCGATGTCGGATGGGACAACGGACTGGAGAATCAGCACTATCACGATATGCTCGATCAGTGGTTCGTCTACTACAAGAACATCGATCAGTGCGACCGGAACGCCTCGGGGCACGATTTCTACCGCGTCGCGATCGACCTGGCGCCGTTCATTTCCGTCTCGATGGCGACCCTCAACGATTCGGATGATACGCAGAAATATGTCGGCCAGTTTATGGCGGTGCGCGATTTCTTCATCAGCGGCGATTACTATCTACTGCGGGGGAATTTCACCGAGGACGACTGGTTTGTGGCGCAGTTCCACGACCCGCAGAAGAACGCCGGTTTCCTGCGCGCGGCGCGCAACGCCGATAATCGGGAACCGGAAATTTCGGTGCCGCTCCAGGGGCTTGATCCCGGCGCCGAGTACAAGATTCACTGCTACGACACCGACAAGGAACAGACCGATACGGAGATGACCGTCACCGGAGCGAAGCTTATGAAAGAGGGGCTGAAGCTCACTTTGCCGCAGCCGCGCACCGGAATGATCGTGCGGTACGAGGCGATGTAGCGCCGCGGAACCCACACGGTGGGTAAATGAATATCGGCGGGCTCGGTCATTACCGAACCCGCCGATATCGTTTTATTGGGGGTTATGATTCCCCCGCGCCGATCACTTTTCTTCGCTTTCGGGGAAGATATCGGCGCGGCGAACTTTCATACGCAGGCCTCCCTGCTGGGTCGAGATCCAGAACAGACCCGGCTGCGGCTCGAAGAAGACCGAGTAGGCGAGCCACTCCTGTTGGGTGCGGGCCAGGACGACCGGTTCGGTCCAGGTCTTTCCCTCATCCGAGGAGATGGCGCAGGACAGCTCGTTGCGCGGTTTGATCCATGAGAAGGTCCGCTCCTCGACCTCCCATGGGTTGGGGTCGGCGCTGGGGTCGGGCTTGTAGCCGAACGCGGGAAGGTCGGGATCGCGGTTCCAGAGCAAGATCCAGGAACCGTCGCTGAGCGTCTCCAGCTCGCCGAAGGAGTTGTTGTTCTGGATCCCGGTCGAGGCCGGCTGTGACCAGGTGACCCCGCCGTTGTCCGACACACTGCTGTAGAAGGTCCCCTTCGTGGTCCGGATGAACAAGAAGAGGGAGCCGTCTTTTCTTTGGAGGAGCTTCGGCTCCAGCGCGCCGTCGTGGTCGTTGATCTTACTATCGGGCATGTCTACAACTGCGGTATGGATCCAATGCTCCCCTCGGTCGTCGGAGATGTAAATATTGATGATGTGGTGCCAGGGAACCACGGCCATCGCCCCCAAAACGAGGCGGCCCCCCTTGGTCGCGGCCAGCGCTCGCAGGGCGCCGACCCAGTCGCGCTGAATCGCCACCGGTTCGGACCAGGTCAGGCCGTTGTCGGAACTGCGGATGGAGTAGACAGGGTACTCGTAATCTTCGGGGGAAACATCGACCCCCCACCCGGTCCCCCACGGCCCTTCTTTGACCTCGGAGTTATTGCAAAAAGCGGCGACAATGTCGCGTCCGACCCGGACAATGCAGTAATCGGCGAAAGAGAATTTCTCCTCGGGAAGTGCGGGGTAAGATTCCCACGTCCGGCCGCTGTCGGTACTGCGCCAGGCGTTTTTGCCGGCCAGGCCGACAATAGAGCCGTCATAGGCGTGAACAAAAGGCCCGATGCAGGGGTTGTCGAGCTGCTCGACGGCCGGATGGAAACTGGCCGGATCGGCGTCGCTGGCGGCGGCCGCCGCGCAAACCAAGCAGCACAGGGCGATCGACAGGAAGGCGGAGAGTGTTTTCATGATGGCGTTCTTTCTTGGTGGGGGGAAAGGTAACGTTCAGGAACCGGCTCGGTGAGTTTATTGTAGCGTGTCCGCGGAGCGAAATAAACCGAAAGGGAAAACCTATTTCCCGATCGGGGTGATCAGGTACTCGAAGGTATAACGATTGTCGCTGAGGCGAAACTGCGGCAGTTCGCGGGCGTGCCACGAGTCATCCCCGCCGACGCCGGCCTGGCCGAAGTCGATGTTCAGGGTGATGAAATCCCGTTTCGGGAGCATCCAGTTGTGCTCGGCCGACTCCAGGTCACGGTGGAGGAAACGGCGCGCCGAAAAGCAAAGAACCGCGGCCTCGTCGGCCGTGGTGCGCGTGCCGTTGGTCTCCAGCGCGGTAAAGCGCCAGCCGCGGCCGTCTTGGTCGGTCAGCTCGACCCAGCGGCAGTCGGTCCGATAGCCGAACTCGCCCGGCTCGGAGTAGGGGGTGAACATCTCGTCGACCGTCGTGCTGTAACGACCGACCATCGAACCGCTCTTGCGGTCCCAATAGTTCTCGTACGGGCCGCGGCCGAAGTAACTCACCCGGTCGAACTGTTGCGGGACGCGCACAGAAGTGCCGACGCGGACGAAGTCGGGGACGTCTTCCCCCTTCTCGACGGTCATCGCCACCTTGACGCTGCCGTCGGCAAGTGTCGTCTCGGTGAGGGTACAGGTCAGATCGAGGTTTTTCCCCCTGGCGGCGCGCTTGAGAACGGTTCCTTCGGTGGTTTGGATCGTTTCGGGCTGATCCCAAACCAGTTCGGCGGCGGCGTTGCGCCAGACGGCCAGGCGGGTCGGCATAGCGTTGCCGCGGTCGTTGTCGGTCGGGGCGCGCCAGAAATCGGGCATCGGTTTGAGGGGGGCCGCGGCGCTTTCCCCGCGCGAAACCCGCTTGGCGGCCAGTTCGGGGGAGATCCCCTCCCGGCAGTAGGGCAGACGTATCTGCGACTGCGTCAATAAGGTGCCGGCGCGAAGGAGCCCCTCGTCGGCGGCCTGGACGAGGTCGAAATTCAGGAAGAACTCCTCGCCGGGAAGCGAGGCGGCGTCCAGCAGGGCGCCGAGGCAGTCAAAATCCCCCTCGATCGAGCAGGTGTCGAAGTCGGGACGGCCGTCTTTCAAAACGCTGAGCGTCACCGACTCGCCGGGGGCCGGATCGCCGCAGTCCCGGCCGAAGACGAAGGTCTTTTCGGCGATTTTCTCGCCGTTGCGCGTTAGGTAACAGATAACTTTTTCGTTCGCCAGAGTGCGGAAGAGAAAATCGTTGGTCACGGTGAAGACGCCGAGCTGCTGGCTCGACGGCATGACCGAGACGTTCTCGTGGCAGCGGCGCATCTCATAGTAACCGGGGTGCGGCCGCCGCCAGCCGTCGAGCAGGCCGTTCTGACAGTAGTTTTGCGCGCTGGGAGCATCGACCGGGCCAAAGTTGCCGCCGTAGCCGAGATAAAACCGATCGGTCATCTCGATCTGGGCCGTGCTGTAGTCGACATCCAGCGCGGGGGGATCGCCGCCGCGCTGCCGGGGTTCTTGGGCAATATCCTCGGCGCTAAGGGCGCGGCTGTAGATCCGAACGGCGGCGACCAGCGAGCCGGAGACTAAGTTGGTCCGCTCGGAGTTGCGGCCCAGTTCCAGCGGATAGATCGACTCGGTCAGCGAGCCGGAGAACGGCCGGCGGGCCGCTTCTTTCCCATCGAGATAGAGAATCAGCTCTTCGCCGGTACAGACCGCCGCGGCGCGGTGCCAATCCCCAAGAATCGGCTCCTCCGCGGCGATCGTCACCGGCGTGTCGCCGTCGAGGACGGAAAACTCGATCTGCTCGCCGTTTTGCCCCAGATGCCAGCTGTCGCCGCGGCCGACGTACGAACCGACCCCCGTGATGTACGATTCGGCGCTCGCCTCGTACGGGAAGACGACCGCCTCGAGGGTGAACGGCTCTTTCCCCTTGAAGTTCAGCGCGCCGCTTTCTCCCGTATCGACGATCGAGTACCCCTTAAGGGCGAGGGGGCCTTGCTCTTCGGGAGCTGTCTTTTCCCCCTCGGCGATCTCGCCGATCCGCTCGCGGGTTCCGATCTTGCCGACAATCGTGATCGGGAAAGCGTTCGGCGAGCGGTCGCTCACCGACTGGCTCGGGACGCGCATCGCCAGGGCTTGATCGATCCAGTCCCAAACACATCCCCCCTGGAGCTGGTCATACTTATGGAACGCCTCCCAGTACAGCGACGCCCCGCCGTTGCTGTTCCCCATCGCGTGGGTATATTCGCTGTAGATCAGCGGCTTGTCCGGCCGACTTTCGGCGTAGTCGACCGCGCCGGCGACGGGGGTATACATCGGGCAGAAAAAGTCGTTGTTCCACCCCAGTTCCGCCCGCTCGTAAATGACCGGACGGCCGGTGCCTCGTGACCTCAGCCACTGGTACGTCTCCTCAAAGACGATGCCGTTCCCCGACTCGTTCCCAAGCGACCAGGCGACGATACTCGGGTGGTTTTTATCGCGCTCGACCATCCGGGTCACCCGGTCGAGGACCGTGGGGAACCACGTTTTGTCGTTCGCCAGCGGGTTCACCTCACGTCCGAAACCGTGCGCCTCGTTGTTCGCCTCGTCGATGACGTAGAAGCCGAAGACGTCGCACATATCGTAGAACTTATCGCAGTTCGGGTAGTGGCTCGTGCGGATCGTGTTGATATTCGCCTCTTTCATCAAACGCAGGTCGAGGTACATATCCTCTTCGCTGATCGTGTGCCCGGTGAAGGGATCGTGCTCGTGGCGGTTGACCCCCTTGATCAGCGCCCGCTTGCCGTTGATCTTGAACAGGCCGTCTTTCACCTCGGCGGCGCGAAAACCGGTGATGAAGCGGAAGCTGCTCGTCGGCTGATCTTTCGCGCCGATGGTGAGGATCAGCGGGTAGAGCCACGGCTGCTCGGCCGACCATTTTTTCGGGTTGGGAACAAAGATATCGAAACTCACCTGGGCTCCTCCCCCGGCACAGATACTGAAGGGCTTCTGGTTCCCGACGGCCTGGAGATTTGTGGGAACACCGCTGGCCGGGAAGGTCTTGTCGATGTTGTAATTCGTCGGGCGGTCGGTGAGCAGCTCGGCTCGGGCGCTTCCGGTGAGAAACTTATCGCCGTCGTTGCCGATCATCGCCTTGACGTGAAGGGTCGCGCTGTCGTACCGCGGCCCCAGCTCGGGGGTGATTTCGATATCTTGCAGAAACAGCGTCGGGCGGGTGTACCAGAAGACCTCGCGATAGACGCCGGCTAGGCGGAAGAAGTCTTGGTCCTCAAAATAGGAGCCGTCCGAAAAGCGATAGACCTCGACAGCCAGCGTATTGGTTCCCTCGTGGAGAAGCTCGGTCATATCGAACTCGCGGGGGGTACGGGAATCCTTCCCCAGCCCAAGGAACTGACCGTTGACATAAACGCGCCAGCACGACTCAACCCCGTCGAAGTGGAGAATCTGGCGTTTCCCCTTACCCAGCGCCTCGGCCGGAACATCGAATGTTCGGCGATAGAGCCCCACCCAGGTATCTTTCTCGGGAATCCTGGGACACTCGGAAGGATCGAAGGGGTACGGATCGTCGAGGTAGACCGGATAGCCGTATCCCTCCATCTGAAAGTTCGAGGGGACCGTGATTTTATCCCAATCGTCGTCGGCGAAATCAACCGATTGGAAATCTTCGGGGATATCGCGCGGCGTCCAGCAGAAGCGGAATTTCCACTCTCCCCCAAGCGATTGTTTCGGATAGAGGCGGGTCGTCTCCACGGCGTGAGGCGCCAGGGCGTTGATCGAGGTGACCGCGGGATTGTAGTAATCGGGGAGCGGCTCTTCGGCGCGGAGCAAAACGGTCAAGAAGAGCGCCGCCAAACAGACCGCCGGCAAACGTTGGAGGAAAGACAAAGGCCCAGCTAAGAATACAGATAAAGGCATCGCCGTCCCCTTTTTCATTGGGTTGATCGAATGAACACGGCGGGCATCGTTCCATAAGAAAAAGAACAATGCCCGCCGCGTAAGTTTAACGGAGCCGACACCCCGTGTAAACAGAACAAGCGTTTGCGTTTCAGGAGACCGCGTTGCGAGCGGCGGTCAGCGCGTTGTTCAGAAGCATCGTCACCGTCAGGGGACCGACGCCGCCGGGGACCGGGGTGATCGCCGAGGCGATTTTTTCGACGGCGTCGAAATCGACGTCGCCGACGAAGCGCGCCTTGCCGTCCTCCTCGATCCGGTTCATCCCGACATCGATCACCACCGCGCCCGGCTTGACGCCGTCGGCCTTAAGGAACCGGGGGACGCCGATCGCGACGATCAGAATATCGGCGCTTCGGGTCACCTCGGCGAGGTTGGCCGTACGGCTGTGGCAGACCGTGACCGTGGCGTCGCCGCCGGGACCTTTTTGCATCAGCAGCAGCGCCATCGGCTTGCCGACGATATTGCTGCGCCCCAGCACGACGACGTTTTTGCCCGCCGTCTCGATCCCGCTGCGGATCAGCAGCTGCTGAATCCCGTAGGGGGTACAGGGGAGGAAACGGGGCCGCCCCTGCGCGATGAGGCCGACGTTCTCGGGATGGAACGCGTCGACATCTTTCCTCGGGTCGATGGCGTCGAGGATCCGCCGCTCGTCGATGTGGCGGGGGAGCGGAAGCTGCACCAAAATACCGTGGATCGACGTATCGGCGTTGAGCTCCCCGACCAGCGCCAGGAGCTCTTCGGTCGTCGTCTCGGCCGGAAGGCGCTTCATCACGCTTTTCATCCCGGCCTTGATCGTGGCGGTCTCTTTGTTTCGAACATAGACCCCGGAGGCGGGGTCGTCGCCAACGAGGACCACCGCCAGACCGGGCTGAATACCGGTACCGGCGGTGAAACGCTCGGTTTCTTGGCGAATCTCCTCACGCAAGACGGTGGCCAGGGCCTTGCCGTCCAAGATTTTCGCTGTCATGACACCTTTCTAAGGAATCGGGGAAAGTTACTTCCCAATCGGGGTGATCAGGTATTCGAACGTGTAACGGTTGTCGCTGAGGCGGAACTGCGGCAGCTCACGGGCGCCCCAGGAGTTGTCGCCGCCGATGCCGAACTGACCAAGGTCGATGTTCAGCGCGATGAAGTCCCGTTTCGGAATCATCCAGTTGTGCTCGACCGATTCCAAGTCGCGGTGCAGGAAGCGGCGCGCCGAGAAGCAGAGGGTCGCGGCGTCGTCGGCCGAAGTGCTCACGCCGTTGGCGTTCAGCGCGCAGAAGCGCCAGCCGAAGCCGTCTTTGTCGACCAGCTCGACCCAGCGGCAGTCGGTGCGGTAACCGCACTCACCCGGCTCAGAGTACCGCGTGAACATCCTGTCGACCGTCGTGCTGTAGCGGCCGACCATCGAGCCGCTCTTGCGGTCCCAGTAGTTCTCGTGCGGACCACGGCCGTAGTAGGTCACTTTGTCGCACTCCTGAGGGATGCGCAGCTGCGTTCCGACGCGGACGAAGTCGGGAACGTCTTTGCCCTTCTCGACCGTCAGCGCCACCTTGACGCTGCCGTCGGCGCGGGTCGTCTCGGTGAGGACGCAGTTTAAGTCAATGTTCTTCCCCTTGCCATGGCGGGTAACGACCGTCCCCTCGTCGGTTTGGCTGGTTTGGGCGTCGTCCCAAATCAGCTCGGCGGCGGCGTTGCGCCACACAGCGCGGGTGAACGGCATGCGGTTCCCGCGGTCATTGTCGGTCGGGGCACGCCAGAAGTCGCACTGCAGGCAAAGCGCGTCCAGGTCAAAGCTCGGCGCCTGTTTGGCGGTCAGCTCGGGAGAGACCCCCTCATTGAAGCGGGGCAGACGAATCTGCGCCTGGGTCAGAAGCGAATCGGCGCGGAGGAGCCCCTCATCGGCGGCCTGGACGATATCGAAGTTCAGGAAGAACTCTTCCCCCGCAACGGAAGCGGCGTCCAAAAGCGCGTCGAGCGAGGCGAAATCACCCTCGATCTGGCAGGTATCGAAGTCGGGACGGCCGTCTTTGAGGACGCTCAGGGTGATCGACTCACCGGCGGCGGGATTGGGGCAGTCCTGGCCGAAGACAAAGGTCTTTTCGGCGATTTTCTCGCCGTCGCGTGTTAAGCAGCAGACGACCTTTTCGTTCGACAGGTCGCGGAAGAGGAAACCGTTCGTCACGGTGAAGACGCCCGGCTGCTCGCTCGACGGGGTCACCGCGGCGTTCTCCTGGCAGCGGCGCATCTCGTAGTAGCCCGGGTGCGGATGACGAAAGCCGCTGATCTCGCCGTTCATGCAGAAGTTCTGATCGGTCGGGACATCAATCGGGCCGAAGTTGCCGCCGTAACCGAGATAGAACTGATCGGTCGCCTCGATCTCGGCGTTGTTGTAGTCAACATCCAAAGCCAGGGCGTCGCGGCTGGCCCGCTGCTCGGGCTCTTGGGCGGCCTCGTCGGCGGAAAGCGCGCGGGTGAAAACCTGGACGGCGGCGACCAGCGACCCGGAGACAAGGTGGGTCCGCTCGGAGTTGCGTCCCAGTTCCAGCGGGTAGATCGACTTGGTCAGCGAACCGGAGAACGACCCGCGGGAGACCTCTTTGCCGTCGAGGTAGAGGATCATCTCCTCGCCGGTATAGACCGCCGTGGCGCGGTGCCACTGGCCGAGGATTGAATCGCTCGTGGAGATCGATGTCGACTGACCGTCGGCGTCGAGCAGCGAGAACTCGATCTGTTCGCCGTTTTGTCCCAGGTACCAGTTATCGCCGCGGCCGACGTACGAACCGACCCCCGTGATGAACGAACTGGCGCCGGCGGCGTACGGGAAGACGATCGCCTCGAGGGTGAACGGCTGTTTCCCCTCAAAGTTCAGGGCGTCGTCCGCCCCCGTATCGACGATCGAGTAACCCTTAAGCCCCATGCGGCTCTGCTGTTCGGGAGCGGTCTTTTCGCCGATGGCGATCTCGCCGATCCGCTCGCGGGTTCCCAGCTTGCCGACGATCGTAATCGGGAAGGCGTTCGGCGAGGCGTCGCTCACCGACTGGCTCGGGACACGCATCGCCAGCCCCTGGTCGATCCAGTCCCAAATGCATCCGCCCTGGAGCTGGTCATACTTGTGGAACGCTTCCCAGTACAGCGAGGCGTCGCCGTTGCTGTTCCCCATCGCGTGGACATATTCGCAAAGAATCATCGGCCGCGGCGGGTTGGTCTTGGCGTATTCGATCATCTCGGAAACCGGGGTGTACATCGGGCAGTAGATATCGGTGTTCCACTCCAGAATCGCGCGCTCGTACTGAACCGGGCGGGAGGTGTCGCGCGCCTTGACCCACTTGTAGGTCGTCTCGAAGACGATGCCGTTCCCCGACTCGTTCCCGAGCGACCAGGTAACGATACAGGGGTGGTTCTTGTCGCGCTCGACCATCCGGACGGTTCGGTCGAGAACCGTGGGAATCCACGCCTCGTCTTTCGCCAGGGAATTTTCTTCGTACCCCATGCCGTGCGACTCGTTGTTCGCCTCGTCGATGACGTAGAAGCCGAAGACATCGCACATATCGTAGAACGCGACGCAGTCCGGGTAATGGCAGGTGCGGATCGTGTTGATATTCGCCTCTTTCATCAGGCGCAGGTCGCGGACGATATCGTCCTGGCTCATCGTGTGGCCGGTGAACGGGTTGTGCTCATGGCGGTCGGCCCCCTTGATCAGGGCGCGCTTGCCGTTGATCTTGAACAGGCCGTCTTTCATCTCGGCGCTGCGGAAGCCGGTGATAAAGCAGAAGCTGCTGGTCGGCTGCTCGTCTGCCTTAATGGTGAGAAGGACCGGATAGAGCCAGGGCTCCTCGGCCGACCACTTTTTGGGGTTCGCGACCGGGATGTCGGTCTTCACCACACCGGTGGCGCCGGGCTCGATCTGGAAAGCGGAGTCGTTTCCGGCGGCCTCGGTCTCCACGGGAACACCGTTGACCGGGAAGGTCTTGTCGACGTTGTAGTTCATCGGGAGGTCTTTCACCTCGGCGCGGATGGCGCCGCGGACCGCCTTGCCGCCGTTGTTCTGAACCGTCGCCGTGACGTGAAGAACGGCGTTCTGGTAGTTGGCGTCCAGTTCGGGAATCATCTCTAAATCGACCAGCGCCAGCGGCGG
This sequence comes from Thermoguttaceae bacterium, assembly GCA_017434455.1. Classification (GTDB taxonomy): domain Bacteria; phylum Planctomycetota; class Planctomycetia; order Pirellulales; family Thermoguttaceae; genus RUG695. The sequence goes on along the minus strand of JAFRFG010000034.1, from coordinate 26,762 downwards.
GCGGGTGTACCAGAAGACCTCGCGATAGATGCCGGCCAGGCGGAAGAAGTCCTGATCCTCAAAATAGGAGCCGTCCGACAGACGGTAGACCTCGACGGCCAGGGTGTTCGTCCCCTCGTGGAGCAGCTCGGTCATATCGAACTCGCGGGGCGTGCGCGAGTCTTTCCCCAGCCCAAGGAATTGGCCGTTGACATAGACGCGCCAGCACGACTCGACCCCGGCGAAGTGAAGAATCTGGCGGTTCCCCTCGGCCAGCGCCTCGGCGGGAACATCGAACGTGCGGCGATAGAGCCCCACCCAGGTATCCTTGGCCGGAACCCTCGGACACTGGGAAGCATCGAACGGATACGGGATGTTGGTGTAGACCGGGTAGCCGTAACCCTGCATCTGGAAGTTCGACGGGACGGGGATATTATCCCATTCTTCGTCGGGATAGTCGACCGCGCTGAAATTCTCGGGAACATCCTGCGGTGTCCAGCAGAAGCGGAATTTCCAGTCACCGTCGAGCGTCTCGGTCGGGTAGAGCGCCCGGTTCGTGTCGGAGGAGTGAGGGGTCAGCGCGTTGATCGAAGTGATCGCGTTGTTGCAATAGTCGGGGAGCGACTCATCAGCGCGGAGCGAAACCGCGAGGAGGAGCATCCCCGAAAGAACCGCGAACGTGGCTTTTAGCAGAGACATCAGAACCTCTTTCTGTAGGGTTAGGTTTAGACGGTGAATATTTGTTTTCAGTGTACTGTTTACGTGGTTGTTTACGGCTGCTTGTTCATACGACCGCCGAGGGCGCGCCGCGAAAAACCGGGCCAATATGCCGCGGCCGCAGGATTAAAACTCGGTAATAAAGGGATTGTCGCCGCCAAAATCGCCGAAACCGCCCAGGTCGTCGTTATCGTCTTTTTCCCCGTCCTTTTTGCCGCCGTCGGGCGTGCCGCCCCCGGCATCGTCGCCGCCGGTGAGGAACGCCAGGAAATCATCGTCGTCGAACTGGCCGGCGGGCTTGGAAGCCGCCTTTTTTTGCTCGGGGGCTGCCTTTTTGGGCTCGGGGACCGCGTTTTGGGGCTCATCCGGTATTTCCCCCTCTTGAGGGAGCGATTCGGTCGGCGGCTCATCGAGCGTGAACAGCGGGTCGGCGAACGGGGAATCATCGAACGGCGGCGCGTCGTCGGTGCCGTTGTCCGATGCCGCCGGACGCGGCTGATCCTCCGTCTGAGGGACGACGATCTTGTCGTCGGCGCTGACGGGGGACTCTTCCGGCGGCTGGTCCTCAGACGGGGCGCTCCCGGCGTCTTCCGGGTAGATCGCCATCTTCGCGGTATCTCCCTTGACCTTGTCGATGACGAATCGGAGCATTCCGATCGAGAACTCCTCGCCGTAGGCGATGACAATGCCGCGCCCGATGGTCGCCCCCTTGAAATGGGTTCCGTTTTGTGAACCGAGGTCGCGAACCATCACCAGCCCATGATCTTCGTACAGCTCACAGTGCTGGCGGCTGACCAGGGGATGACCGACGATAATGTCGCAGCGGGGGCTTCGGCCAATGGTGCAGGGAAGATGAATCGTCTTCGTAAGTCGGAGGGATTGGTCTTGGTAAATATGCAGTTTGATGTCCATCGAAATTGCTTCCGCTCGCAGTTTGCGTGTTGTACCCACGCGGTCTTTCGCGCTTTTGGAAAGGGGAGAGTATAGGTATCGGACGGTTCTCGTCCCCCGAAAGAAACGTAGGGCGCGTTGTTTCGGACCGACATGACAACAGCCGATACGGGTCTATACAGGTTCCTACGGTCAAGTTTACGGAAGCTAAGTGAAAAATCAAGAAAGCCGCGGATAGAACGGGTAAAATTTTGCCGTAAAACCACACGGCCGCTCGGGAGGATGAAGGCGCTGATCCCCATTTGAGAAAATGGGGGAGAAAAAGGGGGAAAACTCTTTTTTTGCTCCCTTCCCCCCTTGCGCGGTTAAAAGGGGTGGCTATAATCACCCCGTGACGATTGAGGTTTCCGCCGGCGGCTTTCCAAGTTGCTCGCCGCCTTTAACCGTTATGCTCTGCGGGCGTAGCTCAGTTGGCAGAGCACAACGTTGCCAACGTTGTTGTCGAGGGTTCGAGCCCCTTCGCCCGCTCTATGTTCAACCTAGTTTCCGGCCGGCATCGGTTTCACCGAAGCCGGTCGGGGGTAGGTTCCCGGGGGTGGTTGCTTTTAAGTCGCCGCGTTTGGGTTTGTCAGGTATTTCGCCTGAGGTGGGAGAGGTCAGATCTACCGCTTCGGGCGTTTTTTTTTCACCTATAGACATTGCCGAAAAGAAGAACTATGGCTGAATCAGAAAATACCCAGGTCGACGGACAGACCGAAGGTCAGAATCCCGAGGAAGAAACCAAAAAGGCCCCCATCAATATGGACGTTGATATCCAGGAAGTCAGTTCCTGCCAACGCCATATCAAGGTGACCATCCCCCGCGAAGAAGTTGACAAATTCTTCGAGCAAGAGTTTGACGAACTGTCCGAGAAGGCGATCGTCCCCGGTTTCCGCGTCGGCAAGGCCCCGCGGAAAATCGTTGAAAAGCGCTTCAAGAAAGATATCAGCGACCGGGTCAAGCAGACGATGCTGCTCGACTCTCTGGCTCAGATCAGTGAGTCGAAAGACTTCACCCCGATTTCCGAGCCCGACCTGGATATCATGAAAATCGTCCTCCCGGAAGAGGGCCCGTTCATCTACGAATACAATATTGAGGTTCGTCCTAACTTCGATCTTCCGAACTGGAAGGGTCTGAAGATCGACAAGCCGGTTCACGAGGTCTCCGCCGCCGATATCGACAAGGCGATTGACCGCGTTCTGGAGAACAACGGCTCGCTGGTCGACAGCGACGAGCCCGCCGCGATGGGCGATTATGTCCGCACCTCGCTGGCCTTCTCGTTCGAAGGGAAAGAGATCTCCAAGGCCGACAGTGAACTGATCCGCGTTCGCCCGAAGCTCAGCTTCCACGACGGCGTCATCGCGGACTTCGGCAAGAAGATGACCGGCGTCAAACCGGGCGATACCGTCAATGCCAAAGCCCAGCTGACCGACAGCACCTCCGACGCCTCGCTGCGAGGCAAACAGATCGACGCGACGTTCGTCGTCAAAGAGGTCAAGAAGCTCGAGAAGCCCGAGCTGAACGATGATTTCATCAAGTTGTTCGGCTTCAGTGATATGGGCGACTTCCGCGATATGGTCGAAGAGTCGCTCAAGCGCCAGATCGTCACCGATCAGCGCCGCACCGCCCGCCGCCAGATCTCCGAAAAGCTCACCGGCGCCGTTCAGTTCGATCTGCCGCCGGAGCTTCTCAAGCGTCAGGCCAGCCGCGAGCTGCAGCGCGCCATCCTCGAACTGCGCCGCAACGGTCTGGAAGACGCCGATATTCTCCCGCAGATCAACTTCCTGCGCCAGAATTCTCAGCGCACCACGGCCCAGGCGCTCAAAGAGCACTTCATCTTCGAGAAGATCGCCGAAACCGAGAACATCGAGGACGAAGATATCGATTACGAGATGGAGATCGCCCTGCTGGCCGCTCAGGCGAATGTCACCCCCCGGAAGATTCGCTCCCAAATCGAGAAAGCCGGCGATATGGATATCCTCCGCAACCAGATCATCGAGCGCAAGGTCCTCGATCTGATCCTCTCCGAGGCCCAGTTCAAAGAGGTTCCGTGGAAGCCGCAGGATCTCTCCGACGAAGAGGCGATCGACCGCGCCGCCGGCAGCGACGAGGTCGGCATCGAGGAAGAGATTCCCGAAGTGACCGAGGAAGAGAACAAAGAAACCGCCCGTCAGGAAGCCACCAAACCGCTGACGGTGGACGACCAAAAGAAGCACGGTAGGCGCGCCTAAGGCGAACGGTTTGCCGCCGCTGACGAAAAAAAACACCGCCTTGGAAAAAGGCGGTGTTTTTTTGTGGGGTATTTAATACCGGATCCCGGACTTGAACCGGGACGCCCTCGCGGGCAAAGGATTTTGAGTCCTTCGTGTCTGCCAATTCCACCAATCCGGCTTAAGACGGGGCTTATTCTATCAAAAAAGCGGCGCCGCGGCAAGGGGCTCTCCCGGAGCCGCGAGCGTCAGGAACACTTATCGGGCCCGCTTCTTAGACGTAGAGTTTCAGAACCGAAACCATGTGCCCGCCGGCCTCCGATTCCTCGCAGGTGACATGGTTGGCGCCGTTTTTCTTCAGCTCGGCGACCGTCCCACTGTAGCGGCAGCGAGCGACGATGGTACACTCGGGGTTGAGCGCGCGAATCGTTTTAACGACCTCGGGGGTGAAGGTATCGCTGGGGATCGTCACCACGGCCAGATCGATCTGGGTGACCATCGCCTTTTGAAGGATCGACTTTTCGGTCGCGTCCCCGGCCAGGGTCCAAACCCCCTCCTGCGCGTACGGCTGCAGGTTGATCGGATTCATATCGAGGAGGCAGACTTCCATCCCCGCGTCGCGCAGGTACGTCATGGTACGGACCCCGATCGGTCCCACACCGACGACCAGGGCGCGGTGCTTTTCGGCCGGCGGCAGACTCACCTCGCTGTCGTTCGTCTCGACCGGAACGTTTTCGGCCTGACCGCCGGATCGCCGGATATAGTGTATGGCGATCTTGAGGAACAGCGGCGTGAGGATGATCGTCAGCAGCGCGACAAAGAGCATCTGCTGGTAAAGGTCCGGATGATCCTCGCGGAAGCCCCCCTGCTGCAGGACGATGAACGAAAGTTCCCCCAACTGCGCGATTCCCAGTCCCAGGGCCGAGGCGGTAACGCTCGACAGCCCCAAGACACGGAAGGCGATCGCGCCGGCCGCCATCTTGATCAACAGCAGCCCGCAGAAGAGCCCCACCGTCGAGAACGGATGGTGGAAGAGGATTCGAATATCGAACAACGCCCCGAGCGAGACGAAAAAGATCGCCGAGAACGTCTCTCGGAACGGGACAATCAGCGCGGATATCTGATGTGTCAGCCGGGTCTCGCTCAGCGCCACGCCGGCGGCAAAGGCGCCGACGGCAACCGGCAGATCGAGCGTGAAGGCGATCAGGCAGACCCCAAAGAAGATAACCACCGTGAAGAGGACCATCAGGTTCACGCTGTGCATCTCCTGCAGCGCGCCGAGCCAGCGGCGGGTAAAGAGGTAACGGATTCCGACCGCCACCGAGAGGAAGATAACCGCTTTGATCAGCATCACCGCGATCGCGCCGGTGAGCCCCCCGCTTTGCGGACCGTTGAAGATCAGGGGGAGGATGAGCAGAATCGGGGCGATGGCCATATCCTGAAAGAGCAGAATCGCCACGGCGCGAAGCCCCAGCGGCGAGTTCGACTGGCCGTACTCCTCCAGCGACTTAAAGACTAAAACCGTCGAACTGAGAGATACCGCGCATCCGATCAGCACCCCGATGCGCCAGTCGCCCATCCCGAACCACGCGAACCCGACGACCGGCAGAATAACGCAGAGCATCTGCAGCGGACCGCCGATAAAGAGGAATTTCTTCATCGTGATCAGCTGCGAGGGGGCGAATTCAATTCCGATCGAAAAGAGCAGAAACAGCGTCCCGAGTTCGGCAAGCTTCGAGATCATCTCGGTCTTGAATTCCTCGGATTCGATCGTCTTTTGAGCGGCCGTCTTGGCCTCGGCCGCGGCGGGCTCTTCGGCGGTTCTTTCCAGCTCTTCGTCGAGCAGGCCGGGAAGGCGCACGCCTGTGGTGTCATCCGCCAGGTCGGAAATCTCCTCTTCAGGGATCAGGTCATATTTGTCCGCCAGGTTCATCAGCAGACCCTGAAGCCCCCCCTGGCCGATAAGCGCCCCAACGACGAGGTAACCGATCACCATCGGGAACCCGCATCGTTTCGACACAATGCCGGCGATCAGACCGGCGATGAGAATCATAATCAGGTTAAATAGGAATATGAAAGACATCGAAAGGCACTCCTTTGTCTTTTAGGACCCGCCGGGCCGCTTTAGGAATATAAGCGGGCCGACGGGGCAATAGTAACCGCCCTATTATAGCGTTGTAAAACAGTGAAACAAGGCAAAATCTTTCGTTTCTTTCCCTTCTTTTCCCTCGAAAACAGCCCCCATTACCACCCTATATATTATCCCTCTAAATTGCTCTTTGTCTTTCGGGGCAAGAAGCGTATAGTGCGGAAAATTCCCGCATGTCCGTTGCCAAGAAAGGAATCGCAGCGATGGATACCGTTAAAACAGCGCGGGCGCTGATATCTTGGGCCGCCCTGGCGCTTATATACATACACGCCGGAGGGGTTCTCCCGGCTCAGGACCCCTCCGCGGCACCGCTCCCGGCACCTGTCACTCAGGACGGCACGATCTCTCGTTCTCTGGAAGTGCCGCAGACGCCGTCCCTTCAGGTACTGCCGCATCCCGGCGCCGTCGCCGAGACGGACGCGGCGCTGATCGCCTCGGCAGCGGCGGACATGCTCGATCAGCCGATCGTCGGCACACAGGAGAAAGCCGAGACTTCGACGGAGGAATCGGCCCAAGAACAAAAGGAAACCGCCGCCGATCAGACCGACGGCGCCACCGATTCGGACAGCGGACAAGTTGGGGATTTAAGCCGTACTCTCACCCGTGAGGAAGTACGTCAGCTGGAAGGAAACAGTAACGACGAGGCGGAAGAAATTCCGCCGCCGGCCGGTTTGGGCTCGCTGCCGGTTCTTCCCATTCCGCAGGGATTTCCGCCAGCCGCCGTCGGGCCGGTTTCCGACTCGGATTCCGATCAGGGGTCCGACGGCCGCCGCAAACGGATGCCCCGTCCTCCGGTTCAGGTGGTCGTCGTCCCCGACGCGAAGGGTCCCGACACGGCCGCTTCCGGCACGGAGCCGACCGAGGCCGAAGTCGAAAAGGCGGTCTTGATCTCGCAAACCAAAACCCCGCGCCTGGCGTTGAGCTACTTTTTGAAGTCGGCCGAGATCCAAGATTATGGGAAGGCCGTCAAAATTATGGACTTCTCGAACAAGCCGGGAATCAACGAGATCGAAAAGCAGGCGCTCGCCTACCAGCTCTTCGATGTGCTGAACCGCCTGTCGGAACCGAACCCGGACCTTCTTCCCGACGAGGAGAACATCCACGGCTACCGCTATCAGCCGAACGCGCAGTACGATCCGCTCTTCCTGGTGAAACAGGATGGGAAATTCGTCTTCAGCGCCGATACCATCGATAATATCCCGGCCATGCTCGAAGAGGTCAAAGACCTCCGCCCGGCCATCTTCTACCGACTCCCTGTCTTGCGGTCCATCCCCGACTGGTGGTTTAGAAGCACGTTGGGACTGCGCCGCATACAGTGGGTACTCCTGCTTTTGGTGTTGGTGATCGGCTACGGAATCGGGCTGCTCTGCTCGACGGGGCTCTACTACATGACGATCACCTCGTTCCACCTGATGAGCCGTGACCTTTCGGAATATAAAATTTCGAAAAAAACCTGGCGCCCGGTCGGTTGGTTCGTGACATACGTGGTCTGGTACATCGGCCTTCTGGGGGCCCATGTGCCGCCGAAGATTGTCGGGCTGATGGGGAGCCCGATCAAGATTCTGGCCATCGCGATGTTCGTCATCACCGGTTTGAGATTCATCGATATCCTCGCCCTGTCGTCGCGGAAGTATCTGCTCAAAACCAAGTCGCGGCTCGATGAGATCTTGGTTCCGCTGGTCAGCCGCGCGATGAAGATCGTCTTGGTCGTGATCGGAATGATCATGATCCTTCAATCGTTCGGGTTTTCGGCCGTCGGTATTATCTCCGGTATGGGAATCGGAGGTATCGCGATCGCCCTGGCGGCGCAAAACACCATCGCCAACCTCTTCGGCTCGGTCACCGTCCTGATGGACCGCCCGTTCGTCATCGGCGACTGGATCGTCACCAATAACATCGAGGGAGAGGTCGAGGTCGTCGGTCTTCGCAGTACGCGAATCAGGACCTTCTATAACTCGCTGGTGACGGTTCCGAACAACGTGCTGACCACGGCGATCATCGACAATATGGGACGCCGCCACTTCCGCCGGTACAAAACGATGCTCGGTGTTCAGTACGACACCCCGCCGGATCGGATCGAGGCGTTCTGCGAGGGGATCAAAGAGCTGATCTTGTCGTACAACTTCACGCGGAAAGATAAGTTCTCTGTCGAAGCGTACGAGTTCAGCGCGTCGTCGATCGATATTCTGCTCAACTGCTTCTTCCTCGTCCCCGATACCGCGGCCGAGTATAAGGCGCGCAGCACCCTGATTTTGGATATCCTCCGTCTGGCCGAAAAGATGGATGTGCGCTTCGCCTTCCCGACGCAGACCATCTACAACGTCCCGTCGCAGGACAAGGGCTATGACGACCCGAACCTTTCTTCGGACGAGTTCGGACGCAGCAGCGCCTCGCTGATCATCGATCGGCGCGAGGCGGCCGAAAACGCGCGCAGACGCGCCGCTGTCGCGTCGATCTCGGCCGAAGGCGGGAAGGATGACGTGGTCACGATCAGCGGCAGTGTGACCGAACCGCTCAGCCGCAAGACCGAGGAAGTCCTGAAAAAGCGCAACTTCTTCCGCCGGGCGGGCTAAAGAACCGTTTTTGCCCGGCCGTAAAAAAAGCCGCTCCTAGGGGGCGGCTTTTTTTGTGCGAGGATTAACGCCCCTTGGGGGGCGCGGCTTTCTTCGAGCGGGAGAGCCCCTCGGTATAGGCGCGGAAACGATCGGCGTAGTACGCCGGGGGCTCGACCCTCCGGCCGGTATTTACCTCGGAGGCGCGGCGGTTTTCGTCCCCGGCGGCCTTTTGGCGCAGGGGATCCCACTCTTCCCAAAGCCCCATATCGCGCAGCTGTTCGTCGTACTGCCGGCGCTCGGGAGAGTCGGCCGGCAGAGTTTCGGCGGCGGCCTTCATCGCCTGCCAGCGGCGGAGGAATTCTTTGAGCTCCTCTTTCGACCAGCCGAGCTCTTTGAGGAGTTCCGGGTCGACCCCGTTTTGCAGCTGATCTTCCAGATGCTCCAGTGCCAGCGTCGTCGCCTTTTCGGAGTAGGCCAAATGAACCGCGTCGGCGCGCCCCGCGGCGGCGCCGTCCTCCAGATCCCCGGCCATCGCCCCGCCGGCGCCCTGGTGTCCCCGCTCGGCGGACGGGCTGTCGTTGGGACGATCCGAGGTTTTCCCCTGCCGGCCGGGGGTCGACTCGCCGGAGCTGTCCCCCTCGCTGTTGTCGCCGGGGGTATCGTTCCGCTGGCCGGCATCGCCTTCGCCGCCGTCGCCGGCATTGGGCTGGGGAGCACCGTCGTCGGCGCTTTTATTTTGGTCTGACGACTGCCCCGAGGAGGGATCTTTCCTCCCCGTCGGATCGGGGACCGCCCCTTCGGCCGAAGCGTTTGGGTTGGTGCTCTGTGAGTCGAGCGCGCCGCGGCGCTCGTCCTCGGAAGCGGGTGTCCCGGACGGATTCAGATCGGGATCCAAGGTGACCTGGGCATCGTCGGGGACGGTCCCCTCACCTGCTTGGCCTTCGGTCGCCATATAGTTGTTCCCGCTGGGATCAACGTCCCCCTTTTCGCGGGGCGCGCCGGCCGGAGGGGTGCCCGAACCGTGCTGCCGCGGCGCGTCGTCGGGCGCCTGAGAATCCGAGTTCGGGAGCGAGTCGGGATCATCCACCGGCTCTTCGTGGTAGTTCGAGCTGTCGTTTGTGGGCAGATCCGCGTCGGGCGAGACCCCTTCGGTCCGCTGGAGGTGGTCGAGAATCTTATCGAACGCCTCGGCGGCGTCGGTGATCGGGTCGATCGGCTCGCTTTGGGGAGATTCATCGACATCGCCGTCCCCTTCCCCCGCGCCGGCGGGATTACTGCCGGAATTACCCCCGGCGCCGCTTTCAGTGTCGTTGTTGTCGGTGTCGCTGTCGTCGGCATCGTTGTCGTCGGCGTCGTTACCGGTGCCGCCGCCGTCGGTATTTTCACCTTCGGTGTTATCGCCGTCGGACGCCCCTTCCCCCCCGTCGCCGTGACGGGCGTTTGGATCGGTGTTATCGCTCGACGATTCCCCCTGACCCTGGGAGGTTTGCTCCTGCCCCTCGCCTTGGGAAGAACCGCCGGAGTTTTCGTCTTGCTGCTGACCGGCGCTTTGCTGTTCGCCGCCGGAGGGGTCCTCACCGGGGTTTTGATCCCCTTCCCGGCCGCCTTCACCGGGTTGATCGTCCTGTCCCCCCTCTTGGGGGCCGGGCTGATTCTCATTCTGCCGCTGGCCTTCGCCTTCCCCTTCTTGGCCCTGGGCGTCCTGCTGCTGGCCGTCCTGCCGCTGGCCTTGGCCTTCCGCCTCTTGGCCCTCCTGGCCTTCCTGGCCTTGACCGTCGGAGGTACCTTCCCGGCCCTGTTCTCCCTGACCGTCCGATTCCCCCTGCTCGTCAGATTTCTCTTCCTCGGCCGTACCTTCGGGGAGATTCAGATCGGACGCCTGCAGCGTAAAACTCCGCTTCGCGGTCTGCGCGCGGTTCGGTTCGGGAAGAAGCGTATCCTCGGCGACGGCGTAATACTCAAACTCTTGGCCGATATCGTCGGTGCCGAGCCCCAGGGCCAGCGGCGCGATCGCCGCGGTGAGCGTCACCTCTTTGGAATTCGGAACCGGGCCGGCGGGGATCACCGGGTCGATCAGCTCGATGGGGGGAATCGATTCCTCGAGGTGCTCCTCCCCCTGCACCTGACGTCGCTCGATGAAGAGCGTCACCCGACGGATACCGTAATCGGGATCGGCCGCTTTGACGCTGACCGGACAGCGGGCGTTGAGCGGCAGGTGCGATTCGCGCGGAAGGTCGTCGGCCCAATCGATCGTCGGGGCAAGGTCCTCCAGCAGCTCGATACCCCAGATCGGCAGACCGTTTTGCGGGTTCTGCGGATCGTCGATCGACCGAACTCCCTCGGCGTCGCTGGCCAACAACTGATAGCTCCGCGCCTCGGGAACGAGCGCGGTATCGGACGCTTTCCCCTGCTTGGCTTTGAGCCGGAAGCGATAACTTGCCAGGTTGGGATCACCGGAATCGATTGTCATCACCGCCGCGCGGCTGGTCGAAAAATCGGGAACCCAGAACGCCTTGGAAAGGGGCTCACTGGCGCGGCCGGTGATCGTCACCTCCGTTTCGGGCAACGCCCGGATAGTACCGTTGGCCTCCTGCGTGACGGTTCCCGCCCCGGTGTACGGAGGGGGAGTGAGTTCGACCTTTTCGACGTCGAAGGTCAGCGGCGGGCGAACCTCCAAGCGGAAGGTCTCGGAAAAACTCTCATACCTGCCGGCGCCCGCCGCGATGCGATAGAGGATCGATTCGGTCATCCCGGTCCCTTCCGGCGGGAATGTCAGCTCGTAGAGCTGGCCGCCGACCGATTGCATCGGGACGACCTGATCGACCAGACGGCGGTCGGCGCTCGACCAGATCAGACGGACATCGCCGGGGGTTCCCCCCGCCACGCGGGCACGGAAGGCAACAGGGGTTCGGTAATAGACCGAACCGTTCCCCGGCTCGATTTCGAGGAATTCGATCGCCTGAGGGGCGGCCCAGTCGAGAGAGGGGAGCAGAATGCGGGCCGCGGAGACAAAGGGACTCTTGGGAGCCGAGACAAAGTAAAGCGATACCAGCGCGGCGACCACCGCCAGCGCCGCGGCCCAGCGGATCACCGGCGCGTGATCGACGACCGACTCGCCGGGGAGCGCCTCGAGGTGATCGGCCGTCTGCGAGGCCAGGGCGTGCCGAACCGCCCGCTCGACACCGCCGCGCGCCGGGCGCGATCGGAGGGTCAGCCAGTTGATCAGGCCGTTTTTGACCTCGGGGAGATTCTTTTCGAGAACGTCGGCCGCGTAGAGCGGATTGACCCGGCGGGTCGCCGAGACGATCAGCCGCTTGAGAAAATAGGCCAGAAGAACCGCCGCCGCCGAAAGCGCGTAAATCCAGCGCCATCGCACCGGCAGCCCGTCGCGGAAGAGGTGATCGAGAACGATCCCCACAAGAAGAAACCCGCCGGAAAGTGTTAAAAGGGCCGTGAGGGTCGAGAAAAACTCGACCCGGCGGACCTCGCCGCGGGTCCGATCGATCCGGCGAAGGAGACGATCCTCGGGCGAGCCGTCATGGCCTTCGGGCAATCCGTCGCCAACTCGGCGGGAGTCTTCTTGGGGGGACTCATCCATCTTGGATTAAGCTCCGGGAACGGTCCGCGGCACCTTGAAAGAAGCGGTGCCGCGGGCGCGCGAAAACTTCGGTTTTATTCGGCCCCGCCGGCCGAAATCACGCTCAGGCCGAAACGCTCCGACAGCAGCGCGGCGGTCTCGGGGGTGATAAACGCCGGGAGAGTCGGCCCGAGGACGATGTTTTTGATACCCATCGCCAGGAGCGTCAGAAGGCCGGCCACCATCGTCTGAGAGAACCAAGTCACGTAGTACTTGATCTTGAGCTGCTCGACCTTGTACCCGCTGACCTTCGAGAGGGTTTCGAGCAGACGGAAGAGGGCGTCGATATCGCTGCACTGCCCCAGATCCCACATACGCGGCAAAGAGCCGACCCAAACGGGGATATCCTCTTCACCGGCGGGGTCGATCCCCTTCTCGGCGGCCGGACGCTGGTTGAAGGAGAGCATATTGTTGAACCGGAACTTCCCGCAGCCGAGGGTAATGATCACCGTATCGTCGGAGAGGGTTTTGATCAGATCGGTGTAGTACCGGCGATCGGCTTGAGGGCCGTCGCAGCCGCCGATGAAGACAAACCGATTCAGGTTCCCGTTGTCCATCTCGGTTTCGATCTGAGAGGCCATCATCTTGGCGGCTTCGTCCCCGAAACCGGTGTTGAGGATCGACTTGACGTTCGAGCGGCTGTTCATGAAACCGCCCGAATCCATCGCGGCGCGGATCAGCGGCTCGAAGTCGTACTTGCCGTCGGCGCCGACAGTGATCTTTTGGACTTCGGGCCACGCCGTCGGACCGATGGTGAAGATGTAGTCGAAGTAACTCCCCTGCGGCTCGCTCAGACAGCCGGAAGTCATCAAAATGGCACCCGGGAAACCGTCGAACTGCCGCTGCTGGTCGACCCAGTTGGTGCCGTAGTGCCCCTTGAGGTGTCTGTATTTTTGGAATCCCGGGAAAGCGTGCGCCGAGATGAGATCGCCGTGGGTGTAGACGTTGATCCCCTTCCCCTCGGTCTGGGCGAGGACTTCGGCCAGCGCGGCCATGTCGTGCCCGGAGACGAGGATACAGGGACCGCTCTCGGGAACGGTATTGACCGCGGTCGGTTTCTTCTCGCCGAAGAGAGACCATTTCGCGCGGGAAAGAAGCTCCATCCCTTGTTTATTGCAATCCCCCACGCGCATCGCCGATTCGAGAAGCGCCTCGGTATCGGTGAGGGTGTCGACCAAAGCCAGTTCAGCGAAGAGTTTGTCGAGGAACTCCTGAGATTGCTCGGACGAATCTTTGATCTGTTTTTCCAGCTCGGCGACCTGCTTTTTCAGCGCGGCGCGCTCTTCTCGGGCCTCTTTGGTACGGGCCGGGACGGCGATGCGGTGCCGCATCCCCTTGAGATCCATCTCGGAAGCCGCCAAAGCGCGGTCAAGGAGCAGGAAGAGATAACGGCCGTTCGCAGCGGCGCCGCGGATACCGTAGAGGATCAACTCTTGAAGACCGACAATATCGGCGTTGGTCTGAAGACGGGGCACGAGGGAGAAGGCCTGTGCCTGCTCGTTGACCAAAGCGGCGATATCGTCGGGAGTGGCGGAATCGACCGGCGCGCCGACCTGTTCCTCCAACCCCTTCTGACCGGCTTCGTTATAGACGTAACCGTCCTCCGTCACATCGGGGTCTCCCTCGGCGGGGGAGCAGAGATATTCGGCCAATTGAACCATTCGGTCGGCCAAAAAGATCAGACGGGCCATTTCCCGCGCGTCGAAATTGGTGCTCGTTTGCGTCGCGTAGAGTGACTCGAGAAGAAAGTTATCGATCAGTCGACTATGACGTTTCTTTTCTCGGTAGGTGACGCGCGTGGAGGCAATCTGCTTGCACCAGGCGGTGAGGAGATCTTGCAGACAGGCCGTCTGGGAATCTTTTCCGCAAACGCCCGCCTCGGTACACCCCCTGCCTTCAGCGGTTTGCTGACATTGATAGCAGAACATACTCATCGCTTTCCTCCTGCGGCTGATGGAAAAAAACTGCGCACCGGCCGCGGAAAGAAGGGGAATCACTTTGAGCGATCACTCCCTTTCAGCGCACAGCCCGGATATGACTTGCATGTCCCGCCATCTTTCGCTTACCCGATGCACAAAACAAGCCCCAACGTTTAAGCGCGGAAACGCGCCAAACAAGGGGCCCTATACAGGAACCCGGGGATGGGGCAAGATCACCGGCCGGCGAAGTGCCGCCGGCATTATAACCTTGCCTGATCCCCGAGTGCCTTTGGGGGAATTATAAACGCCAATGGGTAAACGAGGAAGTCCCATCGGGGGAAAATATCGGCTTTTTATCAATATATATGGGCCGGGGAACGATAACTTGGGGCTCTTGCCAAAGGATAAGGGGAAGAGCCAAAAGAGAAAAAAACTTTCTTTACCCCTTTACCGGTCCCTTGACACCCGAAAGAAATGGGGTAAGATGCTTTTTGTCGTTCGCGGGAATGGCGGAATTGGCAGACGCGTCAGGTTGAGGGCCTGATGAGATTTTTTCTCGTGGAGGTTCAAGTCCTCTTTCCCGCATTACACCGAAGGGTCATAGGTCGGCTGTGCCGATCACCCCGGCGAAAAAACAAATTAGGTCTTACGTTTCGAGTCAAAGTCGTGCGTGAGACTTTTTTTGTTCCGGCGCCCCCCCTTTTGGGAGATGTTGTTTATTGCCCTCCCGCGGTGTATAATGCTTCCACACGAAGCCGGAAGCGAAATTTCATGTTCCCGTAGCTCAATAGGATAGAGCGTCGGCCTCCGAAGCCGAAGGTTGCTGGTTCGATTCCAGTCGGGAATATTCTTTCTCTTCTGCGCGGGAATCGTCGTTTTTTCACGCATCGGCGTGTCCGACGCGTTTTTTTGTCCATGACGCGATAAGATCGATCCCTACCCAAAGCCGTTCCGATGCCCGATTACTTCGCCCCGTTCAAAGAGATCGTCCGCACCAACGTCCCGATGGCGATGCACACCTGGCTGCAGCTCGGCGGTCAGGCCGAATATTTCGCCGAGCCCCGAACGGAAGAAGAGTTCCTCGCCCTGCTGAAGGCCTGCCGCCAGAACAACGTTCCGGTTCATATCCTCGGGCTGGGGTCGAGTGTCCTCGTCTCCGACGATGGGGTTCCCGGGATGGTCATTCGTCTGACCGCCCCGGAGTTTTGCGGGATTGAAATTCGGGACGACCGCCTGATCACCGGCGGCGGCGCCAAGCTCGGGCGGGCCATCACCAGCGCGGTCTACGCCGGGCTGGCCGGCCTGGAGGCGTTCATCGGCATCCCAAGCACCGTCGGGGGCGCGGTTCATGGCAATATCACCTCGGCCGACGGCGATATCGGCCAGTGGGTCGAAACCGTCCGGGCCGCCACCTTCGACGGGGAGATTCTCACGCTCGACCGCGAAAACATCGCTTTCGGCTACCGGAGTTCCAGCTTAGAGAATCAGGTGATTCTCTCGTGTACTTTCCGTTTAGAGAAAGACAACGTCGGGGAGCTGGCCCGCCGTCTGCAAAAGAACTGGATCGTCCGCAAAAAGACCGAACCGATCGGCTACAGCGGCGCCGGCTGGCTCTTTAAAGATCCGATCGGGCAGTCGGCTTCGGCCCTGATTGAGGATGCCGGCCTGAAGGGGACGCGCATCGGCGGCGCCGTGGTATGCGACCGGAACGCCAATTTCATCCTGGCCGAGGCGGAGTGCTCCAGCAGCGACGTCAAGCGGCTGGCGAGTTTGATCCAAACTCAGGTCCGCGAAAGGGCCGGGGTTCGGTTAGAGCTGGATATTGACGTTTGGTAGTATCAAGCCGCGGTTTGATATGTTTTTTGTTGTTTGGACCCATTGCGGGGTTAAGTCGTCGTCACTATGAGCAGTGCTGTTTGTTCCACGTCCATTCCGGGTATGACCCCCAAGAAGGGGAAGGTTCGCGACGTTTACGATTTTGGGGACGCGCTCTTATTGGTCAGTACCGACCGAATCAGCGCCTTCGACTGGATTCTTCCGACCGGGATCCCCGATAAGGGGAAGATTCTCAACCAGATGGCCGCCTTCTGGTTTAAGAAACTCGGGATGGAAAATCACTTCATCACCGACGACGTCGAAAAGGTCCCCTTCCCGGCGGGAACCGACCTGTCTCAGTTCGCCGGCCGTTCGACCTACTGCAAAAAGACCCGTGTCGTCCCGATCGAGTGCGTGGTCCGCGGCTACTTGGCCGGCAGCGGCTGGAAGGAATATCAAAAGTCGCGCTCGGTGTGCGGTGTTTCGCTCCCCGAAGGGCTGAGCGAAAGCGCCAAGCTCCCCGAGCCGATCTTCACCCCCTCGACCAAGGCCGAAGAAGGGCACGACGAGAATATCTCGTTCGACAGAATGGTTGAGCTGGTCGGCCGGGCCACCGCCGAGACGCTGCGTGACCGGGCGATCGACCTGTTCAAGCGGGGGAGCGGCTACGCGTCGACCCGCGGGATCATCATCGCCGACACCAAGTTCGAGTTCGGTCAGAACGAGGACGGTTCGATCATCCTCATCGACGAGGTGCTCACCCCCGACAGTTCCCGCTTCTGGCCCTCCGACAAATACTCCCCCGGCCGCGCTCAAGAGTCGTTCGACAAGCAGTTTGTCCGCGACTGGCTCCTGACCTCCGGGTGGGACCGCAATTCGCCCCCGCCGCAGCTTCCCGACGATATCGTCGTCAAGACCCGCGCCAAGTACGTCGAGGCGTACCAGAAGCTCACCGGCCGGATCTTCCAGCCGTAGTAATGACGAAAAGCACACGTGTCCTCGTAGCTCAGTTGGATAGAGCGACGGTTTCCTAAACCGTAGGTCGCGCGTTCGAGTCGCGCCGGGGATAGTGAAGGCATAAAAAAACACCCCTTATCAGGGGTGTTTTTTTGTGCCGTACGCGGGGCGTCTTTACTGTTGGACCTGCCGGCAGTACTCGTCCAGCGCCCGGGTGCCGCGGCTGCGGCTCCACGCTTCCAGATAGGTGTTGTAGATCGGGTGATTGGCCGTTTCCTGTTCGATCCGTTTCCGGGCGAGATCGACCAGGATCCGCTCTCGGTCGAGACCAACCGGTACGTTTTCTTTCTCTTTTTCCTTTTCTTTGTCCTTGTTTTTGTCGCCCATACAACCGGAGAGCGTCATGAGCCGGAGGAAGAGGAAGTAGGTATCGAGGACGTCGCAGCGGCAGTAGTCGTGGATCTCCGCGAACCGCTTCTGATCGAACATTTCCTGCACTTCCTGACCGTTTGTCTCGATCTTTCCGGGGCAGCCGATCCCCTTGGCGGCGAGGTTCATACCGCCGACATAGGGACGGAAGTTGGAGAGAATCTCCATCACATCGATGTGGCTGACCGTGTTGTAGCGGTTTCGAGGATTCGCCGAGGCGCTGCCGCCCAGGGAAATGCGGCCGCCGGAGTAAGTTTCATACTTCATCCACCCTGGGATCGGGATCCCGTAGCGGAACGCCATGTGTTCCATCACGGGAAGATCGAACCCCTTCCCGTTGAAGGTGACCAGTGTCGGGCGTTTGTATCTTTCCCACCCCGCCCAAAAGCTTTTGACCAGAACGCCCGGCCCCCCCTGCTCAAAGGTGAGAACAGGAAGATCGATGATTGTGAAGTCCTCGCGGAGCTTCGCCATCGCCAGGGTCACCGGAAACTGGAAGGTATAAGGGATGAAATCGTCGTCCTTCTTCTTGATCAATTCGTCGGTGAACTTCTTGCGCGCCTCACGCGGGGTGATCTGATCGTGCGGGTACTTCACCTCTTTGATCAAGTCCTCATCGGCGACCGTCTCAATGTCGAAAACTAAATACTTTACATCGTTGTTTTGCTCCATTTTATTCTCCTTATGCAGCATCACGTTAACTTTTCGGCCCCTTTCGTCAGGGATTGACGAAATGACAAGGCCGGGTAAAATCCCTGTACTGTTTGGGCGATTAGCTCAGCTGGTTAGAGCGCGGCTTTCACACGGCCGAGGTCACTGGTTCGAGTCCAGCATCGCCCATTCACCAAGGGTTTTTGCCCCCAAAGGGCGAAAACCCTTTTTTTATTCCTTGGCGGGTGCGCGCCGCTATTGTTCGACCTGATCGGTGACGATCGGCACATCGAGTTTCCGCGCCGCCTCGTCGATTCCCCCCAGGTTGGTGACATTCGTGTACCCGAGCGACTCGAGGGTCTGACGGGCGTTTTCGGCGCGGATCCCCGCTTTGCAGTAGACGGCCAGCGGCGCGTCCTTATCGCCGAAGAGCTCGGCGGCCCGATCGGCCACTTCGGTGTGCGGCAGGAGGATCGCCCCGGCGAGGTGCCCCCCGGCGTATTCCTCGGGGCTGCGCACATCAACGATGATCGGCCGGACGGCCGGAGTATCGGCGTCTTCGACCGGGGTATCGGCCGGCGCGGCCATCGGCGCGGTGCGGTCGGAAGGAGTGGTACTGTCTGTCGTCGGCGCGGAAGGTCGGCAGCCGGCCAGCAGAACAACTCCCAGCAGGAAAAGGCCCAGTTTGAGGGTTTTGGATGTCATAGCTTGTGAATTACTCCTTGGAAGCACGTTTTGTCCGAGGTTTTTCTTCGTCCCTGTTCAGTATTATAGAGAAGAGGAAGGCGGTTTGTCCAAAAGAACGGTCTCGGGGAGAAGTTTTTTTCGAGGAGGATCCTTCGCTTTCCCCTCCTTCCCCCATCGGGGAAAGAGGGGGAAAGCGGCAGGGCCGATCAGTCACGCGAAAAGCGGAACACCTTGCGATCCTTCTTCTCGCAGTGGGCTTTCATCTGGGAGGCGAATGACCAAATCTCTTTTTTCTCTTCATCCGCCAAGATCGCGTTGAGGATTTCCATGGCCTCGTCGAATTGGCCGAGCTGGCGGTGGATTTCGGCGATCATCAGCTCCTCCTCGGGCCGAAGTTCCAACAGACGCCGAAGGTTCCCTTCCCAGAGCTCTTGTTCCTCGGAATGGTCGTCATAGACCCCATCGCCAAAGGCATGCCACAGCTTGATTCGGACGAAGATTTCCTGATCGCGCCCTTGAACCAGACCGCTTTCGAGAAACGCCGCCGTCTCGGCGACCGTCAGTTCTTTGATGTCGGGGTAAGAACGCCTTCCTCCTCCCCCCCTTTCCAGGTCACTTACCCAGAAGAAGGCGCCGCAGTTCGGGCAACGGGAAAAGGCCGGAAACTCCGGAAGCATCGGGGCTTCCATTCGACCATTTGAATAGAAGGTTGCGCCAAAGGTATTGCCGCTCAACAAACTGTGGCGAAGCAGTCCCTGTCCGCATTTCGGACAGCACACGATTTCGGGAGGGGCAGGAATCATTTTTGGGGTCTCCTTAAGTTCTTGTTTGTTCGGACAGATGATTTTTCGCGGAGCCCCGATTTTTGGGAAGCTCCTATCTCTCATTATAGGGACGCGGCGGAGAAAATTCTCCTCATTTTGAGAAAATATTTTGGCGACGAAAAGCGGGCTGTCTCGGCGTGAAGCGGCGAAAGAATCTGTTTGAACACCCGCCGGCCTTAGGCGCCGGCCGGGAATATTGATTTTTCCCCCCGGTTGATTTACGATTGGGGATGCCCGCTTAAAAAGAGGATTCCTCTAAAGAGATCTTCCGATAGGAGAAGGAGTTTTAACCGTATGACGAGACCTTTTTTCCGTTTTGCCCTCTCGGCGCTTTTCGCGCTGCTGTCGTTCCCCTTACTGTCCTGCCACGCCGGGGCCGAGGAAACCGTTTCCCTTTGGCCGGTCGATATTCACACGCGAATCTTCGGC
The DNA here is from genome assembly GCA_017434455.1 of Thermoguttaceae bacterium. Classification (GTDB taxonomy): domain Bacteria; phylum Planctomycetota; class Planctomycetia; order Pirellulales; family Thermoguttaceae; genus RUG695. Next base: position 6,874 of record JAFRFG010000034.1, on the reverse strand, counting down.
GACACACCGGCCGGTGAAAGCGCGCCGATCGCCCTTTCCGCCGCGCGGAACGAGTACGAGTCGGGGCAGTTCGGGGTTCTCTCCTCGGCCGATCTGGAGAAAGTCACGCTGAGCGTCTCGGATCTGGCCGGGCCCGACTCGGCGGTGCTTCCTGCCGAGCGGATCCGTCTGCGGCCGATCGGGACGGTTCGGCTCATCCACAATACACAATACGACAGCACCGTCGTCCGGACCGCTCCGTGCGACTTCCCCGATATCCTCTATGAGGAAACCACCGTCTCGCTGAAGGCCGGCGAGGCGCTCGGTATCTGGATCACCGTCTTTGTCCCGGCCGAAACGGCCGCGGGCTCCTACAGCGGGACGATCACCGTCAAAAACGACACCGCCGAGGCGACACTGCCGCTGACGCTGGAGGTTTTCCCCTTCACCCTGCCGGAGGAACGTCACCTTTGGGTCACCAACTGGTTCGATATGCACAAGCTGGCGGCCGTCCACAACGCGGAATTCGCCTCCGACGCCTATTGGGAAGTCCTGGAGAAGTACTTCAGGAATATGGCGGAGCATCGGCAGAACATCGTCTGGGTCAATGAGGCCCCCGGTTCACTGGTGCGTGTCACGCGCAAAAGCGACGGCAAGTGGGATATTGACTTCTCACGGATGCAGAAGTTCATCGAACTGGCCGAAAAGTGCGGCGTCGGCGAGCGGCTGGAGTTCTTCCACTGCGCCTGGGTCGATCGCAATAAGCACGAGTTGGTTTTTCTGACCGCTCGGATCTTCGATGAGGCCAAGGGAGAGGAGGTCGACGTTCCGGGGACCGTCTGGGTTCCCGAGGTCCTCGGCGCGCTGGAGAAGTGGCTTATCGATACCGGCCGTATCGATAAGTCGATGATCCACATCGCCGACGAGCCGTTCCGCGAAGATATGGCCTCCTGGCGCGAGGTTTCGGAGTTTGTCCATCAGGCCGCGCCGCGGATCAAGCGAATCGACGCGATCGAAAGCACCCACTTCTCCGATAGACTCGAGGTTTGGGTTCCCAAGATCTCGCACTACGAGCGGTGGAAGGATATGTTCAACCAGCTGCGGAGCGACGACCACGAGATGTGGTTCTATATCTGCTGCCATCCGTTCGGGAAGTATTACCCGAACCGCTTTATTGACATCCCGTTGACGCGCGTGCGGGCAATCCATTGGGTCAACTACACCGAGCACCTGTGCGGCTATCTCCATTGGGGATACAACTTCTGGTCGGAGGATCCCTTCGGCCCGCCGACGCAGAAGCTCCCCCCCGGGGATACGCACTGCGTCTATCCCGGTCCGCTCGACTCGGTCCGCTGGGAGATTGAGCGCGAAAGCATCGAGGATTACGAGTATTTCCTCCTTCTGCAGCGCCTGACCGAAGAAGCGGCCCAAAACAGCGGCGCCGATCTTTGGTGGCTTGACCCCGAAACACGCTCGATGGAGCTGGCGCACCGCGCGCTCCCCTCGATCACCGAGGTCAATCCCGACCCGGCGGTCTTCCGTCAGGTTCGTGAGGATACGGCCCGCGAAATCTCGGCGATGGTCAACGGTCCGAAGCTGATCGTCCGTTCCTGCCCGGGCGACGGCCAGGCGCTGATAGTCGGTCCGTTTGTGATTGAGTACTATGGCCTGACCGACCCCGGCGCGACGGTGACCGTCGACGGTGTCGAGATCCCCGTGGCTGAGGACGGCACTTTCCAGTACAGCTCCCAGGTCTTTGACGACAACGGCGGCGAAGATACCTTCCGGAAAGAGTTCACCGCGACACTCGACGGCAAGACGACCAAAACCGTCCGCGTCTTCCCGGTGAAGAAGTAGACGCGCCGTCCGCGGTCCGGGAAAAACGTTTTTCCCCTTGAGTTGATTTGGGATGGGGATGATCCATACAAAAGGACATCCCCTCCTAAGAAAAACCAACCTCGAAGGAGTTTTACCGTATGACGGGATCTTTTTTCCGTTTTGCTCTCTCGGTGCTCTTGGGACTGATGGCGCTCTCCCAACGCGCCGGGGCCGAGGAAGCCCTTGCCCTTTGGCCGGTCGATATCCATACGCGGATCTTCAGCGACACACCGGCCGGCGACAGCGCGCCGATCGCCCTTTCCGCCGCGCGGAACGAGTACGAGTCGGGGCAGTTCGGGGTTCTCTCCTCGGCCGACCTGGAAGATGTCACGCTGAGCGTCACGGACCTGACCGGACCGGGTTCGGCGGTGATTCCCGCCGAGCGGATTCGTCTGCGGCCGATCGGAACGGTTCGGCTCACCCGCAATACGGAGTATGACGACACCGTCGTCCGGACCGCTCCGTGCGACTTCCCCGATATCCTCTATGAGGAAACCACCGTCTCGCTGAAGGCCGGCGAGGCGCTCGGTGTGTGGGTCACCGTCTTTGTCCCGGCCGAAACGGCCGCGGGTTCCTACAGCGGGACGATCACCGTCAAGAACGACACCGCCGAGACGGCACTGCCGCTGACCCTGGAAGTCTTCCCCTTCACCCTGCCGGAGGAGCGTCACCTTTGGGTCACCAACTGGTTCGATGTTCTCCATCTAACCCGTTTCCATGGGGTTAAGTTCGCCTCCGACGCCTTCTGGGAAATCCTGGAGAAGTACTTCAGGAATATGGCGGATCATCGGCAGAATATCGTCTGGGTCGACGCGGCTCCCGGCTCACTCGGGGGTACCGCGTCCGAAAGCGATGAGGAGGAATACCAACCACTGGGGTCATTCGTGCGCGCCGCGCGCAAGAGCGACGGTCATTGGGAGATTGATTTTTCGCGGCTGCAGAGGTTCATCGAACTGGCCGAAAAGTGCGGGGTCGGCGAACGGATCGAGTTCTTCCACTGCGCCGGAGTCGATCGCGAAAGTCACGAGCTGGTTCTTCGCGACACCAAGATCTATGACGAGGCCGAAGGAGAAGACGTCGTCGTTCCGGGAACCGTCTGGATTCCCGAGGTCCTCGGCGCTTTGGAGAAGTGGCTCATCGATACCGGCCGTATCGATAAGTCGATGATCCACATCGCCGATGAGCCGTTCCGTGAGGATATGGCCTCCTGGCGCGAGGTTTCGGAGTTTGTCCATCAGTCCGCGCCTCGGATCAAGCGGATCGACGCGATCGAAAGCACCCACTTCTGCGACGCGATCGAGGTCTGGGTTCCCAAGATCTCGCACCTCGAGCGGTGGAAGGATATGTTCAACCAGCTGCGGTGCGACGACCACGAGATGTGGTTCTATATCTGCTGCCATCCGTTCGGGAAATATTACCCGAACCGCTTTATCGATATCCCCGGGATACGTGTGCGGGCGATCCATTGGGTCAACTACACCGAGCATCTGTACGGATACCTCCATTGGGGATACAACTTCTGGCCGGAGGACCCCTTCGGCCCGCCGACAGAGGAGCTCCCCCCGGGGGATTCGCACTGCGTCTATCCCGGCCCGCTTGACTCGGTCCGATGGGAAATCGAGCGCGAAAGCATCGAGGATTACGAGTATTTCCATCTTCTGCAGCGCCTGACCGAAGAAGCGGCCCAAAACAGCGGCGCCGATCTTTGGTGGCTCGACCCCGAGACACGCTCGATGGAACTGGCTCACCGCGCGCTCCCCTCGATGACCGAGGTCAATCCCGACCCGGAGGTCTTCCGTCAGGCGCGTGAGGATACGGCCCGCGAGATCTCGGCGATGGTCAACGGCCCCAAGCTGATCGTCCGTTCCTGCCCGGGCGACGGCCAGGCGGTGACGGTCGGCCCGTTTGTGATTGAGTACTACGGCCTGACCGACCCCGGCGCGGCGGTAACCGTCGACGGCAACGAGATTCCCGTGGCCGAGGACGGCACCTTCCAGTACAGCGCCCAGGTCTTTGACGACAACGGCGGTAAAGATACCTTTAAAAACGAATTCACCGCGACGCTCGACGGCAAGACGACCAAAACCGTCCGCGTCTTCCCGGTGAGACTTCCCTAACGATTCATCCAGCGAGTTAAACAATGAAGAAAATTCTCCAAGACGCTTTGTTTGTCATTTCGGCCGCGGCCGCGTTGGCGATTGCCGGCACTGCCGGTGCCGGGGATACCCCCGAGGGAATCAACCTTTGGCCCGGCGGTGCGCCGATCGACGCCGACGGCCATACCGAGGATGCCGCGGTGAACCTCTATCCGATGCTCCCCGAAAACGGGGCCGGGGCGGTCCCCGCGGTCGTCATCTGCCCGGGGGGCGGGTACGGTGGTCTGTGCATTCAGCCGGAGGGATACGGCATTGCCCGCTGGCTCAACGACAACGGCATCGCCGGTTTTATCCTGGAATATCGGCTCCCCGCCGGCCGAGAAACGGTTCCCCTGGCCGACGCGCAGCGGGCGATGCGCTTCGTCCGCGCCAACGCCGAGAAATACGGCGTCGATCCGAATAAGATCGGCATCATCGGTTTCTCCGCCGGCGGCCACCTGGCCAGTACCGCCGCCACCCATTTCGACGCGGGGAAAGCCGACGCCGCCGACCCCATCGAGCGGGTCAGCTGCCGTCCGGACTTCGCCATTTTGATCTATCCGGTGATCCTCTTCGGCGATCAGTCGACCCACCTGGGAACGCAGAATAACCTCCTCGGCAAGGATCAGACGCGGGAAAAGCTTGATTATTTCTCGAACGAGAAACATGTAGGTCCCGAGACCCCGCCGGTTCTTCTGGCGCACGCCGTCGATGATTCCGTCGTTCCGATCGAGAACAGCCGCGCCTTCGCCCGGGCGATGCAGCGGTACAATCTTCCCTACGTCTTGGTAGAGCTGCCCAACGGCGATCATGGCCTCAACGATTACCATGGCCCCTCGTGGGATATGTGGCAGGCGCTCGCCCCGGCGTGGATCCATCGGCTTCCGTAAGCGAAAAAATGACCTTTGAATCTTCAAGCATAAGCAAACAATAACGATGAAATACCAGATTAAGAACATTGTTTTTGTTCTCTCGACGGTGCTTCTCTTCCTGGCCTGCGTTGCCGCGGCTCAAGAAAAACCGGCCGGCATCAATCTTTGGCCCGACGGCGCGCCGATCGATAAGGCCGGCAATACCGAGGACGTTGAGGTCTGTCTCTATCCGATTCTTCCCGAGCGAACCTCTCAAGATCCGATCCCCGCGGTCGTCGTCTGCCCCGGCGGCGGATACGCGGGTCTGTCCGCTTTCTGCCCGGAGGGGTCTGAAACCGCCAAATGGCTCAATACCTTTGGAATCGCCGGTTTCGTTCTGCAGTACCGGCTCCCCGCCGGCCGCGATACCGTCCCCCTGGCCGATACGCAGCGGGCGATCCGCTATGTCCGCGCCAACGCCGAGAAATACGGCATCGATCCGAATAAAATCGGTATCATCGGTTACTCCGCCGGCGGGCACCTGGCCAGTACCGCCACCACACACTTCGACGCGGGGAAAGCCGACGCCGCCGACCCGATCGAGCGTGTCAGCTGCCGGCCCGATTTCTCGCTGCTGATCTATCCGGTGATCCTCTTCGGCTCGGAGTATACCCACCAGGGGTCCCAAGATAATCTTCTCGGGAAGAACGCGCCCCAAGCGCTGATCGACTATTACTCCAGCGAAAAGCAGGTCACCCCCGAGACCCCGCCGGTCTTCCTGGCGCAGGCGATCGACGACACCGTCGTCCCGATCGAAAACAGCCGCGCCTTCGCCAAGGCGATGCAGCGGTACAACCTTCCCTATGTCCTGGTGGAACTCCCCGATGGGAACCACTGCTTCAATCACTACTCGGGGGCGTCGTGGGAGATGTGGCGCGCGCTGGCCGAGTCGTGGATTCTTCAGCTTACCGGAAAGGCGGCGCGGTAAAGCGGCTTCGATGACAAGCGAAGAGTTATCGACGAACGAAAACTCGTCCCTAAACCAAGACTCTCCCCGGGGGCCGCGGCTGATCCGTCCCGCCCCCGAATATCTTCTTTCTTATTACCAAGCGTGCCAAGAGACATGGGGACAGATTCACGATTCCTATATCCTCCACGACCCGGCGCTTTTTCATCAATGGAAAGAGACGATCTTTGACGATTATCGCCGGCATGAAAAAGGAGAAGATCTTCCCGAAGGGCACGTCCCCTCGGCCACTTTCTGGGCGGCAGAGGGAAATCAAGTGATCGGGGCGGTCAATATCCGCCTGGAGCTGAACGACTTTCTGCGGACCTACGGCGGGCAGATCGGCTGTTTTGTCCGACTTTCGTACCGCGGCCGGGGGTACTTCAAGCGGATTCTCCCCCTGGCTCTTCAGACCGCCCGGCAGCTCGGCATCGAAGGAGAGATCCCCATCTGCTGTCTGGCCTCGAACACGCCAAGCCGCCGGGGCCTGCTCTGCGGCGATTACCGCCGCCGCGACCGGATCGAGGTCGAGTACAACGGCCAAAAACAAGAAGTCTGCCGGTTTTTCTTTTGAGGGAGAAGCATTGGGGTTACGGTCACGCGCGCCCCATGTGGGGCGCGACTTCAACCCCTACAATACCAAGTAGTGTTTTCAAGGGTTTCAACCCACGCGCCCCGTGTGGGGCGCGACATGGCATTGCTAACACTTGTAACTTCTGGGATTGTGTTTCAACCCACGCGCCCCGTGTGGGGCGCGACGTTTTTCCGCCTTCGTTTTCGTGCTCACGTGCATATGTTTCAACCCACGCGCCCCGTGTGGGGCGCGACCATAAAACCATATTCAATAATATATTGCTTCGCGTGGTTTCAACCCACGCGCCCCGTGTGGGGCGCGACGCAAGACAGCGCGCTGGGGGGGTGATCGGCACCGTTTCAACCCACGCGCCCCGTGTGGGGCGCGACGCGCAAGACAAGGCGCTGGGGGGTGATCGGCACCGTTTCAACCCACGCGCCCCGTGTGGGGC